>CAZSHS010000007.1:0-60165 GCA_964606665.1 uncultured Candidatus Obscuribacterales bacterium | reverse complement strand
TAGTGCTGCCAACTCTTCAGGTTTTGCTTCATCTGTGAATCCAATAATTTTGAAATTGGATTGATGGCATTTAAGAATACATGCCGTTTCTGGGGATAAAGCATTGGTATAGTCACTGATTTTGGTTTTATTAGTGGTGCCGACTTCTTCTAGTTTGGCTCCAGAAGCCACAATTACATCGGGCAATCTAAAGCTTCCGCCAATTTCAACAAGTTCGGAGCGCGAAACCACTACTTCTTTTCCCTGAGCCAGAGCGCAAATGGCAAGCATAACTGCGGCAGCATTGTTATTTACTACTATGGCGTCTTGAGCTTTGGTCAAAATTTGAATTAGGCGACTAATGTTTTTGGTGCGATTTGAGCGTTCACCTTTATTTAAGTCATATTCCAGGCTGCAATAACCAGTTATTAAATTAGAGACTTCATCGGCGATTTTTTGAGCCAGTGGGGCCCGTCCCAGATTGGTATTCAGAATCACGCCAGTGGCATTGATTACTCGAATCATATGATGCTCAGAAAGCTCGCGCCATTTGTATTCGACCATCTGGCTGAGCGAATTGAGGTCGAGTGAATCTATTGCTTGCATACCGGTTCGCAGCTCTTGCAAAACTTCTCTTGTAAGCTCAGTCAAAATTTGCCGATTTGCCTTTTCATTTTTTACCAGATGCTCGATACGCGGTTGTTTCAAAATTGATTCAACTTGAGGAAGCCGGCTCAGGTCTGGTTTTTTATCGTTTTTCATCTTCAATTTAAAAATATAATCCAAATTTATGAGAAAAGGGGTTGCAAAGAGAGGGGTAAACCATAACAATTAGAATATGTAGTAAGAGAGAGGCCTCCTTTCAAGGAGTGAAACAAGTTGAGTAAAAGTCTTCGAAATAAAACCCTCTACCAGGACAGAGAATGGCTTTATGACAGGTACGTGAAAGAAAAGCTTAGCACGGTCGAAATTGCCAAACTTTATCGCGAACAAGAAAATCGTTGGTGCGATCCAAATACTATCTCGCGCTGGTTGAAAAAGCACGGAATCAATATGCGCTCATTGGCAGAGGCGCAACAAAATCGGCATGCCATCCCAATTCCAACTGGAATGAAAAAAGCGCGCATGGAATAGCCCATGCAATAGCGCATGGAATAGCGCATGCAATAGCCCATGTAAAAGCGAAGAGAATAATTTACGAAAGCACAACCGATATAGGTTGTGTTTTTTTTGATCAAAAAGTTAAATTCCGCCAGCTCCCGCTGAGGAGCCTGCGCAAGATAGCACACCGCCGCCCATCAATAGAGCCATAGTCAAATATAAAAGTACGTCTTTGCCGCCTACAAGATAAAAAAGACAGTAGGAGCTTGTGGCAAATGCAGGTAACCAGAATCTAAAATCGTCGCCTCGAAGGGCATGAGCAGCCAGGCACACCATTAGTGCTGCTGGAAGTCCAAAAAATACCACATCAAATAACATGACCAGATCATAAGCAGAGTGCTATCCTCTGTCCATGGTGATTTTCCCAGCGCGTGGCTGGCGGGCAGGTTCTGTAATTTTATGGATAATAACGAAGAGCAAGAGCAAAATAATGAGCTAATCTGCGGTCGCAATACCGTTCTTGCCTATCTAAAGCAATTAGACGAGCGAAGCGGCAATGTTCAGAATAGCAACGCTCCAGAACTAGCCTCTGTCAATCGCATCTACATGGAGATGCAGCAAGCAAAAGACGATCCTCGATTGCACCAAATCAAGACACTGGCTAAGAAAGAAGGCATTGTTATTATGGACGTGCCACGCTTCAAGCTCGAATCGATGGTCGGGCGTGAAACAAGACATCAAGGTGTGGTAGCAAGCTTGAGTCCAACCAAGCTTAAAACTCATTCCGATTTAATTGACATGATTAAGAACATGGAAGGCAACGCCATGATTGTGGCTTGTGACGGAATTGAAGACCCGCGTAATCTTGGTGCAATAGTGAGAGCTGCTGAAGCAATTGGTGCTTGTGGAGTGGTAGTTCCCGATAGACGAAATGTGCAAGTTACTCAGACGGTAGCCAAGGTGAGCGCAGGTGCACTTGCTTATATTCCGGTTTTTCAAGTGACAAATCTGGTGCGCACTTTAGAGAGTTTAAAAGAGGGTGGGTTCTGGGTTATCGGACTGGCTCCAGGGGCAACGCAACCTATATATAAGGTAGATTTGAACGGCAAAATAGTATTGCTTGTAGGTAGCGAAGGCAAAGGCATGAGACGTCTGGTTGAAGAAACTTGTGACGTTCTAGTCAATATCCCAATGCTTGGCAAGACCGAGTCTCTGAACGCTTCTGTAGCATGCGGAATCGCCCTTTATGAAATTGCTCGCCAACAGACACTTGCTAAGACCCTTGCCAAATCTGATAAACAGACGTAAAGCAAGATTTTGGCGAAGCGCTTATAAAAATTGACTTTGCTTATATATATAAGTAGAATTCATTTTCCTTATGCCGGTATAGCTCAACGGTAGAGCAACGGTTTTGTAAACCGTAGGTTGCGGGTTCGAATCCCATTACCGGCTATGGGGGCAGGTGTCCGAGTGGTTAAAGGAGACGGGCTGTAAACTCGTTGGCTTACGCCTACACTGGTTCAAATCCAGTCCTGCCCATTTTTAAAAGAACAAGCAAAACAACAGTCTGTGGAGGGAAAACGTACAATTACTTAAAAATTTGCTACTGAGCCAAAGTATCGTAATAAACTTTATGCGGCAGCGATGGGCTTATGCCCATGTAGCACAGTGGTAGTGCACCCCCTTGGTAAGGGGGAGGTCACGAGTTCAAATCTCGTCATGGGCTCCATAAATTTACCTAGAGCAGACCAAAAGTAATTGAACATTGACCTTTTATAGGCATCTGTAGTTAAGGAGAATCGTAAGAGATGGCCCGCGAGAAATACAACAGGAATAAGCCCAACGTAAACGTTGGCACTATTGGTCACGTTGACCATGGTAAAACAACCCTGACCGCAGCAATTACAAAAGTTTTGGCTGAGAAGGGTAATGCTAAATACAAGAAATACGATGAAATCGATGCCGCTCCAGAAGAGAAGGCTCGTGGTATCACAATCAATACCGCTCACGTCGAATATCAAACAGATAACCGTCACTACAGCCACGTAGACTGCCCAGGTCACGCTGACTACATCAAAAACATGATCACAGGCGCCGCCCAAATGGACGGAGCTATTTTGGTTATCTCAGCAAACGATGGACCTATGCCCCAGACACGCGAGCACATCTTGCTTGCTCGTCAGGTAGGCGTTCCACACATCGTAGTGTTCATGAACAAATGCGACATGGTTGATGATCCAGAACTTCTCGACTTGGTCGAAATTGAAGCAAGAGAATTGCTCACCAAATTCGAATTCCCAGGTGACGATATTCCATTCATCCGCGGATCCGCTCTTAAAGCCCTTGAAGGCGATAAGGCATTCGAAGAAAAAATCATTGAACTAACAAAAGCAGTTGATTCTTACATTCCAACACCCGAACGTGAAATCGACAAACCGTTCTTGCTGGCTGTTGAAGACGTGTTCTCCATCACCGGCCGCGGTACCGTTGCTACAGGAAGAATTGAGCGCGGTCAGTGCAAAGTTGGTGATGAAGTCGAAATCATCGGTCTAGTTGATACAAAGAAAACCACCGTCACCGGTGTTGAAATGTATCAAAAGACTCTAGATGAAGGTATCGCAGGCGATAACGTAGGCGTACTTCTTCGTGGTGTGGACAAAACAATGATTCAACGTGGTCAGGTTATTGCCAAACCAGGTTCGATCAAACCACACACCAAATTCAAAGCTGAAGTTTACGTCTTGAGCAAAGAAGAAGGTGGTCGTCACACCCCATTCTTCCCTGGTTACAGACCTCAGTTCTACATCAGAACAACTGACGTGACCGGATCCATCGAATTGCCAGAAGGCGTTGAGATGGTCATGCCCGGCGACAACGTGTCTATGAAAGTTGAACTTATTCAACCAGTAGCCGTTGAGCAAGGTATGAGATTCGCTATCCGCGAAGGCGGCAGAACCGTCGGAGCCGGAGTTGTGTCGGACATTCTTACATAAGAACTGATACAAAAAACGAAAGTAAAAATCTAAAACAGGCATCAGCGATGGTGCCTGTTTTTTTATTGCAGTTTTAAAAATAAGGTCTTCTTCTCATACTCCTTAGATCTGAGCTTTTGAAATTTGAGAAGGGTCGAAAAACTCTAGGTGCTCCCCATAAGCAAACATGCCGAAATAGTTATGCTCAACTTTTTTGCAAAAAAGACCTGTTGAGATCTTCAAAAAAAATTAGAACAGAATTCTTCTCTTGAAAACCGCTATATCTTCTTGATATGTACTGAATGCTTTACATAAATGTATGAAGCAATTTGCGACGGCAATCCTTGGCAAGTGGCGTAAATAGCCGGTTTTAGAGAGGATCGCCCGAAATGCAGTAAATTCAATTGTTTAATGAAGATAAAATTTAGAATCCAAAAGCTATTCTTATAGATAGAATTGTTCTTTCGTCGCCAGAAACGGCAGTCCTGTGAGGACTTCAAGTATAAGACGGCGTTAATTTTTGCTTGGACCGGGCTTGTCCCGATAAAACGAGCATTGGTGTCAAAACCAGCAATCCACATATATGTAGATGGAGAAACGAAACATGGCGCGTGCGAAGGCACAAAAGACCGAGACTAATGGAAACGCTTCAAAAGTGCAGCGCATCCGCATCCGTCTCAAATCTTACGATCATAAATTGCTCGACAAATCTTCGGATCAAATCGTGGATACAGCCCGTCGTACCGGCGCCACTATTTGCGGTCCTATTCCATTGCCTACTCGCAAGAAAATCTATTGCGTGTTGCGCTCACCCCACGTAGATAAGAAATCCAGAGAGCATTTCGAAATCCGCGTACACAAAAGACTGATTGACATAAATGACCCCACCCCCACCACGGCGGATGCGCTTATGCGTCTTGATTTGCCTGCTGGTGTAGACATCGAAGTGAAACTCTAAAGAGAGGCAAGTGATGAAATTAAGTCTGTTAGGCAAAAAGATAGGAATGACTCAGGTCTATGACAAGACCGGTCTTGCTTTGCCTGTAACCATCGTTCAATTGGGCGACAACATAGTGACTGCTAAATTGAGCAAAGAAAACAATGGCTATACAGCTATTCAAGTTGGCGGTTTCAAAACCATCGAGAAAAAACTGAACAAGCCAGAAATGGGTGCCTTGAAGAAAAATTCGGTGCCTGCAGTCAAACCTCTTAAAGAGTTTCGTGTAGACAATCCAGATGAGTTCACCATCGGTGATGCCATTAAACCAGAAAGCCTATTCAAAGAAGACATGCTGGTTGATGTGCGCGGAAGCTCAATTGGTAAAGGTATGCAAGGTACCATCAAACGCTGGAATGCAGGTCGCGGACCTATGGCTCACGGCTCTAAATTTCACCGCTCAATGGGATCAATCGGTGCTGGTACCACACCAGGTCGCGTTTACCGCGGAACCCACATGCCAGGCAAAATGGGCAACAGAACTGTCTGCCAACGCCATCTCAAAGTAGTAAAAGTTGATTCAGAAAAAGGTCTCCTATACGTGAAGGGTGCAGTGCCCGGCGTTGAAGGGGGTCTTGTTGTTATTACACCCTCCAGAACCAAGTGGAACTAGTACCTATATAAGTAGACCGTAAGTCAAAAGCAGAAGAGATAAAACAATGACATCCACCCAAGTATTAGACCTCAAAGGAAAGAAAGTAGGCGACGTCCAATTGAAAAATTCGGCGTTCACCTCTGCACAGAACGAACATCATAAGGATGCCGCTCTGCATACAATGCACCTTTCTGTCGTAAGAGAACTGGCTAATGCCAGACAAGGAAGCGCCAACACAAAGACACGTGCTGAAGTACGCGGTGGTGGTCGCAAGCCATGGCGTCAAAAAGGTACTGGTAAAGCCCGCGTAGGCTCTATCCGCTCGCCCTTGTGGAATGGTGGTGGTGTCACTTTTGGACCTAAGCCAAGAGACTATTCCAAAGACATGCCACAAAAAATGCGCGTGGCGGCACTTCGTGAAGCGATTGGTTTTTGTTTCGACAAACTAGTCGTAGTAAGTGGCTTTGAAGAATTTGCTGACAGCAAAGAAACCAAAGGCTATACCAAACGTTTCAATCAAATTTTGAAAGACTTGCAACTGGAAGGCAAGAAAATTGTGCTTGCTCTCGATTTCGATGGTGAAAAACTAGCCGAGCAATCGCAAAAAACACAGATGGCTAGCCGCAATATCGCAAAGCTGAAAGTGGTGCGTTTGGGTAACTTGAGCGTGAAGGATCTGCTCAACGCAGAAGCTATTGTTCTTACAAAGGGCAGTTTGGAAAAATTGAACGAAAGATTGGCTCCAAGCAAAGCTCAACAAGAGCGCGTAGCTGCCAAAACGGCTGAGAAAAAATCTGGCAAAGCCAAAAAAGCAAAAGCTCAACCTAAAAAAGCTGCTCCTTCTAAAAAAGAGAAATCAGCTAAGGCTCCTAAAGCCAAGTTAGAAAAAGAGAAATCGGCAAAGAAAGCCGAAGCTCCACAAGCAAAGAAAGAAAAAGCGACTGAAGCAAAGAAACCAGCTAAAGAAGCCAAAGCCGAAACCAAAAAAGACGGCGAGAAGAAAGAAAGCAAAGCCAAAAAATCGGACAAATAAAGAGCCATGAATAAAAGAAATTCTCAAATTATCAAAAGACCTATCCTGACCGAGAAATCGGCTCAGATGGCTGCCGTCGGTACTTACACTTTCGAAGTGTGCCCGGATGCTAATAAAGTCGAGATCAAAAACGCTTTAACCGAGCTCATTGCCTCGCTTTACCCTGACAAGAAAACCGAAGTGGTTAAGGTTGCCACCGTCGCAACAAGAGATCGCTTCTCACGTCGCAAGCGTCATGGTCGCGCTCCTAAAGACGGCAAAAAAGCTTATGTCACCATATCCGGTGATGCTCTCGACTTTTTCGAATCGTAATAAAGAAGGAAATTCACAATGCCAGTAAGGAAAGTCAATCCAACATCTGCCGGACGTCGCAATATGTCCCTTGCAGATTTTTCGGAAATCACTAAGTCGATTCCCGAGAAATCGCTGGTCGCGACACTGAAGAAGCACGCTGGACGTAACAACCAGGGTCGCGTCACACTGCGTCACCGCGGTGGCGGACACAAACGCAAATATCGCATCATCGATTTTAAAAGAGACAAATTCGATATTCCTGCTGAAGTAAAAGCAATTGAATACGATCCAAACCGCAATACAAGAATTTGTTTGCTTCAGTATGCCGATGGCGAAAAACGCTACATTCTGGCTCCAGTTGGACTGAAAGTCGGACAAAGTGTGATGAGCGGACCTAATGCCGAAATCAAAGTTGGCAATGCTCTTACTCTTAAACAAATTCCTTTGGGTACCATGGTTCACAACGTTGAAATGAACCTGGGCAAAGGCGGACAACTTGGTCGTTCAGCCGGAACTCAAATTCAACTTCTAGCCAAAGAAGGAAAATTTGCTACTTTGCGTTTGCCATCAGGCGAAATGCGCATGGTGCTTGTAGATTGCATGGCTACCATCGGACAGTTGGGCAACACCGATGCCAAAAACGTTCGTATCGGTAAAGCCGGTCGCACTCGTTGGATGGGTATCAAACCCACCGTGCGTGGTGTCACCATGAACGCTGTAGATCACCCACATGGTGGTGGCGAAGGCCGCTCACCCGTTGGTGGCAAACCACAAACTCCCTGGGGCAAACCGGCTATGGGTTACAAAACCCGCCGTGGTCGCCGTCCTTCGGATAAATTCATCGTTAAAAGACGCACTAAATAGAAGTAGCTCAGGAGGTTACAGTGTCTCGATCGCTTAAAAAGGGTCCGTTCGTTCATCCCTCGCTCCATAAAAAAATCGAAGAGATGAATAAGAAAGGCGAAAAACGCGTGATCAAATCTTGGTCACGAGCTTCAATGATTGTGCCTGACATGATCGGTCACACCATCGCCATCTATAACGGTCGCAAACATGTACCGATATATGTAACCGAACAAATGATCGGTCACCGCCTGGGTGAGTTCGCTCCCACAAGACTTTTCAAAGGTCATGCTGGTGGCGAGAAGACAGCCAAAAGAGGATAAGTCATGGAAAGTAAAGCAAAAGCCAAATGGATAAGGATGTCACCACGCAAGGTGCGTCGCGTAATTGACGAGATTCGCGGCAAATCCGCCGGTGAAGCTCTGGAAATGCTCCAGTTCATGCCTTACGCTGCTTCCAAAGAAGTTTGGAAAGTAGTCAACTCGGCTATGTACAACCTCATTCATCATCAAGAAAATCCGATTTCTGAAGAAGAAGCCGGAAGACTTGTCGTTACCGAAGCGTATGCCGACCAAGGTCCTACCTTGCCCCGCCGCTTCAGAGCAAGAGCACGTGGTCGTGCCATGCCAATCTTGAAACGTACAAGTCACATCACAGTTGTTCTCTCAGACGTATAAAAAAGGAGCAGGATCTTGGGTCAGAAAGTACATCCAAACGGTTATAGAGTCGGCATCCATAAAGGATGGCAGTCTAACTGGATTGTTCAGAAAAAAGAAGTTGCTCCTCTAATCGAAGAAGACAATCGTCTACGTCGTTTCTTGACTAAAGAACTCGAAGGCGCTGGTGTGTCGAAGCTTGAGATTTCACGCAAAGTCGACCAGGTCACAATCGATATCTACACTGCTCGTCCTGGCGTAGTCGTCGGCAAAGGCGGTCAAGGAATCGAGACATTGGCTGGAAAGATTCGCGCAATGCTGAGCCGCAAAGGACTTGAAGTAAAAATCAATATCCTTGAAATTAATCGTGTCGATCTTGAATCGAAACTGGTGGCGCAATCAATCGCTCAACAGTTGGAAAAACGCGTTGCTTTCAGAAGAGCTATGAAACAAGCCATGCAACGCTGTATGCGCGCTGGTGCCATTGGTATCAAAGTAATGGTGGCAGGACGTCTTGGTGGTGCTGAAATCGCCAGAACCGAATGGGCTAAAGAAGGACGAATTCCACTACAAACACTGAGAGCTGATATCGATTATGGTGTCGCCTCAGCAAGCACTCTAATGGGTGTAATCGGAGTCAAAGTCTGGATTTTCAGAGGCGAACTCGAACCAGGTCAATGGTCTCCTCCTAACATCAAGCTCCAAACGGATCGCGATAGACAAAATGTGGATAGACCGGAGCGCGCTCCGCAAAAATCTGGCAAGAGATCCAGAAAGGCAGGTTAGTCGAAATGTTAATGCCGAAGCGTACCAAATACAGAAAACATCACAGGGGCCGTATGACCGGCTGCGAAACCCGTGGCGTCAAAGTAGATTTTGGCGAATACGGTTTGCAGGTTCTTGAACCAGCCTGGATTACATCGCGTCAGATTGAAGCTGCACGTAAAGCGATGACCCGTTCGGTTAAACGTGGTGGTCAAATTTGGATTCGCGTATTCCCCGATAAAGCAGTATCGAAAAAACCAGCCGAAGTCCGCATGGGCTCTGGTAAAGGTAATCCAGAATTCTGGGTGGCTGTGGTTAAAACTGGTCGCGTAATGTTTGAAATGGCAGGCGTAACTGAAAAAGACGCGCACGAAGCACTCGCTCTGGCTGCTCAAAAGCTTCCAGTCAAGTGTCGTGTAGTTAAACGCCAACTTGGTAGTTAGTGAGGACAAGATGAAAATCAAGGAAATGCGAGAGCTTTCGCAAGAAGAATTGAATACACAGGTAGCTGATACCCGCAAGGAAATTGTCAGTCTGCGTTTTGCTCATTCGCTGCGCAAGCTTGAGAGCACTGCCAAACTAAGGCAGACAAAGAAAAGACTGGCTCAACTTCTGACCATAATCACAGAAAAAGCTGACAAGTCTGAGAAAAAAGTATCAAAAGGAAGTAAGTAAGTCATGCCAAAGAAAGTTTTAGTCGGAACCGTGGTATCAGACAAGATGGATAAAACCGTCGTAGTTGCTGTGGAAAGACGCGTCGCTCACGCACGTTACGAGAAGCAGATTGTCAAAACAACCAAGTTCAAAGCACATGATGCCTCCAATGCTTGCAAAACTGGAGACGAAGTGAAAATTGAAGAGTGCAGACCACTCTCCAAAGAAAAAACTTGGAAAGTAATCGAGATTCAAAAAGTCTCGCAAGACAACGTCTCCTCCTCGATTGATAAGGAGTCGAAATAATGATTCAACAAGAAACTAGACTGACATGCGCTGACAACACTGGAGCCAAAGAGCTTCTTTGTATTCGTGTCCTTGGCGGTAACCGCACTTTTGCATCGGTCGGCGACAAAATTGTTGCCACTGTTAAAGAAGCGATTCCCCACATGCCGGTTAAAAAATCTGATGTAGTTCAAGCTGTGATTGTCAGAGTCAAACAAAGTGTCCGTCGTCCCGATGGCACCACTATTCGCTTTGACGACAATGCTGCTGTGATCATCCAAAAAGATGGCAACCCAAAAGGTACTCGCGTTTTCGGACCTATTGCCCGCGAACTCAGAGACAAGAATTTCACCAAGATAATTTCGTTGGCACCAGAAGTTATTTAAGCCCAGCGAAAGAAATTGAAGAAGTATACAGAGGTAAAAACAATGAGTTCCGCTCAAGAGACAACCGGAAAACGAAAATCTACTAAGAAGCCAGTGAAACCTAACAAGCTTAGATTCACCAAAAGGGCTGTATCCGCCAAAATCAAATCTGGTGGCATCGCTCTTGTGTCTGAAGCGCTCGTGAAAAAAGGTGTCACCAATCTGGTGCCCAAAATGCACGTCAAACGCGGCGACCTAGTAATGATGATTTCGGGATCTGAAAAAGCAGGCAAAGGCAAAATTGGCAAAGTGCTCAAAGTTTTTCCTGCCCAGGGCAAAATCATCGTTGAAGGTATCAACGTGATCAAACGAGCTACCAAAGCCCGTCCTGGTTCGATGCAGACTCAAGGCGGAATCGTGGAGAAAGAAGCTCCAATCTTCGCATGCAAAGTTCAGTTATACGATCCCGTCGCCAAAAAACCGACCCGCATTCGTCATAAAGTGCTTGAAAATGGCAAAAAAGTGAGAGTGGGCGTGAAATCAGGCGAGATTCTAGACAACTAAAATTAGAAGGACGAACCAAAATGATCGACGTAAAAGAGCATTACGACAAAACAGTAAAGCCAAGTTTGAAAAAGCAGTTTGACTATAAAAACGAACTGCAAATCCCGCGTATTGAAAAAGTTGTCCTTAATATGGGCATTGGCGAAACTACTTCATCGGCTAAAGCGATTGAAGGTGGTGTCAGTGACATAACCACTATCGGTGGTCAAAAACCGGTAATTAAAAGAGCTAAAAAATCAATCGCTACATTCAAATTGAGACAAGGTATGCCTGTTGGCGTGAGCGTTACGCTCCGCGGCAAACGCATGTATTACTTCTTGTCCAAATTGATGCATATCGCCCTTCCGCGTATCAAAGACTTCCGCGGACTATCACCAAAATCATTTGACGGAAGAGGAAACTATTCGTTAGGCCTCAAAGAGCAGCTTATCTTTCCTGAAATCTCGTACGACAAAATCGACGCGACAAGAGGAATGGATATCGCCATCGTCACAACTGCAAGAACTGATCAAGAAGGTCTTGCATTGCTCAAAGAATTAGGAATGCCATTTAAAAAGTAGTCGCGTAAGCGAGTAAGGAGAGGAATAGAAAATTGGCTAAGACATCGATGATTGACAAAGAGCATAAGCGCAGGGAGCTTGTCCTGAAAGGCAAGTATCCAAAAGTGCGCTTACACAATCGTTGCCGCATTTGCGGACGTCCCAGAGGCGTCTTTCGTGATTTCGGACTGTGCCGCCTCTGCTTCAGAAAAATGGCTCACGAAGGTTTATTGCCCGGCGTAACCAAATCGAGTTGGTAGGAGAAAAATAAATGCCAGTAACAGATCCAATAGCCGACATGTTTACACATATCCGAAATGCAACGCGGGTATCGTCACCAGTTGTCGAAATGCCGGCCTCCAAACAAAAAATAGCTTTGGCTGAATTGCTTCGCAACGAAGGCTTTATTTCTTCGTTCGAAACAAAAGACTTGGGCAACCCAAAACAGAGAATGCGTATCGTTCTCAAATACGGTCCTAAGGGTGAGCAAGTAATCCAGGGCATCAAGCGCATTTCCAAACCCGGACTTCGCATTTATAGATCTTCGGATCGTCTGCCTCGTGTTTCAGGTGGACTTGGAGTTGCCATCATCTCCACTAATCGTGGTTTGATGACCGACCGCCAGGCTCGCAAAAACATTGTGGGTGGCGAAGTTCTAGCTTACGTCTGGTAGTTTTTTCAAAGAATAATTAAGAGGATAAATCCATGTCTCGCATAGGCAAAGCACCAATCAAGATTCCGGCAGGAGTTACAGTCACCCTTGGTGAAGATAACAAAGTTTCTGTCAAAGGTCCCAAAGGCGAGCTGTCGCAAAGTTTCCGTCCGGAAATGGCTATTAAGCAAGAAGATGGACATCTGAAAATTGAGCGCAAAGAAGAAACCGATGGTCGTTTGGCACGTGGACTGCACGGTCTGACCCGCACTCTCATCAGTAATATGGTGGTTGGAGTGTCGCAAGGTTTTGAGCGCAAACTAGAAGTTATCGGAGTTGGTTATCGCGCCGTAGTAGAGGGTCGCAAACTGAACCTGGCGCTTGGTTATTCGCACCCTGTCGAAATTGAAATTCCTAAAGGAATTGAAGTTGCAGTAGGCAAAGGTAACGTAATCACCATCAACGGTTTTGACAAACAAGTACTTGGCGATTTCTGCGCCGACGTCAGATCAAGACGTCCTCCAGAAGTCTACAAAGGCAAAGGTGTCAAATATATTGAGGAAGTAATCAGGAAGAAAGCCGGTAAAGCAGCCGGCAGCAAATAATTAGGACAAAGCACTAATAACCAGAAAAAATTGCATCAGGAATAAGAAAAATGATTACAAAGGCAGATAGAAAATCAGCAAGAGTGAAGAGGCATAATCGCATCAGACGCCGCATCTACGGATCCGCAGAGCGTCCGCGTCTTTGTGTCTATCGCTCAAACAAACACATTTATGCTCAGATTGTGGATGATTCGACATCTACAACACTTGCTTGCGCAAGCACCTTGGATGGTGACTTCAAAGGTGGCAAATCCTGGGATAAGGATGCTGCAAAACAAGTCGGTGAGCTCATCGCCAAAAGAGCTAAAGATAAAGGAATTGAAGCCGTCGTTTTTGATCGTGGCGGATACATTTATCATGGACGTATTGCCGCTATTGCCGAAGGTGCTCGCACCGCCGGACTCAGTCTTTAAAGAGGAAAAGAAGAACTCATGGAAAAAGAGCAAAAGCACCACGCAGTCCCGGCAAGTCCGGTGGAAGAAGCCACTGGTGGCGATGGCGTTAAAAAAGGACGTCGTCAGTCTTCGCGCGAATCAAATCGTCGCAGTCAAGACGATGCACGCCGCGAACGTGAGCAATCAGAATGGGAAGAAAAAATCATTCAAGTTCGCCGCGTAACCAAAGTAGTTAAGGGTGGTAAGAAACTGAGCTTCCGCGCTGTAGTGGCAGTAGGCAACGGCAAAGGCCAAGTTGGCATCGGTATCGGCAAAGCTGCTGAAGTCGTTGTCGCTATTCAAAAAGGTGTTTCTGACGCACGCAAATCTATGATTTCGGTGCCCTTGATTAACACAAGTATCCCTCATCAAATCATCGGCAAACAAGGCTCCAGCCGCATTTTGCTCAAACCAGCCGCTAAAGGTACTGGCGTCATCGCCGGTGGTGCCGCACGCGCTGTGTTAGAGCTTGCCGGAGTCGGCGACATCATGTCTAAATCACTGGGTTCGCGTTCACCATTGAACGTTGCCCGCGCCACTGTAAACGGCTTAAAAGAGCTGCGTACTTTTGAACGCGCCGCCAGTTTGAGAGGCATCACCCTCAAGCAAATGCTTAACTAGGAGCCAGAGAAAAATGAGCATGATAAAAATCACCCTTAAAAAAGGAATGATCGGTAGAACCGAAACTCAGAAAAAGATCGTAAAAGCTCTTGGTCTGCGCAAGTTCGGTACAACAGCCGTGCACAATTCTTCGCCTACCATCAATGGAATGCTCGATAAAGTAGCTCATTTGGTGGAAGTTTGCGAAGCCAAAGATTGCGATTTGAAAGACAAAAAAGAAGCCAAAAAAGTTACTGCTAAAGCTAAGTAACTAGTAAAACAAGAAGCCGAGTCGTTTTTACGGCGCAAGGCATAAGGAGAGAAAATGAACCTCATAGATCTCAAACCCAAAGAGGGTTCTACAAGAGACACAAAAAGAGTCGGACGTGGACGTGGTTCGGGTCATGGTAAAACTTCAACCAGAGGCCACAACGGTCAAGGACAAAGAGCTGGTCAAACCAAGCGCTTTGGATTTGAGGGCGGTCAAACTCCTTTGTTCAGACGTCTTCCCAAAATCCACAATTTCGATCAAGTAAAAAGACGTAATTGGGTCGCCATTAATGTTGGTACGTTGAACAAACTTCCTGCCAATACCGAATTGAATCCAGAAAACTTGGCTGAATTTGGTCTTCACAGCAGTGCCACCAATAGTTTGAGAATCCTTGGCAACGGTGAATTGAAAGTGGCTCTCAAAATCCACGCTCATCACTTTACTCAAGGTGCTATTGACAAGATTCAACAAGCTGGCGGTTCTTATGAAGTTATTCATCCAGAGCCACAAAAACGCGGACGCATCCCCGTGGGTGGTCGCTAAGCCCGGTTGAGCCTTTAATCCTTGCAGAATGCCTCTAGACATAAATTCAGCCTAGAGGTATTTTCTATTCTTTGTCTTCTTATCAAAACCAAATTAGTGTGGGGAAAATTACAAAGTGAATTCACCAAGGCGTAAGCCAGGTAAAATCGGCGGACCTGAAGATCTATTCAAAATGCTCTCAGCCGCCGGACTCAAGGAGAGAATATTTTTCACCCTTGGAGTGATCCTGCTATACAGAGCTGGTGTGCATATACCTTTGCCCGGCGTTGATTCAAGCGCTTTTCTCAAACACCCAGAATATGCTCAGAGTCTTCTTGGTATGGTCGACTTATTCACTGGCGGCGCCTTGAATAAGCTTTCTATTTTTTCGCTTGGTATTGGACCCTACATTACTTCTTCGATTATTCTGCAACTAATGACTCAAGTCTTTCCTCAACTGGAAGATTTGCAAAAAAATCAGGGCGAGCAGGGGCGTAAAAAACTACAGCAAATAACCAGGCTCGCTACTGTAGGCATTTCTATTATGCAATCGGTAATGCTTGCAAACTTGCTTTCCAAAATTCAGGCGCCACCGGTGGTGCTAACACCAGGATTCTGGTTCATTATTACTTCGGCAATGATCATGACAGCCTCGGCTCTTTTCATCATGTGGCTGGGCGAACTTATAACCGAGCGTGGTGTCGGCAATGGTGCGTCACTTTTGATCTTCTTAGGTATTGTGGCAAGACTGCCTGTGATGGTGAAGAACACTTATGATGCAGTCAATACCGGGCAATCGCCTGTTTGGGGCGTGACTGTATTGGTGTTGTTTTTCCTTGCCATGGCTGCTTTGATTGTATGTTTACAACAGGGTGTGCGCAAAATTATGGTGCTTGGTGCAAGACGAAACGTAGGTCGCCAAGTCTTTGTTGCCGCTCCAGATGACTATCTTTATCTGCCTATCAACCCTTCTGGAGTTATGGCAATTATCTTTTCTTCGTCACTTTTGATGTTCCCAACCACGGTCATGCAATTTGTCAGTCAAGGCAAGAGCAAAGATCCAGGTACTGTCATCTACGAGCTTATGGTATCGATACCATTTTTAGGCAAGGGCATAGAGTCTCTTGCAAAAGAAGACTGGGCCAAAAATGTCTGGGGCTTTATTTCGACTGAAATGATAAACGCGCTCTCTTATTACAGATGGGAACATTCTCTTATCTATTTCATCCTCATTATGTTCTTTGCTTATTTCTACGCTTCAATTATTCTTCAACCAAAAGACATGGCTGAAAATCTGCGCAGGCAGGGAAGAGCTATCCAGGGCATAAGACCAGGAAGACCAACATCTGAGTTTCTTGAATCGACTCTTGGACGGCTTGTTTTCATTGGAGCAAGCGCTATTGGTATAGTTGCCATTTTGCCGATACATGCCGAGCAATGGACGCAGGTAACCACTCTGCAAGGGCTTGGAAGTACATCGCTCATCATTCTTGTAGGTGTGGCGGTTGATACTCAAAAGCAAATTGTCACACACGCTTTATCGGCTCGATATCAGGCTCGTGGCTTGTTTAGAAAGTCGGACGAGCAAGCAAGTATCTAGAGGAAAAGATCAATGCAAGTTTTGTTTTTAGGCGCACCAGGCTCAGGCAAAGGAACCCAGTGCAAGAAGCTTTCCACTAAGTTGGATCTGGCTCATTTATCCTCAGGAGATTTACTTCGCGCCGCTATCAGAGAAAACACCGCAACTGGTCTTAAAGCCAAAGAGTTTATGGATAAGGGTTTGCTTGTTCCAGATCCTGTTTTAATAGATATGTTTAGAGAAGCGCTATCCATGCCGGCCTTGAAAAAGGGATTTATTCTTGATGGTTTTCCGCGTAATCTGGCTCAAGCTGAAAGTCTGGACAAATTGCTCGACGAACTCGACATGAAACTGAACGCTGTAATCGACATGGAAATTGACACAGCGTTGCTTGAAGAGCGTCTTGTTGGCCGCAGGTCGTGTCCAAACAAAGTTTGTAATAACGTTTTTCACGTTAAGTTCGCACCGCCTAAAGTGGAGGACGTTTGCGACTACTGTCAAAGTCAGCTCATTCATCGCTCTGATGATAAAGTGGAAGTGGTATCAAGTAGACTTGAAACTTATAAACGCGAGACTGAGCCTCTAATTGGTTTTTATAAAGGCAAAGGTGTTCTTCAATCGCTTAATGCCGACGATACTCCCGAGCACATTTTTGAGCAAATTTTGAAAGTGCTTCAAGTCCCAGTTTAGGTAAGTAAGCAAATGATCGTAACTCTAGATAAAGATCTCGAATACATGCGTAAAGCCGGCAAACTTGCCGGTGAAATCATGGAAATGTTAATGCAAAGCGCTAAAGCGGGTGTTTCTACCTTTGAACTCGATCAAAAGGCTGAGAAAGCTATTAGAGATGCCGGAGCCATTCCCACTTTTAAAGGTTATAGAGATTTTCCAGGTACTCTTTGTGTTTCTATAAACGAAGAAGTAGTACATGGGATCCCAAACAAGTCGCGTATTTTGAAAGACGGCGATTTGCTCAGTATCGATCTTGGTGTCACATTCCAGCGTGAAGAGAATGGCAAAAAGCTCGATTTGATTGCAGATACTGCAACCACTGTAGCTATTGGCAGCGTGAACAAAATGCAAGAAAAACTAATTACAGACACGCGTGAGAGTTTATATGCCGGAATCAGAGCATCTAGAGCTGGTGCCACTTTAGATGATATTGGTGGTGCGGTGGAGGACGTAGGTAATGCAGGAGCATATGGCATCGTGCGTGAATACGGCGGACACGGCATCGGTTATGTGCTTCATGAAGAACCGTTCATTTTCAATTACCGCACTGGTAGCAAGACTCGTTTAAAACCTGGTATGGTAATAGCCATTGAACCCATGTTCAATCTGGGTGGTGACAGAGTGCGCACCAAACAAGATGGCTGGACGGTTGTAACGCAAGATTACAAAGCATCAGCACATTTTGAACACTCAATTTTAATAACAGAAGGCGAGCCCGAAGTGCTCACCAAGCGACCGAACGAGGAAGCCGGATGGCAAAGCAAAGCGTAATCGAATTCGAAGGGACAATCCGGGAATCCTTGCCCAACGCCATGTTTCGAGTAGAACTCGACAACGGCCACAAAGTGTTGGCCCATATTTCAGGCAAGATTCGCAAGAACTTTATTAAGATTCTCCCGGGCGATCGAGTGCGTGTAGAGCTCACCCCATATGACTTAACGCGCGGCCGTATCACCTACAGAATTAGAGAATAAGGTACAATTGCATATTCGTCTTGGGATCTTTGGTGCAAATCTGTTTGTAGATTCGCCAGAAGCCCCAGGGATGCGGCTTGAGATGCCCTTCAGGTACACTGCCTGAAGCTGGCTATTTCAGTTGAAAAGAACACCGATAAAGGTAGAAATCATGAAAGTCAGAGCTTCTGTGAAGAAAATTTGTGAAAAATGCAAAGTAATTCGTCGTAAAGGACGTATTGCTGTAATCTGCGAAAACCCCAAGCACAAGCAGCGCCAAGGGTAATCATTTAGTACAGATATTGCAGAGTTAGAGAAAATAAATTATTTGGAGGACCACTAGGTCATGGCTAGAATTGCCGGCGTCGATTTACCCCGCAACAAAAGCGCAAAAATTGCACTTTGCTACATCCACGGGATTGGCAGAACCACTGCAGAAAAAATTTGCAACAAGTTGAACATACCGGATAAAAGACGCGTTAACGAATTGAGTGACGATGAAGTGGCTAAACTTCGCGAAGAAATCGAGAAGAGCGGCCTTTATACCGTCGAAGGCGATTTGCGCAGAGTCGAAGGTCTCAACATCAAACGTCTGATTGAAATCAACTGCTTTCGTGGTCAACGTCACAGACGCGGTCTACCTACTCGTGGTCAACGCACTAAGACTAATGCCCGCACACGTCGCGGTCGCAAGCGTCAAACAGTTGCCAATAAGAAAGTGGCTACAAAATAACATCTAAGTAGATATACATTCCGTATTGATTGAATCCAAAAATCACCAAATACTGACAATCTACTCTAAAATTTAACTTCACCAAAAAGGATTTAAAGGACTAAACGAATATGGCAAAGGTGGCAAAGTCTCGCACTAAGAAAAAAGAGAAACGCATTGTTCCTCAAGGCGTGGTGCATATTCAGAGCACTTTCAACAACACCATTATCTCTTCCACCGATCCGCAGGGTCAGGTAATTGCCTGGGCATCTGCTGGTACCGTCGGTTTCAAGGGCGCTAAGAAAGGCACTCCATTTGCCGCTCAACAAGCTGCAGACATTGTTGCCCGTCGCTCAATGGACTCCGGCATGCGTCAGGTCGAAGTACTGGTCAAAGGACCTGGAGCTGGACGCGAAACTGCAATCAGATCGCTGCAAGCAGCCGGTCTTGAAATAACTTTGATCAAAGATGTAACTCCAATCCCCCACAATGGATGCCGTCCTCCTAAAAGAAGACGCGTTTAATTGATTTATTCAATATCATTGGCATAGCAACAGAAATGGTGGCATACAAGTGAACAACGATTTCAACAGACAATACGGAATCAATATGGGTGGCGGCTTCGGCAGTCAGGGCGGTTCGGGCGGAATGATTCCGCGTCAAACTCCTGTACCAGGTACAGCACCAGATCCAGCTAGTAGCTGGGGCTACATGCCTAACACAAGTCCTCGTGAGCCAATCAAAATCAAATGTCTCGAAAACAAAACTCATGCTGATGGTTCAATTTACGGCAAATTCGTAATCGAGCCTCTAGAGCGTGGTTATGGCACCACAGTGGGCAACTCACTGCGTCGTGTACTTCTTTCTCACCTTGAAGGTTCTGCTGTCACTGCAGTACGCATCGAGAGCATCACCCACGAATTCACCACCGTACCTGGTGTGGTCGAAGATGTAATCGACATCATGCTCAACTTGAAAGGTCTGGTTGTAAAAACATTCAGCCAAGAACCACAATACCTGCACTTAGATGTAGAGCGTCCAGGTCCAGTCACCGGCCGTGATATCTTCTGTCCAGCAGATGCCACAATCATCAATCCTGATTGGCAGATTTGCACATTGGCAGAAGGTGGAAGAATCCGCGCTGAAATAACAGTCGAGCGTGGTCGTGGTTATGTACCTGCTGATGCTCATAGTCAGTTCAAACAAGCTATCGACGTTCTTCCAATTGATGCAGTCTACATGCCGGTTCGCAAAGTTTCATACAATGTCGAGCCCACACGCGTAGGCGAGTCAACTGACTTCGACAAGCTCACAATCGAACTTTGGTCTAACGGAGCTATCGACGCTTCTGAAGCCATTTCGCAAGCAGCTCGTCAACTCGTTGAGCATCTCATTCCAATCGCTGAATTGTCTGGCAAGCCGATGGTGGCAACAACCGCCGCGCCTCAGCCGCAAGAAGGCAAGCACTCCTCAATCTCTATTGAAGAGCTCGAACTTTCAGTTCGTGCCTACAACTGTTTGAAGAGAGCAAACATCAATTCACTAGGTGAGCTGCTCAAGCTCAGCTATGACGATTTGATGAATATCAAGAATTTCGGTAAGAAATCGGCTGACGAAGTCATGGAAAGACTAAGACAGTTTGGCCTTACCCTTGATGACATAAACAAGGACAAGTAAAAGAGGGATATCATGCGTCACCGTAAGTCGCGTCACCATTTAGGCCGACCTGCCGATCAAAGAAAGGCTGTGTTGAGAACCTTAGCCACAGAGTTTCTTCGTCATGGAGAAATCATCACTACTTTGGCCAAAGCGAAAGCTTTGAGACCTGAAGTGGAGAAGCTCATCACCAAAGGCAAAAAAGGTTTCATCAAGGACTATAAGGCTGCTTACGACAAAGCCAAAGGCGGAGATAAAGAAGCTTTGAAAGAAGTTCTTAAATCTGTCCATTTGCGCCGACAAGTGAATTCGTTCTTGTACGACCGCCAGGTTGTAACTCGTGTGTTTGAAGAAATCGCTCCTCAATATCTTGAGCGCGAAGGCGGCTATACCCGCATCATCAAATATCGCGAAAGACGTGGCGACAACACAACACTTGCTATCATCCAGCTAGTCTAAGTTCAAGTCCAAACAAAAATTGTCACGCATTGCTCTTTTAATTGAGTATAACGGAAAAGCCTATCATGGCTCGCAGACTCAAAAAGGAGTAATGACAGTTCAGCAGGATCTAGAGTCTGCCATAGCTACTCTAGCTAAGCAACGTGTACCAGTTATTTTTGCTGGACGCACCGATGCTGGTGTGCACGCGCGTGGTCAAGTTGCTCATTTTGACTGGCCTTTTGAGCCGTCTGAAATTGACTTAGAAAAATTAGAGACCAGCCTAAACGGTATCACCGGCAAAGGCATGTCAATTGTCAAAGCACAATTGGTTCCAAACGAATTCAGCGCCAGGCGTGGCGCCATGTCAAGAGAATATGTGTATCGAATCTTGAACAGAAAACATGCATCTGCTTTGTTGTGCGATACTCATTTTTTAGTGCGTCAGCCTCTGGACCTGAAACTGTTAACTGCTGCGGCTTTTGAGCTTCAGGGTAGGCATAATTTTAGCGCTTTTCGCTCGACAAGTTCAGATCCAAGAGAAATAAGTAGCCCAATTTGCAGGGTTTTGCGCTCTGAAATCTTGAACAAAGGTGAAGGAGAGCTTGAATTCTGGATTAGAGCAGACCACTTCGTGTACAATATGGTGCGTATAATAGTGGGAACACTAGTCGAGATTGGACTTCACAAGCGAAGCATCGAAAGCATAGCTTGCGCCCTCGAGAAGTTGGACCGTAACATGTCCGGACCCACTGCTCCACCTTGGGGACTCACCCTCCATCGAGTGATTTACCCAGACGAATACAATTTGTTCAAAGACCAAAACTAGAAGTACAACAGAATAGGACCAAGACCGTGAAAACTTATGTAGCCAAACCAAGTGAAGTGTCCAGACAGTGGTATCTGATCGATGCAGATGGAAAAACTCTGGGTCATCTTGCAAACGAAGTCTCGGTCATGCTCAGAGGCAAGAACAAGCCTGAATTTACACCACATGTTGATTGTGGAGATTTCGTCGTCATCATCAATGCCGAGAAAATCAAAGTGACCGGCAAAAAAGAAGTTCAGAAAAAATATTACAGCCACTCTGGTTTTCCAGGCGGCTTCAAGGAAGAAACCCTTGCTGCAGTTCGTCGCAGAAAGCCAGAACTTATTATCGAGCGCGCCGTCAAAGGCATGCTTCCCCACACATCTTTGGGTCGTGAGCAATTCACCAAACTGAAAGTCTATGTTGGTGACAAGCACCCTCACGAAGCTCAACAACCCAAGTCCTATACTCTCTCTCGCTAAAGGAAAGGAAAAGCAAGCAGATGACTAGCGTTATTCAGTACTACGGAACCGGTCGCAGAAAAACTGCCACAGCCAGAGTTCGTCTTTTGCCTGGTAAAGGTCAAATGACTATCAATGGTCGCACCGTAGAAGATTATGTAGGCGGACGTCACGGACTAGAAAAAGTCTTCGAAGCTCCTTTTCAATTGACAGATGCTGTTGGTCGTTTCGACGTCATGATCTCTGTTCGCGGTGGTGGTATCGTCGGACAAATGGGTGCCATCAGACATGGTATCGCTCGTGCGTTGACCGAAGCTAATCCAGCTAACAGACCAGCTCTTCGTACACAGGGAATGCTTACTCGCGATTCTAAAGTGAAAGAGCGTAAAAAATATGGTCGCAAGCGTGCTCGCAAACGCTTCCAATTCTCAAAACGATAAAATTCAAAGGTCTCGCTTCTGGCGGGACCTTTTGTTTAGTAGATCTTTTTCAAAGCAATTTTTTAGTTGCTTTAGGCAACTAATTTTATTGTGCAGTAACCAGCCAGAATCAGCCTATCGAGTATCGAAAAATACTTGATTAAGTCAACTAGTTCCAGGCGAGTAAAAAGGCTTCGTCGAACTTAGTTATCGTCGGGCTTTGAAGGGGTGATTATGCCCTTTGCTCGAAATGGATTTTGGAAACTGAAAAGAGCAATGAAAGCAGTAATGGATAAAAATCCGAAGATGCTTATAAAGAGCCAGCCGAATGCTTCGCCTTCGTTAATTAGAAAGGCTCCAGCGGCAAAACTGACACAAGACAAAAAGAGCGCAAGCGGGATATAAAGTGCTTTGCACGATTGCATAAGCTCGGCTCGAGCTACTTTCTTGTCATTCTGCGCCTTGGGCGCGTTCTTTTCTTTGTTTTCCATGTCTCCCATTTTATCATTTAAAATAGGGAATGATATTTAGGGAATCTTGGTTTGCATTGGAGATAGATTGAAATTCAAAAAAACTTACGAAATGGTGCTTAGTCCCCTTGTCGTGTTTGCTTGTCTTCTAAGCTCTGGGTGTGGCGATGACTCAAAAACGCACGAGTGTTGTTCATCGGCACAAAAA
Organism: uncultured Candidatus Obscuribacterales bacterium; assembly: GCA_964606665.1. Classification (GTDB taxonomy): domain Bacteria; phylum Cyanobacteriota; class Vampirovibrionia; order Obscuribacterales; family Obscuribacteraceae; genus Aved-18. The sequence continues at coordinate 37,003 of CAZSHS010000007.1, read as the reverse complement.
ACCGATGTTCGCAAGGTCGATTCGTTTTCATCTGTGCTGGTAGATGGAAGCGGCGATTTAGATATTTCAGTGCAGGAAGCCTGCTCCCTCAGTATTACTACCCAAGAGAAGGCATTGAATAAAATCCTTACCGAGGTCAAAGACGATACTCTTCAAATCTCAATCAAAGGTGTAAGTCTGGCTTCTGCACCTAAGATTACAGTGGGTATGCCCAAGGTCGAAAGTGTCGATATCAATGGAGCATGGAAAGCTAATATGAGCGATATAAAATCTAATACGCTCAAAGTCAGTTTAGATGGCGCATCAAATCTTACTTGTAGTGGCACATGCGACGATTTGACTGCTGATTTGTCTGGGGCAAGTGAATTGCAAGCAAGCAAGCTGATTTGCAAAAACATTATTTTCAATATAGATGGCGCTTGCAAGGCAAAAATATTTTCAAAAGACAGTCTCAAGCTAGATGCCTCAGGAGCTGCTCGAGTTGAGCTTGCTGGAAATCCACCCCAGATCACTAAAAATCTTACTGAAGCGGCTAGTTTTGAGTTAAGCGGAGACTCCGGTGACTGAGGCAAAAATCAATTATAGATATTTGGGAGTGATTGCATATGTGGTGGCAGCAGTCGTGCTTGCCTGTCATTTGCAAAGTCTCTGGAACAAGTTCGTATATATGGATAAGTTCAATCTTTGGCCATTGATAGCAATTCTCGATTGGCCAAAATTCTGGTTGGAAGTATTGACCCAATGTTTGACCAGCCCGCTCAGTGAGCCCCTATTCAGAGCTACTCTAGCTCTAGATGTGCAGGGTGTGCGCATGCGGTATCCGTCTGTTTATCATTCTATAAATTTAGCTCTTCACTTGGGCAATTGTCTTTTGTGGGGCGGACTTGTGTTTAGAATCGCTCGCTATCAGCTTAAAACATGGAAAGATACTCTCAAGTTCAATCCGTATTTGCTTGCAGTGGTGGCAGCTTGTTTATTTGCAAGTCACCCAATCACAAGTGAGACTGTTAGTTATATCTCGGCAAGATCCACTCTGCTTGTTACTTTCTATTATCTTGCTAGTTTGCATTGTTTTATGCTGGGGTTTTTGACTAAAGAAATAACACCTGGATTATGTGGTTATGGATTTGGCTACTTTTTTGTAATTCTTGCTACTTGGTCATCGGCTCAAGGTATCACCGCTCCGGCAGCCTTTCTGGCTTTGACTGTATTGATGAAACCTCAGAAGGTAAATTATAAAGATTGGCTTGTCAGTCGTCCTTATGAATTTTTTGCGCAATTGTTTCTGGCTTTAGTTGTGCCATTTGTTTTATTGGTCAAATACGTAGCGCCAATCGGCAATGGATTTGGGCTTGAAAAATTGAGTCCGTTTGAATATTTGCTCAGTCAGGGACAAATGTTGCTGACTTATTATTTGCGAGTATTTTTCATTCCCTATGGCTTCACTCTAGATCCGCCCCAATTGCCTGTTCCTGCTTTGAATCAGGCTTTGTCATTTATAGGCATTTTGGTTCCACTTGCACTTTTGTATATCGCTTACAGAATGCGCACCACACTGGTAGTGTCATTTTCGCTTGTACTACTTGTGCTTTCTCTTTTGCCTAACTTTGTGATGGTTCAGCCCGAAGTGGTCTCGGATAGGCGATTTTACATTGCTGCCGCTTGTCTTTGTACCGTGGTGTCATATGCAATTTCGGTCAAATTGTTCGAAAAACCAAAAGTGCTCATAGCTATCTCAAGTACTCTGGTACTTCTGTTTTGTGGTCTTACTAATTGGCGCACTTATTACTGGTACGACGATACAAGACTCTGGAGCCAGACTTACAAATTCAATCCCACAAGTAAGCGCAGCCAAGTTATGGATATCTGGGCTCAAGCGTTTCAAGGCGAGCTAGATAAAGGAGCTGAGCGAGCCGAGAAGCTTTTAAAAGCGCAAGGCGATGCCAAAGAAAATAGAGCAATACTAGATCTGATTCTTGGTACTCACAGACTGAAGCGGAAAAAATATGACGAATCTAAGAAATATTTTTTAGAGGGTTTGGCTCTTGCCGACAAACAAAATTTATCTTCAGAAATTATTTGGGAGATGCAATCGGGGCTAGCAGAGGCTGCTAACGCCACCGATGATTTCGTTACTGCGCGCAAATATGCAAGTGAAGCAGTTAAGGTTCAACCTAATAGATCAAATTTGCATTTGATCCTGGGCCGATGCTATTTAGCCGAATTCAATCCCAATGCCGCATTTTTAGAACTGCAACAAGCGCACTTGATGGACCGATACAACGCAGATGTGCTTGAACCGCTAGCTAGAGCCTGCATTGGTGTAGGCACCACTAAAATGCAAGACCTGGGATACAAAATAGCTACTCAAGCAAGACAAGTCTTTGGCACAGGCGACGCCTTGCTTTTGACTGCGGCTTACGCTGCACTTGAAAGTGGGCATTTGGAAGAAGCTCTTGGATATTTAGAGACTTATGCTGCAGCCAAGAATCCTAAAAACTCAGACTACTATTATTTGTTTTATGGTCTTTATAAGCGCTTGAAGTGGGAAAAACAAGCGCAAGAAGCACTCTTCATTGCCGAGAAAATGGATCCCAATGTAAGAAAACGGACTAAACTATTTTTGAACCATCCAATTGTGCCGCTTAAAAAAATGCCCAGCAGTACTGTGGAACAGCCTAAATAACTTACTCTTTCTTGGCGTTCATTTCTTCAAGTAAATCTGCCACCATATTCAATTTTTTGTGCAAGCGGCGGATTTGATACAGGAGCATCACAAGTCCGGTGCTCAAGATAAATGTGCTAACACCAAGAAGAAAAGATACTTCAGTTAATTTGTTGGTTCTGGAGACATCTTGAGCGGCGATGGCAAGGCAAAATGTTATAGCTAAAGTTGACCAAACCAGACTCAGAACCAGTATAGGTGCTTTGACAGAGCGAATAAAAGCCAGCTTTGTCGGTAAGTCGTTTGGGTCGTTCATTAGTGTTTAGTCTCCTTTTGGCTAGATTTTACCAAGTGAGGATGCAATTCGGCCTCAAGTCGATCAATATCAGTAACAGGTTCTTGGCATGCGTGGTTTTGACAAATGTAGGCAGTCGATTTGCCTTGATAGAGTCCACGCCCTTCAAATAGCGGGCTTGGATGATCACTATCCGCCATTTTTAAAAGCTCAAGGTCATTTGGTGCAAATCTAGAAATGGCAGTTTCAAGGAATTTGGTGCGACCCTCGTCATTTGAATCGAGCACAAGAACAATCTCTTTGCCCTGACCAAGATGCATATCGAGTGCACAAAGCATATTGGCAAACTGATCTGGTGCACGTCCAAATAAGCTTTGATAAGTGCTCATAACATCGTTTGCTATAGAGCTAAACTGCTCATTTTCGCTAAGCTTGGACAGACGCACTAGATTCATCACCGCAACCGAGGTGCCTGAAGGCACAGCACCGTCAAAATAGTTCTTGGGGCGAATTATCAGGCTTTCGTGAAAGGAGGGCGTGTAGTAGAAATCTTTGTCGTCTTTGCTGTAAAAATATTCGATTGTTTTGTTGGTAAGCAAAAGTGCTTTTTGGTACCAAATCGAATTTGAATCGCAAGTGCTCAAGTCTAAAAGTGCCTGGGCAAAATAGGCGTAATCGTCAAGATATCCATTTAGTCTGGCTTTACCTCGACCATATGTGCGAGATAGATTTCCGTCCTTTTCCATTCTATCTAGCAAGAATGATGCAGCCCGTTTTGCCCGCTCAAGATAGATAATTTCTTTGGTCGCTCTGTATCCAGCAACCAGAGCACTAATCATAAGCGCGCTCCAGCTAGTTAGTATTTTGTCGTCACGACCAGGACGCACACGCAAAGAGCGCTCTGTGAGCAACTTTTGCAGAGATGGTCGGGCTTGCTCCATCTCTTCTTCAGACAAAATATTTTGTAAATGCAAAACGTTTGTATGATGTTCGAAGTTGCCTTCTTCGCTTGCTCCGTATGTGGTGGCAAACCAGTTGGATTCTTCTTTTCCTAAAATTTGTTGTATTTCAGCCAAGGAAAAAACATAAAACTTGCCTTCTTCCCCTTCGCTATCAGCATCAAGACTAGAATAGAATACACCGTCTTCACTGGTTAATTCATTTTCGACAAAAGAAAGAATGGCGCACCCTACTTCTTTGTAGAAAGCTTTTCCTGTAGCCAAATAAGCATTGAAATAAACTGGAGCAAGCAGTGCATTGTCGTACAGCATTTTTTCAAAATGAGGGACCAACCAGCGTCTATCTGTAGAATAGCGGGCAAAGCCTCCGCTTAAATGGTCCCAGATGCCGCCTAAAGCCATTTTATCGAGTGTGGTTTCTATAACCTGATTTGCAAGTTCTTGCTCCTCGCCTTGAACCATCTCTCTAATACGCAAAAGCAATTGCAAGGTTGATGGATGTGGAAACTTAGGCGCTCCACCAAATCCACCCCATTTAGCATCAAAATTGCTAGCTATTTTGTTTAGCACCTGAGAAAAAATCGATTTATCAAAAGTTGTGCTTTGATCTGTAATTTGAGTGGTAATTGAATTGAGCTGTGCGATGTGGGCTGTGATTTCAGAGGCGCTCTCTAAAATATCGGCTTTGTTATCTTGCCAGGCTTGTGCCACTGAAAGCATTACTCGCTTGAAGGACGGCATGCCATGCTTGTTTTCGGGTGGGAAATAGGTGCCAGCAAAGAATGGTTTTAAATCAGGCGTCAAAAATACAGTCATAGGCCAGCCGCCGTGACCGGTCATGACTTGCACTGCTCGCATATAAATTTCGTCTAAGTCCTGACGTTCTTCTCGATCTACTTTTATATTGATGAAGAGCTTATTCATAAGGGCTGCGGTCTCTTCATCTTCAAATGACTCATGTTCCATCACATGACACCAGTGGCAGGCTGAATACCCAATTGATAAAAGAATTGGTTTGTCTTCTGTGCGCGAGGCATCAAGCGCTTCTTGTGACCATGGATACCATTCGACTGGATTGTGGGCGTGTTGTAGTAAGTAAGTGCTAGTCTCGTCAATTAGTTTATTAGCTTTCTGAGTCATCGAAACCTCGGGCATAATCTGCCATAGCTACAGCGGCAACAGGTGTTTTGCGCGGTGTTGAAAGCGCTTTTTCATAAGCTTCAAGAGTGGCATCTAAAGTGTTTTGCCAGTTTATATTTTTGACTGCCAATCGAGCATTGTTTGAAAGTTTGATACGCAATTGATCATCGAACATCAAAGTACGCATAAGCGATGCAAGCTCGCTTGGGTCAAGATGGTCTTCTAATATAAACGAATCTTCGTTGTGTTTTAGTACTTCAGATACCCCACAAGCCCGGCTGACGATAGGCACAAGACCTAACTGCATGGCTTGCACCGGTACCATTCCAAATGGCTCTACCCGCGATGGCAATACAAGCACTTGGGCTCGGGCATAAATCTTTTCTATGTCATGCACGAATCCCAAAAACTCTACATGATCTTCGATACCAAGCCATTTTGCTCTGATTTTTAATTCCAGCCTATCTCGCACTCCTGTAACCAGCAGTTTGAATTTTTGTCCCTGTTTTTTTAGAATCTGGCAAGCTCTAAATAAGATGTCGAGCCCCTTTTTGCGAAACCCACGTCCTGTAAAGACAAAGGTGAATTCGCTTTCTTCTATGGGGGTGATGGTCGAATAATCGGCATTGGTAGAGGCACCAGGATAGGCAATGACATATGGGTCTTGCTCGTCTGCACCAAAGACCTGGTAATAATCTTCTTGCATTACTTTGGAGACAAAAATGCGACAAAGAGCATTGTCCATCAAATATTTGTCGAAAGTGTTGCGAGCCTTATATCTTTTCGCAAGAGCGATTTTAGACTCGTTTAAAAGCTTTTCCCAGGTTTCGCCTACGCTTGATAAGCGTTTGACTGAATGATTGTGAAATGTCACTACATCAGGCTCTGGACAAGGCAAGTGTTGACTGTGAATAAGATCGAACTCGCCTTTATGTCTTTGCAAAAGAATTTTGCTATTGCGAAAAGCATAACGAAAACGCTCATCGCGAGCCAATCCGTCTGTGCCAGGACGTTCCATCTCGCCATAGGTCAAAATCTGCAAATTATGATGTTTGAATTCAGATTTATTTTCTTCGCAAATGACAGTTACTTTCAAATTGCTTGCAAGCAGTCCTTCGATTAACTTGTGAGCATAAAGTTCAAGCCCCCCGTGGGGACTGAATTGTCGCACCACCATAGCTATGTGTTTTCCAACCAGAAGTGGTGATACAGGCATGAGTTAAGTCCTAAAAAATGGTGCTTTCCATCAATCCGTCGTACAAATGGCAATTGGCATCAAGCACGCCTTTGAAGCCATATTCAACTGCTTTTTTAGCTTTGTCACTAGAAAGAAAATATTCTGCCAGCGCAAGCGCTTCATCTCTATGCTCGGCTTCGACTGCAACATGATCGAACCAGATGTGTTTTTGCAATTTGAAATCGTGAAAAGACTGGTGCAGAGAACGAAACTCATCCAATGCCATAATCTCGGTAGCCGAAATGGCACCGGCAATAATAGCTGGTATATAAAAGCCGCTAACGCTCGATTCTGTGCTTACAGGGTCGTAATATTCGACCACTGTTTTCATATATGTACGCACGCCTAAGCTTACTTTATCTGGGTGAACGCCAGGTGCTAGCATCGCTAGTTTGAACATTAAGTCACGCAACTGCCCCTGGTGGCAGTGATCATAATTGCCGTTTCCATACTCGTTTCGGACATTCTCTAAAATGAATCCCACTGCTGGCTCAGGCATTTTGCCCGCTGCGTTCAGTAATAAACGACGCAACAAAGATGCATGTGCATCGTAATTGAACAATAAATGGAGAGCTTGTTTTGCGCTCAGCCTGGGACTTTGCAAAAAGTGGTGTCGTGATGCCACATGGTCTTCAGCCAGGTCACGCAAATAACTTGCTTTAGCTATTTTGAAAGAGAGCACTTGAATTTAGGTCAAATACTTGCAGCTGTAGTGACTTCATGCTTTTTTACAGCCTCTTCGCTTTGACCGCCCTCCGCGTCTTCTTCATTCTCAAGCAACCATTGCGCTTCAAGAGCAGCACGGCAACCAGTTCCAGCAGCAGTTACTGCTTGTCTGTATACACTATCCATTACATCGCCTGCAGCAAATACGCCATGGATTTTGGTTTTTACTCCATCTGTAAGTAGATAGCCAGACGGGTCAAGATCCAGTTGATCTGTGAAAAGATCAGTATTAGGTTGGTGTCCAATGGCGATGAAGATGCCGTCTGCGTCTAGTTGTGTGACTTCGTTAGTCTTGATGTTTTTGACTTTGATCCATTTCACTTGATGCTCAAGAGGATCACCGATTTCTTCCACTACGCTGTCATATATGTAATTGATTTTCTCGTTGCGCTTGGCTCGATCAACCATGATGCGCGACGCTCTAAAACTGTCGCGACGGTGAATTAGTGTGACCGATGTTGCAAATCTTGTAAGGAAAATAGCTTCTTCAATAGCTGTGTCTCCCCCACCTACTACAAACACCTTTTTGTCGCGGAAGAAGAAACCATCGCATGTCGCGCAGGCCGACACGCCATGTCCCATTAGTTTAGATTCGTTCTCTAGCCCAAGCAATTTAGCCGTGGCACCAGTGCAAATAATCAAAACGTCTGTGTGTATTTCTTGTTCACTTGTTTTAATAACGAAAGGACGTTTGGACAAATCAACAGATTCAGCATTGTCGTAAATAAATTCGGTTCCAAAACGTTCTGCTTGTTTGTGCATGCGTGTCATCAAGTCTGGACCAAGGATGCCATCTTCAAAACCCGGGAAATTTTCCACGTCGGTTGTGATGGTCAATTGTCCACCAGCTTGCATACCTTCAATCACGAGCGGATTTAGATTGGCTCTAGCTGCGTAAATTGCAGCAGTCAATCCGGCAGCACCGGAACCCAAAATTGTAAGTTTCATTTTTTTCGGCATCAGACTATCCCTTATCATCATCGGATAGAAAGAGGTTTTAGCGCCACATGGCAACCTCTTCGGCAATATCAACCTTTATTGTAAGCCGCTTGAAGACTAAAAACAGGAAATTTAGGATAACTTATTAAGCGTGGTTAGAAGCCGCTTTTTGCAAGCCAGGCAGACCGGGTCTGAATCCGTAGGGCAAAGACCTTTTGAGTTGGTCGAATTTAGTGCGCATTTCGTCTCTTTTCTTAATCGTAATAGAGATTTGTTTTTTAACCAAATGAGGTTCTAGACCCAATTTTTTGGTTTCTAGAAAAATGGCAAGATGATCGAGATCGTTCACTTTGCCAAGGTATTGCTGAGCTTTTACAAGCACAGGATGAGTATTGTCAAAAAATTCGACAAGCAAATATCTCCAGGCTTTGACGCTCAATCTTACATCGTGCAGTTCTTCTATAGTGTGGGCGCGCGACACAAGGTCGGCTGTGCGGCGCTCGTGCTCGGCAAGTACTATATTGAAATGTTCTTCAGACTCGACCATTTTGCGGGCTTTTCTGTTTTTGGCTTTAGATTTACCACCCGATTTACCACCTACAATACGCAAAAACCTAGAGCGAGCCTTGTATTTGATATCAAGAATCTGTTCGCGCTCAGTCAAATAACGACGCAATCTCTTGAAAAGCTTGGACAGGTCGATTTTGGAAAGTTGTTTAACTAACTTTTCGCGCACGCTGTCGCGTTTTCTTCTAAAAGCATTGACCACGTCATCGCATAGCCCAATCTTTTTTGACAGGCTGCACATTACATCGAATTCTCTGATTTTCCCAAGAATTTTGTATGCCAGGCGAATATCGCGTCCCAAGCCCTTCTTGTACTTTTCTGTTTCCCAGCCATCGCGACGCATGACGCCCCAAATTGAGTACCAGCGCCTAAACATGACACGCATATCGTGGACCGACTCTTTGCCTTCTTCTTGCTTCAAGAACATAAGCACGCTTTCAAGCTCGTTTACTGCCTCTTGAGCAATCTGATATTCCATGCTGAGCCAGTCTTGAGCCATCTATATTTCCTTCATGTAAGCTGTAAAAGCTTTGTTAGCGAAATTTCTTAGCGAAAGATGTCCGAAATGACTTCTTTCGACCTTTTTATAATCAAGTCTTTCCCACCGCGTGCATACACGGCTTGAGCTCTTTCAATAATAGATGGCATGGTCACCTTTGAAAAGGGTGGAAGATGATAAGGATTTCTGCAATATGCGACTAATTTTTCGCTCACTTGCTGCCAAGTGAACTCCTCTGCCAGTTTGCTCGAAGCAGCCCGAGCACGGGTTTGGAAATTTTCATCAAGTAAAATCTTTTCTATACCTAAAACCATGGCATCAACATCTTCATAAGGAAGCGATAGACCGCAACCCTTTTGCTCAATTAGTGTAGACAAGTCGTCGCCACAGGTAGTTAGCACTGGCAGCCCAGCCCAGAGGTAGTCAAGCATTCTGGTTCGAAAAGAAAAACGAGTTTCCGGTAAATCAAAATGGGCAGATACTGCGATGTCTGCATCAAGTAAACAATTTACGCGTTTGTCATAAGGAGTCCAACCTTCTTCAAAAAACACATACTTGCCTGTTAGTTGCAGTCTTTGACTTAACTCCATCGCTTTATTGGCCATGTCCATCACGACTACTTTTGGATTTGGTGATTTCACTCCCATGAAATAAAGCCTTACATTTGGAATTTTGTCTTTGATTTTGTCTACTGCCCGAATAACCGTGAGCGGGTCGAACCAATCCCAGATGCCACCACCCCACAAAATGACTTTGTCTGATTCGCTAATGCCTGCAACTACACCTTTGATGCCTGGTCCGGTTTTTACTGGAGGCTTGTCTTGTAAACCAAATGGCACCAGATCTATTAATTTACGTAGCGAATGATCAAATGCGTAAATATCGGGTGTCAGACGTCCGATGCCGCAATAGCGTCCAAGCCAATAATCTCGCTGACGCTCAGAGGCGCACATACTAAAATCGCATGCCACCATATGTGATTCCAATATGTTGTGCATCAAACGATAGCTTGCAAGCCCGCTTTTGCCCTTATCTTTATATTGGACAAGCACAGTAAATAAATATGGATCATAAAGATCGACAACCAAATATTTGCCCATTGCGGCAAGTTTGGGAAATGGACGCAATACGTTAGATTGAATCACAAGCACATCAGACATCGCCGCTTCGTTATATAGAGCTGTTTTACTTACACCAGCCATCAATTTTATTTGGCTTGCAAGCGGGTCTAATTGCAAATCTAGAGCGTCTGCTTCAGCCACTTTTACTGGAGATGCAAGCGTGACAGTAAACTCTTTGCCTAGTTGTTTGCCCAGTTCAAGACATCGAATAGCCGGTCCGGCCATCGACTTTGCCACGGGTTCAAGTGTGACCAGCAGAATTTTGCGCGCTTTTTGATTTGTCATGACAATGGCAGTTTACATCAATAAAGATGTAATCGACGAGGTCTGATTAACATGTCTTAAGCTCGGAACATTTCAGTTTTCAAAGTCGACAAGAAAACTAGTTTTAGTAAATCGCGAGGTGCAAATGAAATACTTGACTTTAGTTCTGGCTCTTGGCGCAATTGCTTGCAATCTGTGTTTTGCAGAGCCTGCCTATGCTCGTCATCATCGTGGATGCCATGGTAGAAATTGGAATAATGGAAACTCCAACTGGAACAATGGATGGGGTATGGGCGGACCAAGACGCCACAATACTTATTCAAGACACTGGCGCAATCGCAACTGTGGCGGTTACCGTACATCTTCAATGTGGCGCAATATGTTTCGATTCTATTAAGTCTACTAATTGAGGTGAGATATTTGTAAAGCCCCGGATTTGCAGGGAGCTTAGAATGAATCTCAATCATGCTTGTTAGTATCGTCATTCCAAACTGGAACGGGAAGCGCTTTTTAAAGGGCTGTCTCGACTCCCTTATGGAGCAGACTTATAACGAGCTTGAAATATATATAGTAGATAACGGCTCCAAAGATGGTTCGGTCGAATTCATCGAAGAGAATTATCCATCTGTGAAATTAGTCAAATTCCCTCACAACACTGGATTTGCACCAGCTGTTAATGCCGGGATCAAAGCCGCCTCAGGGGATTATCTGGCGCTGATTAACAATGACACAGTAGTGGATAAAAATTGGGTGAGCGAGCTTGCAGCAGTGCTTGATTCGCACCCTGAAATTGGATCGGTTGGATGCAAAATGCTTGCATACGACGATCATAAATTGCTTGATGGTGTGGGTGACGGCTATAGACGAGGTGGATTACCCGGGCGAATTGGACATCGCGAAATAGACACCGGACGCTTTGATACTCAAAGATATATTCTTGGAGCTTGTGGTGGCGCTGCTGTTTATAAGCGCTCGATGCTCGATGATATCGGCTTGTTCGACGAAGATTATTTTGCTTATTTAGAAGATGTAGATATTGCTTTGCGGGCTCAAAGTGCCGGATACAAATGTTTGTATGTACCAAGCGCCATTATTTATCATTTGGGATGTGGCACTACTGGCAGTGGCTATTCTCCTTTAGTAGTAAAGTTATCTGCTCGAAATAACCTCAACACCATTGTCAAAAATATTCCAATGCCACTTTTAATCAAGTTCTTGCCCCAAATTATCTATTGGCAGGCATTTTACTGCGCTGTCGTAATCTTAAAAGGCGGCCAATTGATCCCATGGATGTTGGGAACATTTGAAGCTTTTTTTATGCTTCCTAAAATGATTGCCAAAAGATTCGAAATTAATAAGAAGCGCAAGGTGAGCCATTCTTATATGGAACAAATTATCGTGGAATCTGAAAAAGATTTGGAAGATTCAAGAGAGCGCTTAAAGCGGCAATAGCCTTGGGCAGCTAAATTAAGCTCCTGGACCGCCGCCACCACCACCGCCACCGCCGCCAGGTGCACCGCCGGCGGCCGCAGGTGATACGGCGCCACCAGGGCCAATGAATCCCCCACCACTAGGCAATCCAGGACTGGCACCATTATTTCTCCACCATTGATTATTATTTCCACCATTTGCTGCAAGTGGAATAACGATAGGCAATGTAATGGCACAAGCGACGCCAACTAAAATCAAAGCCATTACAAATCTTTTGCGCAACAGGCAATTGCATGTTGGACGCAAAATGCATTTGGGGGCTTCGCCTGCGCTTATCTCGAAGGTGTACACGTGTGGTGAATGAATATGATTCACTTGAGACACTGGTATTTGCGTGTCTTTGGCTTCAATTACTTGAGGACTTACATTGACGATTTGAATATTCTGTTTTGTTCCGTCGGTTTTGCTCACTCGCTCATGAGTGTTTGCTTGCAAACGAGAAAGCATTGTGCCACCGTTGAATTGCACAAAACCATTGACATTGCCTGAGCTCGACATACTTGTTTTGAAGACATTGCCTTGTAAGACTGTTTGAGTTTGTCCGTTTTGCAGAGAATTGATAGTCAAAGTTGTTTCAGTCAAGATGGCAACTCCATCGGCTAAAAGCAGGCTGCCGACTTTGTTTAGACTGGCTTGTCCTTGCGGTGCTTGTCCATTGACAGAAGTAATTGCTGCCTCCATCTGTGATGGCATCTGCAGTTGCAAAATCAGAATTGCTATAAAGCTAAGAAGTATTTTTCTAGACAAAATGAGCATCACTTTATATTTGAGTAATCGTTGCAAACAGGGATGCCGCAGCGATTCTAACACACTCTAAAGTATTGAAGCACCGTTTGCCATGTGACTACCGACTGTAATATTTTGTATATCGTCTATCACTTCAGTAATAGGAGTGCGACGAACAAAAACAAATTTGTTTGAACGCGACCACCAGATTTTGTCTTCTGATACAGCAAATACATCTTTTGGACCTTTCTCTAATGTGAGTCTACCCATTTCGTCTTTATTGACAAAAACTATGGCTCTTCCAGGCATGATATCGGCAGAACTCGACGGACCAAGCTGTTGCATGTACAAGACCATGAAGCTTGGAAGTTCACCTGTAATTGGTTTTAAAAGTTCGGCTTCCACTTTTAGTGGATATTTTATTCCAACAACTTTCTCTTGGTCGGATACTGGAATGATTTTCTTTATTTGAATCAGTGCTGACGCTTCGGCGTTTTTAACCAATTTTGTTTTATCCAATCCGCCGCGACCGGTGACGAACACAAAAGCCATAAAAATCAAGGCTAAAGCTATTACCATCTTATAAAAATCGCCCATAACCCTGGTTTCCTCTGTTTGACACAAGAGGCTATAGCGCAGCAGAATCTTTTGTGTGTCACTGACTCAAATTCTGAATGTCTAAAATCACTTTGCTCACCGGAGTTTGCTCAAGCATATTTAGATTTGAGCCTTGCGACCACCACATTTTGTCGCCTTCCATTGAATAGACAGAGCGTGAACCGCGAATTAAGTAATAGTTTTTTTTATCGTCTAATTTGAGAAAAATTACTGCCCGCCCGGGGCTAATGCCAGAAACGCCACCTCAGCCTTTGCCGGCACTATAAAAGCTTATTGAGTTTGGCAAGACTCCTTTGATTGGGCGCTCAATTGTGCAGTCGCCTCGAAATGCGTAATGTCCTTTGCTGCAGGCACCCTCTGGCGCTGTTGGGACTGGATCGCGCAAATTAGCAATGGCAATATATTCGGCATTCTTAATTAGGTCTGCTTTGTTTAGAGTGTTACGCGTATTCATAAAAAAGAAAGCGCAAATCATTGCGAAAATAAAACCAAAAATTCGCCCAAAACCATTCATATATTGAATTTCACCCTGCATCAGTATTACCAACATATATCAAGGTTGATAACTTGCAAAGACGTGATAAATTTTTTGGCAAATATTATGGACCATCCGGGATTCGAACCCAGAACCAATTGCTTAAGAGGCAACTGCTCTACCGTTGAGCTAATGATCCACTAGCATCATACATCGAGTCTATTTATTTTGAAATGGCACGCCCGGAAGGATTTGAACCTTCGACATCCCGCTTAGAAGGCGGATGCTCTATCCACTGAGCTACGGGCGCATGTCCATAGATTGATTTAGCTTAAAGCAAATTACAGGCAGAATTCAACTTATAATTTTGGAATGGCACGATCATCTTATTATCCTCTGACAGATTCAAAAAAGCCGCTTCTGCTTGTACTAGTCGTTCTCGTACTAGTATGTACCGGGCTTGGACTAACTCTTTACTTGCCCTACAGTAAAGCTACCTTTGTTCCAGCCAACTGGGTTGTCATTCCAGCGCACCCTCCGCTTCAGATGGACATCTATAAGATGAACAAGAAGGGGGCTGAAAGCGGTGTGCTTTCAGATTGGTCTCTTCAACCACCTGGTGAAATTTACAAAGAAAATGAACTGTTGCACCTCAAAATTACGATAAACAGAGAATGTTTTATTTACGTTCTGTATCGCTCAAAAGATCCAGAATCAAAAGTCCACCTAATTTATCCAAGCAAATCCGTTGAGGATTCAAGCAAAACCAAGGGAAAACATTTCACCATTCCAGGAAGTACAGATGAGCTCATCGACGAAAAATTACACAAACTTGTCGGTTTTCGCATTTCAAACTCGCCTGGCCTCGACACTTTCCTTGTGTTTGCAAGCCCAACCAAACTGGATTTGTTAGCGGGCAAAGATGGAAAACAAATGAGTCAGAAAGGTCTTAAATCACTTTTCAAAACGGCTGAAAACATAATGGGTAACGAAGCTTTTGACTCGGTCAACGGCATAGAAGCCAATTTAACCCAAGACTCAAATGGTATTCCTTCCTTAAATCCAGAAGGTACGCCTGGACCCAAACCGGCAAATGCGGTTAGCATATTTATTAATAGGTGCCGCATCACTCACATCAAGCCATGATTTTAGGAGAAACTACCGTGTTAAAGCATAGATTTGGTCTTTCGTTGATGTTGTCACTGGCACTTGTTGCCGCCACATCCACAGTTGGCTTTTGCCTCGAGAAAGGTGCCAAAGGTCTTTTCTTCGAACAAATGGAAAGCCAAGAGAAGTCCTTGAACACAGGTGTTCAGTATTACATCGAACTGGAGCGTGGTGGCGTTAATCGCAAAACTAGCAACAAAGAAAAGTTCCAGAACGGTGACCGTATCCGCTTTCACCTTAAATCAAATATAGATGGATATGCTTACATTTTACTTTCCAGTGGAAGTCGCGGAGAGCAATCAGTTTTGTTTCCCGACCCTCAAAGTGGTGACAACAATCAGGTAAAACACGGCAAGGACTATACTTTGCCCGAGTCAGGTTTCCTCACGTTCGATGAAAATCCTGGCACAGAAAAGGTCACTTTAGTTTTGTCTCGCACGCCAATTGATGCTCAAGCATATCTTGGAAACAAGCATGAGGCCCCCACTCTCATCGCTTCAGCGATGACAGGCTCCAAAGATTTGATACCGCAAAAGGTGCTAGTCGCATATAACGATCCTGCTGTAACTAAGCAAAAATTCGTGCAGGAAACCAGTTCGACTGAAAAGGTTGAGATTAGAAAAGAGAAAGCTGACTTGCCTTCGCCTAAGAAAAAAATAGTGAAGAAAGAGACTACGACTACGATTTCGAAGAACTCTGAAGTGAAGAAAACTTCGGTTGCAAAGAATAGTAACAAAACATCACCGAGTGTATCATCACATTCTTCACACGATGATGGCGTAGTTACTGTTGTTTCTCAACTTCCAAGCGGCGTGCTGCACATCGATGTGGACCTTCACCATCTCTAATCTCACAGCCGGTAAGTCTTAACCGAACCTTAAACGAATACTGTGAGAATGATTACAAAGAGTAGTTCTTGGCCTCACAGGAGTTCTAAATAAAGTTATGGTGCTTATAGTATCAGTGCTTATTTGTACGGTTTTACTTCTAGGTGTTGCAGCAATTTTTAATCCTGAGATATTGAGCCCGTTTTTCCCGGGTCACGACTTCAGATCACACTAAATTTTGAGCGCTGTCTTGTGTTCGTAACCTCACCATTGGCTTAGTGAGCCAAAGCCCGTACAATTCAGCTTGAAGCAACTCAAGCAGGGGGCGAAATGCCAGGTACAGCGACCGGACTATTTCTTATAGACTTTTTGGTCCGCCCGCTTTTGCGTATTTTTGGAAAAGCGCCGCTTTTATTAATGCTTTTGCTTTTGCTTGTCTATGCCACTATCGGTTATTTGATAGTGCGCTCAATGTATAAAGAAGGCTTATACCGTTAGAGTGACAAACTCAACGCTTATTTATCAAGCTCTACTTTCACCAGTTCAATTGAGAGCATGTCGCTTTCAATATTGACCAAGCCAAGCGCTTGTTCGGTAAAATTTTTCATGCCACCAGCCGGGACTTTTTGCTCAATGGTGCAAAGCCCTGTATCCAAAACTTGTCTTTGATATCCATAGGTCTTGTAGCGGATGGTTATATTTTTGATTCCGACGTTGTTGTAGTTGTTTACGCATACCCAGGCGGACGGACAATTGACTACCCAAAGTCCAATTATGTGCCAGTCTACAAGCTGAACAGTGACGTTTTTAGTGAGCTTGTCTTGGCTTGATGCGACATTGTTGTCGATGCACCCAGATGTGCAGCCGATAATCAACAAACAAAGAAAAATTCTAAGCACTAGTAAAACATGAAGGGAATCCATCCCAAATTTTGCAAAATGGCCACAATCGCCAGCGCCATACAGACACCGATTAAGCCAAATAATGCGCCTTCGCCTTCCGCCAACATGTAGTCTCTCTCCCAAAAGTAGCCTCCGGACACGAAAAACGGTCACTGTCTGGATTCATGCGAAATTATACAGTCTCTTGACATTCTCTACAATGGCATACACGCGGGATCTCGTAATAAATTTAAACTTCAACAGTGACTTAAGTGTTGTTGTAATGAGGAATAGAATAGAAAAGGGCTCTACTATATAAGAGTCTGAGGTATTAGGAGGATACAGGTAGTGAAGAAATTTGGAGCTTTGTTGGCCCTAGTGGCTACTCTTGCGGTGTCAGCACCAGTCAGAGCAGCTGATGAGCCATTAGATATGGTCACCCAAGGATCCCTAATGTTCACCCGTGTGGGTGGCATAGGAGCTGGTGTTGTAGTTGGTACTCCGATTGCAGTTGTCAGAGAATCCGTGAAATCTTATATTGATTTGACCCAAGGCGCTGCTGATTCAGTCGGTGAAAAAATGGGTGGCAAAGACTCAGGACCTGTGTGCCTGGTCGTCAGCTTGGTTACACTTCCAGCAGGCTTGCTGGTAGGCGGAGCTAAGGGACTTTACTACGGTACCAGAAATGGTGTCGTAAGCGGGTTCAACACTCCTTTCCATCCTGATTCGTTCAGTCTAGGCGAACTCGAAGGCGAATAATTCCGCGCTTCGATAGCAAATGCTTTAGACCTGGGTTTTCGCCCGGGTCTTTTGCTTTTGCAATCATTGCCAAAAGAAATTTTGTAGAGAAGTTCATTTTTGAATTTTGAAAATCCCGCTCAGTGCTTGCATAGCAGAGTTGCTGATCAAGATTCTCTACAAAATTTCTTCGGGAAACGAAATTACCACATAAATCCAGATGGTCCACCGCCCATGTTCAACGGCATGCCACCATAGCCCATTGGGTTGTAACCGCTCATTCCGCCGTAACCCATCCCGTTCATACCGCCCATGCCACCATAGCTCATTGAGCTTGCTGCCATCGAACCCACAGTCATAAGTGTCTTCGCCAGACTTTTTAGAAATGGATGTCCTTTGCTTGGAGCAGGTTCTTCCGGTTGTGCTTGCTGCTGTTGTTGTGGTTGAGCCTGAGTTTGATATTGAGGCTGTTGTTGATATTGGCTTTGTTGACTATATGAAGGTTGAGCATAAGTCGGCTGGTTATAAGCGACTTGGTGGTTGAATTGCTGTGGCGGTGATGCAACGTTATTTCTTGGTGGCGCCACAACCGACAGCTCGACTGCATTCATGAGCACTTTGATTTGCATCGGAAGCGATGCGGTGGTATCGCTTGCTTCTCCAGGGAAAACCTGACCCTCTAAACGCTTGACCCTATCAAGCAAAGACATCGGTGAGTTTTGCATCGACTGTCCAAATACTTTTTGTTCCATCCAGGAAACTTGATCTTGAAGCGGAGCATTGACCGAAGGTGCGTTTGAAGGAGCGCTCGGAAACTGAGAATTGCGATTGAGAGTTATGGGTCCATTGTTAACGTCTTCACTACTAGATGAGTAGTGTAGTTGTTTTCTTGGATCTGTAAGTTCTGCAAGCGACTGATGATAACGAGTTTGAATATAATCATCGAGCTTATCTACTCGGTCGCTCAAATCTGGATTGCCTGAAGATTTGCCGAAAGCTTTAACTTCAAGCTGGTCTAGCCTGCGATTAATTGGTTCTTGCTGAAAAGTTTTGCCTAATAGCAGATGTTCTGCAGCATCGACTCTTGGATAATCTGTACTTGGATCATCTGGCGTGGCTTGAGGATCTTGAGCTTGCGGCGCGGATGCTTGCGTTGGTGCGTAATTTTGATTTTGCGGAGCTTGTGCAACCTGATTGTTTTGACCTGTGCTGCTCAACTGAGCTGCATCAGTATCTTTAGGCATGGATGCCGACAAAGATTGAAGGCGTGCTTGAATGTCTCCGCTTTTAGATTCTCCAAAAACCAGCTTTTCAAGGCGTTCTACCCGCTTCTCAGTGTCATCAGAAGGGTAGGTGTGTTCGAAAAAATGATTTTCTAAGTTGACTATAGATGAACTGGTCGCAGTTGAATCGGCGGCAAAAGAAGGTTGAGCCGATAAGAGCAAAACTGAAAGTGCTGGCAAGCAGTATTGGAGGAAGCGTTTCATAGACTTTTATTTTGCCAGAAAGAAGCCAAAACTCCTACCGAAAAGGTACACTTTCGTCACACTTGACAATTATTATTCATTTAAATGCCTATGAGCTAATTTACGTCAACGCTCGGGTGGGGCGACTTACTAATGCGCGAAAATGAATCAAATGTAGAATCGATTGCAAAGCTCAGCGAGAAGCGAAAGCTTGAACTGGTCGATATCTTCAGTGCACCTTGCCAAAGTATCGAAGACAAGAAAGAAGAAGCAGCGCTTGTGAGCATGCTACTTTTCAAATTCGATAAGATTGCACTTGATGCTTCTTGTAATGAGAAAAACAAAATCTGGAAGAGCTAGTTTCAGAGAGCAAGAAACTAAATTCCCTTTAGGAGTATTCCGTCAAACTTTTCTTGCAGTGGACCAATCGCTGCGCGAGTAACGCCAGTGTTGGTGAAATCTACACTTTTTAAGTTTTTGAATTTGCATAGTTCTGCGATGGCATCATTGCTTAGTTTCACATCTTTCAGCCGCAGTTCGGTCAGGTTTGGTAGTTTCGCAAGAGCTTTCAAACCTTGCTTGTCTATTTTGGTTCCACTCAAATCAAGCATTCGCAGATTGTCTAAGCTGCTTAGTTTGGATAATCCAGCATTAGTTATTAAGGAATCGTTCAAGAACAGAGCGTTAAGCATTTTCATGTTGGAAAGTGCGCCTAATGCTGAATCTCCTACTCCTGTTTCGCCAAGAACTAATACTTCTAGGTTATTCAAACTTTTGAGCCCTTCAATACTTGAATTTCCGAGTTTGGTTTGATGCAAATCAAGAGTCTGAAGATTGCGACATGAGGTTAGCTGTCCAAGGTTGTTTGCAGAAACTCTGGTGTTGCTCAAATTCAAATTTCTCAATTGTTTGAGCGTGCCAATAGAGTTCAAACTGTTGTCGGTAATTCCTGTTCCATCAAGCGACAAAGTTATAAGCGGCGTGCCTTTCAGGTAAGCTAAACCTGAATCATTAATCGACTTGGACCCAGTCAAGTCTAGTTTTTGCAAGTCTTTCAGTTTCGATACAAAATAAAGACTCTGGTTTTGAATGTCTGTTTTGTCGCTAGAAAGTTCGCGAATATTTTCTTTCCCTTCGAACTTCCCTATAAACACATTATCATCGTAATTCTTCTTATAGGCAGGTACTTGATCGACTGGTGCTTGTGACGCTGCTTGTGTTGCTGCAGGAGTTTGAACAGTAGCTTTGGCCGATGGATCCTGTTCAAGGGTTGTTGCTGCAATTTTGGTTTCTGGTTTTGATTCAGGCTTTGCAGGTTCAGAGGCTTTAGGCGTGGTGCTGGTTGCCACTGTTTGTGCGGGTTTTTGTTGTGAATAGAAATAAGTAAAGAGACCAGCGCCTGATACCATTAATAGTGGCACCGCTATCATGGCGATTTTCTTGGGTTCGATTTTGGGTGGTTCTTTTTTCTTTTCTTTGCGACTTAAAACTGAGACATTGCCTGAAGAGTGATAACTCATCAGTGCTTTCAATCGCTCTTTTACTTGAGACATCGATTCGGGACGTGCTGCAGGATCTTTGGACAGAATCTGCATGACTAGCTCTTCTAGGCGTTCGCTTACATCGACATCGTATTCGCTGAAAGGTGGTGGCTGATCGTTTAATTGTTTGAGCATAGTCTCCATTTTTGTGGCACCACCAAATGGAACGAAGCCAGTCAAACAGTGATAGAGCAAACATCCAAGCGAATAAATATCAGAGCGCGGGCTCAATTTTTTCCCCATCACTTGCTCCGGACTCATGTAGGCAGGCGTGCCAACAGTCTCGCCTGTTTTAGTGAGATGGTCTGCTTGTTCATCTTCGGCAAAGAGTTTTGCCAAGCCAAAATCTAGAACACGCAAGTGATATTCACCTGCTGCCAAAGGAACTAGCATTACGTTATTTGGTTTCAAGTCGCGGTGCAAAACACTGTGAGAGTGCGCGTGCGACAATCCATCGCAAATTTGCATGGCAAGATTCACTGCAAATTCAGGCTCAAGTGCTCCTTCCTTTTTTATATAATCAGACAAAGTGGTGCCTTCGACATAGTCCATGACCATGTAAGGTTGATTGTCTTCTGACACACCAAAGTCGTGCACCGAAATTATGTTGGGGTGGTGCATGGTGCTTATGGTTTTGGCTTCTTGCAAAAAGCGCTTCAATGCAGTGACATTGACTAGATGCGAGTGAATCATCTTTACTGCAACAGGGCGACCTAGTGGTTTTTGCTTGGCTTTGTAAATGACACCAGCACCACCAGCGCCAATGACAGTTATAAATTCATATCTGCCCTGCAATGGCGATATTGGAATGCCAAAGAGCTCGGTGGGAGAAGGTAAATCCGCCTCGCCTGTGGCTTGATTCAATGAGGATGGAGCCAAACGAGGAGGCTGTGTTCTGCGTAAGTTCAAACCAGGACCTGGACCGGCACCAGGAGCTGGTCCCAAATTAGGGAGCGCAGGAATTTTTTCGGGTTCTGGCGTATCATGACCGTCGGACATTTTTAATCACTATCGTGGATAATATAGTAACGATGACTAGTAAGAAGATCTCTGTACCCACTTTTCTTGCCCTTTTATTCACCGTTTATAGCGGTGCGGCTATTGCCCAAGAGGCTTGCGATTGCAGTCGCATTGATTCGGCTAATAAATTGATAAGCGAAGGACGTCGGATAAAACAAACCACCCTTTTATTGGCTAAAAAAGCTCAAGATTTGGATCAGAAAGCCTCGGATTCAAGTGCTGCAAGAGTGAGCTGGCAGTCATATCAAGATATTTTCAGGCAGTATCAACAAGCACTTGCAGTTTATACCGCGCACCGCAAGGACTATTTCTCGCATTCACAGACATATCACAGCCAACCAAGCATTAATCCGAAGTCTTTTGGTGTGAGTCCTGCTCCCAGTACACTTTTCAAGCCAATGCAATTGAAGACCGAAGCAAAGTGTCAGCAGTTAGTTGATTTGGAAAATCAATTGTTTCAAGCTGAAAATCAGTTATCTGGATATATGAGCAAACTAGTGGTGGCAAGTCAAAGTGAAAGCGCGTCTCAGTATGCTAGTTTGTGGAACGAAGCAAAGAAACTGGCACTAGAAACGCAGTCTGGAGCTAGTAGTTTTAATCATCAATCCATTCAAAAAGGTGCAGCTATTTCAGATAGTGTGCACAATTTGATTATGTCGGCAAATCGCGATGGCGATTACACAGAACATATGAAAGCGTATCAGTCCTATTCTCAATCTAATAGTTTGCAACAAAGCCTATTCAAGCGGGCTGACGCGCACAATAGATTTTCAGCTTCTGTTTTATCGCAGCTTGATTCTATTAAGCCGGTCAATCAAGTTGCCACCTCATCTGGTGGCGGAGCGCCTATATCAATTGAGCAGTTGCAACAAGAAAATAGGGCTCTGGAAGCTGAATACGCTAATCTTCAAGAGTTGAATCGACGCATGGAAGAAGTTAGATCTTCTTTGCCACCAAAATTATAGAGTGGCGACTGTAGCTGCTGAAAGTTTTTTTGTTTCAGACAATTCTTTTACCGCTTTGAGTCTGCGCTTAACACCGCTCATTGTCTGCATCTTGGTTAGTTGCTTGGCAAATGGAACTTTGATATCGACATCGATATAAGTAGTCAATGTCAAAAGTGTATGTGCGCCGTTGTTGGTAGGGGCAATATTCCAACGACCTTCAAAAGCCTTGAATTTATCTGAATTGACCATTGCATATTCGATAAATTTGTATGGTGTGTAAGTTTCTTTATAGACACAGAATGCTTTACCAATAACAGGAAGATTGTCGAACTTTTCTTCTATCAGACAGGAGCTGCCTTTGTTTTCGACTTCTTTAATTTTGTTGTTGCTTTCAAGTCTGAGCTTGATGATGCTTTCATAAACATGTTTGGGTGTCGCATTCACAACCAGATGAGACTGTGACGCTTGGCGTTCGTGAGCCACTGCATGCTCTACTTCATGAACTTCATGAGTGGTTTTTGCTTGAGCGGCTTGTTGGCTTGAGCATAGTGTTGCAATTAACAGCAAAGACGAAAGTAACTTAGACAAGGTCAAGATTCCTCTAATTTCCAAGAGCTATTGGGCAAAATGAAATTTTACCGGTATTCAATGACGGCGGGGTGTATCTTGAATACCTATTAACTTAGGTCGAAAATTAGCCCAGGCTGTCAAGGGGCAAGCTAATTCAAGAGTAGGCAACGTTCTTGAGTGATGCGGCGGCTATCAAGAAGGGTGTAGGCTAACTAAATTTATAACTATGTATATAAAAGTGAGTCCGACTTAAGCAGAGAGTTGAACCAAGTTGCCAGTCAAATCGGCAACTCTTCCGGACAACTGATTGGCTTGGCTTCGGTCTGCAGCTTCAGTAGAACCTTCAAGACCTCTCAAGCGGGCTTCAAGAGCAGCAATCTGGGAGCGAATGTTAGCAGCGTACATTTGACGACGCCCGTCTTCTTGACGCAATTTTGCTTGTTTTTGAGCTTCTTCTTGTTTGTCTTGCTCGCCTTCAGCCTTTTTGATTGGATTTTGATTTTGTTCTTTGATGCGTTGCTCTTCGCGAGCGCGCTCGAACTCATTATTGTTATCGCGGTAGGTAGTGAATCTTTCACTAGCTGGAGTGATACCAGGGCGATCGTAGCTTGGTTTGGATTTTCCAGGTTCTTTCTGGTCAAGGAATTCGCCACTTGGAGTAACAGGTTTTTCGGTAGCACCAAGGTTCTTCATCCAAGCAAACAAAGTTTTGTTGTCTTGCACTTTGCCTTCAAGAGCGCTGTTTGCGTTTTGATCTGAAACTCTAAATTGATTGTCAGCGGTTCTAGTGATTGAAACGACATGTCCACCGCGTTGATCGCTGTAGACGTTGCCTACGTTCATTACCATGATGGCAGAATTTACGCCGGCGGTTCTCTGCAAATTGTCCATTGCTGTTTTCATATCGGCATCGCTTTGAACTCTTGCAACACCAGTGTGTTCTCTGTTGTCGCGAAGGTAGCTATTTCTGGCAAAAACAAATGCTCCTTTCAAGCCAGCCGAGCGTCCCATGTCTGCAACAGCATAAGCATCGGTGTCAGGACCACCGGTAAGAGTTTTGTCATTTGTGAATGCGCCATTGGTAAATTTAGCGAGGTATTCGCCATTGGTGTCTCTATTATTGATGGCGGTATCGCCACCCTTCTCGATGTTGTAATACAAACCGCGCTGCTGATAGAAGTGGTTCAACATACCGACACTGACACCAGAGGTTGCAACGTTCAATTTTTCGTTGGCAGTCTGATCGCCTGCTGCAAGCTGATCCATAGTTTTGAAATAGCTTGGTGGCAATTTGGCGCTGAATACTTCGTTTGTTAAGTTGCCTTTGGCATCAACTTTATTGGCAGTGTATTCGCCAGTTTCAGCCATTCTTCGCGCTCTTGCAATAGCTTCGGCTGGATTGTGTTTGTATATTTGTTCTTGCACAGTGGTGGCGTTGCAAGTGTTGGTGCCGGTCTGGTCGATTTTTTCTGGTTGAGCAACGTTGTCGAGCAAGCCAGCTACGAAAGCTCTTCTGGTATCAGCATTTTGAATTCCGTTTGCAGTGACACCATCGCCTTTTTGTAAGGCTATGAGGTCTTTCATTATTTTGTTAGCGTCTTCTGGTTTGATTTCGCCCTTATTGACGCGATCTAAGAATTGATTGACTCTTTGACCAAGGTTAGTATCTTTGCCGTTTCTGTCAAGAGCCAACTGATCCATGCTGGTTTTGAAGGTAGTTACTAAATTTTGATCGAGTGTTCCGGGAGTTCTATCATTTATAGATGTGACATCTCTTCGAGTAGTTGGGAAGTCTGCGCGGGCAATTTGGTCAAACTCTCTGGTGGCATTAGCTGGATCGAACGAACCCCAGTTGTTACGGGGTACAGTCAAGATTCCGTTTCTATCTATTGCAGAAAGTGAAACGGTATTGGCAGTTGGGAAGTTGTCGCGGGCGTTGGGTGAGTTATACGCCAGAGTCATCGCTTCAGTGTGAAGCGGATTATCGTAAGTCTGAAGGCCTTTGATTGAATCTGAGCCATCGCCAGGAGAGGTAGCTTTGGCTACTTCTGCGTTTTCTGGATTGGCTTGGGCGTTAGACACTTGATTCGATTCCTTGAACTTGCGATTTCTGCAGGGCGCTAGCCCGACTACACTACTCATTATGGGTTTAAATGGGGCGAAATTGTACCCTAAAGTACCCCAAAATGGGAATCCCCCCATACCCGGATCTGCTTATTAGTGGGGAAATTACGCAGTTGACAACTCTCGATGTAAGAATGCCCGTTTTACTTGCTATGATTATTGGATGCAAAAAACACTCATTTTCAAGGCTATTGCCCGACTTTACGGCTTATTGAACAAAGTGGGAGCAGGGTTTTCCCATCTACTTCTATTAGCGATGCGATTGAACTTTGGCATCCAACTTTTCAATATTGGTCATGGCAAATTGAACAACCATAAAGATGTGGCTGAATTTTTTGCAAGCATCAATATTCCATTTCCGGATCTCAATGCCTGGTTTGTAGGTGGTGTCGAAATGATAGGAGGGCTATGTCTAGCCCTTGGCTTGCTAACAAGACCCTTTGGCTTGATGATAGCCATTGCGATGAGCGTAGCCTATCTGACGGCAGAGAAAGAAGCCTTACAGATTACATTTGACCATCAAGATAAGTTCTTCCAAGCAGATCCTTTCTTTTATCTATTATTAGGACTTGTGAGCTTCGCCTTTGGCGCAGGCAAAATTTCTATCGATTTCTTAGTGCAAAAATTTCTATTGAAAGAAGAAACTAAGAAAACAGATTAGCATCGCGTGCAGACGCTACCAGGAAATTGACTACGCTTGGCATACTTAGACCAGCGAAGAAGGCTATGATTGCGTAGTTTATTCGAGCTATTTTGCTGGTTGAGCCAAATAATAGTTGGTCATATTTGCTTGGCATATAGCGCGAACTGCAGCTTGCTAACGTGATCACTCCCCAGAGTATGGCAAGGACTTGGACAGAATTTGCAAAGACATTGAGCAATGCTTCCAGATTGGCAAGATTGTTTACTCGCACAGTTCCGGCTGTGTCTACACCAAAAGTGCAGTCTGAGCCTTGTGGTCCAATGGTGCCATTGGTAACGCATTGCAAGCTAGGAGCATTTGGCGTTTCGTCTATGTATGTAATGGTCCGTGCTCTAGCAAGTTCGCTGTGGGCGCCTGATTCTTGCGGTCTGATTTTGAATGCATCAGTATTGTTGTCTTCATTTGATGACTTGAAATTGTCAAAATTCGCTATCATTTTTTCTGCCCCGGGTTCCAGATTAGAAGAAGCGATGCTCACTGGAGAAACGATTTGATGATTGACAGCAGTTGTTACTGCCAGTCGCTTTTGACCCTGTTCAAGTAAACTCTGACACATTGTTTTGGCATAGAGTGCATTTAACTGAGATTGTTCTTCGGCGCTTGCCATTGGGCAATTGGGGTGACTAGAACTTTCCGCAAATACCAATCGATATTCATGACCACCAGGTCTCCAGCGCACAAAGAAGCGTTCGAGATCTTGAGCGGGAGAACCATTTCGTGATATTGCCTGGAATGGACCTACGTCTTTGTGTTGTTTGAAATATTCGTGCGATTCCATTATTCCGTTGTCTAGAGCTAGTTCGAAAAATCTGGGCTTCGCCACGTATGGACTGACAATATAGATTTCTTTGTTGAAACTTGGTTGGGGTCCATGTATCCAGAGAACTGCACCATTGGTTGATTCACCAGCAAGTTCGGAAGCTTTTATAACGGCATTCAAATTATCCTGACCACCAGTGAATTGCTCGGGCTTTAAATTAGCAATAGCTTTATCCAAAGGTTCAATTTGATAATTTTCGACACCACTTCGTGCCACCAATACCGATGCGTTGATACCAGCAGGTAAATGAGAAAGAGATTGTTTTATTTTGTCTAAATGCTCGCTCATCGCGCATGAGCCGTCTAACACTACTACTAAGTTTTGTGGTGCAAGGCAGGGAATTTTAGTTATGGTCTGAGTAATATAATTGCCATAGTAGTCGATTGCGGCAATGGAATTTGCAAAAGTTGAGTTGACTTGCAATGCCATGGTGTTGTCAGAAATGTCTTGCGGACTGAGCTTGCCCGACAGAACGTTTTCGTTATTCATTAGTTTTGATGCGGTAATATTTTTCAAGTTTGTTTTTATCGATTCTTTCGATAAGATTCTAAGTTCGTGAGTGCCTTTGAGTGAAAAATTAGTGTCAATCAAATGAGGTAGACAAAGACTAGCATCACTTAAAGTGTGCAATTTTAGTGGAGCGGTAATTGCTAGTGCTACTTTCAATTGTCCCTGAGCGGGTACAGGGTAGCAGTGTAATAGAACGCGATCGCGACCTAAGTCTGTCACTATGGCAGGAGCCTGATGACCGGCTTCAATCCAGCGATCGGACGCTTGACCTTTTACGCTTGGTGAAAATACAGTCTGCTGAGCTAGTCCATCTTTTTGCCATATGCTCATTCCAGAAACGCAAGCACCTTCAGGTAGACCAATTTCTGCTCGGACTTCCTGTCCTTCAAAGGATCTGTTTTTAAAAACATAAGTCCAGTAAAAAGTGCTTGATGCCGAATTGGCATTTACATGTCCATAAAGCTCGGAGCGATGCAAGCTAAGCCCGTCTACGGGCAGTCCTACTACGTGCTTACTTAGATATTCGTCTGGCATGGTGGCGAAGTTTAACGAGTTATCTTCTCTAAATGGCTTACCTGTTAGTTGAAAATAAAGTTGGCGCAGAGAGACATTGTCTATCTGTAAAAACATTCCAGATATGCCAACTGATTTTTGATTGGCACACTCCATAGTGAGTTCGCGCTCAGGTTTTAGAAAATGCAGAATTTGATAGCCTCTGTTTTTCCAGGTATCGTCTTCGTCCAATTCGGATACTGCCAGAAACTCAGATGCTCTTATGAGCGTAGGTTTGGCTTCTGCAGCCACAAGCATTACTGTAGAGAGTATAGCTCCTGATACCACATATGCCATTGCTTTTTTGCGACTACTTTCAGTTGAGCGGGATTCTTTGACCCTTTTTGCAAGGTATACCGATACTGAAGCAGAAAGTAAGAATACTATAGAAATTATTCCTACTTCAACACTATGTTTGGTGCCATCAAGCGAGTGAGTGGGATAGCGCAAAAGCACAGCGACTACTGAAACTAAGAAGACTAAGGTACTTGTAGCAATTGCCATGCCATTGAGAAGACCTCGTTTAATCGGTCCTTTGAAATTGCTTCTTATAAGCGAATTCCAGGTTGTGAAATTTGCAATTGGAACCAAAATTAAAAGAATAAACTCACAAAGTGATTCGATTGGATGTTTGAGCAATAAAAGTGTAAGTTGAAGATGATTTGTTACAAGTGCCGACACCAGCATCAGCGCAGGTAGAACGACGCCTAATGTTATTATCCAGATACTTGTGTTGCTATTTTTGTCTTCGATACTCTCGGCTAAGTCATCGAGAAAAGAAGCAGGTGATTTCTTTGATTCGTCAATTTCGATTAGATCGGTGCTCATAGTAAAAAATCCTCAAATAAAAACATCACCACATGTAGTGGCAATAAATTTTCTATGCAAATATTTGCAAAAAGATACTGTCGCCTTGAGGCGAGAAATACTTTTGTGATGCAAAAGACGGGGATTTTTAGCTTATGACAGCCAGCACTATTTCAAAATAGGGTTTCCCCTAGTTTTCAAGCGTTGTAGCCAGTTAGTTCTTTTGGTCTTAAAATCCACTGGAATTCTCCAGCATCGCTGTTGACATGCAACCAATCGTCAAAGTCAAAAGTAATAGATGCAAGAGTGGCTGTAGGAAAATGTTCGCGATTGCCAGTAAGAGCATAAAGCAATTCGCTGAAGCCGGGATTGTGCCCAATCATCAAAATATTTTTTGCTTCGCTGTCCTGGCGTTTGATTATGTTCATGAGTGATCGCGCGCTTGCCTCATAAATACCATCTTCATAATCTATGGGTACTTTGAGCTTGGCTGCTTGCAAAAATAAATCGCAGGTTTCGCGCGTGCGCTTGGCTGGTGAACAAATAACCAAATCCAGCAAGCCATTGCGTTTGGCAAATACTTCTCCCATAAAAGGCGCAGAACGCTTGCCGCGCTCATTTAGAGGACGGTCGAAGTCCGCAAGATTAGGGCTATCCCAACTCGATTTTGCATGACGCAATAGGTAAAGATTAAGCATATAAATTGATTATAAATCCTGCTGGATGATAAAACAATTCTATGACACTGATTCAAATTCCAAACCGCCAGAACCAACTTGTAGCAACAATCACTTTGCCCGAAGATTGGATTGCTGGAAAAAAGCCGGCACGACCCGCTTATTTGCAAATGCAAAAGTTTTTTGTTTCGCCAAGAGACGAGCGTGCTGGAATATGTTTGCGTTCTCCTGGCAAGAAAACCTATGATTATTTATCCAGTCAAGAGAATCCATTTTTGGAGCTTCTGCGCAAGCCTCCCCATCCACTGTCTGAGCAAGAATTCTTAGGTATTCAATTGTTGTTGGAGCAAGCCAGTTGGCCTGGTCGGTTTTCTAGAGAACAAGCTAAAACTACCTTTTTTAATCCACGCAATGTACTTGAACTACAAGGGCTCTGGATTAAAGAAAATATGATGAGTCGAGCATTGATACTTGATACCACATATGATACTGGCAATTATGTTCAGGAGGTTTGGTTCATTTCTCCTCCAGAAAAATTTCATGATTTCGTCTGGGAAATAGATCAGATTTTTTCTTCTCTCACCTGGTACACAGCAGCGCAATAATGACTAACACTTTCAAAATGATGAAGTCTATCTGTCCTTATCCAGACTGTCTGGCACAATTGGATCTTGAAGCTGAAGAAGAAGCAATAAATAAACGAGGTCATTGGCTTGCTACTTGTCCTTCCTGCAACGAGCTTGCGACATTTAGAGAAAGAGATGCCATTGAAAAATTGCAAGCAAGCTTTGAGCGCCGCAAAGAAGCTAACATAGTTGAGGGTGGTCCTGAGCTTTCAGGCGTAGCCTCAATGAGTGTTTTGGTTGAAGATGTTCGTAGCTTGTGGAATGTCGGCTCTATTTTTCGCACCGCCGATGGCGCCGGATTTGAGGCCGTATATTTAAGTGGTATTAGTGGCTCACCGCCTCGCAAAGAAATAGAAAAAGTGAGTCTGGGAGCGGAAAAAACTTTGAGCTGGAAGTATGCAGTAAATCCGATAAATATAATATTGGATCTCAAAGCAAAAGGCGTGCAGATTTTAGGTCTTGAGCGCAATGACAAAAGCGCTCTATTGACTGAAGCGATCGCTCAAAAGAAGCTCAAAAAGCCGCTTTGTATCGTAGTTGGAAATGAAGTTTCCGGGCTATCTCCACAAGCGATGCGCCATTGCGATCTTTTGTGTCACTTGCCAATGAAAGGGCAGAAAGAATCATTAAATGTGGCGGTTGCATTTGGTATTGCAGCTTATCTTGTGAGCGATTCGTTTACCTAATCTGTTAAAATTTCGCCATGGATGAAGAAACAGATAAAGCGCTCCAGCTTGACATTCTTGCCGCAATGCTCAGCTCGGACAAAAAACAGGCTAAAGAGCATGTGGAGACTTTGTCCAACATTCTTGAAGCTACTCTGCCAGAACACGTAAAAATAAAACGCGGCGGTATGTTTTTTTCCAAAGATAGACCGCTTGAAGAATTGACTGTGCAATTCGACGAAAGCGCCTACATTTTAGTGGTTAGTAAAAAAGGCGCCGTTTCAGCTAAAAAACAAAAATTTGTACGTGGTATTGCACTCAGTAGTGCCGACATGCAAGTGCAAGACTGTATCGATTCAATAGTGCAACATTTGAGCGAAACTGCTGCCAAGAGTTCGGCTGCCAGGCAAGCGCTTTCTCGCTTTATCTCGGGCAATAATTTTTAAATGGCCAAGAGTGACGAAGAAAAAAAACGTTATAAAGAGGTGCAAAAGGCATCACGTGCTGAATTGGAGCGCGGCGGCATTCCGATTTTGGCTAAAGAACGAATTGAAGCACAGCTAAAATCTGGCTCTAAGTTTTTTTCTAGCGATCTTTCGGTAAAAGAATATCTTTTGACCAGAGAACAAAATATTGTTCCTATCGGTCAGGTGATGGGTACCGCCTTTTTTAACATAAGCCTATTTGGCAGTTTTTTTCGCATAAGACTTAAAACCGGCGAAATGACATCGGTTAGTCAGGCTCTTTTGCAAGCTAGACACAAAGCGGTTGAGCGTTTGAAAGAAGAAGCTCGATTGATGGGAGCAAATGGTGTGATTGGCGTTAAAGTTAATGCCGGAACTCGCTCATGGTCAAGCAGTCTGCGCGAATTTACAGCGGTTGGAACGGCAGTAAAAATTCCTGGTTGGCCTCGCGATCGCGATGTATTTGTGTGCGATTTGAGTGGTCAAGAATTCTGGCAACTACTTACTTCGGGCTATCGTCCTGTCAGTCTGGCCTTTGGAATTTGTTCGTACTATGTCTATACAACCTGGGGTACCCAGAATCAAATGTATGCCTGGTGGGGCGGAAATCAAAATAATAATCAGGAAATAGAATTATTCACTCAAAGCTTTTATGATGCCCGTCATCTTGTGATGAATCATTTAAAATCGGATTTAAATAATTCGGCAGCCGACGGAATCGTAGGTGTGCAGATAGATTACAACCTTGAGCATATTCCGCTAAACGAGAAAAATGAAAATCAGTGGGACATGATCATTCATATGACTGCCATCGGCACTGGTATCATCGAAGACCGTGATTATATTCCGCAAGACAAAGAAAAATTATCCAAATTGTCTCCTCAGTTTTGCATAAATTTAAGAGACAAAAAACTTGCATCCGCCAAGCCTAGCCGCATGCGAGAACTTGATTCAGAAATAATTTCGCTTGACTCAATTAAAAAATACTACGGTAATGAGGATTAACTGAAAATATGCCGGATCCAAATGAGATGGAAATTCCAGAACACGCTCATGAGCGTCTAAAGCACATGAAAGGCACCGGTGGAAAGCGAGTGCTTTTCACTTCCGATTTATCGGTAAACGAATTTTTGCTTATTAAAGAAGCCGGGTTCGAACCAGCGGGACTGGTAGTGGGAAGTTCTATTTATCACATTGGTTTTCAGTTTCCGCGTTTGATGCAAAACATGGAAATGGACGTTTTGACTCAGGCTTTGTATCACGCACGCGAATTAGCGATGACTCGTATGCAAGCTGAAGCGCAAGAACTAGATGCTGACGGTATAGTTGGAGTGCGCTTGCATGTAAAACACATGAGCTGGAATCAAGACCTGGCAGAATTCGTTGCCATCGGAACTGCCGTATATAACAAGAACGGTGACAAATCGTTTAGAGCCCCCGGAGGTAAGCCATTTACAAGCGACCTGTCTGGTCAAGATTTTTGGACGCTGCTTCGCTCTGGATATAGACCTGTGGGGATGGTGATGGGTAATTGTGTTTACCACATTGCATATCAAGGTATCGGACAATGGTTCCAGAATATAGGCAAAAACGTCGAAATGACTAATTTTACACAAGGTCTCTATGATGCGCGCGAACTTGCGATGGAGAGGATGCAAGCAGAGGCGGAGCAGTGTCATGCAGAAGGAATTGTTGGCGTTAATATTTCTGAAGGCAATTATGGCTGGAGCTCACACGTGCTTGAATTCTTTTCAGTTGGGACTGCCATAGTTCCGATGCGCGAAGATCATCATATTCCTACACCACAGCTAGTGATGTCGGTTAACGACTAATTTGAGCTCAAAAAACTAAGTCACTGCATATAGTGGCATGTGAAAATTAAGCCACTCTTTTTTCACTCCCATTCAAGGGTCCACTGCCAGAATTGCTCATAAGCTTCAAGCGGCATCATCACTTGTCCTTCATATTCAAATGTAGGTGTGCCGAAATTAGTATTTATATTTGCTTTTCTAAAAAGATTGGCAGGCAAAGTATATTCGTTTAGAGCGTTACCGCTTTCGTCTCTGAAAGTCACTTTCATATTGGGATAGTCTTGCAAGAATGTTTTGACATTATTTTCAGGTCCGAGTAATGCCACTCTTACGTGTAGCAAACCATTTACCCATGCTGTTTTGCAGAATGCATCAAGCCCAATTGGTACCACTTGTACTGGTGCGTAAGATTTAATTACTGCAGCGCGCGCCAGTCTATCTGGAGCGTATTGAGAGTTTTCTTGATTGTTATTAGAGCCATTGTATGAACTTGAACCTGAACTTGAACCTGAACCTGAACTTGAACTTTGGCCAGTGCTTTGAGGCAAATATTTTCCGCGTTTAAAAGCAAGTGTATTGCCGAAATTTACAGGTGATTGCTTTTGAATTTCTTTTGTATCTTTTGAATCTTTTTGCTCTTTTGAATCTTTTGACTTATCAGCTTGAGCTTTTGAAACGTCGGCTTCAATATCGCCAATTGGGTGCGTGTCTATTGCATATTCTAGTTTTGGCGCCTTGTCTTTTCTAAGCGAGCCTTTGACCGAAAAATTGACCTGCTCAGGTGTTTTGACTGAGCAGGCGCTCATCAAAAGAAGCGCAATGCTTAATGAAAGGCTGGTAGAAAATACTCGCTCCACAATATAAATATTCTACCCGGGACTATCTTGAACATTGATAAAGTTTCAAAACGCTGCCACAATGGAAGAATAGACTTATGTGGAGCGACTTTCAAGTTATTGGCCTGATGCATAAACGAATTATCAATTCTGCCCGTTTATTTGCTCTAGTGGTTATTTTAGCCACGAGCGCTAGTGTCGTTTTGGCGGCTGAAAAACAGTCTGAAGCATTGAAAGCGGCTATTGCCACTTATGGACAGGGACAATATGCAAGTGCTTTAGAAAAATTGAACGCCCTTAGCGGCAATGATGGCTCAAGTGAGCTTTGTCGTTATTACAAAGGTCTGTGCTATCAGCAGACCAATCAAACCGAGGCTGCTCAAAGAGAATATTACTGGCTTTACAGCAAGGGACAGGATGCCACGCTAAAATACAAAGCCTGGCAAGGTCTCAAGTCTGTAGGGGGAATGAAGGCGCAGAACAAAGCCCTGAAGAGCAGACCAGTTGAATCTTCCAAAGTTAAGACAGCCAAAGCGTCTAAAGGACCTGGCTCCGACGTCTGGATCACGCCTGGAGAGGATTACGGCTATTCAGGTCCTCCTCCTACCACTAGTTTTACTTTTGAGCGTCGTCAAAAGGCTTGCGGTCGCAGATGATGCGGTTTGTCCGGCTTGACAAGTGGGTTTGAAGAACCTAATATGTATTTGTTCTTGTTATACACTTACTACTGGTCTCTTTTCTTTAGAGTTTTCAGTCATGCGTAATTTGATGGCGCACAAATTAGACACAAAGTCGAAAAGACAAAATAATGGCAGCGCCATTACTGAGACCGCGCCTGCAATTTTTATTTTGTTCATTATGATTCTTTTCCCGCTCATAGACTTGATGTACATGGGCTTTGCATACAGCATTATCTGGTATCTGAATCACCTTGAAGTGCGCGAGCTGGCAGTCAGAGTACCTGCTGAAACTTCGCAAGCGCTCAACGAAGTAGACACTCAGTTTTTAGGTGTGGGAATGGCTAAATTTGTGGGACTGACACCAGCTCAAATTCAGCACCCTCTTCCCAACAAGGCAGTTCGCTCTGGCACACCCGAAAATGTAACCCTAACAACGCGTGCAACGGTCCAACCGTTTTTATCGTTGCCATTCATCATGCCTGTTGCAGGTATTAATCAACCGGTTATTTTTACAGTGACTAGCAACCGATTACAGGAAGAACAGGGTAAAAACTAAATGGCGTCTGAAAGCGCGAGGTTCAGAGTGAAGAGAAAGCGTGGTGCAAGCTTGGTTGAGGTGACAGTAGGACTGTTCATCATTATTCCGCTGTTTTTAGCTATCATCGATCTCTCTGCTATTGTGGTAGGTCAAATAGTCAATGACGCCATGGCTAAGAGGGCGGCTAGAGCCGCTGCTCATCAAGAGAACGCAGGCGCTGCTACCACTGCTGCTCAAAACGTAGTATCGGCATATTTGCCAAACGGAATAGTGACGTCTATTTCTGTAGAAAAGGTCGATTACGACAAAGATAAAAGCGGCAGAGTAGTAGTCGAAACGAAGACCATTATAAATATTCCAGCACCAATTCAATTAGTCTCTATTTTTCAAAATGGAAGACCGATGCATGCAAGGGCTACTGAGCCGATTGTGATGCTAACTGCTAATCCCTAGATTATTTTTCCATCAATTCTCTCAGCCACATTTTGAATTTGAAGGCTGGATCGTTACCTACATTTTTGACTCGCATCAACAATCGATATTGATTGGTTGTAATTTCTTGGTCGTAAGGAGTCAATTGATTAGCCAGGTCATAAAGTTGCAACGCTTTTTGAAAGTCATGTCTATGCCTTTCTTCGTCTTGTGCCCAGCGAAAAAGACCGCGTGCTAAGAGTGGTGCGAAGTCTTTGTTCAAACTTTTGCTGTCTTGTACTCCGGCTTGATATTGAAAAATGGCGCTTTCGATTTTTCCTAGACGATCAAAAACATCTCCCATAGAAAAGCGGAAGAATACACGATTTTCTATAGGAGTCATTTGGGTTGCGAATGCTTCTATCAAAGTTTTAGATTTGTTATCAGGAAGATTTTTCAAGCACAGTTCAACTTGTTTTTTCGCTTCATTGAATTGATGCTGATCTTTACTGAAACACATCATCGATACCATCCCAGCAAGCAAAGCTTTATCTGGATGATTCAAGCGCA
Organism: uncultured Candidatus Obscuribacterales bacterium; assembly: GCA_964606665.1. GTDB lineage: Bacteria > Cyanobacteriota > Vampirovibrionia > Obscuribacterales > Obscuribacteraceae > Aved-18. Next base: position 1,330 of record CAZSHS010000007.1, on the reverse strand, counting down.
AACTATTTCTGGCGATGATGAATGAAACGCCTTCGTAACAGGGATCTACTTCGTACAGTTGTTGAAAAGTATCCATTCCAGAATCAGTTTTGCCTTGAAGACAAAGAATTTTTCCTTTCATGAAAAGCGCTTTGCGATCCTTGGAATTTTTTTTCAAAGCAATGTCCAATGCTTGCATTGCTTCAGTTAGCTTGTATTGGCGAAAGCGCATCTCTGCTACAGTGACACTCAGCTCTGATACCGCATTAGGTGCATCTGCTGCTATTTCATAAACTTTCTGCGCAAGGTCATAATGTCCGCCGGATTCTAGCAATAGAGCTAGTTTTGCAAGACCTGTGGGATCATTTTTGAGCAATCGAATGCACTCACTCAATTCTTTTTGAGCTTCTGTTTCGTTATTTATTTTAAGCAAACTAATCAGTCGATGAAATCGGGACGAAAGAAAATTAGGGTCAATTGCAGAGCTTTTGGAATAAGCATCGATAGCCAGACTCTCATAACCGTTTTGTTCAAGATATCGACCTAGTAAATAAGTTAATTCAGCGCTTTGTGGATATTTTGTTATCAAAGCTTCTAATTTAACTAGGTCTTTTTCAGCGAAAGTAAGCGATTCGGCTTTTTTACGCAGCAAGTCGTAGTCAGGTTTTTCTTGGCTTGTAAAAGCCAAGGCTGAGGGCAAGTTGAGCGATAGAATCAGGGCGCTTAGTAAAATTTTTCTGTGCATTATATTAACGTGCGATCTTACAGCTCATTCTGAGGTCGGAGCGAAACCCTTGTACATTGCACTCGCTTGCCGAAATCGTAACTGAACTATTGCCTTTAGATGCCTCGTAGCTTCTTCCTTTATTGGTTACTGGTGCTTTTCTGCCAACCCATTTGTATGCTTTGAGCGCCTCTTCATACCACTCAATTACTTGGTCTGGAGTCTCACGCACTCTGAAGTGCATTGAGACGGTTGGTCCACCCTTTTTGTTGGGATACATAAGACCACCGACAAATGATGTTTGACCCGTGTAATTCGGCACTTCAGGAACTGATATAGGGGCTTTGAGAAGCTGCCAAAATCCTTCGCCTTTTCCGCCGCTTTCGGCATGTTGAGCATCTGAGTTTGCAATGAATTGAAAAATACATCCAAGTGCAATGATTAGGGCAAATGTCATTCTCTTCTGAGCGAGCATTTGAAAGTTACTCCAAATAAGGACCAACTGAGTATATTACAGTGGAGAACATAATTATAGAGCGTTTAGCAGGGGCAGCAGAAGGTACCACCACCATCGGCTCTATTTCTGAATTTGAGTACACCCAATATGTTTCTAAATCCAGATGATGG
>CAZSHS010000006.1:77923-150978 GCA_964606665.1 uncultured Candidatus Obscuribacterales bacterium | reverse complement strand
CAGCAGGCGTAGTCATAATGGATAACTTACTTGAGAAAGTGGACGAGTTCATGCACATCAGCCGTCGGATGCGAATCATCGCCCTTCAAAGTGCGGTCGGCGGCATGGCACTAAGTGTAATTGGCATGCTATTTGCTGCCACAGGTCAATTAACTCCAGTAAGTGGAGCCATTATCCAGGAAGTAATAGATATTTTGTCGGTGCTGAACGCCATGAGAGCAGCATTTCCACCTAAAGTCATTCATGATCTTTGAGCATTGAAATAGGAAGAGGGATCTTTTTCATCGCATAGTCGTAAAACAAAAACGATCCGCTTTACGCGAATCGCTTCAATTTGCTTCGATTGAAAAATCCTGCCCGGTAAGACTCGAACTTACGACCTCATGGTTCGTAGCCATGCGCTCTATCCAACTGGGCTACGGGCAGAAAGTGACGACCATAGGTCGTCGAACTTGTTTATCCTACCACAAGAGTTTCAAAACGGAAGTCATGGTTCTTAGCCACGCTCTCTATTTGTTACTCAAGTGCAAACTATTTTCCTCGACCAAAAGTCAAAGCTCCGCGAACCTTGGTCTTTACTTGTTGGTTATTTGAACTTGAAGCAGAATACGGACTACTTATAGGTGAATTGTTGGGGTCGTAACCTTTGTATGGAGCATACGTTTTGGTCGGACCATTGAAACCACCAGCGTTTGCAGTCGCTTGTTTACCGCCAGCTCCTGGTTTTAGCGAACCAGCTTTGGCTTGTTTGCTCTTAGGACCGTGTTTTGCACCATCACCATGATTTAGCGCCGGACCTGCGGAAGGCAATTCGCGTCTGGGTACTCCATTTTCGACTGAAGGCAAATTGGGATTGTAGCCCGACGCTTGAGGCGGTGGCGTATAAGCGTTGAAACCAGCTTTTGGCAGTGGCGCTGGACGTTTTTGCTGAGCCATTGGATTATTCTGTTGCTGCTGGGCTGGATCACCGCCCTTATAGTTGATCACAGGCGAATCGTCGGTAATTTGAATTTGCTGACGTGCCATATAAAAATGACCCATATTTGGGTCTGCGCCCCGAGAATAATCGGCAAAAGCAGGTGATGCCAAGGAAGAAGCATAAAGGCACAAAACAGATGCCATTGTAAAACTTGATAATTTGATCCGGAACTCCGGCATGACGCCAATCCTCAACATACTGAAATATCTACCTTAGATCTGTTTTATCCCCAAAAAAGCCCCATGTCAAGCAAAACGCCAAGTAAAAATGCCAACAGACGCTGAATACCACGTTTTCCCTATCTTGGTTAGGGGGAAAACACCTGATAAATTTCCCAGTCTAACCCTATTTACCTGAGCTATTCGCTACAGTTTAAATGGTGGAAAGGACCGGGCTGCCAAGAAATGTTAGATTTCTAACGAGAGTGCCTTTGACACTGCGTCGAGTCTACATAACCCGAATTGAGCATGCAAACATTGACCCAAAATACTAGTTCTGCACAAAGTACCGCCTGCAAGCGCCTTGGCGTAATTGCAGGAGATGGAAAATTGCCCGAGTTACTGGCGAAACGCGCCGTAGAAAAGGGTATGGTGGTCGTATCGCTAGCAATGAGCGCAGAAGCGAAAGCACGCTTAACGCCTCATTCTGAGCAAGTTTACGAAATTTTTCCTGGTCAAATTGGTCGCAATTTAAAACTATTGCGTGAAAACAAATGCGATTCGGTCGTCTTTTGCGGCAAAGTGCCCAAGCTCGATATGCTCAAAAATATGACCAAAATCGATTGGGTTGCAATTCGCGAGCTGAGTCGATTACCTGATTTTAAAGATGACACAATCCAGCGTCATATTGGCGATTGGATGGAGCTTGAAGGCTTCAAAGTCTTGACCCAGACCGAGTTTCTCAGCCATTTGTATCAAGAAGTCGGAGTTCTGACTAAGAATAAGCCAGATGCATTTCAATATGCCGACATCGATTTTGGATTTAAAATTGCCAAAGAGTCGGCGCGACTGGAGATTGGTCAAACCCTTGTAGTCTACGATCGCATGGTCATTGCAGTCGAGGCCGCAGAAGGGACTGATCGCACTATTCAAAGAGCAGTGCAAATCAATAAAGGTCCAGTCACTGTAATCAAGGTAGCGCGCCCAATTCAAGACCAACGCTTTGATATTCCCACAGTTGGAATGAGTACCCTGCAAGCAATGATCGGGTCCAAACCAGGTGGAGTGCTCGCTATTGAGGCGGGACAAATTTTGATGGTAGATGAGCAGGCGATGATTGAATTTGCCGATCGGAACGAAATAGTGATAGTTGCCGTCTGAAAATAGATACAATTAGGTAAGAGGTAGAGACAGTGAAAGCCAGATTTAACAACAAAGCTATGAGCGTGACACTAAGTATGGTGTCGGTAGTTGGGCTTCTGAATGTGTCTGCACCCTCTTATGCAGCCGATGAAGAAAAGAAGACTTGCGGTGCAGCGAAATTCGTAGCACCACAGTTTAGAGACAAAAAGGGTGAAGTCAAAGATGCATCTAAAGTAGAAGCTGCAGCCCAAGAAGTTACCGTTGACGACGAAAAAATAGAAGCCGACGAAGAAAAAGAAAAAGCCCTACAGATGTACGAAGGTACAGATCATTGGAAAAAAGCCAAGGCTTATTCTTCAAAATGGAAATGGAAATTGGCCGATGTAGAGCTGCGTGCGGCAGTAAATTGCGTGCCCGACATGAAAGTAGCCCACCGCGATTATTGTCTTGTTGCATTAATGCAAGGACACCTCGGACGCTCACTAGCTGAGCTTTTGATTGTAGTCGGCGCGGCAGAGCCAGTCGCTTTAACTGAAGAACAGAAAGAGAAGTTAACAGAAGACGCCTCTACTGTGCATTACAACGAAGGTGTTGAGTATGCCGGCAAAATGAAGTGGAAAGAAGCAATTGAAGAATTGATGCAAGCCCGCAATTATGACCCTGCAGATCCCGTTATCACTCGCTCTATTGCATTCTCTTATGCTAGCGAAAACAATTTTACAGAAGCCGAAAAATATTATAAAGAAGCATTCGACCTGGATCCAAGCGACCCTTATGCAAGAGCTGACTATGCCTTCCTATTAGCCAAGGACGGTAAAGAAGATCAGGCTTTGACCAGTATGGAAGAAGCGGTAAAACTAAGACCAGACGTAATCGCCCTACATGTAGATTTGGGCTGGATGGCTGAGTCTAAAGGTAATCTCGACCAGGCTGAAGAAGCATTTCGCAAAGCTTGCGATTTAGAGCCTAAACAATCCACACTGTGGGTGCATCTTGGCAATATTTATAAAAAACTTGGCAAGGTTGAAGAAGCAAAAGACGCATACAAAAAGGCTCTTAGTGTCGATCCGACCTGCAGCGAAGCAAAAGAAAAGCTCAGTCAGTGCTAGGCTTAATATTTCGCCCCTGTGTTGAGGCTATTTGCTAAAATAGCGGCATCTTTTTGGCGAGGTATCCTTAATGAAAGCCACTGAGGCGCTGCAGGCGCACACTAAATATTTGTGGTTCAACACCAAAAACAGACGCGACTATATTCGTATTACCGACGAAGTTGCCCAGTTCTGCCAGGAGTCTGGCATTCAAGAAGGTTTCATTCTGGTCTCGGCTATGCACATCACAGCCGGTGTATATATCAACGACTGGGAAAACGGTTTGATTCACGATATTGATGAATGGCTTGAAAAAATTGCTCCAGTCAATCCTGGATATCAACATCACAAAACGGGCGAAGACAATGGTGACGCTCATTTGAAGCGCATCTTAATAAATCATCAGGTAATGGTTCCAGTGACCGAAGGCAAATTGGATTTAGGACCTTGGGAACAGATTTTTTACGCAGAGTTTGATGGACAACGAAAAAAACGTGTCATCTTGAAAGCACTAGGTATCTAACAGATATGTTGAATTCTTTGCGAAATCTTTATACCAACAGTACGTGGACAGCATGTAGCATTTCTATTGCGGCTTAAGAAGGAGCTTTCTAAATGGCAGTGAATATAGATCCGAATAATAAACTAAGTTTTGTAGGGAGAAGCGGATCGCAGCAGGCAAGGGCTCGATTTGACGCAATGAACACAATGAAGGCAAGACAACCAGTGACAAGCTCTGTAAATTACGAAGAAACACCGCTCGACGAGATATTCGGCGCAAATGTTTTCAACCGAAATGTAATGCGCACTTTGTTGCCAAAACAAGTCTACAAGACTTTGTTACGATGTATTGACCAGGGAGAAGCTCTCGATCCCACTATTGCCGATGTGGTGGCAAACGCCATGAAAGACTGGGCAATCGCCCGTGGTGCCACTCACTTCACTCACTGGTTTCACCCAATGACTGGCTCTACAGCAGAAAAGCATGACGCCTTTCTAGCCGGTACCGCCACCGAGGGTGGTGCCTTAATCGAATTTTCAGGTAAGTTTCTTATTCAGGGCGAACCTGACGCGTCCTCTTTCCCATCAGGCGGAATGCGCTCTACATTCGAAGCTCGCGGTTACACCGGTTGGGATCCAACCAGCCCAGCTTTTCTAATGGAAAGTGCAAATGGAAAAACGCTTTGTATTCCCACTGTATTTTGTTCGTTTGGTGGAGAAGCACTGGACGAGAAGACACCCTTGTTGCGCTCACTTCAAGCCTTAAATGATACTGGTGTACGTCTGGCCAACCTAGTTGGTGGCAATGTCAAACGCATCAGCAGCACAGTTGGCGCCGAGCAAGAATATTTTCTGATTGATGATGCTTTTTACTTGGCTCGTCCAGACATCATTTACAGCGGTCGCGCTTTGTTTGGCGCAAGACCACCAAAAGGTCAGGAGATGGAAGACCATTATTGGGGCTCTATCAAAGATAGAGTACTTGCCTTTATGATGGATTGCGAAGCAGAACTGTATAAGCTTGGCGTACCTGTAAAAACACGTCACAACGAAGTAGCTCCAGCACAGTTTGAAGTAGCCCCAATTTTTGAATCTGCTAATACTGCCATCGATCACAACATGCTTTTGATGGAAGTATTTCGCAAAATTGCTCAAAAACACGGTTTGCGCTGTCTCTTTCATGAGAAGCCATTCAGTGGCGTAAACGGAAGTGGTAAACACAACAACTGGTCGCTTAGCGATGATCAAGGAAATAACTTGCTCGACCCAGGTCATACACCGCAAGAAAACGTTCAGTTTCTAGTTATGTTGACGGCAGTGATTCGCTGTATGAATACATATGGTGGACTGCTGAGAGCAAGTATTGCAAGCGCTGGCAACGACCTGCGTCTTGGTGCAAATGAAGCACCGCCTGCAATTATGAGCGTTTATCTAGGCGAGGGACTGACACGAGTTGTAGATGAAATTAGCGAAGGCAAAGAAAAATCTGCAAGCAGCCCTCAAATGGTGCAGTTTGGAGTGGCAACTTTACCTGATATTCCAAAAGATAATTCAGACCGCAACCGCACTTCACCATTTGCTTTCACAGGCAATAAGTTTGAGTTTCGCGCCATTGGATCCAGTATGTCCATTTTCTTCCCCAACACCGTACTTAATACCATGATGGCTGAGTCTATGGATTACATGTACGACGAAATCAAAAAAATAATTGATAGGGGCTCAGACCCTGTCAAAGCGGCCGAACAAGTTGTGCGCAATGTACTCAAAGACAATAAGCGCATCATTTTCAGTGGTGACAATTATTCAAGCGACTGGCAAGAGGAAGCAGCCAAACGCGGTTTGCCTAATCTGAGAAATACAATCGAGTCATTGCCTGAGTTAGTTAAAGACGAGACCAAAGCACTATTCAAAAAATACAATGTATTCACTGAGCAAGAATTGGTTGCACGCTATAACGTAAGGGCCGCCAATTTCTGCAAGACCATAAATATCGAATGGCAATTGACTAGAAACATAGCCACCACAATAATTATGCCTGCTTGCTTAGAATATCAAAACAGACTGGCAACAACCATTCTGCAAACCAAAGCCGCTATAGGCGGTGGCAATATAGCAGGTCAAGAAGGATTCTTACGCACATTTGTGCAAAGAGTAAATGACTTGCAGTATGCGCTTGAAACCATGGACAACATTATCGCTCCTTCATCGGGCGGACCTGGTGCTGGACATGGCGAAGATGCGGATCAAGTGTTACTTGCTAAATTCTGCCAAGAACAAGTAATTCCCGCCATGAATGAAGTTAGAGCGGCTGTGGATGAGCTCGAATTGTATGTAGACGATTCGCTCTGGCCGTTACCTAAATTCCGCGAATTGCTCTATCTGTTCTAAAAAAAACGTGAAAAAGAAATTTGTCGGGCACCAGAAATGGTGTCCGATAACGTTTAGAAGTTTTAGTGTTCATAAACTTAGTAATAAGCTTAGTAAGACACTAAGCACAGGTATCTCGTTTTGACTATTTCAAAAGACAATTTTTCTGGACAGCACAAAAGCCTCGAGTCTCCTGAAGATGTCAAAATAGGAGACATTTTCGACAGCAAATATCAAATCATTGACAAACTGGGTGCTGGAAATGTCGGCATGGTCTATAGAGCCAAGCATCTAATTCTGGATAAATTTGTTGCCATCAAGGTTTTAATGGACTTAAAAGGCATCGAAAATTCAGACACTAATAATTCTACTCGCTCATCTTTAATGCGTTTTCAACGAGAAGCCAAAGCGGCAGCCAATCTAAATCATCCCAATGTCATAACCATTCATGATTTTGGCATTTTCAAAGATTCGATACCGTATATGGTTATGGATTTAATTGAAGGCGAAACACTGAGTTCGCACATGAAGCGCAATGCTTTGCCAATTCACGAAGCAATTTCTATTTTGAATCAGATTTGCGATGCACTTATGCACGCTCACGGCAAAAATGTGATGCATCGAGATTTGAAACCGGGCAATATCATGATAGTAAATGAAAATGGTCAAAAGAGAGCTATCCTGCTTGATTTTGGTCTGGCAAAATTCATTGCAGGCGATAATATCGCTATCTCAGTTCCGGGAGAAGCGCTTGGAACCCCGGCTTATATGAGCCCGGAGCAAGCACGAGGCTTTAGCGTAGACCATAGAAGTGATTTTTATTCACTTGGCTGCATAATTTATGAGATGTTCTGCGGACAGCCACCACTGATTGGTAAAACTGCCATTGAAACAATAATGAATCGCTTAAGTACAGCCAGGCCCGATCTTTCACACAGTGTTTTTAATCAATATCCGCAAATTCGACTTTTGCTGGAGCGATTGCTTGATAAAGATCCAGAAAATCGACCTGATTCAGCATCAGACATAAAAGATTATCTGACGGGCAGCATTAAACAATCAAAAAATGTAGCCGCTAAAACCACACCCGAGCTAATTGCTCTGAGTCAGGTGCAGTCTGCGCAGGATAACTTAAAAACGGTCGTCTCGACCCATCAAGAGCCTGTAAAAAAGGCAAATATTCAGCAAACCGACAGGGGTCGTATATTAATTTTGACCCTTTTAGCAATTGCTGTGTTGGGAATAGTTATTTATATATTGACCCATTTAAGCTGAGCCTAATTCCATTAACGCGAATAACAGCAAAATTTTGTATGCCATCATCACCATAGTGGTGGTGTCCTCACTCAGTTTTTTTCTAGTACTAAATGTAGTGCCATCAAGCCAGAACACTCAAATGTGGCTGGATCAACATACTAGTATTTTTCATCAGCTTGAAATGACTCACGAGACTCTTCGCAACGCTGAAGCCAATCATCAGTCTTTTATTATAACCGGTGAAAAACGCTGGCTCGACGCTTACAAAACAGCCAGAGAAAATTTGCAAAAGCAAATTGTGATGCTTCGCGGCATGCGTCAAGACGACCCACAATATAGTGAAAATGTCAGGCAGTTATCGAATCAGTTGAGTACAGTTTTTGCCGGTTACGACCAAACTATAAAAGTGAGACAAACTCAAGGAGTTGAAGCTGCACGCAATCTCGATGAGTCTGGCCAGCACATGGATGACCGCAAAGCTCTCACATTGTCTATAGAAAAATTGCAAGAACAAGAATTCAAAGCGGTCGAAGAGCGTACTCTCAAATACAACAATCTAATTTCAGCAGGACCTTATCCCTGGCTAGCTTTCATCATGGTGGCTGGCTTACTTGGCGTCATTCTTATTATTAGTACTCAGAAAAGACAAGACAGCACAGACTCAAAACGTATTGGCGAACTGACTGAAGAATTGATCCATGCAAGAGCGCAATTAGAGCATATTTCCAATCTCGATATTGCTACAGATGCTCTTAATATGCGGGGTCTTGAGCAAGTGCTCAAAGTGGAAGAGAACAGAATTAATCGTGGCACTGGCAGTTTGATTGCAGTGATGGTGGCTTGCGACGACTTCAATAAAATAATAGAAGAGAAAGGCACCACTGTGGCTGAAAAGGTGTTACGCGAAATTACAAAGCGCATTGTAGGCACACTAAGACCCTCTGACCATGTGGCTCGCACTGGTGATAATGAGTTTCTGGTATTGCTTCCTGATACCCAGTTAGCTTACGGAATGCGCGTTGCAGAACGCTTGCGTATTGTTGTTTTAGAAAGCGACGTGCCTGAATTTAAAACAGCAAACGGTCCAATCACTCTAAGTCTTGGCGTTACAGCAGTGCCAAATGAAGTAAAAGGCAAAGACGATATTATTGAAATAGCTCGCCATGCATTAGAAAGAAGCAAGCAGGCAGGCAAAAATTCGGTTTCGGTCAATCGCAACACTCACGAAGCTACTACTACTCAGAGCCTAATAGAACAGCTTCTAGCAAAAGAAAGTTACCGAGCGGTATATCAACCAATTGTAAATCTAAGCACCAAAGAAGTAGTCGGTTTTGAAATGCTCATTCGCGGTCCTGAAGGAGCTTTTGAAAGTCCTGACGACCTTTTTCGCTTGAGCGTGGAAAATAATATACTTACCAAAGTAGATTTGCAGTGTCTGCGCTCGTGTACTGAGCTTTCAAGCAATATTGCAAGCTTAATGCGTGTACATTTGAATATTTTTCCCTCCACCATACTCGATACCGACCCCCAAGAATTGATATCGATTTTTCCAGCTAATAAAGAAGGAAAAGTTTTCTGTATTGAAATTAGTGAACAGCATTTCATAGGCGATCCAGCTTATATGCGCGACCGCTTACTTGCCTTGCGTCATGCCGGAATCCTGATTGCAGTAGACGACATTGGCTTTGGTAGAGCATCGCTAGAAACACTAATACTACTTGAGCCGGATATTGTTAAAGTGGATAGAAAATATGTTAACGGCATAGGCACAGATCCAACTAAAGTGAGATTGCTCAAACGACTCGCTAATGTAGCAAAATCATTGGGGGTCGAAATGATAGCAGAAGGGATTGAAAACGCAGGCGACCTACCGGTTCTGGGCGAACTGGGTATCCATTTTGGCCAAGGTTTCTTGTGGGGCAAATTGCTTGAAGTTGTCCCTCCAACCCAAGACGATCAGCGCAATATGTTCTTAAGTTGAGGATTTAAAATGGCTGATTCCGTTTTCTCATTAGACGAAACTCTAGCTACCACCTGGGAAGTGTTTAGAAAAAACTTCTGGCGGTATTTAGGTCTCTTGGGATTGACCGGACTTGTAATAGCTTTACCTTCTATGCTTCTGGCTGTTGCAAAAATAGTTGTAGCAAAAGGCCTTCAGCAAGTTATCGTTATGCTTGTTTTGACTATAGCAATTGTATGGATTGCCATGATCACCAAAATTGGTGTAGATCTTGCTTGTCTAAAATTTTTAAATGGAGAAAAGCCTGACTCTAACACACTCTGGCAGCCAGCATCAATTACTTTTCCATACTTAGGAGCGACGTTATTATTTTATACCGCTATTGCCATCGGATGCGTTGTGCTCCTGGCTCCAGGATTTTACATTTATATTAGACTGCAGTTTTATTTGTATTTTATGCTCGAATATAAATGCGGTCCTATTGAATCACTTAAGGCTAGCTGGTATTGCACCGAGAATTCATTTTGGGAACTTGTGCTTTTCAGTCTGGTGCAAATGTTTATTGAAGGAGTGGGAGCAGCGATACTAGGGATAGGAGCCATTCCAGCAAGCATGTATACCAAACTTGCTGAAGCAAAAGCTTATAGAGTGTTGCATGATGCGGCAGTACCCGATTTGATGCCTTTTGCCTTAGACAAAAATAGAACAACCGCCGGAGAACAACTATGATCAAGAGATCAAGATATTTATTTTTGGTTTTGGCTCTGACAAACATAAATACTGGTGTTGCCTTTTGCCAGGACGCAAAAGATTCTTCGGCAAGTATCAAAGCGCCTGTAGATCAAAAAGTGCTCGAAGGTCAGATCAAATCTGATTCAGTTGCATTAACCACTCACTTGAAAGAACTGACTAATAGTTTGCACCATTTAAAGCGAGCAGCTTTCGACATTTTTTGTGAAACTCAAAGACAAGATCAGGTGGTAGCAGTACAACCTGATGTGATTGGACCAATTATATTACCCGCTATTCCAAGTCCAACTGGAGTGCTTTCTATGGGTGCGCTTCCTCCCAGAAAACAATGGCTAGACTATTTTATGAATCAAGTAGGTCAGTTATTGCCTATGGTTGATAGCGAAATAAACGCACTAGTTATGCCGCAAGAAATGCCAGAGGAAGGAAAACAAGATCTCAACCAAATTAGAGAATTGGCACGCGGCATGAATCCACTTGCAGTGGACTTAGACAAAGTGACACAAGGACCTGATTTGAAAGCGGACGACATTGCTCGCTCTGCCATGGCTTTTCAGGATCAAGTAAATAAAATAGAAAAGTCAGTTAAGTCTTTGGCTAAACAAGCAAAAGTAGAAGAAAAAAAAGCAGACAAAGAGTTGAAGCAACTCAACAAAAAATAATTACATCGCCTCTATTTTTACAGGTGCGAATTTAAAAGATGGCGTGCGTGATCTATCATCAGGACGGGCTTTTATAATGTAGTTTGATTCAGGGTAGAACATTGCCACCACACCTTCTCTGATGCCACCAACCACTAGTTCTATGTTATCGAGACTACCTGCCTCACCTATTACTTTTACTTTTTGTCCGTCTTTAAGACTTAGCTTGTTTGCATCTTGCTCTGAAACTAGAACACAATTGCGATGTGGTATGCCTCTATAAACATCATGCTCTTCATAGACTACACTATTAAATTGACCTTCAGAGCGAATGGTGATCATTTTTAGACTATCGGTTTCATACTGAGGCAATGGTGTCACGTGCGCATTTGCTTTGCCCGATTCGGTTGGAAATTCAGGGGTATGAAAAACGCGATTTGGAATAATGAACTCTTTTTTGGTCTCGTTGATGGTGCCTAATTCGCTCCAACCTGGAATTATTTCAGCAATTAGTTTTCTTACTTCGTCATGACTTTTAAGGCGTAACCAGTTAAACGGATCTTGTCCAAGCACCCTATTTGCCAAATCACAGACAATGTCAGATTCAGCGCGCATCAAGCCTTTCATATTGGGCTCGCCGCCTTCTGAAAGTCGAACATAATTAAACATAGATTCTTGAGTGGTGGCTTGCGGTTCTTCATCACGGGCAAGCACGGGCAAAATTATGGTGGTTTTTCCATGACCAATAAAATGCCCAACATTTAATTTGGTCGACAAATAAACTGTCATACCGGACTTTTGCATGGCGGCAGAAGCCCAGTCGAGGTCAGGGTTTGAAGCAGCCAGATTGCCTCCCAGACAAAATAGAAAATCAATCTCTCCGCGTTCGCACGCTTCAATCATGCTCAAAGTGTCGTGTCCAGTGAACGTAGGAAAACTGGCTTTGTACACGTCTTCTAATTTTTTGGTAATAGACTCTTTCAATTTGGGAGAAAATCCAATTGATCCGATGCCCTGAACATTCGAGTGTCCACGAATGGGCATGAGACCAGCGCCTTGCCTGCCAACGTTGGCGGTAGCAAGAGCTAAATTGCAAATAGCAAGCACGTTGTCTACGCCCCAGGCGTGATGCGTGATGCCCATTGCCCATGAAAATATTGTTGATTTAGCTCTAACCACCAACTCGGCTACGTCATCAATTTCTTTTTTGGTGATACCACTTAATCGAACGATATCATCCCAACTGCAAGATTTGGCATGTTCCAGAACTTTTTCAAAATCAAGCGTATGTTTTGAAACAAAATCTCGATTAACAAGACCCTTTTCTTCAATACGCTTTAAGATGCCAACAAACAAAGCAGTATCGCCGCCTGCATGCGGTTGCAGATAAGTAGAAGCTATTTTGCTACCAAAGAAATATGACTTTATTTGGCTTGGAATATGAAAAGTATCAAGTCCAGATTCGCGCAATGGATTTACGACTACTACCGCTCCACCGCGAGCTCGAAGTGCGGCTAATTGAGTCATAAGACGAGGATGATTGGAAGCTGGATTTGCACCAATTACAAATACTAGATCAGCATCAGATAAGTCGTCTAAATCGACTGTGGCAGTGCCTGAACCAAACACCATATTTAGTGCCACTCCAGATGCCTGGTGGCAATAATAAGAGCAATTCATTACATGATTGGTGCCATAAGCCCTGGCAAAAGACTGCAATATAAATCCAGCTTCGTTGCTAGAGCGACCAGAAGCGTAGACTACCGCGCGCTCGGGATTGGAGCGACAAGCTTTCATAGCCTCAGCCATTCTATCTAGTGCTACTTCCCAATCAATTGGTTTGTAGTGCGTTGCCCCAGGTTCGAGTACCACAGGATACGTGATGCGACCTGCGTCTTCTAATTGCTTAGACGAAAATTTGCCGTATTCTTCAACCGTGTGTTTTTCAAAGAAATCTATCGGCAAGGCGCCTTTCATATCGGCAACTTGAGCTTGCAGAGATTTTTTACACACTTCAGGAAAGTGGCCGGCTTCGTTAACCATGCCGCCTTTTACTCCGCCCATTCCAAGCGCACAGGTCTTGCAAGCATTTTTGGAGCGCATGCGCTTCCACAACTTAAGCGGGCCAACTTCAAGCGCCTTTTTAACAGTATAGGCAACTGCCTGATAGCCACCACCTGGAACTGTTTTTCGAGCCATGATGCTCTCCGGTTATTTGCGATTAATTGCGCGGTTATTTACGGGACAACTTTCTTTTACGCATTCTAACACTTGTCGGAGTTACTTCTAAAAGCTCGTCAGAAGAAATGTATTCAAGACAACGCTCTAGACTCATTTCTACAGGTGCTTGCAGAGCAACCATAACTTCAGCTCCAGCGCTGCGAATATTAGTCAATTTTTTAGCCTTGCAAACATTAAGGTCCAGGTCTTGTTGACGATTGTATTCACCAACAATCATGCCACCATACACTTTTGTACCGGGTGTGATGAAGAACACACCACGATCTTCGCATTGTTGAATGGCGTAGGCAGTGGCGACTCCCTCTTCCCAGGCGACAAGAGCTCCATTTCGCTGACTTGGAATATCACCGCAGTATTCTCTGTATTCAAGGAAACTATGGTTTTTTACACCGTTGCCCTTGGTTAAGCGCAAGAACTCACTTTGAAAACCGATGATACCGCGTGTGGGAATGACAAATTTCAATAATGTTTGAGTTCCCTCAACTACCATGTCTTGCAATTCAGCGCGTCTGGGTCCAAGAACCTGCATCACCGCACCGGTGAATTCTTCTGGCAGGTCTATTATTAGTCTTTCGAATGGTTCATATTGCTTACCATCGATTTCTTTCATGATTACTTCTGGTCTTGAAACCTGGAATTCATAACCTTCACGACGCATGGTCTCAATCAAGATTCCCAGGTGCAATTCGCCACGACCGCTCACTGTGAATGTATCGGTGGTGTCTGTTTCTTGCACACGCAAACTGACGTTAGTTTCCAGTTCTTTAAACAAACGAGCTCTCAACTGTCTGGAAGTAACGAATTTGCCTTCCTGACCGCAGAATGGAGAGTCATTTACAAGAAAACTCATTTTCAGTGTGGGCTCGTCTACTTGTGTGCGAACGAGTGCTTCTGGATTTTCAGGATGAGCAATTGTGTCGCCCACGTTCACATCGCCAAGACCTGAAATAGCAACTAAATTTCCAGCATAAGCCTCTTCTGCTTCCACGCGCTTCAAGCCATGGAATGTGAAAAGTTTGGCAATACGACCTGAAATTAGTTTGCCGTCTTCTTTCATCAAGACCACAGGCTGATTAACCTTAATAGTACCTGCATAAATACGACCTATCGCTATGCGTCCCAAATAGTCTGTATAGTCGAGGATAGAGACCTGCATTTGCAGCGGCTTTTCGATGTCTGCCACTGGGCTTGGGCAGTGTTCGACGATAAGATCTATAAGAGGAATAAGATTTTTGTCGTCGCCTTCAGGAACAACAGTAGGATCCTTGGTTGCATAACCTTGCACGCCTGAAGCAAAAATATAAGGGAAGTCGAGTTGCTCGTTTTCAGCACCTAGTTCAACGAATAAATCGAAAACACGATCTACTGCAATGTGGGGATCGATATTTGGACGGTCGATTTTGTTTATTACAACGATCGGACACAATCCTCGCTCGAGCGCTTTACGCAGAACGAATCTTGTCTGAGGCATAGGACCTTCACCAGCATCAACTACAAGGATGCAACTGTCCACCATACCAAGAATACGCTCCACTTCGCCGCCAAAGTCAGCGTGTCCTGGAGTATCTACAATATTGATTAAGTAGTCTTTATAGTTGACCGCAGTGTTTTTAGCCAGGATGGTGATACCGCGCTCACGCTCAAGGTCATTAGAGTCCATGACGCAATCGACGATTTCCTGATTTTGACGAAATACACCAGTCTGGTGCAAGAAGCCATCTACAAGTGTAGTTTTGCCATGGTCGACGTGGGCGATAATGGCGATATTGCGGATTTTGGTTGTGTCCTTCATCTGGTTCTTCTGCTCTGGCTGGGTTGCCCGTGGTACTATGCTTTTTGTAAGTGTATTCATTATTGTTCTACTTTAGTTTGCTCATCTAATGGCTGCTGATAAATTGGGTTTGGTTACTAGGAGTCACGCGGGAGGGTATGTCGTCTTTCTCCCGGAAGATGGTGTCACCCTTAACTGCCAGGCTCGTGGACGCATTAAGAAGGAACGAAATTCGATCCTTGTAGGAGATCGCGTCGTGCTTGACCAATTGGATCTTAACCGCAAAGAGGCCGTCATAATAAGATGTCTCAAACGAAGCAGCCAATCTTCTCGCCCCAATATTGCCAATGTAGACCAGGTTGTAATTGTACAGGCAATCGCACAGCCAGAGTGGAACCAGTTGTGGTGCGACCGTTACATTGTCCACTTTCAACTTGAAATGCCAGATACCATGCCGATCTTATGCATTAACAAATGCGATTTAGCACCTGGCGATCAAGCTTTATCTTTGCGCAACATTTATGAGGAATTAGGCTATCGAGTTTTGCTTTGTTCTGCTGCAAGTGGAATTGGAATGAATGAACTCGCCCAATTGCTGTGCGGACGAATCACAGTACTGGCCGGACCTTCCGGCGTCGGCAAATCGAGTTTGCTCAATCGACTAGAACCAAATTTAGAACTTAAGACGGGAATAATGGAGAACGAATTTGGAGTTGGTCGTCATACAACGACGGCTTCTGAGCTTTATCAATTAAATCCACATTTCGAAAATTTAATGTTGTCAAGCACCCAGAAGTCAGATATTGCCTGGGTAGCCGACACACCGGGCTTTAACCTGGCCGAACTGCGATGTCCAGAGCCTCAAGAAGTTATGTGGCAATTTCCTGAAATAGTGAAACTGAAGGAGAACTGCCGTTTTTCCAATTGTTTGCACTTAGTAGAGGACGGTTGTGTCATTCTTGAAGAAATCAATCGCGAAGATACAAGCCCAGTTCTTGTCGAACGTTATTTGAGCTATGCATCAATCATGCAACACTCAAAAGAGTCTTATGAAGAACGGCGCGGTACCTCAACCAAAATAGAATCAACGACAAAATTAACTGGTGGCGTTTTGATACCAAAATTAAAAGGCAAATACAGAGCAGCTTCTAGACGCAAACAAAAGCAGCGTGTCGCTTACGATTTGGAACCAGACGAAGACGATCCAGAAGAAGACGAAGAAATTTAACCAGATTGCTCTGATAGTTCTGATTGAAAAACACCAAGCTCCTTTTTAGAGCAAGCAAGCAATATGATAAGAATGACAGCCCAAGCGAAAAAGGGTTGAATAGTGGTTTGCATAAAAGCAGTAACTAGAAAAAACATCCAGCTCAAAAAGGGAAAACCAATAATCAAAAATTTCATAACAGCTAGTTTTTTGCTTTTTTGTTTTGCCTGCTCAATCAATCCAAACAAAATCCAAATGGCAGGAAGCACCACAAACACATAGTCCTGCTTGTGAGTATGAGGACTAGTTATAAGCATTGATAACAAGGTGATAGAGCCAAGATACATGAACAATCGATTGTTGCCCTTTAAAATTGCTTTGCGATTTTTGTACCATATATAAGCTAAAACAAGGCTTGAAAGTACCCACAAAACACTTACCACTTTGTGAATCTCAGGACCATCTGAATGAAGCAAACAAACCAGTTGTCCTCGGATATTTTGCTGTGTCTCAGGTGCTACACCTGTGACCTGACCACCTATCTCTCCGAATTTAAGCGCCTCTGGATAGCCGGCTACATTTTTCCAGCCCAAAATAAAAATAGACCCAAGAAGATAAATCAGTCCCATAAACGAAAAACCAGCAAAAAATTGCAAGCCGCCAAGAATGACACCAACCAGAAACATCAAAGGAGCATACTGCAATTTCAATAAACAAAATCCACCAAGCAATCCAGCTTGAAACCACTTTTTATTTTGCAAACAAAGCCAGTAACCTAAAACTGCCGGATAGAGAACAAGCGCTACCTGAGCCAATCTAAAACAGAGCCAGTAAGGAAAACTTGCAAGCGAACCAACAACCAAACAAGCCTTTTTAAATTTGCTCAAATCAAAGCTTTTAAAAAAAAGACTAATACTAAAGACGATACCAATCAGTCCAAATACTTCCCACAAAATAAATACTATTCGTAGAGGCAAGAAAGGCAGTGGCATCATCAAAAGAAAAAGATAGGGCGGATACTGAGAATAAAATATCTTGTCTAGCTTCATGCCAACGAGATTCTCTAACCCCTGATTTTGCAAAACTGGGTCATAAATGTTGATGTGGTCGTTCAGGGCTCGCCAGGCTAAAATGCCATTGTTGTAATAGAGAATAAAATCGCATGTATAAACAGAACCATCTTTTTCATATGCAAATATTTTGTTAGCAAAAAATGCTCCTGCGGTATCGCCGTAAGTAGCAAGAAGCCAGAGCAGCAAAAAACTAAAATAAGCGAACCAGGCTTTCTTTTGAAGCGTAGCGCTCATAAGAGATTAGGCCTTTACTGTTACAGAGTCTAAGAATTGTTCGAAGGCTTCGTCATTCAAGAGATGTTTGGGTTTTTGTCCAGAAAAGGCATCTATGATTGCTTGTGCGGCAGTCATACTAATATTTTGTCTGGTTTGAAAACAGGCAGAACCAATATGAGGTGTGAGCACCACATTATCGAGACTGAAAAATTCTGATGGCACATTTGGCTCGTCTTCAAATACATCAAGTCCTGCGGCAAATATTTTCCCTGCCTGTAAATGACGCAGCAAAGCCAATTGGTCTATTACGGCACCGCGAGATGTATTGACTAATATGGCAGTGTCTTTCATGCAAGAAAGTTCTTTTTTACCAATCAAATTTTTGGTGGCACGATTAAGTGGACAGTGAATTGAAATAAAATCAGAACTTGAGAGCAGCTCTACCATTTCAACTCTTCTTGCACCCATATCGCGCTCTAATTCTTTGTCGAGCATATCTGGCTTGGAATGACGGGTGTAAATAATCTCCAAACCAAAAGCGATTGCTCTTTTGGCAAATGCTTTTCCTATTCTACCCATACCGATGATGCCGCAAGTTTTTCCTTGCAAGTCTGGACCAAGCATCAGGTTGCTCTGAAAACCTTGCCATTTGCCCTGTCTTATATATCTATCCGCTTCGCAAATACGTCTTGAACATGCAAGCAACAATGCAAAAGCCAGATCGGCAGTGGCATCGTCTAGTACACCTGGAGTATTGCAAACAAGTATGCCACGCTTACTAGCTTCGGCGATGCTAATATTGTCAAAGCCTACAGCACGATTAGAGACCATTTTGAGCGTTGGACATGAGTCCATCACGTTGGGTGAAACACTATCTAGCGGTTCGCACAAGACGGCATCGAATCCCTTAAGATTGCTAATCATTTCATTTTCAGTAAATGGTTCGCTTCGCTCCATCTCAACATAAGAAAAGCGATCTTCAATAGCGCTCTTGACCGCGTCTTGCAAAAGTCCCATTATCGCTACTTTCGGCTTGATTAACGTATTACTCATGCGTGCACTTTTACTTCCTTAAATATCATGTGCGATTCAAGCATAGTGTTTATTTGAGCTACTTCAGCCATGGTGCGAGCGTCATCCCAGCCAAGCATATTCTGGACCAGTCTGGCTACCTTTGGCACCGCATCCAGTGCCTGCCCCTGGTGCACAAGCCCCAGACGAATGCGACGAAATAGAATATCACTGAGTGAAATAGCCATTTCGTGCTTAATGGTGTAAACCACCTCAGCCATTATGGGTGGAAACTCAGAACATATTCTTTTAGACAAAGATTCGTCTGCTTGAACCAATTCGAGTACTTGCTCGGCGCAAGCACCATAGCTCGATATTAAATGCTCTATAGTCGCTGGCTCAAGACCAAGTGCGCGAGCTTTGGTAGACACTACTGCCGTTTGAGTTAGATAGTCTTCGCGCGAAGTATAACCGCCAAGCATAACGCGGTCAGTCGTGGATGGATGAAAACGCCCGCGCTCCTGATCACTGAATTGCTCAAGTGCTTTATCAACTACTTGCTGTGCCAGAATTCTAAAATTGGTTAACTTACCACCAACAATGCCTATCGTCTTGTGTGGACCAACAAAAATTTTATGCTCACGCGACATATTGGCGGTACCCGAAGATTCGCCATCACTCTCGGCTACAAGAGGTCTAAGTCCAGCCCAGGCAGCTATCACATCTTCGCGCTTTAATTTATTTCTGCTTACATAATAATTGACTACCGACAAAAGAAAATCTATTTCTTCTAGCTCAGGCAATGGATTATCGAGCGAACCGGAATAATTGGTATCAGTGGTTCCAATCATCAATGCTTTGTGCCAAGGAACGAGAAAAACATATCGGTTATCTGGTGAAGGCAAGAACAATGCAGTATTAGTTTCTAGCGCCGAGTATGGCACTACTATGTGGATTCCTTTGGCTGGCTTGACGTTACTTTTCCAACTGGAATCTAGTTTTTTATTTAGTTGGTCAGACCAAACTCCTGTGGCATTGATACAGGTGCGAAACGAGAAGGTCAGGTCTTGTCCTTTCATTCGGTCACGACAAATTAGCTGTTTAGTTTGTTTTTTATCGTCATCAACTTTTATGTCTTGCGCTTCGACATAATTAATTAAAACCGCACCGTTACGCTGAGCCGTTTTTAAAACTTCGACTACTAACCTTGTGTCGTCAGTAACACAATCGTGAAAACGCAGTCCACCTACAATTTCCTTTTCATTTAGAAATGGTGCGCATTCAAGCACCGCTTCGCTTGACAAACCTTCGTGTCGTTTCGATCCTGCAATATGTCCTGATAGTGCGTCATATAACGTTAGACCAAGACCAGCTTTTAGACCAAATAGTTTTTTATTGCGCAAAACAGGCAAAACAAGACTGAGATCTCGAACTAAATGCGGTGCAAGGCTCTCTAAGAGCCCACGTTCCTGACAAAGCTCGCGCGTAAGTCTAAAGTGGAATTGCTCAAGATAGCGCAGTCCACCATGAATAAGCTTAGTAGTCTTGCTAGAAGTACCTGAGCCGAAGTCCTCTTTATCGAGTAAAAGAACGGACAGCCCTCTATTGGTGGCGTCGTGGGCGATTCCCGCTCCCACAATACCACCGCCAATTATGAGCAAATCGAAGGTTTTCCCTTCTGCTTGCTCCAAAGATTCTCGGCGCGTTTGCATTTGTTCTATGTTACTAGCTACCTTATTTTTTGCCCATACTTCTTGAAACCTTGGCAAACTCGAAGGAAAATTTTGGCTTAGTTGGCTATCTTTATAAGGTACTTTTTGAGGCGAGCTATTTTCTAATGAAATCGACAAGAACAATTTCGCAAATCCTAGGGCAAAACACCGCATGGTTGGCTATTTTGCTGCTTGGTGTCAATCCTCAAGCGGCAATGGCGCAGAGTTCAATAGATGCCCAGACTCAAGTAGGAGCGGGCGGCAATGCTAAATTGCAAGAAGTTCGTCAAGAAAACGTGCAAGAGCTAATGAAGTTAGTTAACACCGAAAAAACGGGCTCAGCTCTTGAGCGTGTTAACAAAATGAATGCCATGGCTGAAAAGTTCTTCAAAGAAGGCAACACTCACGAAGCTTTAATCAGATGGCAAGATGCTTATGGCGAGTCCATCGAAATGAAATATGCAGACGGTCAAGGTAAAGCCCTTATTGGAATGTGCAAAGTGGCACTACAACAAGGTAAATGGGTTAGAGCAAAACAACTTGGCGAAAATGCAGTCGAAGTATTAAGCGCTATTAACGCTCAGACCGATTTGGGAAGAGCAAGAGTAGCTCTTGCTCAAGCTTATTTTGGGTTAGAGAATCCAGTCTGGGCAGCAAAACAATTGGAGATGGCACTGAAAAGCTTGGTCGGTCAGGCCAACGCAGACCCGTTAGAAGCCTCCACCGTTCTTAATCTTGCAGGCACCCTTTTGCTTCAAAACGGCAAGCACAAAGAAGCGATTACGTTCTTCCACCAATCATCGCAATATCTTGAACAGGGAAATAGCCTCCAAATGGCCCTTGTTCTACGCATTAAGATTTCAACCTTAATGACAGAACTGGGATGGTATGTTGCCGCCCTTGAAGAAGCACAAAGAGGAATTTCAATTGCCGAAAAAATTCCTGACAAAAGAGCCAAAATAAGCGCTTTGTGCTCCTTAGGCAATGCGCAATTTGTCCTGGGTGATTACAGAGACAGCAAAGCTTCCTATCAAAAAGCATATGACATGGCAAAATCACTGGGCAAAAACGAACCAATGAGTAAAGAAGGAAAAGCTTTTCTCATGATGGGTTACGCTTTCTCGCTTGCAAGTACTGGTGATACCGAATCTGCCACTAAAATTTTCAAAGACCTAACTCCATTCTTTGAAAAATCTAGCAGTTTTTATCATTTTGCTGAGATTCAAAATGCGCTTGGTGTAGCAGAAGCCACCTCTGGTGACGTTTTCAAATCAGTACCATACTTTGAAAAAGCGATGGAGTTTCAAGGGCTGATTAAACCTGAACAACCTAAAATGCAAATCTTAATTGCAAGCAATTTAGCCTGCGCCAAATTTCGCGCTGGCAAAATAAAAGAAGCGTTGGACCACTACAATACTTTCTTGCCTATGTTGGACAAGAATCCTGAACGCTTTGGAGTGCTTGCTCCGCGCACATATATAGCTCTTGCCGAGCTGTCCATGAAGATGGCAGACCCAATAGCAACTAGTAAATATCTGAACAAAGGCATGGAGCTAGCAAAGAAATTTAGCGACGACTCATGTTTGTGGCGCGCCTACACCCTTTCAGCCAAAATGAATGTGGCCAATAACGTTCCAGACAAGGCCAAAGAAGACCTTAAAGCTGCGCTTTCTCACTTCCGCTCGCCCCAAGCCGGGTTTTATCCATCTCCTGAAAGCTTAGGCTACCCAACAACAAGACGCGATTTTGCCCACCAACTGATAGTGCTAGTTGCATCACAGGGAATGTCAGAGCAAGCTTTACTTGCTGCTGAGCAGCTTAAAGAAGAACAGTTCAACAATATATGGAATCAGAAAGATGCCGATGTCAAGCAAGTTGATGAAAGCGTTTACAGAGACTTGCTCAAACAAAAAGCACACTTGCATGCGGCTGAAAGTTCAACTACACCTGACAGATTGTCCAAAGAATGGACAAACTGGATTACCCGCTTCAGCACTATTGCTAGAGAAAATAAATCATTAGCTAGATTGATTGCGCCATATCCCACTACAGTTGAAGAAATCATCAACAATGCACGTAGCAACCAGTTGACCACAATAGAGTATCTGGTCGGCAACACCTCTACGTTGTGTTTCACGGTCGATCCCTTGGGACGCTTGTCCGCGAGTGTTTTGCCTGTGGGTGAAGACAAACTAAAAAAACAAATTGTAGGCGTATTGGCGTCACTTACAGGCACTGAAGCACCAAACGATAATGACCGGGTTCTTTTGCAAAATCTGTATGCCGATTTGTTTCCCCAAGCGGTGCGTGCCTTCTTGCCGACCACTGACGACAAACAGATTGTCATCATTCCAGATGGTCCTTTGTTCAACCTTCCATTCGCCGCTCTAGTAGATGAAAACGGCAAATACTTCGTTGAAAATCACCTGCTCACTTTGGCACCATCAATGAGGTCACTGCTCGACGCTCCAGTAAGTACTGCCACCAGGTTGACAGTGCTTGTATCGGCTAACGACAGCCCCTCTGAGCAATCAGAAAGCTCGCAAATCACTTCTGTAATAAGCCCTGATTTGGTAACCAAACTGCCGCAAGGCGACTTGTTAGCTTTAGAAAAAGAAGCCGAAGGCAAATCGGTATTTCACTTATCATCTTCACTCAAATTACCTGATTACAATCCAATGAAAGTGAAACTTCCATTTACTCCAACTGATAAAAATCAACAGACTTTGGCAGGTCAATTGTTTGCTATCAACATGCCTAATGACCTTGTAATTTTGAGTCAGACTTCGGTCAATGGCGAAAATTGCGAGGGCAAAGGAATCCAGGTATTTAGCCGAGGACTTACGTATGCCGGAGCTCGCAACGTCATGATGAGCTTATGGAGCTCGCCAGATAACAACAGAGTCAGCGAACTAGCCAGTTTCTACCAAAATAAGAAGCAAGGTTTGAATGCTGCCAAGTCTCTGAGACAAGCGCAACTACTGTCAATGTCAAGAGATCGCAATCCACGCAACTGGGCTGCATTTCAATTGCTCGGACCTGGAATGTAATTTCAATACAAGTGTCCTGTTGGCATCCCGAAAGGAAGAGTCAGATATTCACGAATAGGCTAAAATTATATTCCTCAAATATAGATTCAGGTCTCCTCAGGTCTTAAGGTTAAGGATAAGCATATGCAGCTCAGTTCTTTTTTTCAGTCTAAATCAAGATGCGCTCGTGTGATTCTTTCGCTACAGCTAATCTTTACCACTGCAAGTCCTGCCTTTGCCTGGCAGGAAGATGCATTGAATACAAAGACTGCAAGTGTTGATATGCCAGCCACCATCAGTAAAGAGACACCACCCCAAGCATTGGCGGAGGCGATTCCTCTTACTGAAACTAAAACAGATGATGCCAAAGTTGAAACCAAAACTGTTGAGACAACAACTGTCGAAACACCAGTTGCTACCGAAATTCAACCAGTAACTCCCGATACCAGTTCAAGCGAAACGGCAAAAGAAACTGCAAATAATTCAACAACTGTCGCTCAACCCGATACAAAAAGCGAGCCTGCGCTAAAAACTGTTGTTGAAGAAAATACTGTGGTCAAAGACGGCGATATAAGCTCACTAAAAATTCCGCAGCATGAAACTTCGCTGACACCTCTTTTAACCCCTGAAAAAACAGAAGCCGAGCTTTCCTTCCTAGAAGATGGCGCCAAAGAGGAAGAGGAAGGCATCATCACAATAGACAGTGATGAAAGCGAAGAAGTTCAAGCCACAATTGTGTACGAAGAAATGCCGACAGACGAAGGCAAAACACATATTAAGGCTGGAGCACAATTTCCAGTATCGATGGTTTCGCAATTGTCTAGCAAAACAGCAAAATTAGGCGACAACATTCAAGCTCGTTTGAAATACGACATCAAAATCGGTGACAGACATATAGCTAAAAAAGGCTCTGTGGTGACGGGTCACATCGATTATATTTTGCCTGCACGCAGTGTTATGCACTCACTTGTGAGTCCAACTCGATGGTATAGAAACTCGGGCTGCATAGGCATTGCTTTCGATGAAATTTTAAATGAAAAAGGTGAACACATTGCCTTGAATGCAAAGCCTGCACGAAGAGCACGCATAGTGAAAAACAAAGCAGAGGGTCGCTTACTTGGCGTAAACCATGATGGACAAATTACAGGTCCATGGGGGCAACAACTGCGCTACAAAGCAGTAAGAGTCGGACTAAATGCTGCAATGGCTCCTGCTGGTGCTTTCACTTTTGGGGCAATGCCTGTGGCACTTGGAGTTATGGGTGCTATAAATCCATCTTTTGCTTTCATGAAACCAGTTGGAACCAATGTGCGACATCGTCGTATAAAGGGCTTTGCCTGGGGCTTTTTAAGCGGAATTCCAGGAAGCTGGATTATTGAAGACACCGTGACCAAAGGACAAGAAGCAATCATCAAACCTGGTGATGAATTCCTGGTTGAACTACAAAAAGAATTTACTGGCGAAGCAATGACCGAAGCCGAATTGATGCCTGGAGCCACTTCTAAAGTACGCGGAGAAGTAGATCGCAAAGGTAAGTCAAAAAAATAAATAGACCAAAATAAATAAAGAAAACCAAAAGGCTCGGTATTGCTACCGAGCCTTTTAGTTTTCTCAATGTACCCTGGAGCTTTAGTAAGCTCCTCCATATTGACCGGGAGCACCTCCGGCAATAGAGACGGGTGCATCAAGTTGAACTTCAACTGCAGTTCCAGAAGGAATAGTGACTTCCTTGCCTTTACGCAAAAGCAGAGAGTCTGCCACTCCTAGACCGCCACCGATAGCGGTGCCAGACCATGCTCCGCGTCCGGCTCCTCTTCCACCACCGGCGATAGCGCCGACAGCAGTCCCAAGGGCGGCACCTAAACCGGCGCCAGCAGCGCCTCTCACACCAGTTTGAAGAGCTTTATTTTTCCAGGTTTCGCCAACAAATTGATCGTTGTTCGCTTTGTCGTCGTATTTGCCAATGCCACCTACAAGGTGAGCACTAATAGGTGTTTCAACACCATCTGGAGTTCTAAGTCTATTGAATTGAATACCTAGTTTACCGGTCAACCCAAAACGTCGACTTGCTTGCGCGTCCGAAACTTGTCCCAGAAGGACAGATCCCAGGGGTATTTGTGAATCGCCAAGCATGATGGCTTGACTAACATTTGCTTGCACGAGATCGCCAGGCTTGGCTAACTGACTTGTAATTGAGGTGGCAAGATTGGCTTTAATAGTTAATCCTGCTGGAGCATAGGCTACGCGGCCTTGTCTGTAACCTTGCACTGGAACTGAATAACCAGGAGGTGGATTATAATTGCCGGCATATTGCGGTGGCTGCGGCGCTTGATACTGCCCCATATTTGAATTGGCAGCGTAGTAGTCGCCTTGTGGTTGTTGTTGCATCTGAGGCGGTGCAGCGTTACTCACTGCTGGTGCGCTTGATGCATAATCTCCAGACAATTGCGAAACATAGCTTTGGATACTAGCCTGGTCGCGAAGAACGGCTCTCAGCTTGTCTGCCCAACGTTGGGCTAGAACTGCAGGAGTGGTACCGGCCGCTTTGGCACTGGCACTATCCACGGTGACAACCTGAAAACCACCTAAAGTGATTACTGGCTGGCCTTTCACATATGCAATATTAACCGCAGCGGGTGTTCTATCTTTTGCAGCGACAAGAGCGTTATCGAGGTTACCCTGAATTTGCTCAGCTCTTGCAGTACTAGTTGTACTGCCTGCTCCTAAGATTCCTGTGAGAACAGGTTGACCTGCAACATACACAATGTCTCCTGCAGCTAGCACCATATTTGGTGTGAGTGCCAAGGTTTGACTGAGTATTAAGGCTCCTGCTAAAACTCTCTGTTTAAGCGAGGTGGATAGTCTTGTGCTCATTTTATTTTCCTACCTAAGTAATTCCTGTAACTGGGGACTACGCCATTTATTTGTAATTTGGTGATTCACACCACTTGCGAAATAGACAGCCAAACGTGACCTAATGTTCCCAGACTGTGCTCGTAAAGTTATATAGTGTACTACGCCGGTCTTTTGGAGTTTTTTATGAGTGCATTCACACAAAGCCGATGTGTCCTCATTACAGGTGCATCTCGCGGTATTGGCAAAGCATGCGCCCTTGAGTTTGCTCAGAAAGGTTTTAAATTAGCTTTGGTCTCTAGAGCCAAAGAGGCTCCAGATGAGCTTCTTCAAGAATTGCGATCGCTTGACAATGCAAATTTAGAATGGAAGTGGTATTCGTGCGATCTAAATGACACAAAACAAATCAAGAGTCTGTGCAATAAGATAGACACTGATTTTCAGGTCATTGACGTGCTTTTGAACAATGCTGGAATTTACAAATTAGACGAACCTATATATAGAAAAAACAGCGAGGATCTCGATTTTGAAACGAGTATAAATATCAATTTAAAAGCGCCATATCTGTTATGCCGCCATTTCGCCCAGGGCATGCAAGAGCGTGGATTTGGACGAATAATCAATATATCTTCTATTTCCGGAATTAGAGGAGAAAAGCTTGGCAAGGCTTACTCCGCTTCTAAATTCGGTCTGGTAGGACTTACTCAATCAATGGCGCTTGAATTAGCCGAATATGGTGTCACAGTTAATTGTATTTGCCCTGGCTGGGTTGCAACCGACATGGCAATCAAACAATTGAAAGACCCTAAATGGTGCCTGGAGAATGAGATTCCGCCTGATGAATCAATTGCAATTGCAGAACTTTCAGTTCCCCAAAAACGGTTGCTCGATCCTTTTGAGATCGCAAATCTTGCCTCCTTTTTAAGTGCAGACGCAAGCAAAGGGATCACTGGTCAAGCTATAACTATATGTGGAGGGCTTTCGCTATGCTAGCTACCAAATACAATTTGTGGACGATCGAAAATTTACAGGGCGTAGACCTCGTTTTCTCGCCCCTGCTCAAAGCTCAAAAGAATCTTTGCCATGCCTTTACTACACGCAAGGGCGGTAATAGCCCTGAACCTTACACAGCATTCAACCTCGGCACGCTAGTAGGCGGAGAATCGGGACGGGCGGATGCTTTGAATAATAGAGAGAATCTGCGCCGCATACTTGCTTTATCCGATTCTAAAATCGCGGTGGCTGGGCAAGTTCATTCCGCCAATGTCGAAATTTTGGACGACCCTGACAATTTGCCTATACTAAAAGAAGTAGACGGATTGGTTACTGCCAAACCGAAATTGACCTTAATGTTGCATTTTGCCGACTGCGTGCCAGTAATTGTTTATGACAAAAATAAGAACATAGCTGGCATTTTTCATGCTGGATGGCGCGGAACAGCACAAGAAATAGTTGTGCGCGGAGTCGAGGCTATGAAGCGCCAATATGGCTGCCACACAGGCGACATGATTGCTGCAATCGGTCCAGCAATTGGCACTTGCTGCTATCCGGTGCAAGAAGATGCCCTGCAAAAGTTATCTGATACGGTACAAGACCCCGAAAGCCTTATAGAACGGCGCGAAGTAGATGCAAGTGCAAGACCAGACTTAAAGGGAATAAATGCCAGACAGTTGTTGCAGCTAGGAGTAAAAGAAGTCGATATCTGCGCCTGGTGCACATCTTGCTCACACGATGTCTTCTATTCACACCGAGCTTCGGGTGGAACGACGGGGCGTCAAGCTGCCCTGGTACATCTGAACTAGATACGACTAAAATATATATATTGTGTACAAGATTCATCTCAAATCGTTAGCGATTTTGTCGATTCTTCTGGTTCTGTTTCAGAGCTTGTATTTTCACGCGCAACCGAGCGATGCTGCAAGCCTTGCGCAAAAAAAACAATCCAATGCCAAGAATAAAAGCAAATCACCAGTAATTACAAAAAATACGCTCATTCCCTTAAAACCGGTGCTTGATTCTGGCAAGAAGGACGAAACTCCACCATTAGCTCCAGATATCAAAGGAAGTAAAAAGGCCGACTCATCACCTTATCTAAATCAGATCAAGCAATTAGAGGAAGTGATGTTTGCTGATCATTCTGTCCAGCCGGGAGGAAAGGCAGGCAACGGCTCTCTCAATGATCGTTTATCGAGGCTTGAAATGGCTTTATTTGGAAATACTCATCCAAAATTAACCATGCCTGAGCGTTTAAAAAAATTGCAAGAAAGCCTTTATGGCTCCACTTCTACTTCAACCTCTGAAAATCAAAATCCCAATTCAAATACACCACCACCAAATATGGTGCCGCCTACTGTCAACAATTTAGTTCCAGGCATTCCTCCCGATCAGTTGGATCCAGGCATTGCGCCAACCTGGACAGACAACACCATTCAACCAAAGCAAGCTGAATTTCAAATTGTCGAATCATTTTTAAATTCGCCTGAAGCAACTACGACCATTAATGCCGACGAAATGAAACTCTTTGGTTTATACGCTATTAATGCCGAAAGGCAGGCCAGAGGTCTTTCTCCACTAGAGGCTGACTCTATTACAGATAATATGGCAAAAGCACATATTACCGAACTGGCTACTCGCAAAATAATTTCGCACACTGATCTCAAAGGCAGAAATCCTGATCAACGCCTCACTGAATTAGGTGGAGCCGATGCCGTTGAAGAGTGTCTTTCAGCCATTACAACCGGCAATTTAAAATCTTCAGAACTCAATAAAATGGTGGGCGCTGCATTGATCAAAATGATGCTTGAGCGTCAGGATGACCGAGAAGCGTTACTGAACCCCGATGCAACTCATCTTTCCATTCAATTTTCTCCAAGCAGCGATGGCAGTTCGATATTTGCTTGTGCAGAGGTCCTCACTCGCAAAGGTACTTATGAATCAATACCAAAAGAAGTATATGTTCAAGACGATATTCATATAAGCGGAACGCTTTTGGAACCGCTCACTTTTGACCGCATAACTCTAGCTTACGAAGAGTTGAATGATATTCCAATCGAAGAAGATCCTACCTCAAAAGAGGCACTGCCTTATTTTCCGCCGCTCGACTATATGGCTCATAGACAAAAGTCAGAGCGAGACTACAGCAAACTGATTATCGCTCTAAAAGGTCTTGGCGTTGCAGCAGCAATAGCAGGCGGTGTTTTCATGCCTCCAGTAGCACTGGCTGCACCTCTAATTGTTATGGCTGGTCCAGGTGGAATAGGCACTGGCATAAAACCGCAATCGGACATACCGATTAAAGGCGGTGTCAAAGTTAGAGGAACTAATTTTTCCGGTAAAGTTTCAATCTCAAACGAAGGTAAACCTGGAATTTATTACGTCACTGTATGGGCCATTTCGCAAAATCGCTCAATCCCCGTAAGCAGGCGCACTGTGACCGCTCGCCTGGTGCACGAGAAAAAGGATAAAGAAGATTTGAAAAAAATTGAGTACACTGAGAATGTCGAGTCAAAAGTAGAATCTCCAGAAGACGTGGATGCTCAAAAATAAATATCTAGCAGCTATAACCTCTGTATACCTTTCAACCAATTGCATCGCTTCTGCATGGGCCGATGAAATTCCTACTGCGCCACCATTGCAGACAGGTACGCAATCGACAACGCTTCAAACCGGAACTGAGTCTACACTGCTACAAACCGGTACTGAATCGACTATGCTCCAGACAGGAACGGAGTCAACCATGCTTCAGACTGGCACGGCTGGAACAATGCTGCAAGTAGGAACAGAAAAGACAGGCGGTCCGGTTACAATCCTTGTTATATTCGATGCATCGCTTAGCATGAATGAGAATCTCGAACACAAAGATCAAAAAATAGATGCCGCTAAAAAAGTGCTTGAAACAGCCCTCATGCGCATTCCAAGCGACGTAAAAGTGGGGCTGAGAGTATTTGGTCACATCAATTTTCCAAGCCCGTGTAGTGCAAGCGCTCTACTTGTGCCGCCTGGTTTTGGTAATCGGGGAGCCATAATAAAGCGAATCAGACGCATTATTCCAACTGGAATGACACCACTTACATTTGCATTAAGACAGGCTGCCGAAAACGATCTAAGAGATATAGAAGGCAAAAAAACCATTATTCTCATTACAGATGGTGCCGATACTTGTGGCGAAGACCCCTGCGCATATATAGCTACTTTGCCATACCGAGGCATCAATATAAAAGTAGATGTGGTCGGTCTTGATTTGAGAGACAAAAATTCAAAACGCAAACTTGATTGCATAGCCAAACTCTCAAACGGAAAATACTACGACGCACACACCACTCCTGAGTTAATGGACAGTATTTCGCACAGTGTTAGTCAAGCTATCTCTGGCGTGGTCATGACTAGTAAAGGACAAAATAAACTGACTCCACCAGAATTGGTTCCCATCGTGCCCATGCAAAAGCTTGTGGTGCCCGAGAAATTCTTGCCCAAATAAGTCGAGTTATCTTTAGTTGTTATTTGTTGAGCGAAATCTTTTCTGTTTCGGCTTTGGCTTTATGAGTGATTTGAATCTTTTCCAATACCGAATGAGTAATTCTATCGCCAACTTTAGAATACATACTAGTCAGCCACATTGGATAGACACCAAAAGCCAGAATCATGATGCAAAGACTAGCAGCGACCAATCGCTCAGTTTTGGTGGCATCATACAAATGACCTTTCCACTTATCCATTTCTGGTCCGTAGAAAAGACGTTTCAATAGCCACAACATATAGCCCGCTGTCAACAGCACGCCAAGGCAAGCGAAGTAAATCCAACCACGAGTCCAAGAGCCATGTTCTGCAGAGATTGCAAGTGGCGATGTGATAGCACCGTAGAAAACAGACACTTCACCAACGAATCCAGAAAGCGCTGGCAGACCAAGGTTAGCCATAGTGCCAACCATCCAGAAATAGAAGAGTATGGGCATTTGATTGGCCAATCCTCCACCGATTTCTTTGAGCATACGGGTGTGGCAGCGAATATAGACAGTTCCTACCATAAAGAAGAGCAAGGCGGAAACTAATCCATGACTAAGCATTTGGAAAATAGCACCGTTAACTGCAGCATTAGATAGCGATCCTACTGCTAGCAAAATAAATCCCATGTGCGAAACGCTCGAGAAGGCAATAATTTTTTTCATGTCTTCTTGCACTAAACAGGCCATTGCGCCCCATACGATGTTAATGGCTCCCAGAGCCACTATCCAGGGACCGTATTCGGCAAAGAATGCGGGGAAAAATCCCATGCAAATTCTGACCAAACCATATGATCCCATCTTCAAAAGCAGAGCCGCCAACATCATTGAAATTGGAGTGGGAGCCTCAACGTGAGCGTCGGGAAGCCAGGTATGAAAAGGAACTGAAGGTAGTTTGATGATAAATGCCAAAAAGAATCCAAGACATGCAAGACATTGAACGTTAACTGGAAGTTTGCTTGCATAGGTAGCAAGTAAGCTCATGTCGAAAGTTGCTGCAGCAGGATCCATCACCATCAACTGCATGTACATATATAAGAGTCCAGCGAACATTAATACTCCACCAAAGAAGGTGTAGAGCAAGAATTTCATCGCCGCATATCCACGTCTTGGACCGCCCCAAATGGCAATCAAGAAGTACATAGGAACCAACTCTAATTCATAAAGTACAAAGAATTGAAGCAGGTTGCACGAAACGAAAACGCCTATGACTGAAAAAGTCAAAAGCATAATAAAACTGTAGTAGAGCTTTCCTCTCTTTTCGATTGAATAACTTGCAAGAACCGCAAGCAAAGTCACAATCGTAGTGAGAAGTACAAGCGACAGGCTGAGACCATCTATACCAATGTGGTAATCCACTTTAATTGGTGTCTGGAACCAATTTATATAAGTGGCGGCTTGCATCCCTGCTATTCGGGGATCGAATCCGGACAGAAGGAAAAGCGAGAAGACGACCATCGCGCCAGAGAAGAACAAAGCTACTCCTCTTGCGTCTTTGTCTTCCGGTACAAATGGAATAACAAATGCGGCAATTAGAGGCAGAAATAAAAGAACGTTTAAAATCAGGGCTGGGTCTGTCACTTGAAAAGCTTCCTCTTGGTATGCGCTCACAGCTTCACACGCGCCCAGTATATAAGGCGTGTCAGTAGTTGAAGAATTATTGAAATGAAGAATCTTTTCACCAGATCTCTAACGCCGCCATGGACGACTATTTGAGCCCTATTGAAAACCATATGTGGTGCCTACTTATTTGTTAATAACCACTGTCACTGGTTAAAATCTACGTGAGTAAGACATGTGGGGAACCAGACTTGTTAACGCCTGAATTCTTGAAAAGCTGCGTGGAAAACGCCTGGATGATTGTGGCACTGCCATTCTTCGCTGGGTTCGCCATCATTACCAATTTTCTTTTAACTGGACCCAAACTCGGCGCTAAGCGCTGGTTCAAGACACTAGCCATGTGTCTGTCGGTAGGTGCAGTAGCGATAGGCTTCTTGCACTCACTTTGCATTCTGCAAGCGCTTCTTACTCAGCCGGCACTTTCTGGATATCAACAAAACTTCGATTGGTTTGTTTGCGAGAATTTCAAATTATCGGTTGGATTCTTGGTTGACAACCTATGTGCATCGATGCTGGTGGTGGTTACAACTATCAGTTTACTGGTGCAAATCTACACGCACGGCTATATGCGTGAAGACCCTGGTTACGCCAGATTTTATTCTTATTTATCCTTATTTACTGGTTCGATGCTGGGATTGGTAGTATCCACCAACCTCTTTGAAATGTATGGTTTCTGGGAACTGGTTGGAGTTTGCAGTTATCTACTTATAGGTTTCTGGTTCTATAAGAATTCGGCTGCCGCAGCTTGTCTTAAAGCATTCGTTGTAAACCGAATTGGTGACTTCGGCTTCCTAATCGGTATTTTGCTTCTATATCTTGCCACCAAAGATTACTGGGGCGGTGGCACAATCCTTGCCTTCTTGCCTCAGCTAGGCACCACAGGAGCCGACATGGCTTCCGTTTTATCGATGGCATTACAGGATCACAAGCTCACACCCGAATTGGCATTCCTTGCCACATCAATGCCTCTCATTGCCCTTTTGATTTTCATGGGACCTATGGCAAAATCAGCCCAGGCTCCTTTACACATTTGGCTTCCAGACGCGATGGAAGGTCCCACACCTATCTCAGCTCTCATTCACGCTGCCACCATGGTGGCAGCAGGCGTTTATCTTGTTGCTCGCGCCTATCCTATTTTTCTCGCTCCAGATGGCAGCACCCACAGCATCGCCCTATCAGTGGTGGCAGCAGTCGGAGCATTAACGGCCTTCATGGCTGCAACAATCGCCCTCACTCAATTCGATATCAAACGTGTTTTAGCTTGGTCTACCTGTTCGCAGTTAGGCTATATGTTTGTCGGGCTTGGAGTGGGAGCTTATGGTGCAGGAATGTTCCATCTGTTCACTCACGCTTTTTTCAAAGCGATGCTCTTCCTTTGCAGCGGTGCAGTCATTCACGGTCTGCATCATGAGCAAGACATTCGAAAAATGGGTGGACTCTGGAAACCCATGAATATCACCGCATGGTGTTTCTTAATTGGTACAGCCTCAATTTCAGGATGGCCACTGCCTCCACTGAGCGGTTTCTTCTCTAAAGACGAAATTGTTTCAGCAGCCTGGCATCAAAGTCCAATTCTAGGAGGCATCTTAATCTTGACCGCAGGACTAACAGCCTTCTACATGTTCCGTCTTTTCTTCCTTGTTTTTACAGGAGAATACAGAGGCAACACCAAAGCACACGAAGTACCGGTAGTAATGTGGGCACCACTTGTAGCTTTAGCCGTTCCCTCACTTGTAGCTGGATTCATGCTCGGTTTCAATAAAGCATCTTTCTTTGAAAGTACCCCGGCTGCAAATCCGTTTGGATCGTTCATTTATTGGGGGCACCCGCACCAGGAAGTGGTTGACTGGACTATGGTCATCGCTTCATCTGTCGCCGGACTGATAGGCGTTGGCGTTGCTTACATGATGTATTACGCACGAACCATGAATTTCCACAAAGACATCGTGGAAAAACAAGGTCCTCTCTATTTGTTCTCTCTCAATAAATGGTATTGGGACGAACTTTATTTGGGACTTGTAAACAAAGTGTTCTTGCCCGTTTTCGACAAAACCTGGAAGACTCTTGACAGTATTTTTGTCGATCAGATTATTGTCAATGGAACAAGTATTGTCACTCTAGCGACAGGCGAAGTACTTAAGTACACCCAAACTGGCAAGGGGCAGTATTATGCCTTAGTCATCTTCTTCTGGGTGGCTGTTATTGCCTGGCTTGCCTTTTTGACCACTACCTAAATCAGGAACTAGAAAATGTCTCATCAAGACCACAGCAATAGCGATCACGATCATGAACAAAATCATGCTTCCCACGATGGTCACGGCGATCACGACCATGACCATGTCGCAGTTGATCCAGGCGAAGTGATTGCCGAGAAAAGCCCGCAAGATCAATTGTTGATAGGTGCTTGCGCCATAGCAATGACTCTTTTGATGATTTGTATGGGTACTTGGATGCAGATCCCAACACCCACTGGTGGCGGACACTCCGAGCATTCAGAAACTGGACACACCGAGCATGCTCCTGTAGATGCAACTCACACTTCAACACCGACTACAAATACAGTGCCTCAATCGCACGAGACCCAGTCACACTAAGTATTAAGAAAAAGGTCGTCACTTTTCAACTTTTAGGATAACTATGATATGTTATCTACTCACACCTTCTGGGTGTATGGGCGTTTAGCTTGCAAGCGCTCAACAATCCGGCTTTAGAGAGGTTTCAACAATGCAGGAAGTAACGATAGGCATCGCGGGAGCGGCTGGTGACGGTCTCGATAAATCGGGAGACACCCTGGCGCGTTCGTGCGGTAGATTTGGTCTGCACGTCTATGCCTATAACAGCTATCAGTCCATCATTAGAGGCGGTCACATCTGGTTGAAGGTTCGCATCTCCGACCGCAAAGTTACCTGCCACGGCGACAAACTCGGCGTTTTAGTTGCCCTAAATCAAGATTCAATCGAAAGACATGCTCGCGAAGTAGATGAAGGCGGTTTCATTCTTTTCAATAGCGATCGCATCAAATGTGAAGAGTCACTCATCAAGAAAGGCGTAACGCTACTCCCAATTTCGATGAAAGAAGTGACCGAAGAAGTTGCTAAAAAATACGGTCCAGTTAAACCAATCATGCAGAACACGGTAGCCATGGGTGCCGTCATGTGGCTTATGGGTCTTGGAACAGAACAGACCGAAGAAGTGTTGACCGATACCTTTAGTGCCAAAGGCAAAGAAGTTATCGATATGAACGTAGCCTTGCTCGAAGCCGGTTTTGAATACGCCAAGAAAATTGTCACCAAGCCTATCTTCGTAGCCGGCAAGTGGGAATCAGACAAAAAACGTCGTCCGTTCATCACTGGCAATGAAGCGATTGCAATGGCAGCTTATGCCGCTGGTTGCAAATTCTACGCTGCTTACCCAATGACTCCCGCTTCCACCATTCTTCACTGGATGGCAACCAATGCTAAGAAAACTGGCATTCTGGTCAAACAATGCGAAGACGAAATTTCTGTAGCCAACATGGCTATTGGTGCTGGTATCGGCGGAGTGCGCTCAATGTGCGCCACTGCTGGTGGTGGCTTTGCTTTGATGACTGAAGCAGTCGGTATGGCAGGAATTATGGAAGTTCCAGTTATATTCGTCGAAGTACAACGTGGCGGTCCAAGTACAGGTCTTCCGACCAAAACCGAACAAGCCGATTTGTTCCAGGTCTTCGGCGCATCGCAAGGTGAATTCCCAAGATTGATCGTCGCTCCAAAAGATATCGCTGATGCTTATGCATCAACTGTAGAATCCTTCAATCTAGCAGACAAATACCAATTGCCTGTGTTGATGATGTCAGACTTGCTCTTATCTGAACACCCCGAAACCGTTGATGCTGAGCAGCTTTCCTGCGATATCAAAGTAGAGCGCCCAGAATTCATCAAAGAATGGGATGCTGAGAAAAACGGCAAATTCAAAAGATACAAATTCACCGAATCTGGTATCTCGCCTCGCGCCCTTCCTGGCACACCAGGCGCTTGCCACGTTACCGCTTCAGATGACCACGACGAGCGCGGCATCTTGATTTCCGACATGTTCACCTCACCTCCTGTTCGCCGCAAAATCATGGAAAAACGCATGACCAAAGTAGCGAACATGCTCAAAGAGCTTCCCGCACCTACTTTGGAAGGACCAGCAAATGCTGATGTCACCTTACTTTGCTGGGGCTCTACTTGGGGAGTTGTGAGAGAAGCTGCAGAGCTTCTCAATGAGAAAGGAATTAAAACCAATTTCTTGTGCATCAAATACATCGCTCCTTTTCACACTAAAGAAGTTACTGAAATTCTTTGCAAAGCGAAGAAGAAAATCTCAGTTGAAGTCAACTTCACAAGCGTGATGGCGCAATTCGTTAGAATGCAAACAGGAATCGCGATGGATGGCCATATCACCAAATATGATGGCGAACCACTTGAACCAATGATGATCGTTGAAGAAGTGGAAGCTCTATTGGCTTCAAAAACCAAAGACCTCTCGGTCAGCGAAGCAGAAGCAATGGAGATGGCATACCACTATCTGCGAACACACGCTCTTGAAAAACTTCGCCCTTCAACTTTGAAAATTCACTCCAAAAACGGCTCTGGTGAACCGGTCTGGGAAATTGAACTGTCCGAGCGCATAACCAACAAGGTCGCTGGAACAATGAAAATTGGCTCCAACACGGGCTCGATCATTGAGTTCAAGCAAGAGACCCCAGTAAAAGCTTAGTTCTAACTTTCAAAGCAAGCATCCATTTATAAAACAGAGGACAAAAAAATGGCTACAGCAACTGAACTCCCAGTCGAATTATTCAAAGGACCAGTCGACCCTGACTGGTGTCCTGGTTGCGGCGACTTCGGTGTTCTAAAATCAATTCAGGAAGCGGCTGCCAAAAACGGCATCAGACCTGAAAACCTGATGGTTGTATCGGGTATTGGCTGCTCATCCAACTTGCCTGGTTTCATCACATCATACGGTGTACACAGTTTGCACGGTAGATCTGTACCAGTAGCAACCGGCGTACACCTGGCAAATACCGAAATGAAAGTTGTTATCGTCGGCGGCGACGGCGACGGTTATGGTATCGGTGTCGGTCACTTGATTCACGCTATGCGCCGCAACCTCGATGTCACCTATGTAGTCATGGACAACCAAATCTATGGTCTGACCACCGGCCAAACCTCGCCTACATCGACACTGGGTCACAAAACCAAGTCGACCCCTCAAGGCAACATTGAAAACCCTATCAACCCACTTGCACTAGCAATGATTTCTGGAGCAACTTTTGTAGCTCGCGGATTTTCAGGCGAGCAAAAACATCTCGCCGACACTATCGCTGCAGGCATGATGCACAAAGGCTTCGCATTGATTGACACCTTTAGTCCTTGTGTCACCTACAACAAAATCAATACCTATCCTTGGTTCAAAGAACGCGTCTACAAGCTTGAAGACACAGACTTCGATCCTACCGAAAGTCTCTACAAGTCACTAGAGAAATCGTATGAGTGGGATGAAAAACTACCATTAGGCGTTCTATACAAACACGAGATGCCTACCTACGAAGATGGCGAAATGTCCTTGAAAGCTGGTGCTCTAGTCAAACAGCCACTTGCAATCAATAAAGAAACCTACAAGAGCCTGGTCGAAGAACTAATCTAAGTTCTAAAAACCTAGTTGGTTTAACTCATCGATTAGATAGTTGTGCAACCAACCGGGGACCCACGGAAGGTAACTTCTCAACCTCGCTTTTTCGTGAACTGTAAGCGACTTGATTTGATCGTGGACTAAATCCGCGTCTACTTTTCGCCTGCCGCTAAGCCACAAAAATAGCAGAATTCGACCAATTTCCGATTGAGAGAGTTTGTATTTCCTTCCGCATATTTTTTTCATTACCACTTTCTGCCCGAGGTACATAAATGAGCTTGAATAGCCTTCAGTGTAAAACACCACCTCGTCGGATCCTTCATTTATGCCCACATAAGGAACTTTGTCCAACAATTGAACTTCATTTGCTTTTGACTTTAAGTCTGCCACATCTAGTACCGTAGGCGATACCGCCGCTCTGTTCCAAGGCTTGCAAAAAACTCCATAAGAAAGCCTTCGTACCTTTCCTTCTCTCACAAGTCTAAATAACACCTGATCTACTTTCCTTCGAGCTCCAAATTTAAGCATTTGGCGCGTGGTGAAGATCTCGCCTGGTGGAATTGTTGCAAGCATATGTTGAATAAGTAGAATCGTTTCCATCGCAGTATCCTCCAAAAGTACTCACACTTTTTAAGACGTTCAAAATCGCGATAGAGTTCAATTTTCTGCGCACAAAGTCGGTAGGTCTTGTCACTTGCTCAAAAGCAATTTTCAATTTCCTTGCGAAGATTTTTTGTAGCGAATATTTTATCTTAGAATAAAATTTTGGAGCTTGTTTGCATTTCAGCGCTCAAAGAAAAAGATTTTCTACAAAATTTCTTGAGCGAGTATTTGCAGTGAGGAACCACGAGCCGCCCGACCATTTTACGAGTCGTTTTACTTTCAAATTCGCGATAGTTGTTTTTGTTTAGCCGCGGTGACCAACACGCTTAGATGCAGTGGTATCGCCAACTTCCACTTCGTCACTCTGAAACTTGGTCTTTGCTGTTTCTGGTATCACCGGATAGACAGTGTCTGGTGTTATTTGCACAGTGATATCATGCCTAGTGCCTGGAGTTGGGTTCATCACCACAGCAAATGTATCCATCAGCGGGAATTTCTTTTTGAAAGAATCCACGTAATGTTTATCGGCTCTGTAACTATTCAAGAATATTTGTTCGTGATGGCACTCTGAAGATTTGCATCTCACTTTAGAGCGCACGTTGTAGCCAGCAACTTCAAACGCTTTTTCGTAGTTACGAGCAGCTTCTTCACTGCCTTGAGGATATTTCAAAATCAAGGAAAATGGACGTTCTTCTGTATAGCTTGCTGCAAGTTGATTTTGCAATACGTCATTGTTGAAATTGCTGGTCGGCTCTATGGGGTCCTCGCTCCAATCATCTTTGACATGAAATTTTTGGGGATAGACTGCACGAGCAATAGTTTCACCGCACGCAGGTGCACCTGCTAAACGCTGCACCACCAGTGATGCCAATTGCGGATCTGGAATCCAATAACTGCCACCGTTTATCATCTTAGGTTCGCCTGGAATCATGGCTGTTTCGATGTTTTTGGACTCAAGATCTTTGGCAAATAAAGCTACTGCTGCCATTTCTTTCACCGACATGTCAGTGACGATATAATCTTTGGCAAATCTCATTAGCTCGGGCAATTTCAAAACGATAGAAGGATCTTTGAATTTAGAAGACGCCTGACGCAAGAACCATTGTTGGCGCTCGATTCTACCGATATCACCTTTTTGATCGTGGCGAAAACGAACATAACCTTCGACCTGCTTGGGATCGAGAACTTGCTCTCCCTCAGTTAAATCGATATTAAGTTTCTGACTTTTATCACGATATTTCATTTTCTTTTCTACGTTGACCTTGACCGGTCCAATCGCTTCAAAGATATCTTTCAATCCATCTGTATCGACCACAACAAAGTGATCAACTGGCACACCAAAATCTTCTTTGACAGTTTCCACTGCTAGTTCAGGTCCACCCATAGCGTGAGCTGAGTTGATTTTTTCAGGACCTCTGCGCTCTCTGCCTGGGATAGTTACGCGACTGTCTCTAGGAATGGAAATGAGGCCTACCGAATGGTCTTCGGGATTTAGACTGGCTAAAACCATAGTATCTGAGCGAGTATTGACCCAACGATCGTTTCCTTTGCCATTTGAATCCACTCCCATCAACAAGATATTGGTGCGCTGGGTTAACTCAGGAACGAAGTCCAGACCCATTGTTTTGAGGAATTCTTGATGCGGGTTAAGCTTGTGAGAAATCATGGTCGCAGTCCGATTCTTAAGCGAAGCCACAACAGGCTTGCTTGAAAGAGTCTTAGAAAGGGTTAAACCAATACCGACGCCAATTCCTACGGCAAGAACTGCTTGCAGCCAGGTAGTTTGCTTAGTCATTTTGTGTACAACTTGTCCTGGGTCCGGGCTGCCATTTGTCGACATATTTTTCCTCAGTGAGTTAATATCGTGCCTGTTTTCGGGCATTTTTTAGCCTGCCTCACCCTTCTATATGCCTTATCTTAGCCCGGCTTAGTTGTGTTAAAGTCCGATTTATTCGACTTTTCAAGTAGTTTTTACACCAATCTTGCAATACGAAAAACTACCATACAATACTAATAGTCTTCCATTAACCTAAAGCGACTAAATGACAACTAAAGGTCCAAGCGGATTCATAGAACTAAACGGACAACTTCTGGTTGTTGATTTTGGCAAGATTTTTCTCGACGGAGCAATCGTTGGACTCATCTTTGACGATGGATATCTCCAACACACATCAGGTCCTTTTGGCACAAACAAAAACCTGCGTCCCATAGAGGCAATTCCAGGTTGCGTTTTTCGCGGCATTGACTCGGGTGGACTTGAGCTCATCCTACCCCAATCAGGACAAGCAAATAAATTATTGGGACCAACTGGCAATCTCAAATTCAACGCAGTCCCTTTCCATGTCATTAATGGCCGCATAGCTGCACCGGATCACGGATTTGTCGGCGAGTATGACGATGAGGGAAAAATTTTTGTGCGCGATTATGCCACTCGAGTGACAAAGCGCGAATTGGACGAACATTCCTGTCTAAATTTTTCTTTTGAAGGTAAAAAATCCAACGGTGAGCCCATTACCACCGAGTGGACACGAAAATTATCCCGTCGTGACAAACCTTACTCAGAAGACGAAACTATTCGCTATTTCATGGACTATGACCAGCTCAAAGGACAGGAGAAGAAATATCTTTTTGACAACATGAAACTGTGGGCAATTTCGGGAATTCTACAGACGGTACGCCGCAATGAGGGCAATTGCGCCCTGGGAAACGTCAGACACGGTGCTGCGGGTCAAACCGGGGTGAGGACTGGAAACGTTACTCTGGACCGTGATGAAATGGGCAGAGATCTGGATATGTTTTACAAGCATGGACCGTTTGCTGTTGTGTACACACGCTATCAGCCATATTTAGAAGTTCGAATAAATCTAGTGGTAGCCCACGAGTTCGGTCACCAGCTTGAATTTATCCTATCCAAAGCGACCCAAGACGAAATATTCGATCTTTACGAAAAAATGCTGCGCCAGTGCGATAAACAACATCCATTGCCAGATGAATATCCCGGAGCTTCCGAGCTTCTTAAGCAACACGAAGTGAGTAAGCGTATTTTCATATCTGGTTATGCAAGATTCAGTTCACATGAATATTTTGCCGAGAGTGTGGCAGCATTTTCCATTGAAGAAAGCAGACGTTTTTTAAAGGAACACGACCCGCGCTTGTATCAAATTATCGAATCGCTTTTTTATGAACCAGAAAAAGTTATTAGACCCGTTTTGAAAGATCAGTTGCACAGTCTTCAAGCCAGTTTGCGCATGGGCAAAGAAATGCCTGCCAAACCTGTTTAATTACTAAGATTGCTTTATATTGCATTCTGTCTAAAATCAGGAACTATAAAAGTCAAATATACGTTTATAGAAAAAGAGCTTTAGCTACTTCTTGTAAACGTATCTCTTGTTCTATAATTAGAATCGCGGGCATTAGTTTTCACTTCGTTCAATATAGGGTTTCAAATGGCGAACTTACTTTCAAAACTCTTCAACTACACCACCTCAGATGTGCCGCGTCCGCGCTGGAACGTACTTGACCTGATAACCTACATAAATCACGGTCACATACCCACGCTGATAACCTGTGACATCGACCTCACCTGGGCAGAAGATTTGCGTATTCAGCTTAAAGGTGTTGGTCAACGTGTAACAGTCACAGCTTTGTTGCTCAAAGCCATCGCCATAGCCCAGCGCGACCATCCAGATACCCGCACCGGCTGGACACCCGGGGGCAGATTAGCTACTTTTAGAGACATTGTTGCCGGCTTCACAGTCGAGCGCTTTATAGGCTCGCAACCCGCAGTATTTTTCGGTGCCATTGACAATCCAGATACCAAACCTGTGAGTCAAATAGCCGAAGAGCTTAAAGGCTACGCAGAGGCAGATATGAAAGATATGGAGCATCTTGATGTTCAAAATCGCTTCAATAATATGCCCTGGCTTTTCCGCAAACTTATTTTATGGGCTGGACGTGAGTATCCCTGGGTCCGATTGAGATATATGGGTGCAACTTTTGGATTGTCCACCTTGGGTAAATTTGGAGTGAAGTGTCTAGTGCCTCCATGCGTAACAACTTCAACATTCGGCGTAGGCGAAGTGGAAGAGCGGGCGGTTGTAAAAAACGGTCAAATAGTAATCAGAAAAATGGTCACTCTGGCTCTAAACTTCGACCATAGATGCATTGATGGCGCCCCTGCGGCTCGATTCATGCAAGATGTACGACGATTGATGGAGGGCGGATTGGAAAGCTATCTCCAGCCTGAAATAGCTCTTTTGGCTGAAAAGAAACTAGAACTAGCTTAAAAGCCAATCTATATTAGGACCAAATCCACTGCATTCTGGCTGGAACGAACCATCC
This sequence comes from uncultured Candidatus Obscuribacterales bacterium, assembly GCA_964606665.1. Taxonomy (GTDB): domain Bacteria; phylum Cyanobacteriota; class Vampirovibrionia; order Obscuribacterales; family Obscuribacteraceae; genus Aved-18. The sequence goes on along the minus strand of CAZSHS010000006.1, from coordinate 108,303 downwards.
CTGCTTAGATAGAACTTCATCAAGGCTCATATTGTCGGACTTGCACAAGGCGAGTGCTTTGGTTGCCTGGTCTGCCGATAAAAATCCCTGGCGGAAAAGCGAATAAGTTCTAAGAGCAAGATATAAGAAGGCTTCGCTGATAATTCCTGCAGTGAGGACTTTTTTGCCTACTCGAATTGAGCTTGTCTCCTCGTCGGTCACAAGTTGTTGAATAGTTTCTCTATCAAGAAATCCTGCTTCGACTAATAAATCCTGAGGAGAAATATGTTTTTGAGGAGCTTGCGGGGGCGGTTTTAACTCTGCCATCGCTTGATATACCATCACACCCTTATCGCGAACGGCACGCAACGCTTCAGCAGCCTGAAATGCCTTTATATTGCCGCTTGCTACCATGTCCTGCAAAATAATTGCAGCTTCTAGCAGCTCAGAGGTGACCAAGCCTTGTTCGAGCAAAATTTGACCAAACTGTTTTTCTTTCACAAGTTCAATTTCAAGACATTCAAGCATGTCGCTTTCAGATACCAAACCAGCCATGGCAACTAATTCACCAATGCGAACGGTGTTTCCTTCTTTTTCTACATACAAACCAAGCTCAAATAAAGCCTGTTCGATACTGACGCGCCTGTTGCCAACTGTGGAAATAGCCTCTTTAGCGTGATCCTTCTCTATCTTTCCATCGCGAACCATAAGCAACGCATTCAATACCGCTGTCATCATCCAGCTTGAGACGTCACGATTCAAAACCAAAATTCTGCCGGTTTGCATTCCGCTGTCTTGCGCCTGCGAAACAGCTCTTCCTATTTGCTCCATAGTGATCATATTGGATGCTAGAAGCAGCTCTGTCACTGGGGTTGTGATAGTTTGTACCCGCCCAGTCTTCTTATGCACTTGCCCTAAAACGCCTATGGCGTCTTTGAGTTTCATGTTGTGCTGCCTAGCCAAACGCAAGGCTCTCACAGCCAAATCAAGTGATACTGTGCCATTTGACACTAACTCATTTGCTTCTTGTACTAACCCCAGCAAGAATCCCGACATCATGTCAAGCATGACTAAAGAACGCTCCAGAGGAACGTTTAAATTTTTAGATGTTTTCTTGGCTTCTTCCATTTGCTGCGGAGAAATAAGCCCCGTGCTCAAAACCAAAGTGCCGAAGTTATCTGTGGATGATGCTTGCTTTTCTAGCATAGTTTCCTGTCTAAAATCTGGATTCCCCAGTGGCTCCCGATCCACCTAAATTTAGTGTACCAACTATGACAAGCTATATAACATTTTTAGTTTTTCCAGACTGACACAAAGGTAACCGTCGTGTCTATGAGGCGCGAAATCCACCTTCTTAACTGGTAAAATCTAGAATCCGGCAACAAGAGACAAATGCATGGCCAGAACATCGGCACAAACTAATAGCGACGATTACGATCAGTATGGCTACTACAGACATGCCACCATCTGGAAAGACAAGATCTACTTCGTCTGCGAAGACGATATATGGGAATGCAGTTTAAAAGGCGGTCTTGCTCGCAGATTTACAGCAGGACAGGCGGAATTTTCTTTTCCGCGCGTGTCTCCAGACGGTAAACATCTAGCTTTCGTCGGCAAAGAAGAAGGTCATCCCGAAATTTATGTCACCACTATTGCAGGTGGAAATCCGACTCGACTGACATACATGCACTCAGATGCAATTGCCCTGACCGGCTGGTCAAAAGACAGTAAAAAAGTACTTTTTACATCAGATGCTCGCACTCCCTTCTTTCGCTCATCTGATGCCTTCAGCGTCGCCAGAGACGGTGGAAATCCTGAGTGTTTTAATTGGGGACACGTCTGTACATTCGATATAGCGACTAGCCCTAACCGCAAAAAGATTACTGTAGTCGGACGTAACAACACTGACCCGGCACGCTGGAAAAGATACAAAGGCGGAACCAAGGGAGAAATCTGGATCGACCCAACTGGCCAGGGCAAATTCAATAAGCTTATCGACCTTGAAGGAAACTCAGTCTGGCCTATGCTTATAGGCAGTCGAGTTTATTTTCTCTCGGATCACGAAGGAGTGGGCAATATCTATTCCTGCCGGTTTGACGGGAAAGATTTGCGCAAGGAAACGCATCAGTCAGAATATTATGTTCGTTTTCCTTCTAGCGACGGAAGCAAAATTTCATACACCGCCGGCGGTGACATTTACTTATTTGATCCAGCCAGAAAAACAGAGACCAAAGTCAATGTCCTAGCACCACATAGTACTCATCAAACCAAGCGCAAAGTGGTAGAGGCTATTGAATATCTTGAACATTTCTCCCCTCACCCAGACGGACATTCGGTAGGTTTAATTGCTCGCGGACAGCCAATTGTCATGGGTAACTGGGAAGGTCCTGTCAATCAATACGGGGATGGCAGCAGAGTCCGCTATCGCAATTTAGAATGGCTGCCAGAAGGCAATCAATTTGTAGTGATCAATGACCGCGACGGTTATGAAAAACTCGAATTGCACGATTGCAATAAAGACAAACCACCCTTAGTGCTCACTGAGCGTGGCATAGGAAGAACGCTTTCGCTAAAAGTATCGCCATGCGGAAAAATGGTGGCTATGTCAAACCATCGTCACGAACTTCTTTTGGTTAATTTAAAGAAGGATGAAGAAAAAGAAGAAAACGAAAAAAGCAAAAAAATAGAAAAAAAACAAACCAAAGCGACTCGAATCAAAAGCGCACCGGCAGCGTCTAATGCCACTTTTCAAATTCTAGATAAGAGCCCGGCTGAGCGTATCGACGATTTCAATTGGTCTCCAGATTGCCAGTGGATAACCTATAGTTTTGCTACTCATCCAGGACTTTGTATAATCCGAGTAGTACATGTGCCCAGCGGCTCAGTACACGACATTACAGATCCAGTGCGCTTTGACGCAAGACCCTGTTTTGATCCAGAAGGAAAATACATCTATTTTCTAGGAGCCAGAAACTTTTATCCGGTGGCGGACTCGATGTCTTTTGCTTACGGATTTCCTCGCGTGATGCGACCCTTTCTAGTCACTCTGCGCAAAGATATTCCTTCGCCCTTCTTGCCAAAGCAAAAACCACTTGCTCGAAAAGGAGCCAAGGTACAGACACAAGAACAGCCGACCCAACAAGCAGACCCTAAACAAGCATCAAAAATTGCCCAGCTAAGAAATGCAATTTCAAAACTACCCGAAAACAACGTTGGGATAAAAACTAAGGGCGCTGCATCTAAAGTAGTAATGCAAAAAATATATAAGGATGCTCTAAAAGAAGCTTTTGAAATTGTATTAAAGGAACTGGAAAAGTCTAATAGTGCGACCGCTTCTGGAGGTACTACAAAGAACCATGCTACGGCTTCTAGAGCGCAAGCAAGAGGCAACAAAATTGGCACCGCCGAAACCAAATCAAGTGATCCAACACAAGAGACTCCGCCAACAGTAAATTCAGCCTCGAATGTAGAAATTGATTTTGACGGCATCACCAATCGCATTCTGGCTTTTCCAGCAGCCGAAGGTAAATATGGACAGATATTAGGAGTTAAAAATCGCGCCCTTTTCACTCTTTATCCAGTGCGCGGAATCAAACCGGATCACAGTTGGTATGACGACGATCAAAATCTAGCCGTTTTGATGGCATATGATTTTGAAGAACGAAAACAAGTCGACATGTATGGTGATGTAGGCTATATGAGCCTAGCGCTGGACGGTCAGACAGTTTATTACAAATCAAGACGTGGACGCATTCGTGCTTTCGACTCTGCAGAAAAGTTACCTGCAGAAGGGCGCGGGCCAACATATCCTCAGGGCTCAGGAAAAGATTCAGGCTTTCTAGATTTGTCGCGTGCTCAGGTGATAGTCAACCCAAAAGCAGAATGGGCGCAAATGTACGATGAAGCCTGGCGTCTTCAAAAAGAACAGTTTTGGGTTGAAGACATGTCTCGAATCAACTGGGATCAAGCCGGCAAGCGATATCAAAAGCTCCTCCCACGCGTGCGCACCAGATCTGAAGTATCCGATCTAATTTGGGAGTTGCATGGCGAACTGGGAACATCACACGCTTATGAAATGGGCGGAGATTACCGTTGGGCGCCATATTACAGACAAGGTTTTCTTGGTTGCGATTGCTCTTGGAACGCACAAAAGAAAGCCTACGAAATAGTGCGAGTTTTAAATGGTGACAGTTGGGAGCCTGATGCCGCCTCGCCTCTGGGTCAGACTGGTATCTCTCTTCAACCTGGTGATTGCATTTTTGAAGTAAATGGCATTGCAGTAAACGAACACAGCCCGCTTGAAGAATTGCTTTTCAATCATGGTGGAAAAGAAGTCACCATAGGCGTTGTGCGCCAAGAGAAGAAACGCGAAAAATTAGTGGTGAAGCCCTTGCGCAACGAGCGCGCCTTGCGTTACAGAGATTGGGTGCAAAAAAATAGCGCCTATGTGCATGAAAAAACAGGCGGTCAAGTCGGATATGTTCACATTCCTGACATGGGTCCATATGGTTTTGCCGAATTCCACCGACACTATATGGCCGAAGTGAATAGACAAGGTCTAATTATTGATGTCAGATACAATCGTGGCGGTCACGTATCGGCTTTATTGCTTGAAAAACTAAATCGTAAAATCGTAGGATACGACGTTAACAGATGGGGACCACCTCAGCCATATCCACCCGAATCGGTTGCAGGTCCTATGGTTGCAATAACCAATGAATTTGCAGGCTCAGATGGCGACATTTTCAGCCACTGTTTCAAACTTTACAAATTAGGACCATTAGTAGGAAAACGCACTTGGGGTGGTGTCATTGGAATTTATCCAAGACACAGATTAGTAGACAGAACAATAACAACCCAGCCTGAATTTTCATTCTGGTTCCAGGATGTAGGCTGGAAAGTAGAAAACTATGGAGTGGATCCCGATATAGAAATTGATATCACTCCTCAAGATTTTCATCAAGGAAAAGATCCGCAGCTTGATACAGCAATCAATATGGTGATTAAACAACTCAAGTTGAACCCACCGTCGCTGCCAGAGTTTTCGGACAAACCAGACTTGTCATATTCGAATGGTAGAAAACAAATCAATCAAAGACAAGTAATCAAAAGACCTCAAGCCAAAAAAGGCAGATCGCGTTAGGGATGGTAAACGACTGGTCCATGAAAAATGACTAAATTTCTGATTGTTGGAGCGTCCGGATTAATTGGCGGGGCATTGCTGAATGAGGCTTTAAGGAAAAAGCACAACGCTCTTGGTACAAGCTACAAACAAAATTTGAGCGATCCCAATTTCACAACCACAGATATTAACAGTGACGATTCTGTGGCCAAAACTTTCAGTCAATTTAAGCCAGACGTAGTATACGCTTGTGCAGCTTTAGCAAACGTAGATTATTGTCAGACCCACCCCGAAGAGAGTCGTGCCACTAATTATGATGGCATCAAACGAATTGCCGACTTTTGCAATGAGTTTAATTCAAGACTTGTGTTTCTATCAACAGATTACGTTTTTGATGGCAAAAAAGGTCCATACACAGAAGAGGCCACTCCTAGCCCTATTAATTTTTACGGCGAACACAAACTTCTAGCCGAGCAATATGTAAAAGCTAATTCTAAAAATCATTTGATTGTGCGCACCACAATTACATTTGGAAATGAGCGAGTGGAGAAAAATTTCTATTTAGTCTTAAAATCCAAATTGAGCCAGGGGCAATTGATGAAAGTTCCGACCGACCAGTTCGGTTCTCCTTCATACAACAAATCCATTGCCAAAGCACTTGTTGAGCTGGGCGACAACGATTTACAGGGAGTTTTAAACATCTCATCCGATTCCTTTCTAAGTAGATTTGAGTTCGCTCTTTTAATTGCTCGAATATTCGATTTGAACAAAGATCTTATTGTTCCTGTTACCACACCTGAATTAAATCAGGCAGCTACAAGACCCATGAAAGCCGGACTTAAGATAGACAAAGCAAAATCGATTCTCAAAACCAAATTGATGAGTGCTGAAGAAGCTTTGCTCGATCTAAAAAAACAATGTGTTTAAAACTATTTTTTATCAGGTAATCGCACCCAGAGCCAGACAAACCAGTGCGATTTTGGTTCTATTTTTACTGAACCATATATAGCACCATCTACTTGCTTAATTTCATCAGTAGATTGATAAGTATCAAAGTCTGCATTTCTCCAATAACTAATTCCTTTGCGCTTAAAGAAGTCGGCATCCTCAGCGTCTTTTCCAGGCACAAGACTTTCGTTATACAAAGTAAAACCGGCACCGTCTTCGTTATTTTCATCAAGAGAATGTATATCTTCGACTCTGCAACTTTTCATCAATTCTCTATATTTGTCATAGCGTTTTTTTGGAATTGAAAATACCGCTTTTTTGGCATCCTCTCCCAAGTCAATTTTTTCAAGATAAGGATACATCGCCATTCGATTGTCTTTGTCATAGGCGAACAGCGCATTAAGGCTTGTGAATTTGTCTTCTAAAAACATGGTACTCATCAAATCGAATTCTTTTTGATGCGACTTGTAAAATTCACAAAGCTCTTTATCGCTCGGCAAAGTTTTGAAAGACACTTTCTTATCTAGCTCTATAGCGTCATCACCAAATTTTTGCGAAGCTGAGATCCAGTCCTGAAAAGACACATCCTTGCTAACAGAAGAGGCAAAAAATAAGGTTAGTCCCACAACTCCAAGAAACCCAAAAATAGCCAGAGCAATTATGCTGTAAATAATGTATTTGTTGGACTTTGTGGTCATCGAATCAGAGCTCAGAAGAGCCTTCCTTCTTGCGGACTAATAGTGTATCTCCAAATATACCAATGTGGCTCAATTTTTACTAACGCATTTATACAACCATTCTTGTCGGGGCTTGCTTTGTCTGTATTCTCCACCGTTAAATAATCGTCGCGCTCTAAGTACACTACATATTTTTGGAAGCCTGAATTATTTGAATTCTGAATTCCATTACTTGTAAAAACCAAAAATCTCACTCCTTGAGATTTGTCTCTTTGCTCAAGCAGACGAGCGATTGATCTTACTTTGCATTTTCCCAAGAGCTCGTGATAGATAAAAAATCTTCTCTGATTTATTTTGCCTTTCAGTTTTCCACCAAGCGTGCCCGGCATGAACTGCGGCTTTTCATTGTCGCCGACATAGCAAAGCAGACTTTCATCAAGTCGATCTACACCATCTTCTTTAGTCATTTCAACTAGAGTTTCATAAGATTTTTTGAACTTCAAAAACCTATCTTTTAAAACTTTGTCGCTTGGATTTTCAAAATAAAAACGATTGCCAATTTTATCCGAGACTTTGTCAATTAGCTCTGGAACGTATTTGACGGGAGTGTTCTCGACCAGATAAACAGCAACAACAATAAAAATGGCAAACAGTGCAAGCAATACTAAAATAATGACCCTAGGTGAATTTTTTCCGGTGTTATTTGCATTTACCACTAGAGCTAATTACCGATGACTGACAAATTTTCTTTCAATCCAAACAATCGATCATTTTTGGCTTGGATATGACATTTCATGCAAGACTCCACTCGACCAGACGATGTAACTATTTTTCCGTCTGGGGTGACAGTTCCATAAATCCAGCCTTCGTCAGTGTCTTTTGTCGCGGGGGCGAGTTTAGTCATAATGAACAAATCGCTTTGATGAGAAGTTTCGGGCGAAGGTTCAAGTGCTCCAATCTTAGGAAACCAAGATTCTTTAACAATAACCTGTCCAACCTGCGAAGTTTTTCTCGCCACGTATTCATTGCGATTGGCTGCAAACAAAAAATAGAGCTTTCTGCCATGCGTATCTGAGTCTTTGCTTTCACTCAATCTGGCTTTGGGTGGTGGTGGTGCCGCGCATAGCCAGGGAGCCCACTTTGCCATATCGTCTACTTTGCCGTAACTTTTGTATTTGGCGGCAATATCGAGCAATGTTTTGTGAAACTGGGGATTATTGGTCTGAGACTTTTCTGAGTCTTTATTTGGCGCGTCGCCAAAAGCTTGCGGCGCAAAGCATAACGCCAGAAACACAACTGCAATCACCTTAGCTTGAGCACTTTTCATACTTTGACATTATAATGAAAATTGAGACCAATTATTGGAGATTGATATGAACGAGTTCAATATCATGCCCAAACGAAAAATTCATAAAGTGGAAGATACCTGCTGTGGCGACAAATTTTTGTTCAACATGGCAGAAAAATATGCGCAGATTCTGACTGGCCAAAAGCCCAAAATAAGCAAGCGCATTTTGACCAAACCACTCTTTGATCACAAGCCAAACCAGGATAAAGGTTGTTTTTAGGTCAAAAAACCTAAGGTTGTTTTTTGCGCAAACTTTTCTTTTTATCAAGCTCAGCCACTAATTTTTCGGTTCTATCTTCAGACTCTTTCTCATTAGCGAGCTTTTTCTCTTTTTGCTTCTGCACAGCCATTTGTTGCATGCGGTAGCGCTCATAATTTTCTTTTGCGCGGCGACGCTCGATTTCTTCTTTCTTGCGGCGCTCTTCTCGCTCTTTGTCCTGGCGCAAGCGGTTTTCGGCTTCCATTTTGCGGCGTCTTTTTTCTACTTCAGACATGCATGTCCCTCAAATTTAAACCAGGTTCTATTGGCTACTATATCAAATTATCTCATCGGGGCTAAATTTTCTTGCCACTCCCGTTTTGACCGCAGCCTCAGCCACAGCTTTGGCTACGTTTTCAGCCACAGCCGGATTAAAAACGCCTGGAATTATGTAATCTTCGTTCAATTCGCGCTCTGAAATAACCGAGGCGATAGCGTGAGCAGCGGCTAGTTTCATCTCTTCGTTAATGTCTTTAGCGCGCACATCAAGCGCTCCTCTAAAGATACCTGGAAACGCAAGCACATTGTTTATTTGATTTGGATAGTCAGAGCGCCCTGTAGCCATAATGCGCACAAATCCCGCTACTTCTTCAGGCATTACCTCAGGAGTTGGGTTTGCCATAGCAAAAACAATAGCGTCTTTGCCCATAGTGGAAATGGCTTCAGCACTTACACTGCCAGGACCAGAAAGTCCAAGATACAAATCAGCACCACGTAGAGCTTCGGTAACATTTCCTTTGAAATTTTCGGGGTTTGTATGTTCGGCAAACCACTCTTTCATGAAATTGAGATTGTCTCGATTTTTATAAATGGCACCCTGGCGATCAAAGCCGATTACATTTTTAACTCCAGCACTCATAAGAATTTTGGAGCAAGCCACACCAGCGGCACCAACTCCACTCACTATTACTTTTAAGTCTTCAATTTTCTTGCCCACTAATTTCACTGAATTTATTAGCGCGGCTAAAACCACAATGGCTGTGCCATGTTGGTCGTCGTGGAAAACTGGAATATCAAGCTCTTTTTTTAATCTGGTTTCAATTTCAAAGCAACGCGGTGCTGAAATATCTTCTAGATTGATGCCACCAAATACAGGGGCAAGGTGTTTTACCGCACTAATAATTTCTTCTGTATCTTGAGTGTCTAAACAAATCGGAAATGCATCTACTTTTCCAAATTCTTTAAACAACATGCATTTGCCTTCCATGACCGGCATTGCCGCTTCAGGACCAATATTTCCCAGTCCAAGCACTGCTGATCCATCAGAAAGCACTGCCACTGTGTTTCCTTTGATGGTGAGATTATAGGCTTTCTCTTTGTTGTGATGAATAGCCATGCAAACACGGGCAACACCCGGAGTATACGCCATTGAAAGATCATCACGAGTGGCCAACTTGACTTTATTAGTTACTCTGATTTTTCCGCCTAAATGCATTAAAAAGGTCCGATCAGAAACGTTCACCACCTGACAGCCACTCAGTTTTTTCAACTCAGCCACCAGATTTTCACCATGCTCTTCGTCGCGCACCATTACCGTGAGGTCACGGACAATTGAATCGCCATCAAATCCACTTATGTCGATAGCGCCGATATCTGCGCCCAAGTCGCCTATTTTGGATGTTACCAGTCCCAAACTACCTGGGTTATTGAGCATTTTCAGCCTGAGCGTCAAACTGTAACTGGCGCTGGTTTTGGTTTTAATTTTTTCTTGGGCGTTCAAATTGGTCAAACTCATTGTGACTCCCCGGACAGTATCGATATAGATAGATCTTGACACGCATTGGCTCGCGCTTCTTTAAAAAAATGTGTTAAGCTCAACCGCTATGTCGCAGAGCTTGCAAGAAAGCTGGTTGACAAGGAGGATTTGCTAATGACACGTGAAAACGAAAATTTAATCGGTAATTATGAAGTTACTAAAAATGGTCTTGTGACCAGACGCGAAATACTGATGATGGGCGCTATGGCTGCGTCCGTTGGAACTCTGATTGGCTCAGGTGCAAATGCTGGCACTGTTGAAGCGGCCGCGACTGGAGCTGCTACAGGAACTGGCAAGGGTTCGGCAGATGCACCATACGTTGCTAAAGACTTCAACGCACTGGCAGGTTCGCTAGACGGTCTTTCTGCGTCACAAATCAAACAACATTTGAAACTCTACACCGGCTATGTAGATAAAGCTAACGCCATTTCAAAGTCTTTGAAGGACGTAGACTTAACTACCGCTAACGCCACTTACTCAACCGTTCGCGAACTTTTAATTGAGCAAAGCTTTGCTGTAAACGGTGTGGTTTATCACGAATTTTATTTTGGTAACCTGGGCAAAAAAGGCGACGGACCAACTGGAAATTTGAAAGCCGCTATTGATGACAGATGGGGCTCACAAGCCAAGTTTGCAGATTTTTTAAAGGCCGCAGGCAAAAGTGCGCGTGGCTGGGTGATCATTGGATGGAACACAAGATCGGGAACACTCGATGCTTTTGCTCTGGACACTCATAATATTTTCTCTCCAGCAAATATCGTTCCTGTGCTAGTGCTAGATGTATACGAGCATGCGTACATGATTGATTACGGTGTAGACAGACCAAAATATTTGGATGCATTCTTGGGTAATCTTAACTGGGAAGTTGTCTCCAAACGTTTTGCAGCAGCAAGCAAGCATCCATCCGGATGGGATGCTACAGTCTAATTTCCAAATTAAAACAATAAAAAAGTGTCTCAAGGGCGGCTTGAGACACTTTCTCTTTAAACTGGCATGAAGCCAATCTACTTTTCGCAGTTTATTTTTCTATGGTCAGTGAAAGTTCGACTTTGTTTACACCAACACCTTGATCATCTAAACTTGCAAGCTTCAAAGGTGAGCCACCATCAGCAGTGGCTTTGGGCACCACTTTAACTTTTCTTGCAAAAAATACTTTGGATTCATTAACCAAATCGCGATATTTTTCTAGAGACATTTCAGCCGATCTAAAAGGCGAGCTTTGAACCGGACTCATTGCCACAGTAATTGGGGTGCTGTGTGATTTAACAGGATAAGCATAGACGAATATTTTTTCGTTTGATGGCTTATCGCTTGTGTTACTAGCTTGATATTCAAAACTACTTCCAGCTCCACCAACTTCGACAGTTTCTCCAGCACGCAACAATGGATCTGATTGATTTTCATTAGGAAAAATCTGAGTGAGAGTGCCACCATCGTAATTGAAGATCATTAAATTGCAGTCTTGGCTTGCTGCCACGGTTACAGTTAGTTTTTCGCCATCTTTATATTTAGGCGAATTACCTTTTTTATTCAACCATGCAGCAATGACTTGTTCACCATTTACAAAAGATGCTTTCTGCACTGGACTTTCGATTCGCTCAGAAACAGCAGCTACTTTGGCTGTCTTTTCAGCAGGAGTGACCTTTTTCACAGCCACTTTTTTCACTGTTTTTTCAGCTTTATCGGTGGCAACTTTGGTCTGAGTCTTTTTGACTTCTTTTTTCTTAGTATCTTTAACCGGGTCTTGGCTTACATTCGTTTTGATTTCTGGTGCCTTAGGCGACTTTTTGGCTGGTCCCAGTGGATCGACAAACAAACCTCTATCTTTGGAATTTTCAATTTCTTCTTTAGTAGGTTCGCTCTTCTCATCAGCAAACGCTACGCTCGAGAATCCCAGACTCAAAAGCATCGTAAAAGCTAAAAGGCTCGAAGCAAACTTACTCTTTCTATTCATGGCGATCTATCTTCCTTTGATTAGTGTGCTTGACTCAATTCTTCACCAGATGTGATGGTCGCTCTGGGAGCGTCTATCACTTCATAAAAAACTTCGTCAGGATTTTGGGTCCTTAAATTGTCGATTCGTTGAAGCAATGTGTCACCGTCGATTGGCAGTTGGCAGGCTTTGGTTTTCACCGCTTCCTCCATAGCCTTATCTTCTACAGGAGGCACTGAGGAAATTAGGGCGAGCAGATGCAATTTTCCATTTGGACTTGGGTCTGCCTTCAATTTATAAATGCCATAACCGTCAACAATACGCGTGGCGCCGGCTTCTATTCGAGCAGACTTATCTGTTTTTATAGGCGGGAATAAAACTAGTGCTTTGTTATCTTCGATATAAAACAGATAAACATAGCAATCAGATTGAGTTCGAAGCGCAATCTCAACCTCTTCAGCTAACTTGTAACCGTTTAAAGGCTTAGTGAACATTACCGATATCGGTTTGATACGCGTCCCTTCTTTTCCATCAGCCCCAAGTTTGGGAAGCACTAGAAATGCCGACAAAATTGCAAAACTAATCAGCCCTACTAACAGAAACGCAACCACTCCCTGAGCTAGAGTCGTAATAGTGTGATTGCTTGCGGCAGGCGAACTGCCTTTGATGCCGAGCTCTTTTAGTGCATCGACAGATACGGCAAGTCGAATTGCCGTCGTTGGCAAGTTCAACCCTGGCAGAGTGGCTGTGTCACCGCAATGGATGGCAACCAGATAATTTCCACTCATGAGCGGACAACCTGAATCTCCTGGCGCCAAAGCCAGGTCATGCAACAAATGATAAGGATCGTCTTTCTTAAGCGGTCCCAAAAAACGTCCGACCTGAGCAACTGGCGAAACGGTAGTGGTAAATTGACCAAGGTGCGATGGATAACGAATGGCGCAAAGGGCTTCTTGAGCTGGCAATTTCATATCGAATGCTACTGGTATTGGTTTTGCTTGCGACTCAGGCAAGCTTAATTCGACTTCCAAAACGACAAGGTCGAATTTGACCAGCTTTTCTTTGCCAGCATCTACTTGAAATTTAGGATGCAAATGAATCTTGCCACCCAGACCTAAATTATAGGTATTTCCCGAAGCAAGAAACTTGACAATCAAAAGTTCTGGATTGTTCAAATATTTGCTAATGACATGAGCGCATGTAACCAGCTTGTTGGGTGCTGCAAGCCAGGCCTGACCGATGACTTGCTCTTGCTCATTGTCAAGAACAATGATTTGAGCCAGAGAATTTCCCACTGCATCAGTGTCGACTTCCAGTCCAAATTGGCGGTCAGATGACTTCATAACTTCCTAATTTCTCAACAAATACCATATTACTCTATGAGGAGGCTAATATAAGACTGTAGAATTTAGACATGTTGCAGCCTTCTGGCATTTTTATCACAACGTTTTCAAGAATCACTTAATGGAACAAAAACACACTTCGCAAGCAGACAAAAAACCTATTAACAAGCTCTACATAAAGATCTTGGTCCTGGTAATGGCATTTGCTGCACCCTATCTTTTCACTTATCAGCGCGCAGAAAAACCATGGCGTCCAGGCAATCTTGAGGCTAACACACCTGTTCCCACCAAATTTGCTCAAGAAGCTCGCAATGAGGCGTTACGCTCAGGTTCGGTTGGCTTGGGTATAGCCATTTTAATTATGCTCATGTACAGTCTCGATAAAAATATTTTGGCTCAAAGCTCCAAGAAAAGAAAAGAAATAAAAGACATCAAAGTCACTGTTATCATGGCTTTCTTTGCCTTTCTGCTCTGGATATCCTGGACATGCGTAAGTCACATTATGCTTACCGCACACGATGAAATTAACGATGTACCCGCTCAACTTCCAGGACTTGACTCGATCTAATGCCTCTTTCAAATAAAACAGAAGTGGAAGAGATTCTGGCAATCGTGCCTGAGTGGAAAGACGTATACGAAGCCATGCCGCATGATGAGCGCAGCGGCAAAAAACTGGTACTCGATTTTTTGAAAGCAATTGGTGCTCAAAATATTTACGCTAGAAGTTTGAGCTTGCAAGAAGGGCAGCGCGACGGCTTTATAATACTTTTGCGCAACAACTATTTTCAGCCTCAAATTGCCAAAATGCTCGAATTCAATCAGAGCTTACGCAGATTCTGGCAAATGCGTCATCTTGCCAAAGATGAGCAGAAGGGAAATTGCGTCTCTCTGTCTTTAGATGCTGCGGAAAAATTATGTCACGCTCTAAAAAAACAATTAAACGAAAAAACTCAAGATGGATTCAAGGTCCTTTTGCCAGGCTACATTCAACGCTCAGTCCACAATCTAGTTGTAGACTATATAAAAGCTGAATGGCAATGGGAACAAAATACTCTTCAAGACATGTACCTTGAAGAAGGCGATAAAGACCCACGCGAGAATATTGCTGCCGACACAAATGCTATTCCGGAAAATATTGCACTTTCAAACGAACAAGTAAGCGAACTGAATCAAGTCAGACAAGTCTTGAGCAAACTACTGATAGACAGCCAATCGGCAAACAAAGAAGCACTGGAAGTAATTGACTGTTTGTTTGGAATGGGACTGACAAAACATTCAAAATCTGGTCAAGAAATGACCATGAAAGAATGCTGTGAAGTACTCAACTTATCTGGGGATAGCCCCGCGCGCAGAATCGCTCGCTGTCAAGTTTTACTTGACAAAGGCTTAAATCTCATACGCGACGTGTTGCGCACCCAAACGCCAACTATTGCACAATCGTGGCAAGCACAAATAAATGTAAATACTGCATCTCGCCGCGAGCTCAATCATCATCTAGGATTGACCGAAGGCGAAGTGGATAGACTAATTGCGGCTCGTCAATTTTATTCACTTCAAGATCTTGTCGAGCAAAAAATCATCAAAGCCGAGCGCTTACAAACAATAATTGACAATGGCGCTACCGCAGCCTTTTGTCCCATAGACTTAAATAGTGCCACCCGTCGTGACATTATGGATGTACTTGGTGCTGGCAAAGAATTGGCGCAGAAAATTGTAGACCAGAGACCATTTGAAAGTCTCACAAATTGTTCCCAGCGTCTGTTTTTGACACCCGGCGAGCTTGGAATTTTGACCAAACGCGGTGCTGTACTTAAACCGATATCGGTTCACATAATAAGGATTGACCTCAATAAAGCGACCCAAGAAAAATTAAAAGCTGCCCTTGATTTTAATGCCAAAGAAATAGAAGTGCTTTTGCAAAAACGTCCCTTTGGCGATTTTGACGAAGTAGCTAAAGCCTTGTCTATTGATGAAAATAGGCTTTCAGATTTAAGAAAAAAGGCAATTTTATGAAAACCGCTCTAATTTTTTCCAAACTGGCGTTATTAAAAGTAACAAGATGCCGAATCCAGATAATCGAGCGGTAACGAGGTAGAAAATGGCAACCGAAAGAAAAATCGCGCTGACCAGAGAAATGGAGATTCTCTCCTCAAGCAACGCTATGGTGCAGGGAGTCAATCAAAAACTCGACCTGGCATTGCTTAGCGCCGAAGCCATTATTTCTGAACTCGACCCCAAATTGAATATAGTCTGTGAACAATGGGAATCGCTCAGTCACATTCAGTCTCTTGCAAGCACAATTGGCGTAAACGACTTGGTTGTAAACGGTCGCCATATAGATGTACGCGTCTGCGACGAGGATAATTTTGTTTCGTTGAACAAAATACTTTTAGGTAGTGCTCTTTTGACTTCAGGCAGTCTTGTGGTCAAATTAGATCAAGACAATGCTGAAATTATTGCCTATATTGCGCCAAGTACCTGGACTCAACAAAATGAGCATGATGGTTTCGTTTCGCTAAGAGTCGACGTCGATAAAGATTTCGATCTGGTTGCTACACTCAAATCAATCATTAAACGAGCGCAAACTGATCAAGCTTGCGACAAAAAGCCAGCACAAGAAGACTTAAAAACCTTTTTGCAAAGCCCTGCCACTTCTTCTTCAAGCTTGCGCCCAATGATTGCAGCTCTTTGTTCGAACAGCGATTTGAGAGAAACAGCATTTCAAATGGCATTGGACCTGCCACTAAATACGGTAACAGACATCCTGCAAAAAGCATCAGCGTGGAATGCTACCTGCGACATTGTCGCAGCCAAATTAGCAACCAAATTCAAAAGCTTCAAGGCTGATGAAATCAAGCAAATCGTGCAATCTACAGGAGAGCGATTTGGTGGTCAACCAGAAGCGCCTGAATATATGAATGCCATTTTGAATGAATTAGTTCAAATGGAAATGAACAAGAAATTCAGCACCTCAGCCAAGAAAATCGGCGAAAAAGTGAAAACACTTTCAAGCAAACTGGCAAAGGGAGCCACACTTAATGATTCAGTTAAAGCACTGGTAAATAATTCAGTTGCTGTTGATTTGGCTATGTCCATTAAGGAAACACGCCTTCAAGTAGAAAATTTTGTCTTAGCCACAGCCGAAGAAATTGGAATGGCATTTCAAAAGCTGGCACTTCAACCTGTTTACGCCACCCACAGTGCTGACAACGAAGCTGGTGTAGATTCAATCAATGAAGCTCTAGAGCTGCTAGAAGCACACGAAATTTATGAGCGCGCCGAAGCCATAAAGAAAAGCGGACTTTAATTCTAAAATTTTAGAACTCGAAGAACTTCTTCAGTTTTTCAGTTGGGCTAAAACTGGGTCTGTAAAATTCTGCTGTCCATCCCTTTTTGCCAGACGCAAGTGGGTCGGTCACAAGAGATGTGCCAGCCATTTTGACAATAATATCCTTGATGTCTTTGCACTCCTGGATACTCGATAGTCCAGCAAGCGGCTTGAACGGCTCAGGAGAATAAGTTCGGGCTGATTCTATATTGCTACCAGGAACTAACTCACCTACAAAACGTGCATACTCGTCGGCAATGTCATGCCAGGTCCAGGTTCTTGCAACTATCGCTAAATTTTGACTGGGGTCGATGCCGTAAGTATTATCGAGCTGATTCAGTAATCCCCACTTTTCTTTCAAGTCCCAAACAATCACTTCTTTACCGCGAAAATAGTCGAGCAACTCTTTGCGCTGTGCTTTGTAAGACTCAGGCTTTATTTCGGATTCAATAACGGTTTTGCCTTTTGAATCCAACACTGAATACGAGACCTTGTTTGTCTGCTTAATGGAAAGAACACACCACAACGACCCATTTTCGTTACTCTGGGCGTCTTCCATTTTGTATCTAGCCCATAAAATCGACCTGTTGCGGTCGTCAGGAAAAGGATGGGAGCCAGGATTGAAGTCTATTCCACTATTTGACATGGGTTGTCCTTTTGGGTGAATTTAAAACGTAAACCGATATCGGTTTACGTTTTAAGATTCTACCTCTTTAGAAGGTCCAACCAATTTAAAGAGAATTCAACTTATTTAGAGTAAAGGCGAATTAGCGTATTGCGGTCGCGCGCCGAAAGCTCCATAGCTGGAGCCTTCCAGTACATTATGTCGAGTCCGTTTGGCGAATGCCCGAGTCCTAAAGCATGTCCAAATTCATGCATGGCAAGATTCTTCATCTGTTGCATAGCGTAATAGCTCAATTCTTTGCCATCCCAACTGGGACAGAAAATGAGCAAAGTGCATTTGTTCAGTTCTTTGGGTTCGCCCTTTTCTATATAAACGAATTCAGACATGGCTCGCCCACCAGAACCGGCAGGAATATCATCGTAAGTAGCAGCTCTTTTAATATGAATGTCGCAATTTTGCGCACTATCTACATAAGTCCAGGTGAGCGGTAGTCCTTTTGTATTCATCCAGTCTTTCACTATTGTATCTATCGCTTTGGCAAGAATGGGACCAAATCCGGTTTTGCGACTTGTGTCAATATAAATGCGTAGTGGTGCCCGAGCCTTATTCCATCGATAGACATACATTGGAAAAGATTTCGAATAATTGTCTTTGTTTGGCGGGTCTATTTTCTTGTATTTAAGCTCTAGATTAATATCCCAAATAATATTGACCATGTACTCTTTCTCGTCAAAGTCCATTTCAGCCTGGTTTTGCTTGAAATACTTACGAAATATAGCTAATGCGATTTGAAAATCTTTCACCGCATTTTTGTGATCGCCCATGCAATCGTATGCCAGCCCTCGATCGAAATGCCAGGTTCCAAGCCACTTTACCGACTTATTAGGATAATCTTCGATTAGTCTTGTATAAAAATCTTTTGCTTCAGCTTCTTTGTGAACGCGGCGCAAGAGCCAACCTATCTGCCACAAACTGTCCATAATGGGATCGGCCTTTGGCGGCAACTCAGCTTCTTTCCATTTCATAAGGGTCTTAGCCAGCTCTAGCGCCTGGTCGAAATCTTTTTCTGAGATGAGTCCATCTATTACTGCTTGCAAACGAGCGTCTATAACGGATCGCTTTTCTGTCGCCAATTCAGGACGGGCTCTAATTGCAATTTCTATTAACTGCGCAACATTGCCAAGCTTATAGTTAGCCACTACATCTGGTGCAAAATCTTTTAAGTTAATATAAAGTAGTCGCTCAAAAGCTTTCAATCCTTTTTTACTGGCGCTTCCTGCCATATAAATACGTCCCATTGTATCCAGTGCATCTAAATTTTCAGCTTGCCTGGAACGCAGTTCGACAGCTTCTTCCATCAGTTGCATGGCTGGATCGAAAGCTTCATTCCAATAATAAGATTCGGACAAATCGTATAAGACTCCAGCTAAAGCCGACTCTTTTTCAGGAAAATATTTGCGATATAAAGTGACGCAAAGCCATAATAATTCTTGAGCTTTTCTTGCCTGTCCAGAAGCTTTGAGTTTGTAGCCAGCATCGTAAAGTCGATGAAGATATTTCAGCTTATCGTCATCACTCATTTTTTTGAACTCAAGTTCTTTTTCTTGCAGAATTAAATGAGCCGTGTCAGCACCGTAATGACAAAGCCCTGCCAAAGCCTGGCGCGATAACGACTTGAAAGCAAGACTTTCTGGCATCCCGCGTGTTTTGCTACTGGCGGCATCATAAACAAGTTGGTAGTTATCCAATGCTTGCTCGAACTGTCTGTCTTTTCTAAAGCAGCCCGCAAGTGACAACCTGGCTAAATGTTCAAATAAAAAATCTTGCGACTTAGTTTGCAAAAATTCTTCATAGAGACCTTTTGCTTTATCCAAATTGCCCTGATGTTCGGCTTGCAATGCCTGTCTATAAAGTTTTATACTATCTGATTCCAGGTGAAAAACGTCAGCACAACGATAAGACTTTTCAGAGCGCAGTGCAGCAATAATTTCAATGTTTCTCAGATTATGCCTGCCTTTGCTGACCGGCATTATCAAGTAAGCCTGACTCAAATAAAGACAGTCCAGATTTCTTTGCCTCACAAGAAGCTGACGTGCTCTATACTCACAAGCCGAGGTGAAATCAAGCTTCATTGCATCTTCAACCAATTCTTTATATCGTTTTTCAAATTGTTCTTTGGATTCAAGCTTTTCTGTTTTAAATTCATTTGGGTGAATTTTCTTTCGATCAGAGCTTTCCATAGCCTGGTCAATAGCCAACTCTTTTAACAAAGCTTGTCTTAAATGCTTTTGAGATTCTTTAAACTTACCAAGTCGTCCGTATAAATAAGCCAATCTGTAATTCAGACTAATTGCGAAATTTACACTGATAGGAGTTTTGATAGCTTGGGCAAAAGCCAGAGCCTCACTTATTTTATCCGCGTCAATAAGTTGATCGAGCATACATAGATCAAACAAAAAATCAGTCTGCGCATAATCGACAGCTTTAACTTTAGAATTTCTCGCTAATGCAGACATTCCAGGAGTAACAACCTGAGCGCCTAGACACAAAACAAGTACGAGCGATAAAAACGCTCTTTTAAAACTCATGGAACCAGGTCGTCACGACCAATTTCATGCAAATGGTCCACAAAATTAACAGTTAGATCTACACCACATCTGGTGGCAGTATGCTGGAAGGGTGAACTGCGCCTTAGAACGCGCATCGAGTTTGTAGTATGCGTGGGTGCGCCTACAGAGTCAAAATATCTATTATAAATTGTGGCGGTGCAGATATCTGGACGAGTGGGTTTGTATTCGTTCACACGCTCTTCGGTGTATGCGTCTACAATTTTTGGATTGCCCTGTTCGCTTGGGTCAACTAAAACGTGATAGAAACGTTGCCTGATGTCAAAACCCAAATCGTATACGCGCTCAGCTTTAATCTTGATGCAGTCAACATACTCAATAAGATTGCCTTTTTGATAACTAATTTGCTCGGGCGATATCATTGCATGCCAGATGCCGCCTTCTCTGTCTTGCATATCACCCAAATGATCGGCTGCAAACGTGTCGCGACTCATAGGAAGCGTGTAGAGCATGTCTTCGCGATGGTCGTAAGTTTTTAAAATTCTATATTCTTTGGAGGTCCAATTACCAGACAACCATTTAGGAATTTGGGTCCAGTCAACTAAAATTCGAAACTGGGGAAAGCCTTGCCACTTTTGCCCTGGCTGAATCTCATCGGGTAGCGGAGGAACGCCCTGAGGAAAAATATACGGTCCGAATTCTCCATCTTCCACATCCGCCATACACTTTAGTGCAAATGGCGGATACAGAAGAATCAATAGAGCAAGAACAATAGAGACTCGAAATAACTTCATTCAAGCATTTAGTAGTTACGTCGGCCAAAACCACCGCTGTAACCGTATCCACCCATAAAACCATAACCGCCAACGCTGTTATAAGTGCCGTCTTCTGGAGGTCTACCCCATGAAGCAGCTCCCATTTCGCTCTGCAATTCGTTGAAATAATTGATTTGCATCATCTGATCAAATTTCTTGGAATCTTTCTCATCTTGCTGATTTTCGCGCATAGCTGTAATGTCGTTCTGCAAATTGCCTATCTGGGTGCTTTGCGAACGCTGCAAGTTCTGGATAGTGCCAGTGAGCTGATTTATATAGCTCTGTTGTCTGGCAATATAATCGTTGTCTCGCTTAATCCAATCCTGAAGCTGCTTGAGCTTAGCCACATTTGCAGTAGTTGTTTTTGGATTTTTAGACGGAGCACTCAATACCGAAATTTGCTTTTCTACAAAAAGTCTATACGGAGCATTTTTTCTTTGCTCTTCTGATAGTTCGGTTTCAGCCTGAACTTTTTGCTGCTCGTATTGTCTTACTTGAGCTTGATTCAAGCCCATCATTTGTTCTTCGTCATTGAATATTGATTGATTGGCTCCAGCCACCTGACTATACGCAGGCAGTGCGCTCAAGCCGCCGACAATGCTCAAACCCAGAAGTAAGTTTTTTAGTCCAGACATTAATGTCCCCTCTCGTTTAGACCCGTCAGGGTTATATATACCTATTTATTGAAGCGACATTATTAAAATTTCAGCGTTAATTTGGATTTGTTTGAACTCTTTACTACTTTTAATCGTCTTAACAAGTAGGAACCGACACCTAACGAACGTAAGGAGACTTTGAAATGAAAAAAACAATGATTATAGGTCTGGCTCTAGCGGCTAGTGCATTTGCCTGTGGTCAAGAAGCAGAAGCTTACCCCTATAATGGAGCCCGAGTGAATCCTCCTGGTCCTAAAGGTGGCATCGGTCATGGTCGCTTTTGGCACCGCAACCCGGCTGGACGCCGAGGTGGTCCAGGAAAAGGATGGGTCTACAATCCGCCTGGCCCAGGCAAAGTTGTTTACAAAAAATTCCGAAATAACGGCTGTTATCGCTAATTTGACATTCAAACTAAATTTAGGGCTGGTCCTTCATTTGAGGGACCAGTTTTTATTTTCACTAAGTACCTTGCCGCTTTAGCGACCCTGCAACGCTTTGTACAGTAAAATGAGGAACCTTCCTAAATTTAATTGATATAGAGGTCAAAGCACAAAGCCCAACCTTCTGGAAATCAATTTGTCGCCCCCTGGTACTCAAAATGAAAAATCTCAAAAACATAGCCTTCTTACTTGCCTCAACTCTGCTTTTGAGCGGACCTTTGATGCCAGGTGCATTTGCAGCCCCAGAAGGGGTCAAAGGAGAAATTGTTGAGTTCAGCGAAGCCGACTTTGAAGAGGCTGACGGAGGCAAATCTCTATTTGGCAAACCAAGTGCTCCCAAAAAGCTTACAAGCTCGCAGAAAATTCCTTGCATGATCTGGAGTGCAGGCGCTCCACAAGCAATCATGCTTTGTCTTCACGGCTTTGGATTGCATAAAGGCACTTACGATGCCTTCGCCAGAGAGATGGTTAAAAACAATATTGCTGTCTACGCAATTGATGTGCGTGGATTTGGTTCCTGGGTGCAAAAAGGTGTGAACGAGATTGATTTCGATGGCACCATGGAAGACATCGGTCTTACACTCAAAGAAATTAAGCGTCTTAACCCTGGTGTTCCGGTGATTGTGCTTGGCGAATCAATGGGAGGCGCCATCGCCATGAAGACCGCGGCCACTTATCCAGACATGGTCAACGGTTTGATTTCATCAGTACCTGCAGGCGATCGTTACGACAAAGCTAATTCAGAAATGGGAATAGTCAAACATGTTTTACTACATGGATTCAACGCTCCAATAGACGTTGGTCCTGCAATCGTTAAAGCTGCCACCAAGAAAAAAGATTTGCAAAACACCTGGCTCAAAGACCCGCTGACTAGAACCTATGTCAAACCTAAAGAGCTAATTGCCTTTCGTGATTATATGAACAACAGCTATGATTTCGCCCCACGCATTAAGACAACACCTGTTCTTTTCATTCAAGGCTCTAACGACAAACTAGTCAGACCAGCAGGTACCTGGAAATTATTTGGCAGTATCGGTACCCCCGACAGACAAATTGTTTTGAGTAAAACAGCAGAGCATTTAATTTTTGAAGATGGACAATTCAATACTGAAGACCTTGGTTTCGTTTCTACCTGGATTACCAAACACATAATTCCGAATCTAAAAAACAATGTCGCCAACACCACATCTGGCACCACATCCTCAGAGGTAAAAAAGGTCAATCGTCCCAAGAAAGCTCTTACATACTGGATTGAGCTCAGGCGCGACGGCAAAACTTTCCGCTGCAACAACAAAATGTCTTTCAAATCTGGTGATTCAATTAGATTTCATCTGGCTCCCGACAGCGACGGCTATGCTTATCTAGTACTCAAACAAGGTTCAACCGGAAATAGCGCTATCCTATTTCCATCAGCCTCAACAGGAGATAAAAATTATCTACGTCGAGGCATCGATTATCCACTGCCCTACGACGATTGGTTAGCATTCGACAAAAATCCGGGCCTTGAAAAAATTCGTATTTTCTTTTCACAAAAACAAGTTTCACTTTCTCAAATCGAACGCTCGATGAAAGATAAAGTTGCTTTCGTTTCAGCAGACTCAGACGGTGCCAAAGACTTAATTGGTACCGGACTGCAATTGACCTGGGACGACCCAAACCCTGTTATGATGCCTGACGACGTCAAAGCGCAAACTGCCGCACGTCAGCAAGGACAAAACAGTCAGGTGCGTCTCACCTTTGAGGACACAGGCGGTGTTATGGCTGTAGACGTAGCTTTGTTGCATCAATAAATTGAGAGTTGTAGACAATGAAAAAAATGAATAACAATAGAACTAGTATTGCTCTTGCAAGCGTCTTGGCTCTAAGCCAGTCCACAACGATTCTTGCCGCAAACGCAGCAGATCAGCAGCCGCCCGTTTCAGGAATACAGTGGACCAAAACACAAGACCTCGATCCCAACAAAAAATCTGATTTAAAACCAGTCGGACAAAAATGGGCTGTAGTAATAGGCGTGTCTCAATTTGCCGAATCGCGACTAAATCCAGACAATCCAGAAATGGAAAAAGCGGCAATCGAATTCAACAAATATTTACTCGATCCAAACGGCGGACGTTTTTCTCCTAAACATGTACGCATGCTCAATAACTCCAAAGCGACAAGAGAAAATATTTTGAGCACACTGGGCTCAAACTGGCTTGGTTCCTTGGCTAAGCCAGAAGACCTCGTGCTTGTATTTGTTTCTACCAGTAGCTTTCCCACCACCGACGGTGACGCATATTTATGTAGCTACAACTGCGCTCTGGATAACATTTATGGAACATGTGTTTCTATAAAAGATTTGATGGGAGTTTTGCGCAAAAACGTAAAAGCTGAACGAATTGTACTTGTACTTCAATCGGGCTATAGTGGCGCAGCCGAGCTTTCGGCCGGGTCTAAATCTCTAACCAAAAATTTCAATATAGACCCGACCAAATTTGTATCTGGGACTGGTTTTGTCATTGTTTCGTCCAGTCAGCCTGACCAAATGAGCTGGGGAAATGTTTTTTCGACAAACTTAGTCTCGGCTCTGCGTCAAAACAATGGCTTAGTTTCACTCGATGAAGCTTTTGAAATAGCTAAAAAGAATACAGTGATTGCGACAAGTCAGGGCGGTCAATATATGTCTAAACAAACACCGCTATTGAAGTCGGACTTCAAAGGCAAGAGCCTTTATATAGGCGTGCCTGGCAGTAAAGAAGCCGATGATGTGCCAGATGACGTAAGCAACTTTCTTGCAGCCGAAGCACATTATTTTAAAGCAAATACACTCGTGAACGAAGGCAAAGTTGACGATGCGATAATCGCTTATCAAAAAACTCTTGAAACAGATCCTAATTATGCACCAGCACTTTCAGACTATGCCACCATACTGGCTTTGAAAGGCAAATTCAAAGAGTCAGAAGATCTTTATCGCAAAGCAATCAAGCAAAAGCCGCAAGAAGCTCTATATCACATCAACCTGGCGCGGGTTCTAGCAAAGCAAGGTGGCGATGAAAACAAAGAAGCAAGCAGATCCGAGCTGCAAAAAGCTTACGATATCAATCCCAAAGACTTGACAGTGCTTCAGGCGCTATCCAAATCATATTTGGCTGACAAAGAATTCGACAAAGCCACGGACATTTTGGCTGAAGCACTTGTGCTCTATCCTAAATCCGCTGGAGTACACGATCAATTGAGTTTCGCTCTTGCATGTGCAGGACGCTTGCAAGAAGCGCTAACTTACGCACAAAAATCGGTCGAACTGGATCCAAAATTACTTTCTGCCCATATGAATTTGGGCTCGACCTACATGCTTCAAGGCAACCATGATAGAGCTCAAGAAGCCTATCGTCAGGCGGTTTCCATGGCACCTTCCAATGCCGACGCACATTATTGTCTGGGACAATCTCTGGCAAAAGGCGGCGAAAAAGAAGCAGCCAAGAAAGAGTTTCAAAACTTTCTAGAACTAGCTAGCCCAGCCGATCCCAAACGCAAACGTGCACAAGAAATGTTGTCGAGCCTATAGCTAACTTGTGCTAAAGCTTGCCCTTCCATTCTGAATAAGTTCTTGAAAAAGTGCTGACCTTACCGTTTTCGTGAGTGTAATGAGCAACCATGTCTTGTTCTTTGTCGTGAGCAAGTACTGCATATGAATTGATTTTGTCTGGATCAAGTTTTTCTCTGGCTCTAAAAGCCAGTTCGGAGCCATCCAAAATTGATTCATGCAGCCAAATTAGTTTTTCTTTATCCGAGAGCGACACGAATTTGCATAAGCCTTTCTGGTCAGCATTTTTCCACCACTGGCAAGCAAAAATCAATCGTTGATTATATGGGACATAAGAATTGAAATTGCTCACCAAGTCTTGCTTTCGCTTCAAAAGCATCGACTCATAATCAAGGGCAAATTTAGCTTTCAAATCGCAAGAAAGCTTTCCATAACCAGATTTAAACACACGAGGCAACTGTCCAAAGAACCATCCGTCCGCGTATTTACGGTCTTCTTCTGCTGCCAGCTTCGAAACCGCTTGCAGCAAGCCTTTTGGCGCTTGAGCAGAAGCCTCCAAAGCGTGGAAAAACAAACACAAAGCTAAAAGTAGTCGCATATCTTTATTGTAAGTATATGAAAAGAGATGAGGCAAGCTATCTTGCGTAAATACTGCAAAACAAGCGTTAATATCTCTTTTATCAAGATAGGTGATGACTGTGAGCCAGACTATTCTCGACAGAAACAATATTGAGTCAATCGCGCAAGATGGAGTTGTTCTGGGCGCATGGGGACCGGAGCTCACCTTGAGCCTTTTGCCGTCTCAAGTGGGCGTACTCACACTGAATGTACCTGGCAGAGCCAACACTCTATCTACCGAAATCATCGGTAATTTCTCCAAAGCGCTAACCATGGCAGAAAACGAAGAGCAAATAAAAGCTCTGATTTTCAGATCTGCTAAAACTGATCATTTCGCATATGGAGCCGACATCAAAGAAATTTCTCAATTCGGCACACAAGAAGTGGCTGCAAATCATTCTCGCAACGGTCATAAAACTTTCCAACAAAATTTAAACATCACCAAACCAACAGTGGTTGCAGTACACGGTCCGTGTCTTGGCGGCGGGTTAGAACTAGCTTTATGTTATGACAAACGAATTTGCTCAAATAGCTCTACCACTATTTTTGGTCTACCCGAAGTCACTTTGGGAGTGGTTCCTGGTCTTGGTGGCACACAGCGTTTGTGTAGAAAAATCCCGATGAAACAAGCGCTTGAAGTGATTTTGATGGCGCAAATGCTAAATGTAGAAGAAGCTCTCAAATACGGTCTGATTGATGAAAGTGTAGCACCAGAAGATTTGATGAAACGCGCAGAGGAAGTAGCACTGGAACTTTGCCAAAGCCAAAAACCAGAAGACAAACAGCAATATAAATACGAACAAAAATATGCAAAAGAAACCATAACCCAAGAAGAGAGTAAACAAGTTGCAAGCGCTCTAAAGACTTTTGAACGTATTTTAAAAATGAGAGTATCAGAGAATTATCCTGCGCCTTATCTTGCAATTGAAACAATCAAATGTGGTCTGGATAACGGACTTAGCGAAGGTCTAAAAAAAGAAATTGAAAGTTTTGGCATACTAGCTTCATCTGCAGTTGCCCGAAACTTAATTGCTTTTTCATTCAATAAAGAAATCGCTGTTCAGAGCGCTAACCGCAGTCTAAACCAAGTTGGTGGCATCAAAGAACTTGGCGTTATTGGTGCAGGCACCATGGGTAGAGGCATCTGTGAAGTTTCTCTCAAAGCAGATATAAATGTAAGTGTTAAGACTTCCAGTCCACAAAAAACTAAAGATGAGGCAGAAAGGCTCAATTCAAAGAATCAAAAAGCCATAGCTAATGCGGCAGTAAGTTATGAACACTTATCTGGATGCGAATTAATTATCGAGTCTGTTTACGAAGATCTCGAAGTAAAAAAAGAAGTGTTGACCAATCTATCTAAAACAATGAGCGGCAATCCAGACGTTATTATTGCAACCAACACATCTTCCATTCCGCTTGATTCACTGCGCCAATTTGTTTCAAATCAAGAAAACTTTCTTGGTCTGCACTTCTTCAATCCAGTAGATAGAATGCCTTTAGTTGAAGTAATTCCAACTAATGCAACCAAACCTGCGATTCAGAAAAAAGCGGTTGCTTATTTGAGCCAGATTGGAAAAATTCCAATAATCGTAAAAGATTGTCCAGGTTTTCTAGTCAACCGTCTCCTCACTTGCTTGCTTCTTGATGCGGTGAGATTGGCTGATGAAGGCATTCCCATTAATTGGATTGAAAAAGCGGCGTCAGACTTTGGTATGCCAATACCTCCTTTTGAATTATTCGATGAGCTGTCCTGGGATATTGCAACAGCTTGCGCCA
The DNA here is from genome assembly GCA_964606665.1 of uncultured Candidatus Obscuribacterales bacterium. Classification (GTDB taxonomy): domain Bacteria; phylum Cyanobacteriota; class Vampirovibrionia; order Obscuribacterales; family Obscuribacteraceae; genus Aved-18. The sequence goes on along the minus strand of CAZSHS010000006.1, from coordinate 80,590 downwards.
TTTATATGGAAAAAAGTTTTGGCAAGCGTTACACCACACCATTAATGGTGTCACGCGCAGTCACTCTTGCATTCCAGGGCAAAAAGACCAATGCTGGTTGTTATCTCTGGAACGATGGCAAGAAAGCCGGTCTCAACCCCGAATTTCTAACTGGCGCACAAGTAAAATCTAGCGAAGAGCCATTGGACGAAAAAAATCGTCAAATAATTTTGGACCGATTATTTTTACCCATGGTCGACGAAGCCGCTCGCTGCCTTGAAGAAAAGGTAGTACGCAAAGCAAAAGAAATTGACCTTGCCATCATAATTGGAATTGGATTTCCACCATTTCGCGGCGGATTGCTGAAGTATGCCGATACTCTGGGTATCGATTACATCACAGACAAGCTTGGTGAAATTTATACAAATCACGAACCCAAACGTGAAGTGAGTAAATTATTGAACGAAATGAAAAGCACCGCCCGTGGTTTCTACGGTCCCAGCAAAGAAGCCTAACAGATATACAGTACACATATCGAGCCGATAAGAGTAAAACTTGGCGCGGATAGCTGACTTCAATCAAATCCTCGCTTATAATTTTTGAATGGACATTGACCACGCGCGCATATTAGCCAACGAACTGATGTATCTGTACAGCCTGGATGGCTGGCAGCTTTCATTCAACAACAGCAAGCGCATGCTTGGTGTTTGCAAAGAAGGCGAGAAGAAAATAGAGCTGTCGCGTATCTATGTTTTACAAAATACCGAAAAACACGTTCAAGACACCATTTTGCACGAAATCGCTCATGCTTTGGTCGGAGTAAAACACGGTCATAATCAAGTTTGGCGCGACATGTGCAAAAGAGTGGGTGCCACACCTGCAGCTTGCGACAAAAGTGCAAGCTTACCAGAAGGTGCATGGCAAGCACGTTGCCCTGGATGTCTAACTCTATTTAGTAGACATCGCAGACCCGTTCGCCTATCTGGAATGTATTGCCGCAAGTGTGGAGCGGAGCGAGGTAAACTGCTCTTTCGAAATGTTCGAAAAGGCGCACCAACGCCTGAACCATTCATCAAACCAGTAGTGGCAATAAAGCAAGAACGAGTTCAAACACCGCGTCAATTGACTCTGTTTTAAATCAAGCTTTGTCTTCGGCAAATTGACCAAGATAAGGCAGAACGATTTTCTCGCCCTCGTAAGCTTTGTAAGCCAGAAATCCACTGACAAGAAAATAAGCTACCATTGCCACAAATTTGATAAGCCAGCTAATGATGCCAAAAATTGCACCAATAATAGGAATTTGACTAAACATATCTATGATGTTGCCTGCCATCGACAAAATAAAGGCAATTACAAAAATTGCCAATCCCTGATAGGCATGGAAACGCAACTCTTTGTTTTTTGAAGGCTCTGTCATGAGCCACAAGACATTTGGTGCGACCGGTAATACGGGCAGATAACAAGTTGCTGCAGCTTTATTTTGATCGAGCTGGAAAACAGCAGTTGGGTCTTGAACTTGTGGTTGTCCAGGTTGCGGTTTTGGCGCTGGTGTCTGCCGTTCTGGGGGCATTTTTGTTACCTCGAAATTGCAAAGCTTCTGCTTTAGTTATAGTGCCCAGTATTGCGCACAAACCCCACACGGATGCCAAGGTGACATAATAGTGCCATGAAAAATCGCTTCCAGAAATTGTCACTTTTATCCGCGCTAATCTTGGCTAGCCTAATTTCTCCAGTTAGCGCACAAGATAATACAGACGAAAGTCCTGCTAAATTGAAAGATCCAATTCAGGCGCCCGAGCTAAAAAAACGCGACGATGCCCCTATTGATAAAGATTTGCCACCGCTTAAGTCACAGCATTCTGACGTCAAATTGCCCGTTCGCATGGCATCATTCACTACAGGCTTCATTTTAGGAACACCAGTCTCAATTGTTCGCGCCTTTGGTCGCCAAACCAAAGCAGGCTCTAAAGACTTAATTGGCGAATCTAAAAACCCAGTCCTACTTGCCACGACTTATCTTTTCAGCCTACCATTTGCGTTTGCGGGCGCACCTTTTGAAGGGGTGGGCATGTCTGCCATCAATAGCTGGAGTGGCTCAGGTGATGAGCCATTTGGCAAAGAAACCTTTAGTCTGCAACCAAGCGAAGAGTAAGAACTCTTTTTTAATTGGTATTGCCCAAAGAGCCTTGATTTTGAAGCACTTCTGAAGTGTCTTTATCACCAGTTTTATTTATGTCACTCAAGAAGGTTTCTTCATCCCAGACATCTTGATTTTTGGGATCGTCTGAAAATCGAATATCTTTCGGCAAGTCCGGCTTAAAAAACTGGGCTCTTTTAATGTCTTCGCGTGCCAGAATGGATTTTCCTTTCTTGTGCCATAAAAATGCCCGAGCCAAATAAAAGTTCGCCTCATTTGGATCTAGCCTGATTGCATATTCCAGGTCTTCCATTGCTGCTCCATCCTCACCCAACTGCATATGAGCCTTAGCTCGGTGATAGTACAAATCCGAATCGGTCGGATCTTGCTTAATAGCATCACCAAAATCGGATAGTGCTTTTTTGGCATTTTTCAGTTTGAAAAATTCTTTGCCCCTCTTTTCTTTCAATTCAGTATTATCTGGATCCAGAGAAAGGGCCTTATCGTAGTCTTTAATTGCGTCTTCAGGACGAGACATGCCACTGTATGCA
>CAZSHS010000006.1:24985-77913 GCA_964606665.1 uncultured Candidatus Obscuribacterales bacterium | reverse complement strand
GCAGTACCACGATGGATGTAAGCAATATTTGATGTTGGTGCAAGTTCAATGGCCATACTGTAATCTTTGAGCGCCTCGGCATTGCGACCAAGCACTTTATTCAAATCAGCTCTGGCAACAAGAACACTAGTGTTGCGCGAATCTTGCTTGAGAGCTAAATTATAATTCTGCATTGCTTGAGCGTTGTCACCTTTTTGAGCAAGGGCATCGCCCATGCCCTGGTACGCACCAGACAAGGTGGGATCGAGATTGATTGCTTTTTCAAAATCCTTAATTGCATCTAGATGCTTACCCTGTTTTGAATAAGCAATGCCTCGCGACAAATAAGGCGCAGCATCGTTTTGCGAATAATTCATTGCTTGAGTAAAATCAGATACAGCCAAGTCATAGTGCCCAAGTTCAAAAAAGCACTGCCCCCGCTTCATATATGCTCGAGCATCTGTAGCGGCCATACCTACTGACATGTCAAATGCCTGAACGGCATCCTTAAAATTCTTCTGTTTCATCAAAGAAATGCCCTGATCATAATAAGATCCGGCTGTGTCGTCGGCGAACGCCGGCAGACAACTGAGCATTAAAACAAGTGCCAGTCCATTTTTCAGGGAAAACGCCTTCATCGATTAAAAACCTCCAGACCTCATTATTCTGGTTTTGCCAAGTTGTTCCCCCTTTGAATCAGTCTTTGAAGGAGTAAACCAGTAAAATTATTAGCTTGCTATATATGGAATTGGCTCATGAAAAAATCAACACCCCAAAATTTAACTAAGTTTGCCCTTGCAGCATCAATATGTCTGCTTAATGTCTCAAATCAAAGTTCTAGTTCGGTTTTGGCCCAAAGCAAAGAGACAAATAAGAACAAAGAAGAATCCGCAGACCAGTTTAATTGGGCTGGGGTGCCAGCATTTGTTGACGTCAGTGCTCGAATTTCCAGCCTGGACAAAGAAATAACTCATGCATTAGGGGAAGAACGTCTGACTCAAGACCAGGCTCAACAGCTAAAAGCTACTCTTGATAGAGTGGTCCAGTTAAACAAAGAATTTACTACAGACGGCAAATTAACCATTTGGGAGCGAGTTCGTCTCATTTTAGACCTGGACAAATTGAGCCAGGACCTCGAGTTGAGACTGGCTAAGCGAAAAACGGCAATTACAGATTTATCTGGCAAACAAGATCAGCTAGAAAAAGAAATCGCAGAAGATTTTTTGTCTGGGCGTTTGACCAATAGCCAGGCAGCCAAATTCAAAAACAGCTTGCAGAACATAAAAGATAAAGAAAAATCGTACAGACAAGATAACAAACTGAGCCACTCTGAGATGTTGGCTTTGTCTTATGATTTAGATCAGTTAAATCTAGAGCTGGAAAAGGACTTGAGGGTAAGATCAATCGCCGGACCTAGCATCGATGCGCGTTTGGATAGACTGAAAAACAGAAAAAACAATCTAGTCAAACAAAAAAGACTAACATCAGTGCAAGAAGCTGAAATTAACACCAGAATCCAACAAACAGAAAAAGACTACCTTGCATTTAAAGCCTCAGATAAAAAGCTTGACCCAAAAGAAGTTTTAAACTTGGCTTTGGAACTGGATAAAATTGGCACCAGATTAAATCAATTAGCACCAGGAGAAGTATCGTCGGCAATAAAAAGTATCGATTCGCTTCAGTCCGAAATTCGCACCATGCTTGACGATTCAAATTCAAAAGCAAGTTTTTCTATCCTACAATTAGACCAATTCAAACAAGAAAACAGTCGCATAGAAACGCTCGAATCACTCTTCAAAGCGGACAATTCATTTACAGATAGTGAAATCTTAACTGTGGTTCGTGAGCTTGAGACTCTCAAACAGAATATGGTGGAGTCATCCAAAAGTGTAGGCAAAAAGCCTGACTTGTCGACCAAAATTGATATGCTACGCAAACGTGTCAAAGAAGTGAATGACGCCAAACGATTCAAACAAGGCATGAACGCTCAAGAAATGGACAAAGGTCTCGATTCGATAGAAAAGAAACTAAAAGTATTCAAACAAGACAATGAGTTGAGCGATTCCGAAGTGCTCGTCATATCAAGTGAATTGGATTCACTCAATAGCAAACTTGAAAGCTCACTGCAAAATTTGCCCGACGTTCAAGAACGAAAACTAGAAATAGAGCGTCGTTTGAATGAGGCTCTGGCGTCCAATCGAGTAGCAATAAAAAAAGCAGAGGAATTGAGACGCGAAGGTTCTCGTATTTCCTTTTTGGAAACAAGACTAAAGCGCGATGGGCTCTTAACTGACGAAGATATAGTCCAGTTGAGCCAACAATACGACAATCTCGAAAAGAAACTGGCTGAGCTGCTTCCTCCTTTACCAGACATCGATAAATTGCAAAATAAAGTTACCTCTAAATTAGAAGAGGCAAAAGCTAAAGGCACTATTGCAAAGGCCAAACTTGAATATTTCTCTGATGAAATGGAAAGAATAAACTCTATCGGTTCATCTTTTAAAGCCTCAGACGACAGGCTCAGCGACTGGGAAATCATGGCTTTGAAATCTGATTTAGAAAAATTAGAAAAAGACATAGATAAGTTATCTAAACCTACTCAAGTTAAAAAACAATGATTAGGGGCATGAAACAGGCATGGCTAAAACCTATTACGACTTAGCTTGCGATAAAGATTTCTGGATCCGGTTAAATCCTGATTTACAAATTGAAGGCGCGTCAGCTAAAAAATCCTGGTCACCAGCTAATTTGAGCAAAGATGTGCTCGAAGCTTTGAAAAAAGATATGGTTCAGGACGGTTACTTCATTAGCGAACCAGTGCTTGATCAAAATGAAATGACTAAACTGGCAGACGCTGTTAAGGTGCTTGCACTGGAGCAATGGCCAACTATTTTTGCCATGGTTTACGACGAATTCTGGCAAGTTTATCAACGTGCAGGCTCTGTTTTAAATCACATACTTGGCGCTAATTACAGACAATTACCCAATTTCTGGGTCTATCATGTAGCACCTGACCAGGGTGGATCTGGCTGGGCACCACATCGCGACAGAGCGCAAACCATTACTATCCGCAAAGATGGAATGCCCAATAGCATGACCATCTGGATCGCTTTAAACGATGCCACTCTCTGGAATGGTTGCATGTATGTGCTACCAGCTAGACGCGACGCCAATTATCCGCACCGTCCCGGAACATTCGAACTTGAATTTAAAGACCTTCAAAGCATCCGTGCACTTCCGGCCAAAAGCGGATCTATTTTGTCCTGGAACGAATCTTTGATTCACTGGGGTAGTAAGTCTAGTGACAAAGCGATTGGTCCGCGCGTGAGTGCAGCATGTGCCTTTCAACGTGCCGATATCGATCCGCTGGAAACGCCTATATTAGATCCGTATGTCCTTCCTAGTTTTAAAACTCGATTGGGAATTATCGGTCAGCAACTCTTTCGCTTTGCAGTACACACAGGCATGCCAGAGGCGGTTCAAACACTGGCTCAAGAATTAGGCAAGTTGTCTGAAACTATTCAGGTTTATGACGAAAACCATCCTTACCAGGGCGTTAAGGCCGGTAAATTGAAGGTTGCTCGCTAAAAAAATGTATCGCAGCTAACATTTTAGGCGCGATTGCCGATCTACTACGTATTTCTCCCAATGACAAGTCTCATTTCATTGCGCATAATGTTTGCGGAGGGTACCAAAAGGTGCCGATAAGTCTGAAATCGAGAGCCTTTCGGTTAAGCCGAAAAGTGTAAAGGGTATATATAGTTGGGGTTAACGAAATTTTGCACGAATATCCTCAATCTATGGATAAAGCCTAAGAATGGCGGAGAAATCTTATGAGTGAAGCACAAAGGGAAAAAGCGACTGATGCAGTCGAATCAGTTGGCGAGGGACAGGAGCAGTGGCAAACGACCACAGATGCCGAAGCGACTGCTAACCGCCTTTTAAGCGAAGCCGCATTCACGCGTGACACCAGTATCACTAGTACTGCCGCGAATCGAATGATGTCCACTTTGGTGGACCGAGGAGTCATGCCAGCTATCATAGGCACAGACTCTCTTACCTCAGATAGGACTGTTAGTTCTTCAGATCGCAATGCCGACCTTGCTCTATCGCAAGAAGAATTGTCTAATAGAATGAAGGACACTAGCCTACCTGCCCTAGAGAGGTTCAAGGCCAAGTATCTCCATACAAATTATAATGAAATTTCCAAGCTAGCAACGCCAAACCCGGCTGGTATTACCGCAGAGCAGATTCAGAAATTCTCTGAACAACAACGCGCTCAGCGCGAGGCTTTAATTGCTGGTCCAAACCATTTGGGACCAAAAGTGAACAAGTTGGCAGATCAAATCAAAGCTAATTTGCTTAATCCTACAGATGCAGGGACCAGAGCGATTAACGACATTCTAAAAACTGCAGAGTATAGACCAGGTTCTCGCAATCATGAAGCGCTTGCAAGAGCCCTCGAAGATCGCAAGGTTGATGGTCTTTTGGTAAAGAGTAAACTTTTGACAGATGCGGGAAGTGATGACTTCACAGGTGGTGGTATCACTGCAACTCGGCTAACCGAAATGGCTAGAGATAGGAGCAATGCAGATCCACTCAAAACACTTGCCGCAACCACTGCTATGCGCAGGTTTCAAGACATAGACAAAGCAAATGGAAAAAACTGGGTCTATTACGACAGGCTGTCGAGCGATGAAATAAAAAAATATTCCGAAAATCAAGAAACAGCACTAGGAGCTACTCCACGCCCCGCTGCAGACACCACTGTTGGCGCCACAACAAGTCCGACTGACATCAACTACAACACTATTCGACCTGATCAAGTGAGCCTTACAGCGGCGAACGACATCAAGAAAGCTCTGGATATGCCTCCCGGTGACGCTCAAACAAGAGCTATTACCGATATCACAGCACGCATGCAACAAAATGGCATCACAGGTAATGAAGCCAAAATGACTCAAGTATTGTCTGCTCTAAACAGAGATGGATATTTAGGAAAGCTCGTAAATTCTCAGCTTGGCGGTAACAATGCTGGTTTTTGGGGTTGGAATCAAGGTGACCTCACAGCCCGAGCCAATGACACTACTAAATCTGGCATGGAAAGGCTTGCAGCTCTTGCTGCCAAACAAAACTTTCAACAAATCGAACGAGCCGATGGAAAAGATTGGGGAGGGGATGGCTCGATACCTGGATGGTTTGCGTCATGGTTCGGCAGCGATCAGAGCCGACTTAAGGCAAGTGAATTAGGTCAATTTGAGTCAAATAGAACTCCAGTAGCGGCTGACACCACATCTATTTATCAGCCGACAAAAACGGCTATAGATAGTTACACCGATCTTGCAAACCGTCTTCAGCGCGGAGAAAATCCGAGTTTAACAACGGCTCGCAATGCTATCCGCACAGACATGGTTAATCCACAAGTGGGCAATCCGGAAAACATCGGTCAAGCAAATGCATTGCTTGCATCACTTAGACCAGAAGCGGTTGCACGTGTTGCGTCGACGGATCCAGTATTTAATCAATTGAAGGATTCAACATCCGGGTATGTGACGAGAGCCAGCTTGGAAGCTGCTCTTACGCCGACTAGTCGGGCGGACAATTTAGCCAAACTGACGGCAAAAGCTTTACTTAGAGATGCTGCAGCCAATCCGTACGGTTACCCAATCGATTTTGGAATGGATCAAAATGCTCTCAGAACAATGGCTGGATCAGGCGAAATCGCTCCCATAAGAACTGGAGAAATTTCAGCCGATCTCGTTGCCAAATCGAGAACATCATTACAAGATGCTGTAGTTAATCCCGCTACTCCAGACACGCTTGCAGCGCAGTCTCTTGCTGCCATGTTCAATCAACCCGAGACGAAGTGGAATGCTGACTTCACACGAGGTACAACCAATTTTATCAGGGAAAGAGACGGTCAAAAATACGTTTACGAGGCTTCAATGACCAGGATGCCTGGTAGCAGAGACACATATCAATTGACTATGACAGAACAAAAAGCGAAACTCACCGCAACAGGTGAAGTGGCTACTGATAGAAATGGAAATCCAGTAGGCGAAGGTCCAAGATCTACCGCAATTCTTGCTACGGCTAGGTTCGACAGAACCAAAGCTATCAACGACGCGAATAATCTACCCACGCTAGACAAACAAAGGGATAGTCAGAATCGATTGATGCAATCTTTCCGAACACCTGAGTGGGAACGAAAGATTAACGGTACTGATCGTGACCTGGCAGCAGCAACAGCGATTCCCACTGTCACCACTGGTGATGTCGTGACTGACGCTAATGCTGCCATGAATGACAGAGCGAAAGCGTTATATGCTATGGACAATGGAGCGAAAGTCACCGTCAGTATTAACGGACAAGACGTTCAAGCAACTGTTGTCAAAAAAGGCACCTGGGTAGGATTGATGATGCCAGCTCATGACGGTAAAAATCCAGGATTTCTGTTAAAGGCAAACGTACGTCGCGATGGTCAAGTATCAGCAGACGGTGGACAGTGGGCGCAACAACAGTGGCGCACCTATCAACCTGAACAATGGTCAATCAGAAGATAAATCGATAACTATTAAATGTTATCAATTCAAATTGCTGTGACACTATCTGTCACGGCTATTTCTGTTGATTGTAATTCGAAAAAAATAATTCATTATTATGGGAATTCCACCATGGACAGCGCGTTTTCTGCCATTAAAATAGATGTAACTAGATCTATCAAAAGATCTAAAAATAGAAATCAACTGGCGTTGAACTATACCAAAGCGATTCCATTACCTGTCAAACTCCCCCATGCTTTGCGTATAGAAAGAAAAAACGGTGAATAATCACCATATGGAGTTTTTATTGTGACAGGTACGCAAGACATACAGCCCGAGAAGGATGAGATAGCCGCTAAGCCGGATGATACCACTCCACGTCTGTATGCAAGCGCAGATTTAAGTACCAATCCAATTGCTCGTCCAGAAGTGACGAGCAATCCGACTATGGATGCACTCGAATTCAAGGCACCTGATTTTCGCGCGCCCACAGATGTTGCAGCTACTCCAGCAGTAGCACCAGAAAAAGCGCAGGAAGCAACTGATGTTTCAAATTTATTTGCCGCAATAGCCAAAGGCGATAAGGCACAAATCATCGCGTTGCAATCTAAGTTGCTTGGCAGCAACAATCTTTATGAAGGCTCATACATGGGCCAGAATTTTCGATTGAGTCGCGAAAAGTACAACGAGAAAACTCACAAGGTTTACTCAGAAGCAGAGTATCTCTACGTTGGAAAGAATTTGGTTACACGTACCAACGTCAGACGCGATGATGCAAAACGAGAAGTTCAAACATCTGGAAACATAGTTTCAGTGGCTCGCAATCAATACGCGCCAGGTAGCGACACTTCAGTAGCCGCTGGAAATGTTACAGACGGAAAGTTTTTGAACGCAGACGATCAACGTAACGATAAAGGTGCGTTTGTACAATCGCTTCTGCCCAAAGGTCAAGACGTAGTAAAACAATTAGTAGCTAAAGCACAAACCGCTGGCGGTGCCGATATTCGACTGGGTAAAGGCGGGAGCGCATTTGAAGCCAAAGTAAATTTAACCCCAGACGGCACCGTTAGTAGTGTCGTTGGCAAAACTCCACTTGAGCCTGCAAAACCAGTTACAGAAGTAAAACCAGTCGCAGAAGTAAAACCAGAAGTCACTCAGCCGCAGCCTGGTCAGATAGAGACTTTCTTGCGTGAAAACAAAGATAATAAAGCACGCGAATTAGTGGGTGCAATAAGCTCAGGCGATCCCAGTCTGCAAGCGCAAGCAATTAAACAATTGGTGAGTGGCGGCGTTAGAACATTGTCATTCACCAGGCCTGGTGCTGGCGAAAGACCTCAAGAAATGAGTTTTGTTCCCAATCAAAACGGCAGCATATCTGTCAGACTGGATGGGCAGACGCTGGGAAGAGTTTCGCAAGACGGAAGAATACCCGATATGCTCTCTCAAAATCTGAAAAATCTTGGACTCGATTCTAACGGCACCATAAATGTAGGCGTCAGAGGCAAAGAGCAAAAATTCGAACTTGGCAAAAACCCGGCGATAGCTAGTCCCGAAATAGTAACAAGACCTGATGCAACTCAAAGAATTGAAAGCACAGCTATACAAAGTCAAAGACTGCAAGAAATTGCAGCAAAACTAAACGCGCAGGGTTATGCTCAGAATAACCAAGCACCCAGACCTGGAGATGTTATTGCCAGTGTCAAACCAAATGGTGAAACAGCAGTGGCCACAATCAAAGGCTTGGATAGTGAAGGCTTCCTTTTGGTCGAAGACAACGTAGCAAAGCAAACTATTAGAGCGAAAGACTGGGCCCTTTCTGTAGATCCCGAACAGCGCAATCTCAGCATTAGGATGCGTAAGGTGACCCCGGCAAGAAGTGAATTGCCGCCAGTTGAAACTCCTACAAGAACCGCTGAATCACCAGTGCTTACAGGAGCGCTTCTGGCACAACAAGCTAACAATGTTAAAGATGCAGATCAGTTCAAAGCTCTAGATCGCTTAGTTTCGCCTTATGGCGTTAAGTTGACTGCGCCTGAAGGCTCACGTCAGTTAGCCAATCAACTAGTAGAAAGTTACCGTTTTGCACCAGTGGCAAACGACCAGCCAGTAAGACCTGGTGATATACACATCTTAGCTCCCAAAGGCTCAGCCACTGTTGATAACACTTTAGCCTGGGACAACAAAGGTTCACCAGGCATGGTGCTTGCAATCACAAATGATAAAGGCGAAATGGTGCGCTTGTCCGACGGTCAAAAAGTGGACGAATCACAATTTGTTCGATTTACGCATCGCGCTGGAGTAAAACCAGAAATTGCTCCACCGCTTGAAGCTGCTGTAGTTCATGGACGACTGTTCCCTGCAGGCACTGATAAACGCCAGAGTGTCGCAGATCCTATCTCAGTGACAGATTTTGAAAATAGACTCAAATTGTCTACAGATAAATTTTCACCGCAAGGTCAAATACAATTCAACGATATTCAAGCACGCTTACAATCCATGGATGTAGGCACCACAATGATTTTGAATTCGACAAATCCAAATGATAGGTTAATAGCTGTCGTAGGTGAAGCACCTGCTGCACCTGGCTCGACTCAGCGCACAAAAGTGTTGTACACAGCAGATGAAAGTGGTCAGTGGAAGCGCGTCGACGATTTAGCAAGAATTCCCGATCGCTCCACGGCCGACTTGTATAAGCCAAATCAAAAAGTTGAAATTCAAGCCACCACAGAAGCTAACCCAGAATTTGACCGGATGCTTGGTGAAGTGACTAAAGAAGCATTTAATATATCCTCACTAGTTGGCGATCCACGAGCCAAAGAACGTTTTTATGGTGCCATCAAATCTGGTGCACTTCCAATTGACGCACTCAAGCGTTATTTGTCTGAATCGGGTGATCCACAGACTACTTACTTGACTAGACAGCAAATCACCGACTTGAAACGAAACTCAGACGGATTTGCTGGAATCGGAGTCGAGCTTAAATCTGAAAATGGAAATGCGACAATTACAGATGTCTTTGCAAACGCTCCCTCCACACGAGCTATTCGACTGGACACTAATCAGCCTATAAGTTTGAAAGCTGGTGACATAATCACGTCAGTTAATAACAAACCAATGGCTGGTAAATCCCTAGAAGACGTTAGCGCAGCAATTATTGGTCAACCAGACAGCAATGTCGAAATAGAAATCAAACGTCCTAAAGACGGCTACCCTGGTCAGTTTGAAACGTTCAAAGTACAGTTAACTCGAAAACCGATAAGCTCTGTCCAGGCTTCAATAGACGAAACTGGCATTGTGCATATTCGCATGAATAGAGGATTTACAAAACAATCTGGTGAAGATTTCAGACGCGAAGTAGAGCGTATAAAACAAGAAAATGGTGACAAAGTAAAAGGCTATGTGTTCGATCTTAGACGAAATCATGGCGGAATACTTGAATCTTCGCTTCAAATACTTGCAGCTCTTGCACCTAATCCAGATTCTGTTTTGCTCAATGTGCGAGAAAGAAATCCGAGTGGCAATCCACCATATCGAAACTTCGAATATAGAAATTCACCAACAGGAATAATCAAAGTCGAATCGGGTCAAACCACGCCAGTAAAATCATCGCCTCCGTTTCAGGGACTAAAGAAAGGCTTGATAGATAAGCCAATAAGTGTTCTGGTAGACGGTCGTAGTGCTTCTGCTTCTGAGGTCATTGCCTCCGCCATGCAAGACTGGGGATATCCTGTTTATGGCTTGAAGACTTACGGCAAAGGAACAGTACAAGCAGTGAGCACAACAGGTGACAAAGGCATAAAAGTGACCTTCGCTCAATACTTGTCGCCTGTAAGCCACACATGGGTAGGTAATGCGGCAGACATCAAACGAGGCATAGTGCCCGACTTCAAAATACCGGCAACTTCAGAACAATTTACCATTGGCTCAGCCCAAGATAATCAGATCAAAGAGGCCCGACGTTTGCTTTTACAGAGCTTGATGCTCCGCTAGAATTTTTATTGAGCTTAGGTAGCGTTGAAGCTGCCTTCACCGATTGGCGGATAGATGTCCTGTTCGGGCTCTTCTTCCTCGGTTGGCAATTGATGCCCCTGGAAGCCAGTACCGGCAGGAATCAAACGTCCAATGATGACGTTCTCTTTCAAGCCACGCAACCAGTCCTTCTTACCTTCAACAGCAGCTTCAGTCAGGATTCTTGTGGTTTCCTGGAATGATGCAGCGGAGATGAAGCTTTCGGTGTTCAAGCTGGCTTTGGTGATACCAAGCAAGACATCGGTGTAATCGGCTGGAACGGTTCCGGTTTGTCTGCAGCGATCGTTTTCTTTTTCGATTTCGAAGCGCTCCATTAATTCGCCGGGCAACAAGATAGTGTCATTAGGTGTTTCCACTCTTACTTTGCGAGTCATCTGACGAACAATCACTTCGATGTGTTTGTCGGCGATGTCTACACCTTGCGAGCGATATACCGATTGAACTTCGTCCACCAGGAATTTTTGCGCCGCCTGAATTCCCATCAAACGTACGATATCGTGCGGGTTGGGAGGACCGTCGGTAAGAGGGGTTCCTAGCGAAATCTTGTCTCCGTCTTCGGGCAAGATGTTGAGACCGGCTGGGATTTGAATCTCTTCTTCCGAGCCATCAGAGTAGACCACAAACAAACGCTTAACGTCGTCTTCGGTCACATTTTTTGCTTTGCCTTCACGCTCGGCAAGAATAGCGCATTCTTTGGGTTTGCGTGCTTCAAGCAATTCTTCAACTCTAGGAAGACCCTGAACAATGTCCCCGGTTTTCTGACGTTCGTAGATGAGTGTGGCAAGCAAGTCTCCACGCTGCACAAGGGCACCATCTTCACTCTGCAATTGAGTATTGTGAGAGATAAGATAAGGTCTGCCTCTGCGCACCACAATTTCGTCTTTGCTGACGCTCACTACCTGTCCGGAATGAGATGCAACAGAAGACTTGGTCAATTTATCGCCAGTGCGCACCAGGTCGTTTTCTTTGACCGTGGCAGCGCCTTTGACTGCTTCGCGCAATTGCTGTTCTTCAGTGATCAAAAGCAATCTGCGCTCGTCCGTTTTAGAGAGCTGCACTCTAGCATCTGTTCTTGTCAGAACCTGAGTGGTGGCAACTGCTGATTTAGGATCGATAATTTGACCGTGTTCAACATCGAGCAATGTGATATTGAAGTCTTGCTCACGGCGCAAGAGAATGTTTTCTTGAACCACGATATCGAGCTCTTCTTCCATCTCGACGATACCTTTTAGATGCTGGAGAATTCCTTGCATCTGAAGTACTAGCGAGGTGCGTGTCAGTTGAGCGCCCTGAACGTGTCTTACTCTTTCGCGATCTCTGAAGAGAAGCTGAGTAACAGATCTCAAGCCGATTTTTTCATCTGATTGGCCATGCTTGAATTTGGTGTCTCTAGGCTCAATCCAATATTCTTCAACTGGACGAACGAGAGCTTTAAATGTGCCATCTTCCATTTCAAGAACGGAAACAACTTTGCGCTCTTTATATTTATAACCTTCGATTAGCTCGGTTCCTGGCTCGACCACTTGTCCTTCGGGCACTTTCAACTCGGAGGGGTCGGCAATTGGAACAACTTCGCCTGGCTTGATGATAACTTCATGAATGATGTCGTTGTCGGCAACAATCTCGATGATACCTTCCATGTGAGCGAAAACGTCTTTGACTACTTCTTGTCCAGCAGCAACTAATTCGCCTGTTTCAGACATTTTCAGACTGATATCTTTTGAGATGAAGTGTACTTCTTCAGGAACGAATAAGAGACGACCGGGCTTGGTCACAACTCTTCTGTCGTCGATTTCGACTCCGTCATAAATGACTTCGCCACCTGAAGTTACGGTGTTTGTGCCGTCATCCAAAAGTTCGGCTACGATTTTACCGTTTTCCACTACTTCGTCTTTAACTACTTTCAGTGCCCATGTCTCTTTCGACTTGTTCACTTTCCAGTAGCTACCTTTTTGACCAGCATCGAGTTTAGCGTTAGCCGCGCCGACTTTGGCGATGACCACGTTTAAGTCTTTACCCTTGGTCAATTTGGTGTATGTTTTGCGACCGACTTTCACTGTTTCGGTTTCGATTTCTGCGCCGTAACGCACTTCGCCACCGTGTTCTGTGAGAATCTGAATCTCAGCAAGAACGTCTTTCGCTTTGACGTCTTGACCGTCTTTTACCACTACTTGAGCGCCTGAGGGCAGGTTGTATACGTCACCTTCAAGTACCCAGATGATACCGCTTCGGTTAGCAGTTCTACTGATGTTACCTTGACGATCGCGCTTTTCATCAGCCTGGAAGCCTTCAAAACTGACACGTCCTGAAATATCGGCGGTGATATCTTTTGATGCACGCTCAGTCAAGTTCTTTTTAGAACCTGGTGGATCGTACTCAGCTAGAATCTGACCAGCTTTGACTTCGTCTCCATCTTTTACAAGGATCAAACTGCCTGTAGGTAAGCTAATTGATTTTTCTTTCTTACCATCGTTAACTTTCAAGACACCATCTTTAGTGGTCTGATCTACAACGTCACCATAGGCGGTGCGAACTGACTTAGAAGGAATTTTATAAGAAACAACACCTTCCACAGGAGATTTCTGTTGGGCACGCGACTTACCACCAGCAACAGCACCACCAGTGTGGAACGTTCTCATTGTAAGCTGTGTACCTGGCTCACCGATTGATTGAGCAGCAATGATACCGATTGCTTCACCTGAATCTACGATTCTGTTGGTGGTCAAAGACCAGCCATAGCACTTCTGGCATACGCCGTACTGAGCATCGCATGTAAGTGGTGAGCGAACCAAGATCTTTTTCTTCTTAGGATCTTTTTCGATCGTCTCAAGTCTCTCGGATAGAACTCTATTGATGATGTCGCCTTTGCGAGCGATGATTTCGCCTGTTTCTTTGTCGGCAATATCTTCAGCCAGAGTACGACCAAAAATACGCTCGGAAATTTTGACCATTTCCTTGTCGCCTTCAAGAATAGGCTGCATCAAGATACCGCGTGTGGTGCCGCAATCAGGGTCACGCACTATAACGTCTTGAGCAACGTCAACCAAACGACGAGTGAGATAACCAGAGTCAGCCGTTTTGAGAGCTGTATCAACCAGACCCTTTCTTGCACCGTAACTTGAGATGATGTACTCAGTTACGTTCAAGCCTTCGCGGAAGTTTGCTTTAATAGGTAAGTCGATAATCTGACCTTGAGAGTCAGCCATCAATCCACGCATTCCAACTAACTGACGAACCTGAGAAATGTTACCTCTAGCGCCAGAGAACGCCATCATGTAAACCGGGTTCAATCTGTCGAAGTTGTCGACTACTTCTTTTGTAAGAGAGTCGGTGGTTGCACTCCAAGTATCGATAACTTTGTTGTAGCGCTCAACTTCTGTGATATCGCCACGTTCGTAACGACGTTGCGCTTCTTCGATTTCCTTTTCAGCAGCGGCGATCAGACCCTTTTTCGCTTCTGGAACATCAAGATCAGAAATTGAGATTGTGACGCCAGCTTTGGTGGCATACTGAAATCCCAGATCCTTAAGAGCATTGGCTAGAGCCGCTGTTCTTGAAGTACCGAATTTTTCATAGATCATCGAAAGCAATTTTCCAAGTACTTTCTTATCTACGGTGGTGTTGATGAACTCTAGGGTTTCTTCTTTCTTGCCTGTTACCATGACGTCCTCTTTGGATTGGATTTGATCGAATTACTTCGTGACCGAAATGGCTTGTCTCACGACTTCGTTGAAAATAATGCGTCCGGGGCTTGTTTCCACCATGACATTATCAACGTCACGTACTGCTATTTTGGCGTGCAGATCGAGTATGCCGGCTTCATATGCAGCTCTTGCATCAGCCAAATTGACAAAGCGCATTCCTGCACCTCTGCATACTTTTGGATCATCCCAACCTGGCTTTTGAATAGTGAGGTAATAAATACCAAGCACCATATCTTGAGTAGGTGTGATTGTCGGTCTGCCTGTAGCAGGCAATAAAACGTTGTTTGATGCAAGCATCAACATGTGAGCTTCAGCCTGAGCTTCTACCGAGAGCGGTACGTGCACAGCCATCTGGTCACCGTCGAAGTCGGCGTTAAAGGCGGCACAAACAAGCGGGTGAAGCTGAATGGCGCGTCCTTCGACCAGTACTGGTTCGAAAGCTTGAATACCTAAGCGGTGAAGCGTGGGAGCACGGTTCAAGAGTACTGGGTGACCTTGAATAACTTCTTCCAAGATTTCCCAAACAACTGCAGAACCTTTCTCGATTTGCTTCTTAGCTGATTTGATGTTTTGAACGATTTGACGCTCAATCAATTTGTTAATTACAAATGGCTTGAAGAGCTCGATTGCCATCTCGCGAGGCAAACCGCACTGATGCAGTTTGAGCGAAGGGCCAACGACGATAACTGAACGACCTGAGTAGTCGACACGCTTACCAAGTAAGTTTTGACGAAAACGTCCTTGCTTACCTTCGATAATGTTGGAGAGCGATTTGAGCGGACGGTTGTTAGGACCGACGACTACACGACCGCGTCTTCCGTTATCGATTAAGGCATCAACAGCTTCTTGAAGCATGCGTTTTTCGTTGCGAACGATAATTTCAGGAGCGCCCATCTCCAAGAGTCTTGCAAGACGGTTGTTTCTGTTGATGACTCTTCTATAGAGATCATTCAAATCCGATGTGGCAAAACGTCCACCATCCAACTGAACCATTGGTCGAAGATCTGGAGGGGTGACTGGGAGTTTGTCCAGAATAACCCAAGTAGGGTCGGTGTGCGAATTGAGCAGAGCTTCGGTCAAGCGTAAACGCTTGATAATTTTGGCTCTCTTTTGTTGCGAACCACCAGACATCGAAAGTTCTTCACGCAATTGCACTGAGATTTCTTTCAATCCGGGCAATTCAAGAAGGCGACCGCGATCTTCTTTGTTTTCAGGTCTTTCGTAAACAGGTCTAGCCAGTTCACCAAGCAAAAGTTTAATTGCTTCCGCACCAATGCCGATATCAAACTGGAAATTGGGATCGTCTAAGAGCTTCTCGTATTCTTCCTCGGAAAGAAGTTGCGATTTGTTCAAGTCTGGCACGTTGCCAGGGTTTGTGACGATATAAGCGTTGAAATAAACTACTTGTTCCAGATCGCGCAATGGCAAATCGAGCAGAAGACCAATGTAACTTGGAATTCCTTTAAGGAACCAGATGTGAGTTACCGGTGCGGCAAGGTCGATATGACCCATGCGGTGACGGCGAACTTTTGAATCTGTCACTTCAACGCCGCAACGTTCGCAAGTGATACCACGGTGACGAACTCGTTTATATTTGCCGCAATAGCATTCCCAGTCCTTTGAAGGTCCAAAAATACGTTCACAGAATAAACCGTCTTTTTCCGGTTTGAGAGTTCTATAGTTGATTGTTTCCGGTTTGGTTACTTCACCGTGAGACCAGCTCAAGACTCGCTCAGGTGATGCAATCCCGATTTTGATGTAGTCGAAACGATCGATCGTTGCCATTTTTTTGTATACCTTATTGGAGTTATTCTTCTACTTCTTCTTCGTCCAAATCTTCAACTTCAAACTCTTCTTCAAACGGTTCTATTTCGCCATCTTCAGATTCCGCTTCCACGCCTTCGACTTCTTCGGCAACTTCTTCTGCGACTTCCTCTTCGGAGTCGTCATCTTCAGTACCTATGTCGTCAGACATTTTGGGAAACTTTTTAACTGGCATTGGCACTTCGTAATCTTCGTCATCATCTGATCCGAATATGCGACCAGTAGCCATTCCGCCAAGTCCTGCGTCTTCTTCATCATCGCCAAAGCCTTTGAGACCAGCCCCAGGAGTAGATAGTGAATCAGGACCACCAGTTTGCACCAGACCTGATACCACCGACTCGAGCATACGACCTGGACCCAAATTGCGTCCAGCTCCGCCTGCACCAGTATTGGCTCCAGGACCGCCTGTAGGCAGACCAGGCAAACCAGTGTTGGCAAGACCTTCAGTAATACCGGTCAAACCAGGCATACCTCCACCCGCGCCAGCTCCAGCACCTGGGAAACCACCCATACCTGCCATGCCCGCACCCATCGAACCCGACTGCATACCAGCCAAGCTGCGGTTCATAAGAGCGGCGGCAGGATCTCCACCCATGCCAGGCATGCCAGGCATCATTTGAGACATGTCACCCATGTCGAGTTGAGACATGCGTCTGATTCCGCGAGGTTTTGGTTCTTCCACTTCAGCCATGAGATCGACTTCGTGTTCTTGACCATCTTTAGAGCGTTTTGCTACCGATACATCAAGACCGATTGATTGCAATTCGCGCACCAACACTTTGAATGACTCGGGAATACCGGGCTTCTTCAAATTTTCGCCCTTAACGATTGACTCGTAGGCTTTGGAGCGACCATTAACATCATCAGATTTGATTGTGAGCATTTCTTGCAAGGAGTAGGCAGCGCCGAAGGCTTCAAGAGCCCAGCATTCCATTTCTCCAAGACGCTGACCACCAAACTGAGCTTTACCACCAAGCGGTTGCTGGGTGACCAAACTGTAAGGTCCTGTGGAGCGAGCGTGAATCTTGTCGTCGACCAAGTGAACCAGCTTCATCATGTAGATTTTGCCGACAGTCACCGGGTTGTGGAAAGCATCACCGGTTCTGCCATCATATATGGTGATTTTGCCGTCATCGCCAACCCATGGAGCGCTAGCTTTGATTTTTCCAGCTTTGATTTCATCGTGAACCAAATGGCTTGATGCCTCTGGTTTCCACATTTCATCAAATGGCGGCACTTCATAACGAAGACCAGTCAAGTGTCCTGCAAGACCAAGTAGGGTCTCGAAAGTTTGACCAACGTTCATACGAGAAGGTACACCAAGTGGGTTGAGCACGATGTCGACAGGCGAGCCGTCAGGCAAGTAAGGCATATCTTCTATAGGAAGAATTCTTGCCACAATACCTTTGTTTCCGTGACGTCCTGCAACCTTGTCACCGACCGAAATTTTACGTTTCTGGGCGATGTAAACACGAACCACTTTGTTAGCTACAGGTGGGAGTTCATCACCTTTTTCGCGGTCGAAGACTTTGACATCAACAACACGTCCACCTTCACCATGAGGAACACGCAAAGAGTTGTCTCTTACGTCGCGTGCCTTTTCACCAAAGATTGCACGAAGCAATTTTTCTTCTGGTGGGTGTTCGGATTCGCCTTTAGGTGTGATTTTTCCAACCAAAATATCGTCAGGATAAACGCGCGAACCGACTCTGACGATACCGTATTCATCAAGGTGACGAAGCGATTCTTCAGATACGTTTGGAACTTCGCGAGTGATTTCTTCTGGACCGAGTTTGGTTGAGCGAGCGTCAATTTCTAGTTTTTCGATGTGAATCGAAGTCATCACTTCGTCAAAGACCAATCTTTGCGAAATCAAGATAGCATCTTCAAAGTTGTAACCTTCCCATGGCATAAATGCCACCATCAGGTTTCTTCCAACAGCAAGCTCACCAGTGTTAGTAGCTGCACCATCAGCAATGATTTGTCCAACCACAACTTCGTCGTTAACGCGCACGATTGGTTTTTGGTTCAAGCAAGTATCTTGGTTTGAGCGTTGGAATTTACCCAACTTATATTTGACCAGGCGTTTGTCTTTGGTTCTTACATGTATTTGATTGGCAGTTACGTATTCGCATTTGCCTTCCACATCTGAAACCACAACCATGCCGGAGTCTTTTGCCGATTGTTGTTCAATACCGGTTGTGACTATGGCGCGCTCAGTCTGAACCAATGGAACTGACTGACGTTGCATGTTAGATCCCATCAAAGCTCGGTTAGCGTCATCGTGCTCAAGGAATGGTATGAGCGCGGTTCCGACTGACACAATCTGAATGGGCGATACGCCTACGTAGTCGACTTGAGTGGGCACGGTTTCGATAAACTCGGCTTTATAGCGCACAGGAACGAGTTCGGTGGCGAAGGTGCCGTCGTTATTAACACGAACGTCACCAGGTGCTACGCGATATCGGTCTTCTTCGTCAGCAGTTAGATAGTGAACATCTTCAGTGACCAAGCCGTTTAACACTTTGCGATATGGTGTTTCGATGAAACCATACGAGTTGACACGAGCATGTGTTGCAAGCGATCCAATAAGACCTGCGTTTGGACCTTCAGGAGTTTCTACCGGACAAATGCGTCCGTAGTGACTGGGGTGAATGTCTCGTACAGCAAATCCAGCACGTTCTCTCGACAAACCACCAGGTCCAAGTGCGGACAAACGACGTTTGTGAGTTAGTTCTGCCAAAGGATTAGTCTGGTCCATGAACTGAGACAACTGTGATGAACCGAAAAATTCTCTAATTGCAGCAACTAGTGGTTTTGTATTCAACAAGTTGGCAGGTGTCAAAGTGTCTGCGTCTTGCAATGTCATGCGCTCACGCACGATTCGCTCTAAACGTGTAAGACCGATGCGGAACTGGTTCTGAAGCAGTTCACCAACCGATCTAATACGACGGTTACCCAGGTGGTCGATATCATCAACTTGACCTTCGTCAAAGTTGAGCGAGATCAAGTAGTCCACCGCAGCAACTATGTCGCTTGGTGTGAGGGTACGTTGAGTTTCAGCTACTGACAAAGCCAGTTTCTTATTCAACTTATAGCGACCGACACGACCTAAGTCATAACGCTTGTCATCAAAGAATCTGCTTTCCAAAATACTTTGTCCACCAGCGACCGACGGCGGGTCACCTGGGCGAAGTTTTCTGTATACCTCTATAAGGGATTCTTCTTTGGTTTTGTTGGTATCTTTGTCAAGGGTCTTCTTAAGGAAGTCGTGATGACGGAAGAGGTTTTCCATTTCGGAATCGGAATAGCCAAGCGCACGCAACAATGTGGTTGCAAGTAGCTTTCTATTCTTGTCGATTTTGACGTAGATAACGTCGTTTACGTCTGTTTCAAATTTGAGCCATGCGCCACGGTTTGGAATCAGGGTGGCGGAGAAGGTACGTTTACCGTTCTGGTCAACTTCGCGTTTGTAATAGATACCTGGGCTTCTGACAATTTGCGAAACGATAACGCGCTCGGCTCCATTAATAATGAATGTACCGCGGTCGGTCATCATGGGTATATCGCCCACATAGATTTCCTGCTCTTTGATATCGTGCACTTCACGATTAACAAGACGCATCTGCACACGCAACTTCTTGGTGTAGCTAGCATCAAGAGCTCTAGCTTCTTCGGGGGTCTTTGGCTTGTTAGGCTCAGAGTGGTCCTCGAAGTTGTAATTAGTGAGGAAGTACAACTCCAATCTTCCTGTGAAGTCTCGAATGGGGCTGAACGCTTTCAGCTCCTCAGCCAGACCTTCTTCGATGAACCATCGAAATGAAGCTTTCTGGATTTCTGCAAGGTCAGGAAGATCCGCGATGCGCGATCCTCCAACTCCGAAAGTGCGCACGCGCTCGGATAACTCTAGGGCCATTGGTTACCTCTGGTCTTTTTCTGCTTGGGTTTTTGGGTCTGCAGCAATTGCTAAATGCCTACGAAAATGGGCAAGGATTGGCTAATATATGAATTCAGATAATGTATTGTCAACACACTTATTTAAATGTGAAACGAGCTAAAGTGCCGATTTTGCTGCCGCGCGTCCACTTACAGCCCCGAGAATATGGTCGAAACGCTTTACGGGAGCCGATTTCATCCCATTCACAAAATATTACATGTGAATTGAAACTTTGCCTTAATAAATATATATGAGGTTAAGGAATGCTTAAGAAGGTCTCCAAACACCTGAAATTTGATGGGCGCAGCCACATTAACCGAGATTAACCAAAATCACTAAAGGTTCTAGTAATAATTCCTGCGGGGATGGAGCGTTGCTGGTGTGGCGTGCGGTCTTCAAAACCGTTGTGGGGCAGAGAAACGCTGCCCCGGGTGGGTTCGATTCCCACGCATCCCCGCCAAAAAATTGCCACTTTTCACAATATAAAGCACATATACAGTGGTGGCGTATCACTACATGCAATATCACTCATGGTGTCACATGACAACCGAGATTCAGTGCCGGGGGGGCTTTACAAACTTTTCAAACATCCCATAATAAATACATTGTTGTGTTTTTACAGTGTTACTAAGTGCTTTGTCACTAGAAAGTTGGTCAGAAGTGAATGGTCCACAGGGAGCGAGTCAGTTACCACTAACATGGCTCAATCAGTTTGCTGGATATCTGGAGGAAGAACGTAATTATTCGGCTCATACTATTCGAGCTTATCTCAACGATTTGAGACAGCTCATTGAAAATACGAGTCCGAGTACCATACCAAGCGTTTCAAGTGTTAGGGATAGAGCTACCGAATATGGTGGCGAGCCCCAGTTTTCGAGAACTGATACGACCTCTCTGCAAGAGGATCTTGAGCTTGAAACTCAAGTAGACATGACGCCACCAGAAATCTCGGCGTCAGGCGGTTCAGGCTCGTGGTTAGAAGCGGAAGGACTGAAAAGTTATATTCGCCAAATCCAAGAGCAGTACAGCCGTCCTACGGTTGCACGCAAAATATCTGCTATCCGCAGTTTTTATAAATATCTGCGCAGAGAACAGTTGATTGAAGACGATCCGTCTAAATTAGTGCGTGGTCCAAAACTGACAAGAAAACTGCCTTCGTGTCTCGATCGCGAAGAAGTTGTCCGTTTACTCTTGGCTCCGGATCAATCATTGCTTGGCATTCGTGACCGCGCTTTAATGGAAGTGCTTTACGCTTCCGGTATGCGTGTGAGCGAGCTGTGCAATCTCAAAGTGAAAGACTACAGCGAGCAAGCTATGGAAATGCGCGTTGTAGGAAAAGGAAACAAAGAACGTGTCGTTCTCTTAAATCAAAGTGCTAACGCCTGGCTTTGCAAATACTTGCACGAGTACTGGCCAAAACTGGCACAAGATAGAAGTCCAGTACCAGACAGCCCACTATTTGTGAGCCGACAGGCAACCAGACTATCTTCGCGTTCAGTGCACAGATTGGTTTTGAAATACGCCAAGAAAGCGAAAATCAATAAACCAATCACTCCTCATACTCTCAGACATACATTCGCCACTCATTTGCTCGAAGGCGGAGCCGATCTGCGAGTAGTCCAAGATTTGCTTGGACATACCACAATTAATACAACTCAGATTTACACTCACGTGAGCATGGACAGACTGAGAAAGGTCTATTCGAACACTCACCCAAGAGCATAAAACTAGTTGTATATTGAGCGAAACTCTGGTACAAAAGGCTTAGTTAACCACTAGGCCTTTTTTCTTCTCATTTATTCTTACTATGGAATGGAAAGACTATAAACAAGCAATTAAAGAGTCAATCGACGCGAACGATTTAGGACGCGCCGAACAGTTATTGCTTGAAGCAATGGGTGTACTCAAACAAAGTGAAAATGCTGACGAGCGACTTTGTGTTTGTCTGGACCAATTGGGATGGATTTACATCGGGCAACGCAAACTTGAGCTTGCTCACGCTCATTATCTTGAAAGCCTAAATATCAAAAGCAAAGTACTTGGCGAAAAAAATCCCATCGTCGGTAAAGCTTTAAAGAAATTAGCTACAGTTTCATATATGGCTGAAAATTATGTTGATGCCGAACGCTATGGCAAACGCGCTTTAAACGTATTGAAAAGCACTGCCGGTGCAAAAAACGAAGAGACTCAGCAAACAATGCTTGATGTAGTGTCACTTCTCAATCACCTTAATCGAAAAGTAGAAGCTCGAATTATTGAGCAGAGCATCAATAAAAGTATCGCCAATCCAGAGTCTTCAGACCTTGGGGCTCAATCAATTATCAAAGTAAATATTTGCCCCGAGTGCAAACATCCTTTCGAGGGTCGCAACTGTCCTCGCTGCACCGCAGTAAAAGTGTAGTTTGATTTTAGTCTTTAGATTTGAGCAAAGCAGTGCAAATTGCTGCAATCGCTTGGCCTTCACCTATAGGTCCAAGTTTTTCTGCTGTCCTTGCTTTGAAATTTATTTGCTCAAAAGTCAAGCCCAATCGTTCGCTTAGTGCCTGGCGCATTTGTTGATAATAAGGCTTCAATTTCGGTTGTTCGCAAATGACTGAGATATCAGCATTCTCAATTAGCCATCCTTTATTACTCACTAACTCATATACTTTATCCAGCATCTTCAAACTACTAATACCAGCAATATTTGGATCTGCAGGTGGATAGAGGGAACCTATATCAGGAAGTCCAGAAGCCCCAAGCAAAGCTTCTATTAATGCGTGCACAACGCAGTCGCCATCCGAATGCCCCTCCAATCCCTTAAAGTGGGCAATTTCAATTCCACCCAAAATAAGTGGTCGGCCACTCACAAGGCGATGAATATCAAAGCCGTTACCGACTCTGTAGCTCATTCAATAACCATGAGCAAATGATTGGCATTTACTGTTTCGCCAGTTTTAACTTTGATACTGGATACGGTTCCATTTTTGTCAGCGGTAACATCTGTTTCCATTTTCATCGCTTCAAAAGTGATGAGCTTTTGTCCCGCTGTTACTTTGTCTTTTTCATTTACAAGAATTTGTTTTACAAGACCATTCATCTGTGAGCGCACTTCGCTATCTCCTTTTGATGACTGGTGCGATGAAGAAGGCGTAGCCTCTGGCACAAAAGCTTTAGGAGCTTCTTTCACGGCTGTTGCTGTTTTGCTTGTATTTCCTTGTGATATTGAAGACTCGTACTCAGCCACATTTACGGTGAAAATTCTTCTGTCAACTTCTACATTGAAACTGCGAGCAGGCTTCAATGATTTTTCCGTCTCACTTGCACCCGACGGTGCTCCTTGAGAGGCTTGGCTAGCTGTTTGTGGCTTTGACATTGCCTTGAATTCTTTCATAAATTCCTGTTCGATAAAGCCCGTGTGCACCTCTCCGGCAAGAAATGCTTCGTTGTCGAGCAAAGCTTGATGAAAGGCAATTGTGGTGGAAAGACCTTTTATTGTGTATTCAGCCAAAGCTAATTTCATTCTTTTGATTGCTTCATTTCGATTTGAGCCCCAAACCACAAGCTTGGCTAAGAGCGAATCGTAATAGGGCAATACTTGGTACCCTTGATAAGAACCTGAGTCCAAACGGGTCCACGGACGCTGAGGAATTACATATTCAGAAATTGTGCCTGGTGATGGCATAAAATTACGCGATGGATCTTCAGCATTAATGCGACATTCGATGGAATGTCCATTTTGCTTAATTTCGTCTTGTTTTAATTGCAAACGCTCTCCACATGCAATTAAAATTTGTTCTTTGACTATGTCAACACCAGTTGTAAGCTCGGTTATAGGATGCTCAACTTGAACGCGAGTATTCATTTCAAGAAAATAAAACTGATCTTTCCAGGCAAGAAATTCCATTGTTCCAGCCGAAAAATAACCAATCGATTTTGCGCCACGCACGGCTGCTTCGAGCAACTTTTCTTTCACTTTTTTGTCTAGCTTAAAGGCTGGACTTTCTTCTAGAAGCTTTTGGTGACGGCGCTGGCTTGAGCAATCGCGCTCGTATAAGTGAATAAGATTGCCGAATTTATCGCCTAAAATCTGGACTTCGATGTGTCTTGGCTTGTCTAAATATTTTTCCACATACACTTCGCCTGAGCCAAAATAACTCTCGCCTTCGCGTTTGGCACCAGCCAGTGCAGCTTCCACTTCCTCAGCGTTTTTAACTACTCGCAATCCGCGTCCGCCGCCGCCTGCGCTAGCTTTAATGGCAAGAGGGTAACCGTATTTGATACCGAGTTCTTTCACTATTTCAGGATCGGTTACTGGATCTGTAGTTCCTGGAACAACAGGCACTTTGGCTTTCTCCATTGCTCGTCTGGATTCGACTTTAGAGCCCATTAAGTTGATTATTTCAGGACTCGGTCCTACAAAAATAATGCCCGCCTCAGTACATGCTTTGGCAAAAGAAGGATTTTCAGACAAAAAACCATAACCTGGGTGAATGGCATCTGCGCCTGCCTTCTTGGCGATTTCTACAATTTGAGCTATGTCTAAATAGGTCTTGCCAGCTTGTCCTGGCTGACCGTCCAATTTCCATTTTTCGTCCGCTAATTCAACATGTCTGCTTTTGTGATCTGGCTCTGAAAAAATAGCAATGGGGCTTATGTCCAGCTCACGACAAGCATGAATTATGCGGCAGGCGATTTCACCTCTGTTTGCTATAAGAAGTTTTTTTATTTGAGTGCTCACGTCACAGCCCCGTTATGAAAGATTGAGTATTTATTAGGTGAAAAAGCTTACCCTAGAAACACATGTAATGTACTAAGCATGACAATTCTTAAGAATTTTACCTGTCAAGGGTGGTAGCATAACGGCAGTCTGGACACTCGCTAAAAGAGGATGCCTGCTTACTAATTGCCGAGGAAGCTTGAATCATGCCTGAATCAGTGAAAACAAAAGAAGAAAGTCAAGTGCTTAAGAAAGCCGCCTTTCAAGAAGTGTTTATGGCCGGCAGCGGCTTTATGGGAAGATGCATCGCCTACCTGATTGCATCGCGCACCCAGTCAAAAGTATATATTTACGACATATCCGAAGCGTCACTCGACTTAGCCCAATCTGAAATTGAAAAAATGGGCAAAAAATCAGTCGAAAAAGGATTATTCTCACAAGACGAATTAAACGAAATCAAAAGCCGCATTTTGCGAGCAACCAAGTTGGACGAAGCTAAGAACTGCGACCTGGTCATCGAAGCAGTGGCTGAGGATATCAATATAAAGAAAGAATTGTTTGGCAAGCTTGATGCAATTTGCAAACCTGCCACCATTTTTGCTTCTAATACATCTTCATTGCCGATTACGGCAATTGCAGCAGCTACAAAGCGCACTAAGCAATTTATGGGAATGCACTTTTTCTCACCCGCGCACATCATGAAACTAGTCGAAATCATTCCTGGAATTGATACCACCCCTGAAACCACATCAAAAGTGCGAGCTTTTGCCGAAGAGCTTGGAAAAACAGTTATCGCATCCAAAGATTTTCCTGGTTTTATCACCACCCGTCTTGGAATGGTGCTAATTAACGAAGCAGCTTTTGCTCTCATGGAAGGGCTTTCCACTCCAGAAGAAATAGATCAAGGTATGACTCTTGGTTATAACCATCCAATGGGACCGCTAGCCCTAGCCGATTTTGTTGGACTAGACATTGTTTTGCATATTATGGAAACGATGCTTGAAGGATTCGGCGATCCCAAATACCGTCCCTGCCCAATCCTGAGACAACTAGTTTCAGCAGGACATCTTGGTAAAAAGACCGGAAAAGGATTCTACACCTACTAACTATGATTTCGCTCAGCCTCTATTTGGCAGTCACATTCTTGATATTAGGCATGTTTGGACTAACTGCGGTCTTTTACAACCTGCTCAAGCAAGTTGAATCTTCCAAACTGAAGAACTCTGAACTGCCCTTCATCTCAGTAGTTATTCCAGCTCGCAATGAAGAAGGAAAAATTGGTCGCTTGCTCGAATCGCTTGCTAAGCAAGATTATCCCAATTTCGAAGTGGTGGTAGTAAATGACCGCTCTACAGATAGAACTGGCGACATCATTGCCGACTATGCTCAAAAGTACGACCGCATAAAATTAATTCAGGGCAGCGATGCACCGCCCGGCTGGATCGGCAAATGCAACGCCATTCTTCATGCCGTATCCAAAGTATCTAAAAAAGGTGATGACCAGTGGTATATCTTCACTGATGCCGACACTTACCACCATCCAAATTCACTCAAAGACGCCGTCTCCTACGCGCTTGAGAAAAATCTAGACCTGTTATCTTTTATACCAGTTCAAGAATTAGGTAGCTTTCCCGAACGGCTTGTAATGCCGGTTTTACTCAGCGGCTTTTTACTTGGCGATCCTTTTCACACCGTAAACGATCAAGAAGCAGAGCGAGCCTATGCTTATGGCCAGTACATTATTTGCAAACGAAAATCCTACGAAGCAATGGGTGGACACGAGTCTGTACGAGATGAAATCGTGGAAGACCATGCCATAGCCCGCGTATTCAAAGAACGCGGCTTCAAAATTGGCGTAGCCGACGGCAAAAGCCTCTACAGCGTTCGCATGTACACAGACCTAAAATCAATGTGGCTAGGTTGGACCAAAAATCTTTATTCGCTCATCGATAGCAAAATCTCAAACCTGGTCTTTTTGCTTTTCTTGCTAAACACCGTTGTGGTTTTCCCTCTATTCGAACTTGCCTGGGTTATTGCAGAGTGGACACAAGGCGAAGTCAATACTAATTTGATTCGTCTCACAGCCCTGGTAGCCGTTCAGTACATCACACTCTTTCTCTGGTATAAACAGTGCTCAGAGCACCACAAAGGCATAGACTGGAGACATTTCTTCCTTACTCCTTTTGGTACTCTCACTCTTTCTTTCCTGTACATGCACTCGGCGTATCTGGTTTTGTTTGGCGAAGAGGTCAATTGGAAAGGTCGCAGGTACGTTGTAAGCACAAAAAAAACAATCGACCCAGACGCAAGTGCCTTGGACAAAGGCAAGCTCATGGCTGACGCCAAGAACAATTAAAATATGTCTCAAGCACAGCCGCACGGCAAACTTCCATCCACAGCCGAACTAGAGCGATTCATCAAAGAAAAAGAAGTGCTTATTTTCTGGACTTTGGATGGCAAAGAGCACAAAGGTTGTTTACGCTGGTTTGATGAAGTGGCATTTGCTTTAGTGATAGACGAAAAACAAGCAAAAAAACATGTCACCTTGCAACGACATGCCGTTATGGGTTATGGACCCATCAAAACTCCTATATAGATAAAGACCAAAACGCTTGACATCCAAGACCTGTTTAAGATTTATCCTTAAATTCTTAACTACTTTATCAGTCGTGACATTAGTTGCCGATTGCCTGGGTAGATTGAAACAAGGGATATACAGGAGCTATCATGCAAAGCCAAGACGAACCGACGAGCATGGATTCTGCCTTGAATCTGTGGCAAGAAGCGGTCGAAAAATCTAGTGTAGATTTGGACAAAATCGTTCTGAACTCGCTTGCCCAACTAAACAAATTGAGCAACGATTTGGAAGAATCGCTCAAAAGTCAGCTTCTAAAAGCATCAGAGCTATCCTCGCTCACTGTCGAAGCCAATATCGAAGACCTGTCTTTACACAGAGATGACATCAAAGACCAGCTCTCAGAGTTTGAACGCCAGGAAATAGACAAGATTTACGCCACAGCAAGTGAATCGCGCATGAAGTTCAACAAATTGATTGCTGAGGCGAAAAACGAAATTCTCGAACAGTTCGCAAGCAAAATACGCGAATTGCAAGATACGATGGAAAATCCCAAAGAACACTTCACTGAGTTTTCAAAAGAACAACAGCCCAAGATTGATCAAGTGATAAATTCGGCTCGCAAGAAAATTGAAAATCAGAAATCATCAAGCGAGGCTTCTTTATCTCAAAAAGCCAAAGTCTTGGAAGAAAAAGTGGAGTCTCTTGTAGCCATTCTCAAAGAAGAAATAAACTCCAAGCTCTCGCAGTACGACCGCGACTTTGATCAAAAAATAGGACAAGTAATTCAGCAATTAGAAGACCTATTAAAGGAATCGAACGATTTTGCTCAAGAAGTTATAGACCAAAGCACCAGTCGTATCGACCAGGCCGAAGAGATTGGCTCGCAGTTTTTAGAAGAGCATATTGAGTCCTGGGCAAGCACTGTTGATGCGCTCAAAAATTCGTTCGAGAAACAAATCATCGAAGCCAAAGAAGAACGCAAAGCCAATCATATAAACACTCTTGAATACAAAGTGGCTGAAGCTAAAGCCACTATAAATCAGATGGCGGAGTCCGGCAATTCCAACGTCGCATCAGCTCATCGTAAGTTTTTTAGCACTCTTAAACGCCTAGAGAAAAAGTATTCAGATCGTATTGCCAAACAAATGGCTCTGCTTGAGCAAGCAATCGAAGAAGAAAAAGAATTGCCGCTTTCGATGGGCGGACAGATGATTCAAGCAGACGAAGAGTTTCGCAAAAATCTCGACACACAATTAAAAGTTCGAGGAAACGAGCTTGTTAAGTCAATTCGCAAACAAGTAGACCAACTAGAATCTGAATTTAAACGCTCTAGTGGTGGCTCTACTGAGCGCATAGAATCAATTCGTTTGCAAACAGTCGAGTCACTAGAGAAGCAGGTTCGCATCATTCGCTCTGAATTAGATCGTGTGAGCAAAAGTTTCAAAAGTGAGCTTACGCAGCTCAGCACCGCACTTCCAGAAATCGAAGAAAGAGGTAAGGTCGCAGCCATGTCGGTTTCGGCATATCTGTCATCGATGCTTACACTCGACTCAGACTAGAGAAATCGCAAGGAGACGCAAGCCATGACCATGGCCGGTAAGAAATTGCAAGTAATTTACGATAAAGGTAGCGAAGAGCTGACCAATATCGAAACTAAAGCTAATGGCAAATTAAAAAAATTGTCCGACTCTCAAAGTGAGAAAAGAAAGGCTCTGCAAGCTGGTGATGCCACTAAAATTGAAGCCAAGTCGACCGAACTCGAACAAGACATTCGCAAAATAATCGACGAATCTCTGATTCGCTTAGAGCGCACCAAAAACAAAGAAGTGCAAAACTGCCACCAGCAAGTAGACGAACTTGGACGCGAACTAAAAAATGTAAGCGAAATAGTCAAACGCTCACTGCAACAATTAATTGACTCCAATCAAGAGCGTCTTGAAGATGTTGAGTTGGAGCTAACTTACGAGTTCGATACAAATCTAGATCAAAAATTGGGCGAACTTGAAAAGCAAACATATGCAAGCTCGGGCAAACTAACGGCCCACGGAAACACTTTAGTCAATGGCTTGCAACAAAAACTAGATCAAAATGTTTGGGCTTCAAAAGGTAGTGAAAAAGCTGTTGTCACCCAGCTTTACAAAAACTATATGAAGAAAGCAAATACAATCGAACAGCGTTTTTCTTCACTCATGCAACAACTTTCCTCGCATTTTCAAGACAAATTCAAAGTGGTCGAAGAAGCGAGTAAATCAATCGATTCTAAAGTGGACAAATACACTGATGAGACCATGTCCAATCTCGATACTCGCTGCTCTGACATTGAGCGCGAAATTAATGGTTTCTTTGGTGACATGCTTACTGAAAACATCGAACAATTGGATAAAAATCTGGGTAGTATCGCCAGTGATATCAGTAGCACGCATGCCACCTTAACCGGCGGTTTAAGTCAAAGAACTAGAGACTTTTCAAATAGTCTCACCGGACTTTCCGATGGTATGAAGGAGCGCATGACTAGCTCTTTTCAAGACGCCGGTGCGAAGGCAGATTTGATTTTCAAAGAGTTCATGCTAGCTACTGAACAAAAAGTAAATAACTCTCTGCAAATTAGAGACGAATTAGAAAAGGCGAAAGAAGAGACCATCACCGACATTCACGATGAGCTTGCATCAGTGCGCGAAGACTTTCAAAAGAAAGTAGAAAGTTTGATGAGTGAAGCTGAAGACGACTTGAAAAAAATCACACTAGAAGTCGAAAAAGAAATTCAGGCTACTCAATCACGCTGTTTAAACAAGCTGGCACAGGACGGACAAGCCTGCAAACAAGAAATAGACTCGCAAGTGGCTAATCTACTTGCGGCGATCAAAGAACACAAAAGGGTAGCTTTAGCCGACATTTCGGCAGCAGCGGCAATTGGCAAATCAATGGATCTATAGGAATAACACATGCATTCGATGCTTCGTCAACATCAAATAAGAGCACAGGACATCAAACCATATGTCCGCACTTATGACCGCAAGAACCCCGTCGGCGCAGACGAATGGGCCACCCAGGAAGGCATGATTTATGGTCCGGGGATGCTCATTTTCGTACTCGAACCGGCAAAACGACCACCTGGACTTACAAGCTTCGCCAAGCCTCAAGCCGATGCTGCTCCTGATTTGTTCAGAGTGAAAGATCTATCTTGTGTGGTTGACAAAATTGAAAACAAATCTTGGGTTTTGAACATCACACCCTCAGCATACGAATTGCGTTTTCTAGATACTCTCTTCAGAG
The DNA here is from genome assembly GCA_964606665.1 of uncultured Candidatus Obscuribacterales bacterium. Lineage (GTDB taxonomy): Bacteria > Cyanobacteriota > Vampirovibrionia > Obscuribacterales > Obscuribacteraceae > Aved-18. Next base: position 47,348 of record CAZSHS010000006.1, on the reverse strand, counting down.
AAAAGGCTAAGAAAGCCATTTTCGATGGTCTGGATTTGAATTTTCTTATCGCCAAACCAAGACAAGAGTTGACAGAAAATCAATTAAAGGAATTGAGACAAATTGCAAATTCGTATAGCGATGGCGGCTCTCGTCGCTCGCTTGTACAAGATGGCGCTGAGCTAGAAGAGCCCACCCGAGCCATTCTCAACTTTCTAGGAGTAGATTGGAGCAGTCAACCAAGCAAACAAGTTATTGAAATTGGCACCATTTGTCACATGCTTTTCGCTCCTGATCCGGGGCAAGAAGATCCGCTTCGTCAGTCTATTCGCAGTTATTTCACTGCTGTGATGTCCAGCGAATCTCTTTTGAGTGAAGGGATTCCCCAAGCGGCAGTGGCAAGTGCACCAGTTGCACAAACCGCACCAACTCCTGCCAAAGCGACATACTCTTTTACTCAACCTGAAGATTATATAGAGCCGGAGCCAGAGCCTGATTATTCTCAGTATCAGTCTGGAGCTGGAGACGAGGGCGAATCAGATTTAGATATGAGCGATCTAGATTTGGACATTGATTTAGATGCCGAAATGGCACCACTTCAAGATTCATTTCCAATGGCTACTCAGGAATTTGGCAGACCGGCTATTGGCGGCGATTCTGACAACATGGAAACCGAAAGCGAAATTCCCTCGCTGCCGTCGTGGTATTTGACCACTCATGATGTCCAGGAAATGAACTCGCACGCTCGCTCATTGTTTGCATTAGCAAGAAGCACAAGCGCTAAATCGCAAAACGGTGACACACCTGCATCTGGACCCAAAGAAGATTTTTCGGCTCAATTCATTAGCGACTACGAGCAAGGTTTAGCTGGAGCCGGAGCAGAAGACAGCGAAAACCAACAAACTCCTGTGGAATTACAAGTAGCTGAAGAACCAGGACCTGAATATTCTGAATCGATTTTTGCAGACACAGGAGCCCGAGGTTCGCTTGAAACTAACCCCGAAGCCAGTACTGCAATTGCAACACCGCAACATCAAGAAATAGCTGAACCCGAGAGTTCTCCAAGCCAAGAGTGGGATCCCGTTGTGGGCGAGGACCTGCCTGAAACAAATAGCGATTCTAATTTCGATTCAATGCAAGAGGTTGTGCAACCGCAAGAAAAAACTGAGTCAGCAAGCCTTTTGAGTCGTTTGACCGGAGCGGTTGGTCAAGATGCTCTACCTGAAGAAGCAGAACCAGTCAAAGATCCACTCAAGCCGCCGACTAATTTGAAAGAAATGCTTACAGCCGACAGTGAGGTTTTTAGAGTATCTAAACCGGCCAGCTCGCCAGCAGCTTCCGCTCAAGAAATATTCGCTCAATCATCAGACTCAAACGCTGCATTGAATCAAGTGCCGGCTGAGCAAGCACCTGCACCTCTAATCGAACCTAATTTCAATATTGAAATCGAAACTCCACTTGAGTTAACTTCGATGGAAATGTCGGTTCCAGATTTCAGCAACATCGCCAATGAATTTGCATTAGAAAAACTAGTTCAAGAGCCTGAGCAATCTCCAGACTTCTTCCAAACTCCTATCAATGCCGCTCAAGAAGAATCGAATGATGTCTTCCAGGATGAATGGAGTTCATCAGACACTACTTTGGAATCAGAAGCTGAGTTAGTTGAATTTGCTCCTGCAAAAGAAATTGAAGAGCTTGAAAGCGACGCAGACGGTGAAGTAGAAGACGTCTATGAAGATTCACCTGCCGTGCCCTGGGAAGTTGCTCCTCCAGAAGAAGAAGCAGTAGAAGAAGAATCATTGCTAATGCCACCTCCAGGTCTTTTTCAGCCTGATGATACAGATGAAGAGCCGACAACTTCAGAACTTGAAATACCAGAACCACAAGCCATTATTACTCCACCGCCACCCAGGGCACCAGAGCCAGAGCCAGAGCCAGAGCCGGAGCCAGAGCCAGAACCTGTCGCTGCAAAGATAGAACCTGAACCTGAGCCTCAATTTGAGCAAGAGCCAGAACGCACACCTATTGTAACCCCGCCTCCCAAGCCGACCTCAACATCAACACCTATTCCTTCGCGTCTGGCAGCATTAGCCGCGCCAACTGGAACGGTATCTTCAACGAGCGTACCCACACTGACACCACAGATGGTGACACAGTCACAAGCCAACCCCGCGCCTGCACCGGCAGCGCCTCCGATGCCTCAAGCTTCAACGGCTGGGCTTCATAATGTCGAACCGAAATTAATGATTTCGGAATCGACTCGTTTTATCGCCAAGTTGAATCAACGAATTGTTGAGGCAGAATCTAAACTCTCAAGCAAGTCTGACCAAGCAAAAGAACGCTTGAACAAATTGCTTACCGAATTTGTAGATGAGGCAGAAAAGCTCGAAAAACAACGCGAACAAAACTCGATGAATTTGACAGCCAAAGCGACAAAGAATTTGGAGCGAGTGGCTGAGCAGTTAAAAACGCTCATTCAAGAAACTGCGTCTCAAGCAATCACCGAAATAGATGACATTTCAACCAAATCAGCAGGCGAAATCACTCAACTCAATCAGGAGATTTTAGCCACTCTAAAAAGCGCAGATCAAAGAGTCAAAATTGATTCGGACACTGCCGTTGAACTCACCCATCAGAAATTAGAAGGGCATGTCGAAAAACGTCTGGACGAGTACCAGGCTCAAAATGCTCTGCAACAGCTTGAGTCCACCAATGAAGAGTTCTCAGCTAGATTAGACGAACGTTTTTCGCGCTTTGAAATAAGAATAAAACAAGAGATTCAATCCATTTTGAGTTCGCTTGAGCGCAACGTAGGTTCGATGAACGAAGAAATTGAGGGTTCATGGGATCGTGCCTCAGAAAAACTATTGATCGGTCGCGCTGACTTTGAGCGAACCGTCAATCATTTAGTAAGAGACTGCGAGCTTATTATCGAACAGCGCACCAAACTTGCTTACATCGAAAAAATATTGCCCAAATTGCTCGATAACAAAGATATTTTCCGCACCATGCTCACCGATATGAAGAAGAATTTCGAGGAGCAAGCGGACCAAACAATTTCTGCGCATATCGAAGGACTGGAGCGCAACATAAGCTCAGCCAAAGAAACTCTTGAAAGAGTGGTGGAGCAATGCGTTGTCGAGCTAGATGAAATTGGTAACAGCCAACAAAAAGACATCGAAAACTTGTTCGACACATATAACGATAGACTGACAGAAATGCACACAATGGCCAAAATCAAAATTGGCGAAGCGCGCAAAAAGATCGAAGAAAATGAAGAGGTTTGCACTCGAGTTAGAGAATATGCCCGCACAGAAGAAGATCCGGTGCTGAGCAAAGAACGTGCCAAAACTCGCACCATGCTAAGCGACGTGCGCAATCAGTCTGAGCAGACACTTGAGGCAACCATTCAAACTTATTGCCAAACAATGGAAGACCTTTCTGAAACTTTGCAATCTGAGCTGAGCGCAAAACGCAACGACTGGACCCACCAAGTGAAACAATCGAGTGAAGATGGACTGGCTCAAATCAAGCAAGCCATTGCAGATGCTTACCAGGCAATAGAAATCGCCAAAGAGAAATATATGGAATAGGACTTAGCGCCCGTCTCATTTTTGAGATTAAGTTATTAAACGAGTTAATCTTGGAAGAGTTTAAGAGTTAACTCGAAAGGGGCATAGGGTGAATGGAGGAAAGCACCTGCCATCACACTATGGCTCAACGCGGAATCCTAGAGACTTTCTGAGGACACTTCCCTGGATAACTTTCCCGAGCACCAAATCCCGCCGGCTTTGCAGCAATTTGCTTCTGAGCGAGTTGGTCTTGATTATGACCTTGATAGTAATGAGATTTATCTCTATCACGGTACTAACTGTTACAGGCGTTGGGAAATTAATCGCACAGGCTCGATTGAACCAGGCCGAAATCAACACAGTTTTTTCACAACATCAGCCAAAGCTGCCTACGCTTATGCTCGGGCTTCTTGCATTCGCGACCAAATGCCAGGCAGCGTCAATTCGCTTGCTGCTGAACCCGTTGTGATGAAAGTCAAATTCAATGTGCGCACCTGGGTACAAGTCGACTTCATCCAGCCCATAAAGCTTGAAGGAGGCAAAGTTGAACGTCTCACTCTTGCCGTTCTGGGACCTGTTGCATGCAGCAACATAGTTGACATACTGCACTGTACTCATGGCAGACGCCTTGGCGTTTCGATTGAATCGATAAAAACCTTTGCTGACGGTACTTTTCTCGATAGCATTCGCCATCTCAAAGAAAAATTACAGCAAAAACGGGTGGACGGCTGGTTGCTCAAGAAGCTCGGTTTGATGGAGCAAGAAGTAATGGTTTATTTAGGCGGCGGAAACGTGCCTGAATTATCGAGCGATGACCAGATACGCAAACTTAAGCAGAGCAACTTTAGAGCCTGAGCGGCTAATCACAATGAATAAGCGTTTTACTCAATTTTGCCAACTGAACACATTAAGTTGGCTATTGAGTATTTGTTTTGCATCTCAAGCTTTTGGACAACAAAATAACATGGAACAGATGCTTGATCAGATGAGCAATAGCAACTGGAACAACGTTCCAGTGAGCGGTACAACACCGCAAATGCCAATTCGAAATCAAATGGGCACACCACCTTGTTACGTTCCGCCAGGGATGTCACAGCGCATGCCTGGAGCTGGTCAGATGATGCAACAACCGATGAACCCAATGCAGGGACAACTTAATATGCAAAATCCCGCTATGGGCAATTCGCCTATGGGCAAATTGTTGCCATTGCTGAGAGCGATAAACCAAGGAAATTCATTGCCGGATCAGGCCAAAAATACACCTGAATACAAACAAAGAGTGCAAGGCGCTCTTGGATCAGTCAAGTATGAGTTGAGCAATGCCACCAGTCAGGCTTCAAAAGCCGAATTTTATTGTTCTAAAGCTGGTTATGGCAAAGACAAAGGCGCCAGACAATCTAATGCAAACGAAGCTCGATACGCAGCAAACAATGCCCGCGCATGTGCTGACAGAGCGTATAGTCGCGGTGGTTCCATTGCTGAATGTCAGTCTATTGTGAGCCAGGCAAGAGCCCAGGCCAATCGCGCCGAAGCCGCAGCCAATAGAGCCGCTGCTGCAGTGAACTGGTAACTACAGGTTTCCTTCAGATCAAGTTATCGAATTTACACCATATGCGCTACCACTGGTTTTTGACACTCAAAATTCTGAACTTGCGCTAATATCGTATTAGAGGAAGGTGGTGCCAATGAAAATCTTAATTGCAATAGATGATTCAGAATATTCGCAAGCTGCCCTTGAATCGATCGCAAATCGCAGTTGGCAGCCAGATACACAATTTACAGTTATGTCTGTAGTTGAGCCCGCCGTGCCCGACTATGCAGCCTGGCACATGACTTACACGCCAGTTTTGTACGAAGCAATCGCAGAGCGTGTTGACGATGCTAAATCGATGATTGATGACAAAGTCGCATTTTTGCAAGAACGACTGCCTGGTTATAACATCAAAGGAGACGTAGTCGAGGGTCCGATACGTTACAGCATTTTGGACAAAGCCAAGAATTGGCACGCAGATTTTATTATAATGGGAAGCCACGGACGCAAAGGAATGGCCAAATTCTTGATGGGAAGCATTTCCGAATCGGTCGCAAAAGGAGCTCCTTGTTCAATTGAAATCATACATAGGGACCAACAACAACACTAAACGTGAAAAAGTGCCCTTCAGACCAAAAGGCAATCGAAAATACATTGCCTTTTTCAAGCCTTACGGCGTATTGTGTCAGTTTGGTCAGCCAAAACCAACTGAGGGCGCCAAACTAAACGCACCTCAAAAAGAAACGCTTGCCGCATTTAACTTTCCACCGCGCGTCTACCCGCTGGGTCGCTTAGATACTGATTCAGAAGGGCTTCTACTTCTGAGCGATGATGGCGACTTGAATGATATTTTATTGCATCCAAGAAACGCTCACACTCGCACTTATTTTTCTCAAGTTGAGCGCATTCCAGAAGAAGCAGATTTGAAAAAAATTGAACAGGATTCCTTTAAACAAGTGCAGGCAAAACTACTTACAAGCGAACCTAATTTGCCACCACGACCTGACCATGCACCAATTCGATTTCGCAAAAACATTCCCACCGCCTGGGTCAGCATCACAATGACTGAAGGAAAAAACAGACAAGTGAGAAAAATGACTGCTGCAATCGGCTATCCGACTTTGCGTCTGGTAAGAGTGGCTATTGGCAAATTGTTATTGCGCAATTTGAATTTGGCTCCTGGAGAATGGAAATATCTAGGTCCCAACGAGTTGAATTTGGTTCTCAATCAAGCTTAAGAAACGCTTATTTTCAAGCATAATTCTGGCTGATACCTTCTTATCAGGTAATATATTTAGCCAATATATCCCTGATTCGCCTCGTCCCATCATCTGGAGTACAGTCATGACCACAACAAAAAGCAGCACCACAACTATGTGCAAACTTCTGGTTGGAGGCAAGTGGATTGAATCTTCGGCCAAAGAATTCATTGACGTGTACAACCCATCAAGCGGCGAAGTTATAGCTCGCACCCCGATGGGCGGCATGCAAGATGTGGACAAAGCTGTTCAAGCGGCATCTAAAGCTTTTGTCGAGTGGAAAGAAGTACCGATAGTCGAGCGTGCTCGCGTTATGTTTCGCTTCAAAAATTTGCTTGAAGCAAGCTACGAAGAATTAGCTAAATGTGTTACTCGCGAACATGGCAAAACTCTGCCAGAGGCTAGAGCCTCGGTGCAAAGAGCAATTGAAGTAGTTGAGTTTGCATGTGGTATTCCTAGTTTATTTTTCGGCGATTCAATGGCCAACATCGCAACCAATGTAGATTGCGAAACTATCCGTCACCCCCTTGGTGTTTGCGCCGGTATTGCACCATTCAATTTCCCAGCAATGGTGCCATTGTGGATGTATCCAATTGCTATTACATGTGGCAATACATTCGTGCTCAAACCATCAGAACGAGTGCCGTTGTCGAGCATGATGATTGCAGAATTGCTAGAAAAAGCAGGCGCACCAGCAGGCGTGCTTAATATCGTCCATGGTGGCAAAGATTGCGTCAACGCATTGCTCGAACATCCAGATATCAAAGCCATTTCATTTGTTGGCTCGACCACTATCGCCAAATATATTTATGAGCAAGGTGCCAAACACGGCAAGCGTGTTCAAGCAGCCGGCGGTGCTAAAAATCACATCATCATCATGCCTGATGCAGACATGGATCACACTGCTCAAGCACTTAATGCATCAGCATTCGGTTGTGCCGGAGAGCGTTGCATGGCAGGCTCACTTGCAATTCCTGTGGGCGAAGCAGCAGATGTTCTCATGGAAAAATTGGTGGCAACAGCATCTAAAATGAAAGTCGGTCGCACAGACGTCGAAGATAAGCATCCCGACATGGGACCGCTCATCACATCCGAGCATTTATCTAAAGTGAAAAGCATGGTAGAAAAAGGAAAATCTGAGGGAGCAGAAGTGCTTCTTGATGGACGCGATCTAAAAGTTCAAGACGCACCAAACGGATTTTTCTTAGGACCCACAATCATCGACCGTGCAAGACCCTCTATGTCAGTGGTTCAGGACGAAATCTTCGGACCAGTATTGTCTGTGGTCCGAGCTAAAACAATTGAAGATGCCATCAATATTGGTGCTCAATGCCCTTACGGCAATGGAGCCGTGATATTCACCGAAAGCGGCAAGGCTGCGCGTGAATTCAAACACAGATTCAATGCTGGAATGATTGGAATCAACGTTGGCGTTCCCGCTTCTATGGCATGGTTCCCCTTCACTGGCTGGAACAATTCTTTCTATGGCGATTTGCACATCCAGGGCAAAGAGGGCATTCAGTTCTATACACAGCAAAAGATGACCATGACTCGCTGGTTTGGTGGTGGCAGCCTGGCCGAGAAATTCCAAGATCCAGTCTGGAAGCCTCGCAAATCTTAGGCTGGTTCTCAGAAACCCCTCCTGGCAACTATTTTCCCGAGGAACGTGGCAAACTAAACTAACACGACTTAGTTTAATTGAATTCCACATGAACACTTTCAATATCCACGAAGCAAAAACTCATTTGTCACGTCTTATAGAAAAAGCTTCTAAAGGCGAGTCTTTCCTCATAGCAAAAGCGGGCAAACCTCTAGTAAAAGTAACTGCAGTTAACGCGCCGAATTCCCCAAAGCGACTTGGTTTCATGCTCAATGAAATAAAGGTGCCTGATGATTTCGATCAAATGGGTGCTGTCTATATTGAAAAACTTATGAGCGGCGAAAAGCAGAAATGAAATTCTTACTTGATACTCACCTGTTGCTTTGGGCAGCAGGACAACCAGACAAACTACCAAAGTCGGCTCGCAAATTATTAGAAGATTTAGAAAACGAATTTTATTTCAGCGCGGCAAGCCTATGGAAAATTAGCATCAAGAACAGTTTGGGACGCAAAGATTTTCAGGTTGAACCAAGACTATTACGTCGCGGATTGTTGGACAACGGATACACTGAACTTCTGTTGAGCAGTGAACATGCAGTAACGATTGATATTTTGCCACCGATTCATAAAGATCCGTTTGACCGCATGCTAATTGCACAATCCCTGATTGAAGGAATTATTTTACTAACAGCTGATTCTACACTTACAAGTTATGGTGCAACGATCCGCTTGTGTAAATGATTTACTAGTAGTGGTATCACAAATAAAAAGGACAGGTCTTGCGACATGCCCTTCAATTTAAATATCGAACGCTTCTTACTTGTTAAAAGCGCCGACTAACTCTGGCTTTTCAACTTCAGCTTCAACCTTTGCTTCCACTTCAGTTTCTACTTTAGCCATGTCAGCATAGTCGTCTGGATAATCGAAATTATCTACTTCCTTGGCAGATGCTTTGGAGGCAGCCAATTTGATCGCTGCTTTAGATACTGGAGCAGTAGATTTGCGAGCGGAAACAATATCATATGCGCGCTGCAATCTCTTTTGTTCGATCTCTAGACTTTGCGGTTTGACCACATCTTTAGCAAGACCAATTTTCTCCAAGAAAAGAATAGTCAACCAGGTCACGTCAAATTCCCACCAAGCCATGCCATGTTGAGCCGAGCGTGGAACAGCGTGGTGATTGTTGTGCCAACCTTCTCCACAAGCCATGATACCAACCCACCAGACATTGCGACTTTCATCACGTGTTTCGAATAATCTGTAGCCGTGATTTTTCATATGGCAAACAGAGTTCACCAATTGTGGGCTCCAAAAGACCATGAAAGTAGCAGCAAGATTAGCCAGTAATGGGATCCAACCAAGAGTAACTAAAATCAGCACTCTAAATAAGATTGAAAGAATGAGACAGCGTTGAGCTTGTTTCGGCTCGTGGTGAACACCAAGGCTCACTAAGAATTTGTCTTGCAACAAATCTGGAACTTGACGCTCGATTTCTTCATCGGTTTGCTTTTCGCCCATAGTGAACATCCACTCATAGAGAGCATGTTTAAAACCATGTACGGGGCTATGCGGATCGCCATCCATGTCGGATTTCTGGTGGTGCAGTCTATGAGTCCCGACCCAATTAATAGGTCCGCCCATTAGGCAGAAATAACCACCGGAGCAAATTAAATAAGTAAGCCATTTTGGCAGCTTAAGCGACTTGTGAGTCAGTAGTCGATGGTATCCCAGGGTAATGCCCGTTCCGTGGTAGTACCAAAAGACTACAAACCAGATGGCGAAGGTCGTAAGCGTAGCTGTATTGAATATTTGCTGGAATTCCAATTTAAAAACTCCTGGGATGAGGAGAGGGATTCAATTCTTATATCATGTTCTCCATTTGGAAACCTGTTTTCTCTTGAATTGTTAGGTAATTGCAATGAGGTAATTACGAAGAATCAGATGTTTTTATATTGGAAGAATTTATATTGAACAATTGCAAACTTTTGCTTAAAGTTTAAGTAATCAAGGGTGACGTCCCGGTTGGGGCTTTGTGAGAGTTTCATGCGCTTAGTTATTACCGGTGGACCATGCGTTGGAAAAACGACCCTGATTAACCTTTTGCAAGATGACGGCTACAAAGTCGTTCAAGAAGTAGCTACCGAAATCATTAAAGAAGGTCGCATCTTGCCATGGATAGACCGTATGCAATTCCAAATGGAAGTCTTGCGTATGCAGCTTGAAACTGAACGTGGTCTTGCTCAATACCCCAAAGACATTTTTCTTGACCGGGGTGTATTTGATGGCGAAGCGTATTTTAAAGTTGATGGAATGGCTGTGCCTCCCATTTTTAATTCAATAGACCCCAAACGTTATGAGTTGGCTTTTCTAGTCGAACCATTGTCATTTTTTGAAATCACGTCGGTGCGTAGAGAAAGTCTCGAATTCACCTTGCAAATCACAGACCAGCTTGAAGCTGCATATGCTCGTCGTGGCATAGAAGTTGTGCGAGTTCCGGCAGCCAGCCCCGAAGAGCGTCTAAATTTTGTACTTAAAAGGCTGAACGCAGTCAAGAAAAGCCACAGAACACCTGTTGTTGCTCCCATTCGCAAAATTTCCATATACCAGGCAGCCATGCCCTTAAATGTAGTATCGTAGTTTTATGCGCCTTCGTTCTTCCAGAGAAATTACCGAGACCATCGTTTTGGCTTGCCTGCTGTGCATAGTCAACGAAACAATCTACACGCCTGCCGCCATGGCGTACTTGTCACTATCCATTCATTGAGCACATAAATAGCACAATGGAAGACCAACAAGTGAATGAAGATACAAAAGCAAGTGACATTGCTGCTTTTGAAAATGAAGAAGATCCAGATATTCGCCATAAAATCTGGCTTGAAAAAATTTATCAAGGTGACCACGTCCCACAGTTAACAGTGCGCGCCATTATCATGGGCGGACTTTTAGGCATGCTCATGTCTATTTCCAATTTGTATACAACGTTAAAACTCGGTTGGGCATTTGGAGTAGCGCTCACAGCCTGTGTTTTGTCATATTGCATTTGGAACAGCATGCGAGTGATTATGCCCAAATTATCGCAAATGACTATTCTGGAAAATGCTTGCATGCAGTCGACCGCCTCTGCTGCCGGTTACTCTACTGGCTCAACTATTGGTATGGCTTTTGGAGCCTATTTATTAATTACCGGAGTTCATGTAGACGGTTGGATAGTCTTTTGGTGGACCATTGCCACGGCATGTTTAGGTGTATTCATAGCTGTTCCGCTAAAACGCCAACTTATAAACAGAGAGTTTCTTGCCTTTCCAGATGGTATTGCCTGCGCCACCACTCTTCGCAGCCTTTACAGTCATTCGAAAGAAGCGGTACAAAAGGCTTGGTCGCTCGTCATCACAATGGTAGCAGGTGCTATAGCGGGGTTCTTGAGCAAAGGTGATTTCGCCTGGCAAATTGCCCTGAATTTAAAACTGCCTGAAATGCTTCAATTCAACAGTGTCCTTATTAGAGGCGCAGATTTAGCTAAAATGCCAGGATTTGGCTTTGAACCGGGATTACTCATGATTGGCGCAGGCATGATTATAGGAATGCGCGTGTGCGCCTCAATGTTTTTGGGCTCGGTGTTACTTTACTTTTGGGTCGGACCCTCTATCATTGCCATTCACGAAACAGCCAGTGAAGGCACGATTCTTCGCTGGGCTGTCTGGACCGGAACATCAATTTTGGTAGCAAACGGACTTGCTGCATTTGCTTTGCAGTGGAAAACTATTGCCCGCGCCTTTCAAACGGCAGCAAACGTAAAGGCTGGTGAATCTGAAACCAATACTAAAAATGACCAAATTGAAGTACCTATGAAGTGGCTCGTTATTGGTCTTATTCCATCAACTATATTGATGGTGGTGCTTGAATTTATTGCTTTTAATATTTCAGTTCCACTGGGCATTCTCACTGTAGTAATGAGCTTTGTACTGGCACTTGTAGCTTGTCGTGCCACTGGGGAAACCAATATCACACCTATTGGTGCCATGGGCAAAATCACTCAGCTAACATACGCATTTTTGGCACCAAGCAATATCACCACTAATTTGATGGCAGCCAGTGTCACTGCCAACGCAGCAGTTGCATCAGCAGATTTATTAACCGATTTAAAAAGTGGATATCTTTTAGGCGCTAATCCCAGAAAACAATTCTGGGCTCAATTCATCGGAGTGTTCTTCGGCTCAGTTGCAATTGTTCCAGCCTGGTTTGCCATGGTACCCAATAAAGAAGTGCTCGAAAATTACTACCATCCACCCTCGACCATGATGTGGAAAGCCATGGCAGAAGCGCTTTCGGTCATCACTCAGGGAGCTGACCAACTAAGCAAAGTAATTCCACCTTCAGCTCAAATGGGAATTTTAATTGGCGCATTTATTGGCATAGCCTTAGCCATTGCAGACATTTACGCGCCAAAGAATGTAAAGAAATTCCTGCCCTCCGCCATGGGTCTGGGACTGTCATGGGTTATGGTTTTCGCCAATAGCTTTGGATTTTTTGTCGGAGCAGTACTGGGTTTGGTCTGGGCCAAGTTGCGTCCCCAAAATGCTGATGTATATTTAGTTCCAGTAGCCTCAGGAGCAATTGCAGGCGAATCGCTAATGTGTGCAATTATCGCTATCATTAAAGCTAGCCAGGCAATTTCAACTCGACTCTAAATGACTCAGCTTCAAACTCTCACCATGAATCCGCAAAAGCAGGTCGTTATTAAAACGATCGACTCGCTTGGGCGCAAAGTAACAGCAGCCGACGTAGCCCTCAAATCTGGACTGCCCGTTTTAGTTGTAGAGCGAGATTTAAACGAGATTGCCGCAGAAACAAAAGGCAATCTGAAAGTGGGAGATAAAGGCGATATTGTCTACTTGTATCCCGCCAATTTTGAAGCAACTTATTTAAGTCGAGGCATGGAGCTGTTTATACAGCGACTTGGTGACTGGCTGTTTAAAGCTGCTTTTTTCTTATTGCGCATATCTTTTGGCGTGATGCTCATTTTGTCCTTTGTCATAGTAGTTGTGCTCATATTTTTAGTAATTATGTTCTACAGTCGCATAGGTGGTCGTGATTCAGATCGTGATGGTGGTTTTGACGACTATGGTGATGGCGGCGGATGGGGAGGAGGCGGATTCCATCTTGGCTTCTTTGATTGGATGCTTATTCGCGAAATATTTTTCTGGCAAGCTTATTACGGCTCGCGCGATAACAGACAAGACACCTACGATAGATACAATCGACCAACTATAAACAAACCGAAAAAGACCAATTTCTTTTTCAATGTTTTTTCTTTTCTCTTTGGAGACGGCGATCCCAACTTAAATCTTGAAGAACGCAAATGGGCAATGATTGCCGAGGCTATCAGAGAAAATAACGGAGTGGTGACAGCAGAGCAGTTGGCACCATATACGGGGTCAAGCGACGATGACGCTATGCTTCCTGTTCTGGTTCGTTTTCAAGGCAAACCTAATGTGACTGAAACAGGCAATATTGTTTATGACTTTTCTTCATTAAAAGCCACGGCTCAAAGCCCATGGCCAGGTGAATTGCCTCAATATCTTAGCGAATTTGCTTGGAAGTTTTCCAATGTTCGCTCGGATCAGTTGATGCCTGTTTATATTCTAGCTGCCCTTAACTTCATCGGCAGTTGGTTTTTATTTTTACAAATGGACTATATTTCGACCCTCTACAAGCTTGCACCGCTCATTCATGCTCTTGTAATTTATGGCACCCTCTTTTTAGTAGTTCCTGCAATACGTGCCTTTGGAATCTCAATTGCAAATAAAAATATAGAAGAGCGCAACAAAACTCGCATGCAATTCTGGAGCAAACTTTCTGCACCTACAGACTCTTTAGAGAAAAAATTGACAGAGGCCAAGAGACTTTCTTTCAAGCGCGAACTGCTTCAAGACCAAGACAGTGTCTACACCACCGAAAAAGATGTTCTTGACCAAGAGTTCGACGCTTAGTCAAGTGGCGGATTTTAGTTTAAGATATGACCATATTTGCAGTAATGGCAATATTGGCAGTAATAGCAGAGGATTATGACTGACTACCAGGAAAGTGCAACCTTTTCCGAGGCAATAAGATGCCTTGAGTCCTTTGAATTTGACAAAGCAGAAACGCTTTTCAAACGCACTATCAAAGAGCAAGGACCGACTCATCACCAGTCGCTTTTGTCCTACAAGAGTCTTATAAGTATTGCCAGCCAGAATAACGACTATACAAATGCGCTCTATTTGTCGCTTGACTTGCTTGACGCCCAAACCAAGGCCTACGGCGCACGACACATCGAATGCTCCAAAACAGCCAATAACATTTACACCATCTGCAACACGCTTGGCGACCGCGAATTAGCCGAAGAAATAATGAAAGCGGTCAAAGAATTCGAGCGCGATTCGATGACAGAAGGCGTAAAGAAAATGCGCGTCAAAAAAGGCTACGACGAGATGGAGGAAGAGGAAGCCCGCAAAGAGCTTGCTCAAAGTCCAGTCAAGCGCGCAATCAAACAAGCAAAAACTATAAGCGAACCTGAAAATGCAGGTTTGGCCGGATATTTGGTTTTGATAATCACTATTGCAATGGTGGTTCTTTTGATTGGAGCTGCATTTGGAATTGGAATGACTCGCGGCAAGTCTTTGAAGCAATCGCTTACAAGCAAGGGTCTGCTCTATACACAAGCAGACGGTCTATTGTCTTTGAAATTGAGCGATACTGGTGGCGTTCTAACATATAGCGGTGGCTCAAAAGGTGCTGGTAAAGAAAGAAATCTGTCCTGGGATGCTTTCTCGCCTGGACTTAAAAACATAGCTGCATTGCTTGCAACTAATCCAATCGAAAAAGAATTTTGGATGATCAAAGGACGCGAAAAATTAGTTGGTCAAAACAATACTGCATTTTATTCCGAACAAGCACCCGAACAACTTGTTCTGCAAACCGCTCACAAAACTCTAAAAGCAGCTAACCAAGCATATAGTGATAATCGTAGTTATCCAGACGAATCGATGGGCGAAGATAGCAAATACGAAAATCCATTTACTAAAAGATCCGATTATCCATTGATTCAGAAGGTGAAAGTCTCTTTGAAAGATTCTGGTTTTGCAAGCAAGGAAGCCTTTATGGCACATTTGCAAAAAGGTGGAACCTGGCCTGATGAGCCGGCTCTTTATCCTGGTTGTATCAACTGCGCTCATTTATCTATCGAAACTAATGCCTCGTATTTAGACAGCTTTGTTTTACATGCATGCGATGGTTCGGGTCGAATTTTCGACGGGAATGGTGGCAAAAAGTTGATTTTACAAGCTGAGCGCGGAGAAATTATAACCAGTGCAGCATTAAAAAATCAGGCTCTCGATAAGGCGCAAGCACTTCGAATATGGATGGATCAATCTCAATATCCAGACTTACTAATTCTGCTTCTACAACTACGTCAATCACTTTTAAGTGCAATTTTGTCTCTACCCTTTTTCTTTCTGGCACTGGTGTTACCAAACCCAGGCGCCAAGTCTGCTTCAGGTGTAATAGGTCTTTTGTTTTTGATTATTAGTGTGGCACTAATGGCATATTGCTTTATTTAAGCGAGTCTGTTATTTCTTGTGTTTTCTGCCAAAGTGCCGCAGCCATCTCTTCGTTTAGAGCCAGTTTACTTGGCTTACATATTTTTTCTTTCTCGAAATATTCACCACTTACACCAACTACTTCAGGCGAGGTGGCTAAATATATAACTGTAGTAGCACCTTCTTCTACAGGTACCCAAAAGAGACTGGCAGCGGCTCTAAACAAATTACCAAACAATCCATTATCAGAGCCAAAATTGGTTGCCACCACACCCGGGTGCATGGAATTCACGCATACTCCGCTTTTGAAAAGACGCTTGTGCAATTCTTTTGCAAACCAGATATTTGCTAACTTTGTATTGCCATAAGTAGGATAGCCGGTTTGATTACGCTCTTTGCCAAGATTGTCGAGCGATGGAATAAAAGCTCGCCTGTGAGCAGCAGAAGAGACGTTTATCACACGACTGGGCGCAGACTTTTCAAGCAAATCACAAAGCGCAAGACTGAGCCAGAAATATCCAAAGTGATTGAGCGCCCATGTCATTTCAAGCCCATCTTCACTTAATTTGTGACTGAAGAAAATAGCTCCAGCATTATTTATAAGCACGTCTAATTGGTCATACTTAGACCTAAACTCAGAAGCAAGTTTATTTACTTGATTGTACGAAGACAAGTCTGCCACTAGAAAATCTACTGATGCATCTTTGTGTTTTTGTTTGATAAGAGAAACAGTGTTTTGGCAGCGCTCTTTGTTGCGACCGATTATCACTAAATGAAAGTCATATTTAGGCTCTGCAAGTGCAATGGCGGCAGCCTGACCGATACCTGCTGTTGCGCCTGTAATCAAACAGACTTTACTCAATTTTGTGCTCCAAATATTTTTCCAATCTATTCATCGCTTCATGCCACTTAGACTCAGGCAAGGAAAAGCAAATACGAGCATATCCCTTAGTGCGACTCCAGTCATCTGAATTTAAAAGCAATTTTTGCTCAGTGGCAAGTTGTTTTTGCACGAAAGCCAATTTAGCTAGGGCAAACATGCCACCGCACATACGCAAAGAATCAGCATTTACCGGTAAGTCAAGCTTATACTTAGCAAGCAATTTACTCAATTCTGCTCTGTGACCACTTAAAAGACCTCTTGCCTGATCCAAGTATATTTTCACTTCTTTAGATGCCTCTTCCACATCAAGCATCGAATGTGGTGCCACATCTAAAAACGAACTATACAAATTATCCCAGGCCCTAAGCAAAACATTAGATGGTATGACGCTCTGCATCTGAACTCTATACGCCCATTCATCGTCTGGACAAATCATAAATCCACATCTAAGACCACCTGCAGCAAAGGCTTTAGCTACGCCGTCACACAAAAACAGCTTTTCACCTGCTTTTGTGCCATACAAAGAAGCAAAGCTCAATGCAGGTGGAGTCCAATCTCCGCACGAAATATCGCTTAAAAGAAAGAATATTTCGTCTGCTAAGAGCAAAATATTATTTTTGGTGCAGTATTCACCCAAGGCTCTAATTTCTTGCTCGTTATAAAAATAACCAGAAGGATTAGATGGATTTGTTATCCAAATGAGATCTGGTTTTTCACTCAGTTTTTCAAGTTCGTCAACTTGAACTAGAAATCCATTTTCGGCGTTTGTCTCAACTTGAATGAGTCTGGCATTATGATATGCAAGTAGCGGAAACAAGGGACCATAAGACCCTGTATGAAGTGCGACAAGAGGCGCTCGTCCAAGCTTCACTGTAAGTGCGCCAAGCATTCCTGCAAGTAGCGGGAAAACTCCCTGACCTAGTGTAATTTGATTCTGCCCAACTTCTCTATTTCTAGTATTTTTCAAATAAGCAGCAATGCGACTGCGCATAACCTCTTTCATCTTTTCGCCACTGGGTTCTACAAAACCTTTTATTAAACCCTTAAGCAAAAGATCTGGCACTTCATGCTCGAATTCACCATAGTCAAGTCGAATTAGCTCAGGAGCTGGATTTTCCACATCTATAGGTTTGGGCGCAAACACTGGGTCTTTAGCAGCCGTGACAAAATTAAGATTGAGCGAGGGATTGAAAACAGTCTTGTGCACTTTCATTTCGTTTTGGGGTTCGTCTGGAAAAGGCAAATCCAACAAATCGTCGAAAAGCCATTCGTAATAAAGTTGCCCAGGATAAGATATGCGCGAATAACTGAGTTCTGACGTTACATCAAAATGTTCTGGCCAGTGCTCTGGGGCATTTAGAAGAAAACTCAATTCAAGATCTGGACACACCGTGTTTTTAGTTAAACCATAAAGAAAAACCAGATTGGAAGGCACTAAAGCCTGTCCTGCAAGACGCAAAGTAATATTTGCATCAAGACCTGAGCCAATATCAAAATTAGCTGAGTCATCCAATATGTATAATCGTTTTGGATGTTTGAGTGCCTGCTGAAAGAGTGCCTCTAAAAGAAGCGGGGATGGCTTTGCAAATTGCTTTGCTGAAATTAAAACTAAATCCGGATGTAGAATATCATCTAGATTGAAAATCTCTGGCAAATCGTCGTTGCCATAGCAGCCCACACAATCAGTATTGTCTATTAGTCGCCCGTACACTTCTTTGAGCGATTCAGATAACAAAATTCGTCCACCTGGAGGTAATACCATTTTTAGTATCATCTCAAGTAACTGAATTCGCTCAGGTCCAACAAATAGTTTTTGAGCATCGTATTTAATATGACAATAGACTTGCAAAAAACGAGCCAATTTTTTTCTAAAAGACAAATCACCACGCTCATGTGGATAAGGCAAATAACGGCTCTCTAAAAGCTCGTGCGTCAATCGACTTAGAAATCTTACTTGCTCTTCGCTAAGGCGCGAAAAATCAAGTTCACTTCTAAGCGTGTCCAGTTTTAGTTTATGCAAATTATCAAGAAACTCAAACAAGGAACGCTCGAATCTAGGATTAGACTCCGCTCGATAAACAAGCAAATCATGGTAAATATCAGAGCCTTGCTTGAGTATCTTCACTGCTGTATCGGCGCTAACTGAATCCTGCGAATTCTTGGAAATAAAAAAATGAAACTTGATATCATGAGCGCGCTCTAGCTCGACTAAAGAATCAAGATCTGTATCATCTGCTTGGGAAATGCGGCGACTCAAGACTAATTCTGGAATAAAAGCTCGCCGCTCGAACATGGCTTGAATTTCTTTAGGACCGGGTCTGCCACCAATAATGAAAGTTACTTTCCCTTGAGGTTTCAAACAAATTTGCGCTTGCTCAAGCGCTCTTGCAATCAAAGGCAAGCCGAATCGGTCTTCTAAGATGCCCTGGCGAAAACAGTAGTTACTGAGGTCGTATAAGTCCTTTTCGTTTATACCCTCATTCACTTCACTAAAAGTAGAATGCTCTTCTGCTGGGTGCAACACTTGAGGAATACAGCCTATTATGTGGTGGAACTTTTCTTTCGTTTCAGAATCAATAACCACAGACAACAAGTCTGATTGCTTCACTCGAAGAGCACCAACAATGGGAGAACCCATTTGACTAGTTACGGGGTAGCCATCAGGGGTGGTACCATTCAACCAGGCATTTAGTTTGGCTAACAAAACCGCTACCGGATTTAAATCGAGAGCTAGAATTTCTTTTACTTGAGTAGTAAGCAAAAGTAATAGGCTAATCCAGCCTGAGCCCGTACCAAGCTCGACCACGCTTTTGCCTCTAAATTGATCTGGATCTTTTAGTAGTCCCTCAGCAAAAGTGCGTCCCCACATTTCAGGTGAAAACACAGCCGGAGTAAGCAACAATTTGATAGGCTCATTCAAATTATTGACAGTCATTTTGCGCAACATCAAATGTATTGGATTCTTTTCTTTGGGCGCTTCAAGCAAATTTGCAAGCTTATGCAATTCGCTCACAGCCTTAATTCTCAATTGCGGGTCTTCAAGACAAGCAAGTAAATTTTCCAGTGCATTCACAATTTGCTCAGGGCTTGTGTCTTGCTTGATCGCTAGTTCTACAATACTCTCAGCTTGCGGTTCTTTTAAAACTGTATTCGGACTCGATGTCATGCAAGGCCTCTTTTAGTTTTTTCTCAGCCTTTTAAGCTCAGCCCACGGGTCATTTTTATCTTTAGTTTGAGTAGGCTTCTTTTCTTTTTCAAGTGCTGACCATCTACTGTGGCTATGCCCGTTAGTTGCGTTTCGAACAGGACTTTGGGCAGCTTTGTTTAATGCATTCGCGCTTGAGATGTGCTTTGAAGGCAACTTTGTTTTTGATTTATTAATGGTATCAGAATCATCGAGAATTATATTTTTATCGGCCAAACCTGAAAAGTCAGCCATGTCAGAATTATTGGTCATACTAGTTCTGCTGTTTATCTTATCTGTATTCCAACCAGCCACCGATGCAACACCAAGACCGGCAAAGCCAAGAATCAAAAATAGCATCAACCACAGACTGAACTGAGGCAATAGACTAAGTGGACCTTGCGCGATTTTCTGCGGCTGGTCTCTTTGCGATTGAATTCGAATAGAAGAGCTGCTAAGTCCCTGAGCTCGAATGACATGCTTAAAGGCGATTCGTTCTTTTGCCCAAGAATCCCCAAGCACACGAAGTAATATTTCTTCCATTTCAAAGGCTGTTTGATAGCGGTCTTCAGGCTTTTTAGCCATTGCTTTAAAAACTACTTTTTCAAGCTCTGGAGGCAAATCTTTGCGTTGATTTACTTTTGAAAATTCAGGTGGGGTTTGATGAACATGCTTGGACAAAAGTTCATACAAATTACTGTTGGGAAAGGGGTCTTGCCCCATTAGCATTTCATAGAAAACACAGCCAACAGAATAAATATCCGATCTATTGTCTGTCGCTTCGCCTTTGCATTGCTCCGGACTCATATAGGGTGGACTGCCCCAAATTTCGCCCGAATGAGTGAGCTTGTTGTTTTCTTGCCCGAGCTTTGCTAAACCAAAATCTACTACTTTTGCGTATCCAGCATCTTCGTCCATCAACACGATATTACCTGGTTTAATATCGCGATGCACCACTCCGTTTCGATGCGCGTGCTCAATGGCACTTAAAATCTGCAAGGCGATATTAGCAAAACATGGCACAGTAAGCGGACCTTGCTCACTGAGCATCTTATCGAGACTCTTGCCCTTAAGCAAATCCATCACCACATATGGTTGCCCTTGATCGTCAATGAGACAATCTGTCACTGTCACCACATTGGGATGATTGAGAGCACTTAAACTGTCTATCTCACGCTGGAATCGTTCGCGATAAACGGGCTTTGTATCAATCTGCAATTTCAGAGTCTTAATTGCTACTGCTCGATTCAATCGCAGGTGTCTGGCACGATAGACTACACTCATTCCGCCTGAACCAATCCGCTCTTCAACCATATAGCGCCCGTCCAATACTACCCCCAACAGTGGGTCGGTTGCTTTGCGCTTGGAGTCAGCTAAAGGAGGTTCTTGTATGGCTTTAATCCTCTAACGACGAACGATTAGCGTCCAGAATTGGCAACATTTGCTGAGTCGATACGTTTATTTTGCAGGAAACGATTGAAATCCTGCACTCTTCTGTAAAACGCTGGGAAAGATCGACTTTTAGCTAAACTGTGCATATCTTCACACAATACACCGGACTCGCTGAGACCTTCCTGATCGCCTCGTGACCTTAATATCTGCTGTGCAATTTTCATTCGACCTTCTATCGATTGAATTAACGACTGAATATCTGATGGTAAGTCATTGTAATTCGTAACTTTATTTTGAGATTGTGATTGAGTTTGGTTTTGTGAAGGTGGGGTCGAACCTTTGAAATTGCCGTAAATACCTTTGCCCTGAGCCACTTTTTTAGCTTGCGCCATTTGCGTTTCTTGACCTGAAAGCTTTTCTTCAAGCGAAGTCAATTTGTTGAAAATTGTCTTTTGATCGTCATTAGCCTTAATAGAAACTTCGAGTTCAGAATACAAATGCTCAAATGGCTTAACCCCAGTCCCTTGCTTACGCAAGTTCTCGATGCGCTCCCATACAAGAATTCGGCGCTCGTAAAAAGGACCTTCCACCAGCTCGGGCTGGTTTTCTTGAACCACTGCTGTTAGTGAAAGCGAACTCAATAATTCTTGAGCATTGACCGAACCTGAGCTGTATTCAGATACTTTCTGACGCGAAATGATAGTGTATTTTGCGTCTTTGCCACCATTTGAAAAAATGATTTTGCAACTTGTCAAATCTGGCGGAGCGGCATCATATAATGCCTTCGCTACAAGCAAAGCGTCAATTTTCAAATCTTGATCAGAAGTTTTTCCCGATGGTCCCATGGGGTCAACCGAGGTGGTTATTTGAGCACCACCAATGGTGACTTTTGGAGACTTATCATATTTGAGGATGTTTGCATTGCGAATGATGTCAGTAAGTCCAGCAGCATCAATAGCAAATGCACTTTGTCCAAGCGCAAAAACAGAAGCCAAAGTGGCAAAGACGAAAGATTTTTTGAATTTAAAACAATCCATGCTATTTATCTCCACCCCTATGGTGACGAAGTCGAGGAGAATTCATCATCATGCCAGCTCCTCTACCCATTCCCATTTCACAATGTCCCATGCCCATACCCATGCTGGAACCGCGCACCATTTTTTGACGCAGAATCTTACGCTGTTCGGGAGTAAGAACATTCATCATCTCCAAGGCAGCACCAGTAAAGACCTTAGAAGTTTCACCTTTGAGTGCAGCCATTCGGTCTTCCAATTTAGATATTGCTTTGGCATCGATTGACTCTCGATTTAATTCATCGCAAAACTGACGACGCAACTTACTCATTTCGACCATCTTGTTGCCCATGTCATCTTTCATTCTGTTTTT
>CAZSHS010000006.1:0-24975 GCA_964606665.1 uncultured Candidatus Obscuribacterales bacterium | reverse complement strand
GATTTGATAAAACTTCTCAAATTGCTCGTCGCTCAGTTTGTTTTCACCTTCAAGATATGGACAACTAGCCCCCATAGCCATGCCGCCACCAAAAGCACCGTAAGAGCCGCCGTGAGGTCCTCCATGGCGCATACGCATAGCAAAAGTATCGCCTCCTGGCATTTCGGCTACTTGTTCTGAAACCATAAACCCAGGACCGTCCGCCACCTCAGAAACTTCATCAACTACTTCTTGAGAATTGACCGGACCGACAGACATTAGTCCTAGCCCCAAAACCAAAGCCAATGCTGTCACGTCGAATCTTATTCTGTTCATGGATGATCCCCGCTGCGGTGTCTAGTAATTAAAGTCTTTATTTAAAACATCATGTAATTTGATAGTTCCCCATATAAGACAAATTAGACATGGAAAACCCTCAGGCGTCCCAAATTGATACTTTTGCTAAAGAAAACCAAAAAATCGGAGGCAAAGCATCCAATTATCGCTGGGTCATCCTTGGTCTAGCTTTCTTTATTACGCTGGTCAACTATTTAGACCGCTCAGCCATTTCATACGCAATCACCCCAATTCGCAAAGAATTTGGCTTCAGTGAAAGTCAATTTGGAGCAGTTGCCGCTGCTTTTGCTGTTGGCTACATGATTATGACCACTGGCGGTGGACTGATGGTCGACAAGTGGGGAGCACGCAAAATCTGGTCGGGCGCTGCCATACTCTGGTCGGCCATCACAGCCATGATGGGACTTGCGAGCAGTTTCAGCGTGTTATTTACATTCAGAACTTTGCTTGGACTTGCAGAAGGTCCACACTTTCCAGCACTCACTCGCGTAGTTGCCGACTGGTTGCCTACCGATGAGCGCGCAAGGTCAACTGCTATAGGTCTTGCTGCCGTTCCAATGGCATCGGTTATAGGCGCTCCGCTCATCGTTAATCTCATTCTGGCATTTGGCTGGAAATTGATGTTCGTTTGTCTTGGTGCTATAGGCATAGTCTGGGCGGTGGTCTGGTATTTCCTTTTTCGCGACTATCCGGAAAATTCAAAGCATGTAAACGAAGCGGAACTGCGTCACATCCGCGATGGTCAGGCAGTCAATCGCGATAAAAGCGATGCTGAGATGCGACATCATCATCTGAGCTTGGGAACTACCACATGGAAATTCATGCTTTTGAATCCATCCTTGATGGCAAATAACTTCGCCTTTTTCGCATTTGGCTATTTGTTGTTTTTTGCTCTCACCTGGCTGCCTGGATATTTTGAAGCTACGTATCACCTAAAACTGAAAGAAATAGGAATCTATCTCATCGCCCCCTGGCTCACTGCTGCGGTGATGCTGATGAGCGCCGGTTTTATTTCAGACTATATCTGGAAAAAGACTGGTAGTATGCGCGCCTCGCGCTCCCACATGATTTGGATTTGTCAGCTTTTGTCTGGATTGTGCTTTATTCCGATGATGTACATCCATGACTTAAACCTTAGTTTGCTTTTCATATCGCTTGGCCTTGGATTTGGACTGATGCCAAACGCCGCCTTTTATGCTCTGAACACTGACCTTGCCAAAGACAGAGCCGCTACAAGCCTTGGTTTAATGGACACATTCTTTGCCTTGTCTGGCATCTTAGCGCCGTATCTAACTGGACTGATCGCTGAAAAAACAGGCAGCTTCAACTCTGCTTTCTTCGTGCTTATATTTTTCACGTTATCTGCCACTGTGGCTGTGCTTTTCTTCCAAAAACCAGATAGCGTAAATACTAAGGCGTCTTGACCTTAGAGTCCTCTATCAGCTTATCTTTGAAATCCGAAGATTCTTCAATAACGTGCACTTTGTTCTGCAAATCGCCAATGACAGTCTCAAGCGTACAAATGCGCTTTTTGAGATCGGCGATTTCCTTGGCCCCGCTTTTCTTTCCACTGATTCTGTCGGCAACTGAAGATACAAGTGGCCACAACAAAATGACAGGTGGAATGACCAAAAGGGCAATAGAAATAATAAGTAGTATGCCGGTAGTTAAGTCCATCAAGACTAGATTATCACAAAGGTTCAAATGAGACGAAGGGCGCCTAAGCCGAATAAAGACAATTTTCAAAGACTAAATGACTTTGGCGGAGTCAAGCCTGTTTTCGACATGGTTTTCATGTCACTGAAAGTAACTATGTCGAGCTTCACCTTAATTTTGGCTCTGGTAGTTTCAATACTTGCCGTTTTTGTCTGGCTCGACTATCTAAAAGTGCCTGACCTGTCTATTTTAGAATCGTATCAGCCCGGCACTGAGCTAGTTTTGTACGACAAAGACGATAAATTAATTTGCTCTTTTCCCGCTAAAGAAAGACGCGAAATTATTGCTATGTCCAAGATTTCGCAAAATATAGTTAAGGCTGTCATCGCGGCTGAAGACCGAAGTTTTTTCCAACATTCAGGCGTTAGTTGGGAAGGTATCTTGCGCGCTATGCTAACCAACATTTCTAAAGGTCACCAGGTCCAGGGCGGATCGACCATCACCCAACAACTGACCAAAAACATTTTCTTTGCGGCCCAGAAACGAAATATCTCTGTCAAAATTGCAGAAGCGATAGTCTCACAGCAAATAGAATCAAAATATTCTAAAGAAAAAATCCTCGAACTCTATCTCAATCAAATTTATTTTGGCTCCGGCGCATACGGTGTAGAAGCAGCAGCCAAGACCTATTTTGACAAACACGCCAGTCAATTAACTATTGGTGAATCGGCTTTTCTTGCAGGCATAATCAAGTCTCCATCGATACTGGGTGACAAAGAGAATCTTAAAACAGCAATTCAAAGACAACAGTATGTCATAAACGCCATGTACGAAACCGGCTTGATATCACAAGAAGAAGCTGATTGGGCAATTAATCAACCACTTGTTTTCAGGCAAGCCCAAGACACAATAGCCACTAAAATTTTCGTTCCAAAATATCCGTACTATTCAAGTCTTGTGGCTCAGGAAGTGAAAGAACTGCTTCCTTACACAGGCTCGAAGCGAATCAAAGTTTATACTTGCCTTGATTCAAAAGCACAAAATGCTGCCGAGACCGTAATAAAAAATGCTCGTCTTCCAAAAGGCATAGACCAGGCGGCTCTTGCTTCCATAAATTTAAACGATGGATCGGTGGTGGCACTAGTTGGTGGCAGCGGACAATATTTAGAAAATCAGTGGAACTCTGCAGTGCATCCACACACAATGGGATCCGTTTTCAAACCAATGGTGTATCTGACAGCATTTGAAGGTGGAGCCATCAGTCCATCCAGTATGATTTCTGATTCGCCTTTATCTGTGGTAGACGAAAACGACGAAAAAAATCCTATTTGGAAACCAAAAAATTTCGATGAAAAATATTCAGGCATGATCACTGTGGCGGAAGCGCTCAAATATTCTAAAAACGTATGCGCAGTAAGAGTGGCACAGCAAGTAGGTATTTCCCCTATAGTAAGTGTGGCAAACAGAATGGGAATAAACGAAACTCTTGCACCCACAATGGCACTTTCGCTTGGCGCATCTGCGGCATCGCCATTATCTATTGCCACCGCATACGGCACTATTGCGCGGGGTGGTGTTCGAGTTAAGCCTCGCTTTATACGCAAGATAGAAAACGAAAAAGGAAAAACGCTTGCCACTTTCGATCCTGAAGTTGAGCGTGTGATGGACGAGCGACCAGTTGTAGAACTAGTAGACATATTGAAAGAAGTGGTTGCCTCAGGTACCGGAACAGCGTCTCGCATAAAGGGAATTGCGTCCGCCGGTAAAACCGGCACCGCTGATGATGGCAAGGATTTATGGTTTGCCGGATTCACTCCAGACTTGGTCACTGTGGTCTGGACAGGAAACTCAAAAAACCAGCCGGTAGGCTCGTCTACCAAAATAACGGGAGGAACAGTAGCGGCTCCAATTTGGAGACAATACAACACGGCATATTATAAAGATCATCAAAAACCAATTACACATCTAATAGGCTCGGGTCTGGGTCAGTTAGACACTAATATGGGCAAAGCCAATAAAGACAAATTGGGCACAGCCGAACAAGAGATGATTTACTCGGGCGATGTATTTCCCCAGTCAATCAACACTCGAACAACACAAAAACGAATCAATAATATAAACGTCAAAAAAACTGTGACAAGAAAATCACCGGGTGTAACTGAGTACACTTGGGAGTCTTCAGACTAATTGTAAAAATAAAGTGCTGATGCGGATTTCGGCGCTTCAGCTCTGCTTAACATTTTGCTTTACATTTTGAAACATAGCGCAACAGCTTGACATATTAGTTTTCTTGACTTCCCCCCTGAGCGGCCTTAAAACTGTATGTAGCGGAAACAAGTTTTTGAATTGAACGAAACGGCTCTAATACTGGGAGTATTGGCGATGTTCTATTCATATCATGTTCCACCCGATTTCGAACGAGAGTGGCATACCATCGGAGAAGTAATGGAAAGATATTTTGCTCATCATCAAGCTGCAAAATCACAAGCTGTTGTTATGACTAAAGTTGCAAAACCAGAAAATCCTTTCCTGGACACTATGCTTAGAGTGGCTGCTATTGTCCTAATAGGTGGGGCAATGCTCTGCACTCTATGCTATTTCATGTCACTCGACAGAGAACAAGCTCTTGGTTCGAAAAAAGAAGAACCAAAAATGGAATTGAAATCTGATTTCTTCGCGCAGCCAGCATATGCGTCCAACCAGAATCAGACCAAACAAACTCAACTACAAGCAAGCTCACTCCAGCCCCACTACACCCCGGCGTTTGGTCTACCTAGAAGATTCGGTTGTAACGACTGAAGTCACAGACTTCTAGGTAGCCACCACCGGTAATATTATCGCGCTCTCATCTTTGAGCGGCTGGAAATGCAGTTGAAATGCGGATCGAGATTACTTCTACGTAATTTCACCACCTTTTGCTTGACTACTAATGAGCTAGCGCCCAGAATGTCAAGTGAGGGCTATTGGGTGGCTCCAATCAAGGATAGAAGAAATGTTTCCAACACCACCTGAATTAAGAGAGGAATTGCACGAAATCGAGCAATCTTCTTCGCATGCTCATAATCAAGCCCCTGTGCCCAATGCACACGATCAAAGTCACTTGCACTCCAAGCAAGCAGTGGCAAGCAATGGATGTCTTTGTGGTTGCGCTGAGCGTCCAGACAATTCAGCCAAAATACTCAAAATCAAAATCTTTTCTGGCGTCTTTCTTGCAATAGTAATCAGCCTAGTCGGTTTAAATGCATATCAAAGAGACTCAGCTCAAGCCTCAAACAAAAATACGCATGAAGATGTCTTCCAAAATTCAGCAGGTGCTATTCAAGCTGCTGAAAACACCTTTCCTAGCATGATCCCATTAAACGACACACATCCAAGTATGCAGTCTTACAATCAATATGCCCAGATGCCAATGCAGATGACACCGCAGATGGCTACACCAATCAGTGTTCCAGTCAATTATTCTATGCAGCAATATAATCCATATGTAGCAAGTCACCAATACCAATCACTAAATTGCACAAACAAAGTAGAACAAGACCTTGTAGGACACCGCCTGAAGCGCTTTGTTACTCGATAACTTCATCACACTTCGATCACAATTACATAAATCGCTGATACTTAGTTTGGTGTTATACTTCGCCGATCTGACAGTAAGTAATTAACGAGATCGCAGGTAGTCAATGGCAGCAAAAGACAAAGGCACCAGATACTGGTTGTTCAAAACCGAGCCAGAAGTATATTCTATTGACGATCTAGAAAAAGACAAAACCTGCTACTGGGAAGGAATTCGCAATTACCAGGCACGCAACTCACTTAGAGACGACGCAAAACCTGGCGACCAGGTTTTGATTTATCACAGCAACGCTAAAACGAAAGACGGCAAACCGGCTATTGGCATAGTTGGAATTGCTGAGGTATGTAAAGCTGGATATCCAGACCACACGGCTTTTGACCCTAAATCTAAATACTATGACTCAAAGAGTAGATTGGACAATCCCACCTGGTACATGGTTGACGTAAAATTTGTACGTAGACTTAAAAGACTTATCTCTTTGCAAGAATTGAAGTCTAGCCCAGCACTTGAAAAAATGTTGGTCGTCCAACCAGGCAGCAGGTTATCGATACAGCCTGTACAAGAAAACGAATGGCAGACTGTACTGAATATGGACAAAAACACCCCTAAATGAGGAATTGAAATGAAGCAAATGTTTTTCGCAGCGGCCCTTTTGTTGGGCTTTGCCTGCAGTTTGCCCACTATGGCGAAAGACGCAACACCGGCAAAAACAGAAACAACTAAAGCAACTGCTAAAACTGCTCCTACTAGTGCTGATTCCTGGGACATTGATACTGCACACTCAGCGGTCAATTTTACTGTAAGACACATGATGGTCTCTAATGTCCGCGGCAATTTTGGTCAAGTAACTGGCAAAGTAAAGTACGATGGTAAAACTTTGACCAAGGCTTTCGTCGATGCGACCATTGATGCAAAAACTATTTCCACTCAAGAGCCTAAGCGCGATGAACATTTGAAGGCCGGCGATTTCCTTGATACTGAAAAGTATCCCACCATGAAATTTGTATCGACCAAAGTTGTGCCAGGTAAAAACGGTGCGTTCGCTCTTGAAGGCAATTTCACCATGCATGGTGTCACTAAAAAAGTAACCCTCAATGCAGAAGCGCTCTCCAAGCCTGTAATGGTCAAAGGTGCTCCACACATGGGAGTGAGCGCAAAAGGCAAACTGAATCGCAAAGACTTCGGTGTTTCATACAACAAAACATTGGATAACGGCGGAGCGATGGTTGGTGATGAAATCAACTTCGAAATAGATCTTGAACTGGTAAAAAGCGACAATAAGGCTCAAGCTTAATCAAGATGACATCTCGTGATCGACTGAAAAACAAATTTCTGATCTGGTTCTTCGAAGGAATTCGACAACGAGGCAAAGAAAAAGAAACACACCAGGATTGGTGGCCAAAAGTAATGTGCCTCACCGGGGTAGATTACTTTTCCACTCTTGGATATCAGCCCGGCATCGCATATTTAGCAGCCGGGCTACTTTCACCTGTCGCCACATTTATCCTAATTTTCTTAACCCTCTTTGGCGCCTTGCCTGTCTATTCCACTGTCAGTCGCATAAGCCCGCATGGACAGGGAAGTCTGTCTCTGTTATCACGCCTCTTTCCGGGCTGGAGAGGCAAGACCTTCGTACTAGTTCTACTTGGATTTGCCTGTACAGACTTCATCATTACTATTACTCTTTCTGCTGCCGATGCCACTGCTCACATTGTCGAGAATCCGCTGATTCAACAGGCGCTGCCTGCAATGATGCTCGATAGAGTGGTAATTACACTTGGATTGCTAGGTTTGTTAGGAATGATTTTCCTCACAGGCTTCAAAGAAGCAATCGGACTATCCACTGTCATAGTGAGCACGTATCTTTTAGTGAACGCCGTCACTATTGGTGTGGCGATGGATAATCTCTTCCATCATCCCGAACTATTTTCCAACTGGCAAACTCGCCTAACTAGCACATATCATTCGATTTGGCCAATGATTGGCATGTCTATGCTCGTCTTTCCCAAGCTGGCGCTAGGACTCTCCGGTTTTGAAACGGGTGTAGCAGTCATGCCGCACGTACGCGGAAATCCCGATGATACTCAGGAAAATCCAGCCGGTCGTATTAAGAACACAAGAAAACTACTTTTAACTGCAGCTCTAATTATGGCCTTTATGCTCATGACGAGCAGTTTCGCCACCAGCTTTTTAATTCCGCCAGAAGCTTTTGTAGAGGGCGGAGACGCAAATGGACGCGCTATTTCGTATCTAGCTCATTCGCTCATGGGTCACACATGGGGCAGTATTTACGACGCAAGTACAATTGCTATCTTATGGTTCGCTGGTGCATCGGCGCTTGCTGGACTACTGAATTTAGTGCCACGCTATTTGCCCAGATACGGCATGGCCCCAAACTGGTCGGCCGCGATGCGACCGCTTGTAGTCTTCTTTTTGATTGTAGCTTTCGCTGTGACGCTCATATTCAAAGCCAATGTAGACGCTCAAGCAGGAGCTTACGCCACTGGAGTGCTTGTGCTAATGACTTGCGATTCGTTTGCAGTCACGCTCACTTACTGGAAAATCAGCCAATTCAAACGATCTGCTTTTGCAGTTATTACATGCGTGTTTTTATACACACTAATTGCAAACATAATCGAACGTCCCGAAGGTCTACACATCGCCTCATTCTTTATTGGGGCAATACTGGCATCGTCTTTACTTTCGCGCACTGTGCGCTCTCTTGAATTGCGCATACAGAAAGTTTCTTATGACGATGTAGCTGAAAGTTTCTTTCAGGAAGCGTTGCTCAAAGAAGGTGAGATTTCAATCCTTTCGCACAGACCAGGCGGAATGGAATACAACGCCAAAGAAGCCGAAACCAGACGCGTGCACAAACTAACTCCAGAAGAAGCGCAGCTAATTTTTCTTGAGGTAAGAGTACAAGACGCATCGGAATTTATAGACAATGTGTTGCACGTGACTGGACATCTGGTCGATGGCAACAAAGTTTTGCGTTGTCAAAGCTCGGCAGTACCAAATGCCATCGCAGCCATACTGCTCGACATAAGAGACCGTACAAAAACTATTCCGCACGCCTATTTCGGTTGGACGGAAGGTCATCCATTGGGTTATGTATTCAAATATATATTCCTTGGAGAAGGTGAAATAGCTCCTGTGACCAGAGAAATTTTAAGAGCAGAGGAAACCGACCCCGAACAACGCCCCAAAATTCACGTGAGCTAACAAAGTGCATTCTGCAATAAACTGGCTAGTAGAACATTCGCTTAAGAGCCGGTATATGACGCTCATCGTTACTGGTGTGATAATTGCCGTTGGTTTATTAGCTTGGAAGAAATTGCCGCTAGAGGCTTATCCTGAGCTTTCTAATCCACAAGTAAGAATTATTACTCTTTATCCTGGCAAAGGGGGCGAAGAAGTAGAAAAGCTTGTCACCATCCCTATGGAAAAAGAGCTTTTAGGTATTCCCAGACAAATTCGCTTGCGCTCTTTGTCTTTATATGGATTATCTGTAGTTACCACAACCTTTTCAGATGGAACACCTGTCTCACTAGCAAGACAACAAGTACTCGAACGCCTTACTCGAGTCGAGTTGCCGCCAGACGCAAATCCGCAACTGGAGCCAGAAGTAGGATCCCTTCGCGAGATTTACAGATACGCTTTGCACAGTCGATATTTCACTCCAATGGAGTTACGATCCTTTCAACAGTGGGAGCTGGAGCGACTTTTCAGACAAATACCTGGCGTAATTGGCGTAATTAGTCAAGGCGGTCCGACAAAATCATATTTAATTCAAATAGATCCGCACAAACTGCGGGCATATGACATAACTCTGCAAGAAGTATTTAACGCTGTATCGCACGCCAACGCCACCTCCGGCGGTGGCTTTCTGGAGCGCAACGGACAGGCTCTAATAATTCGCGAAATGGGTTTACTTACAGGTGTTGGTGACATCGAAGAAATAGTGATCAAAGCCCACGGCGAAGGCATTCCTATTCGAATTCGTGACGTCGCCAAAGTTGCAATCGAACCACTAGTGCGCAGAGGTCAGGTTGGCCATGACCACGAAGATGACGTAGTAGAAGGCATTGTTCTCTTGCGTAGAGATGAAAACCCTTCACAAGTATTGGCTGAACTTAAAGAACGCTTGCCCAGTATCTTGAAAAAATTACCTCCCGGTGTCACTTTCGAGACTCTGTATGACCGCTCAACTCTTATTGACAGAACTGTTAAAACAGTCAGTCACAACGTCGCAACCGGCATCGTATTGGTTTTTATTTTTCTTTGTTTGTTTTTAGTCGACATAGTTCCGGCTGTTATCACTGCAATCGTGATACCAGTATCGGTATTGATATCATTCATTGGTCTAAATATTTTCGGTGTGCCTGCCAACCTGCTCAGCCTGGGCGCAATAGATTTTGGCATTCTAGTTGACAGTGCGGTGGTAATGACTGAAAACATCGTGCGTTTTTTCTCTGAAGCAGGGCCAAATAAAACGCCATTGCAACGACTACAAATTCTAAGAGAATCAGCCTGCGAAGTGGCAGCGCCACTTGTGTCGGGAATTATTGTAATCATTGCTACTTTCTTGCCCATTTTTGCCTTCACAGGTGTCGAGGGCAAGTTATTTCGTCCTCTTGCTACCACAATGGTTACAGCCCTTATAGGTGCTGGACTCTGCGCCCTAACTCTTGTTCCTGTTTTATGCTCTTTTTGGTTTCCCAATCACCCACCAAGAGAAAAAGAAAGTTTCATTGTTATTCTGGCGCGCAAATTTTATGCACCAACTTTGCATTTTGCGCTCAAATTACGCTGGCTTGTAATAATTCTTGCTATTGGCGCATTTGCTGCAATAGTGCCTGTTTATCTCAGCATGGGAAGCGAATTTCTGCCTCACCTGGAAGAGGGCAACATCTGGCTTAGAGGCACCATTAAACCAGGTAGCATAACTCTGTTAGAAGCCAATCGCATCTGTAGCCAGATTAGAGAAAAATTGCTCAAATACCCAGAAGTGACAGGTGTGCTCTCACAAGCAGGCGGTCCCGACGACGGCTCCGACCCTAACAGATTTGCCGATCTTGAGTTCTTCATTGGTCTTAAGCCATTTGCCGAATGGCCCAAAGAAATGCATGAAGACAAAGAAAAACTAATTGAAATGATGAAAAAAGATTTGGAAGAAATTCCAAACGTCAAATATTACTTCACTCAATACATTCAGACAACTTTAGACGAAGCCTTGTCTGGGGTTCAAGGTTCGCTTGTAGCCAAAGTCTCCGGTCCCGAACTTGAAACGCTTGAGCAAACTGCTGTGAAAGTGGGAGCTATGATGCGCACCACACCTGGTATTGTCGATGTCATCGTTGATCCCCTGATGGGTCAACCCCAACTAAAAATCGAAATAGATCGTGTTGCTGCGGCTCGCTACGGTCTTACAGTAGATGATTTAAAAGATCTGGTAGAAATCGAACTGGGTGGCAAAACGGCTACCGTGGCAATAGAAGAAGAACGCAGATACAATGTAATTGTGCGTCTTGCCGAAGCCTATCGAAACACATCTGAAGACTTAGAACAAATTCTAGTCGACACTCCAAGTGGGGTCAAAATTCCCCTTTCGCAAATTGCAAAAGTAAAAGAATCAATGGGAGCAACGCAAATCTGGCGAGAAGGTGGAAGTCGCCTTGCCACAATAAGAGCCAATGTACGCGGACGCGACCTGGCTACAGCAGTAGAGGAAGCACAAGCAAAAGTCAATAAATTAGAATTGCCCCAAGGCTATTCGGTCATCTGGAGCGGGGAGTTCGAACGCCAAAAAGAAGCATCAAATCAACTGATGGTGGTCTTGCCCATTACGCTTGGTGTAATTCTGGTTATTCTATATTTTGCTTGCGGCACTCTAAGCGGCGCAATGGTTGTTTTTTCAGTTATCCCACTTGCTGCTATCGGTGGCGTTTTGTCTTTGTTCGTGACCAAGACTTATTTTTCAATATCTGCAGGCGTTGGATTTATCGCCTTATTTGGGCTGGCGGTGAAAAACGGCATCTTGTTGGTCTCATTTGTTGATGAATTGCGATTGAACGGAGTACCCATTCGAACGGCTGTTTATAAAGGCGCCATCACTAGAATGCGACCGGTATTGATGACCGCAGCTATTGCAGCAGTAGGATTGTTACCAGCGGCATTATCAAATGAGATTGGGGCTCAAACACAGAAACCCTTTGCAATAGTGATTATCGGTGGAATGATTTTCTGTACGTTTTTAACTTTGTATGTTCTTCCCTGCATTTATTTATATTTCCGCCCTAGCTCAGGCAAAATGAAGCAGGTAGAATCTGATATGGAACTAGCATCGCAAACTGCCGAAGCCTTACCGCTTTATGCTTTCCCCGAAAAAGAACCGGAGCCTGAGCAAGAGCCTGTAAAAAATCTCGAGAAGCCTGAATGAAATTCCAATTTGCTACAGTCGCCATAATTTCGATTTCGCTACTTAGCGGGTGTCAGTTTTTCACAAACGAAAGCAATGACACAAGCGCGGCTCATACTGCTCCTTTAAGTAAACACGAAAATGATGGAATTCTGCGACTAACCAAATCACAACTGGAAAAAATCGGTCTTACAACTTATAAAGTGGTCTATCAGTCTTTGCCGGTCGAACTTATATTAGAAGGCGAAGTGAAAGAGAACGATTACCAAACCACCCCAGTGCTTTCTATGGTGCCAGGACGAGTCGAAGACGTTGACGTTCAAGTTGGCGACATGGTCAAAAAAGGTCAGATTCTAACTACTGTGCGAAGTGACGAAGTGGCTAAACTTGAATCAGAATTACTTGAAAAAGTAATGATTCTAGAAGCTGATATGGAGCAAGCTAAAGTCAAATTTTCGCTGGCTAAAAAACAATATGAGCGCAATAAATTGCTCTATGGAGAAGGAATTGCCGCACGATCTAATTTGGAGTTGTCTGAAGGAGAATTTGAAGAAGCGCGAGTGATGCTGAAAAACTTGCAGGATAAAATAAACTCTGTAGTGGTCAGCACC
This sequence comes from uncultured Candidatus Obscuribacterales bacterium, assembly GCA_964606665.1. Taxonomy (GTDB): domain Bacteria; phylum Cyanobacteriota; class Vampirovibrionia; order Obscuribacterales; family Obscuribacteraceae; genus Aved-18. Next base: position 12,377 of record CAZSHS010000006.1, on the reverse strand, counting down.
AAAGAGCGCTTAAGACTATTTGGTATCATGCCAAATGAAGTTGACGATGTGCTCAAAACACGAAAAATAGATGACATATTCAACATTGTCGCTCCCCGCTCAGGCACCTTGATCGAAAGACAAGTAGATGTGGGACAACTAGTAGACTCGTCAAACAAACTATTTGAAATTTCAGACCTATCAACAGTATGGATGTTCGCTCAAGTCTTCGAAAAAGATATCCGTTATGTCAAACGACACCAGCCTGCAGTGGTAATTGTAGATAGCTTCCAGGAGCAGACCTTCCGTGGAGTAGTAGACAACATAGGCAACATAATGGACCCTAAGACTAGAACATTGCCTATAAGAGCTACTGTAGACAACAGTCTCGATTTGCTCCATCCCAATATGTTTGGCAAAATGGTAGTGCGCACTGCCACCAAGAATGCGCTAGTTATACCTGCTGAGGCTGTGCAAAAAGTGGGTGAAGCTCACTTAGCTTATGTTCAAAAATCGCCAGATACATTTGAAGAACGCAAAATACAAGTTGGCCCCGTATATGGTGGCAAGAGTGAAGTACTCTCTGGACTCAAACCAGGGGAAACGATAGCAGTCAAAGGCAGTCTTGAACTAGAAGGACTGGCAGTAAAAAATTCTACCGAATGACAAAACGCCAAGTCGACAAATCATCATTTAAATGTTGGACATCAGTTCCTCTGCGCTATAGCGACACGGATGCTTTAGGACACGTCAACAATGCTGTTTTCTCAACTCTTTTAGAACAAGGACGGGTAGCCACCTTTTTTGATGGAATGGACGCTTTGAGCGGTGCGGGAAAAACCTTCGTTATAGCAAGCATGAATCTCGATTTTCTGTCCGAGATGAATTTTCCAGGGACCGCAGAAATAGGAACAAAAATAAACTCATTTGGCAAAAGCTCGGTCAAAATCGCACAAGTGATCTACCTGAATGATAAGTGTTGTGCCGCATCTGAAGAGGTAATGGTGCTTATTGATGAGACCACAAGAAAACCAACTTTGATTGACGATGAAACTCGCAAACTCATAGAGATACGATTTCAATGATCTTATTTACTTAACTGTAAAGTAATCATGTCCTTAAGCTGTGCTTCTGTAACTTTGGCGCCATCCCAGAAGTCGGCATTACGAGTGGCATTCTTGGTTATTGCACCAGTTAGATTAGCTCTTACCATTTTAGCTTGATTTAATTTTGAATTGGTCAAATCGCAACGGCTTAAGTTTGCGTCCATAAAATTAGATTGCAAGAAAAATGAATTTAGCATTTGCGAACCGCTCAAATTAGCACCAGAAAAATTTGTTTGTACCGCATGAACATCGCCTAGCATGCAGTTATTCATAGTGGCATCTCGAAAATCGGCACCATCTAAAAAGCAAGAATAAAAATTGACGTTATTCAATTTAGATTTGATAAAAAAGGCTTTGGCAAATTTGGCACCATGAAGATTAGCACCACTCAAATCTTGCCCGCTCAAATCGGCCCCCTTCAAATCGAGCTGCCGACGGACCGCTTCCTCGACTGCTTCTTTAAAAGTTTTGCGTTTCGTTGTAGCAAACATGATTTTTCTAGTCATCAAATTCAGAATTTGAATTTGCTTTTTTGACTTATCCGGCTCAATTTTATTGTCGTCGAATTCCATCTGCAATCTATAATCACCCGAATCAAGACTAAGATGGTATGGCTGTCTTGCTTGAGGATGACTATCGGCAATAAGTTTTTGAGTGTATGAATTATGTGATAAAGAAAATGAAATAATTGGCGCTAAGGCAAACAGAAAAAGAAATTTAAAGACCGATTGCTTGCTTGGTTTGTACAGATTTGAATTCGTTTGCAGTTTCTCCAGCTCCAGTCCAAGAGTTTTTGAATCAATGAAACGTTTTTTGGGATTCTTGTTTATAGCTTTGCCAAGCAAAGTATCAAGTTCAACTGGCACAGACTCGTTTAAAATACGGCTGCTCACAGGACGGGGCATTTCACTTACCTGTAACTCGCTCAAACGCTCGGCTGATTTATCGACAAACGCAGGTGCACCTGTCAAACAGGCATAAAGCACCAAACCAAGACTATAAACAATAGACCGCTCATCGGTTGGGCGCTCCAAACAAAATTCTGGACTTTGATAAGCAAAGTCATTTTCGCTGGCTGTCTGCGCAAGACTTAATTCTTTAGTTGATTCGTCTATTTGAAAAGAAGCCAGATTCAGAGGCAAAGTCAATTTTTCGCTCTCTTGGCCTGATTCGCTTGTAAGCAGTCGAGCGAAAGCCTTGGCGCATGTAGCCCAGGGCATCGGACCGTTTGTATCAATATAGGTTTTTAGGTTTTGCATGTTTATAGTGTAAGGGGTAAATCATTGTCACACTAGGATTAAGCTCAACTCCAATGCGGTTTTCAATAGTTTTAAATTAGTTAATAGATTAATCCTTAAGAGGTGGCAAATGTCAGATTCACACAATGTCTACAAAATAACCGAAATAGTTGGTGTTTCAGAAAAAAGTTTCGCCGATGCGGCAGAAAACGCAGTAAAACGTGCCTCCAAGTCTTTGACCGGATTGCGCTGGTTTGAAGCGACTGATTTTCGCGGTCGCATCAAAGAGGGCGAAATAGCCGAATTTCAAGTGACAATGAAAGTCGGATTCAAACTCGACGAAGAATAACTAGAAACTAAGAATCCAGAGACTCTTTACAAGTCAAATAGAATAGGGGGCACCACATACGGTGATGCTCTCTTTTTTATGTTCCAAAAATTCTATCGCCAGCATCGCCAAGTCCCGGCACGATATAACCAAATTCGTTCAGGTTATTATCAATGGAAGTAGTGGTGATGACCACATTTGGAAAATGTTCGTGTACGCGCTTAACGCCTTCTGGAGCAGCCAGAAAAGACACCAGATGAATGTTTTGCACGCCCATTTTAGCAAAGAGCGAAATGGCTGCACAGGCAGAGCCACCAGTGGCTAACATCGGATCAAGCACATAAGTACGGCAATCCGGCGGCAAAGACTCTGGAAGTTTGGCGTAATAAGACTTTGCTTCAAGCGTTTCTTCATCGCGCCTGAGACCAATGTGATAAATGCGTGAGTTAGGCATCAAGTCTTGCGCAGCTTCAGCCAAAATGAGACCAGCTCTAAGCACCGGAGCCAAAATTACATAATCGACAATCGCTGTTCCACTGCCGGGACCAAGCGGTGTTTCCACTCCAACCTCTTTAACCTTAAGGTCGCGCATCGCTTCATAAACGAGATACTGACTCAATCTAAGGGCAGTGAAGCGAAAATCATGGCTCACTGTTTGGAAGTCGCGTAACTTAGTTAGCGCTTGCGCGGCCAGGGGATGATCTATCACGTTAACTTTAGTGTTTGTCAAAACCATGAATCGAGTCCTATTTATGTGTTCCAGGTGGCAGAAATGCTAACACGAAAACGACTTAAATGGATGATATTGGAGCCTGAACAAGCCGAAAAGCTTCTTTGCGAGCCCAGGCATCAGCCTCAAAAATATCGTCCAAATCAGGGTTTTTAACCGGTTTGTGCAAGCTTAAGACTGCTTCAAGAAGCTTAGGTATTTGTTTAAATGGTAAGAGGTCTTTCAGAAAACTGTCCACAATCACTTCGTTTGCTGCATTGAGTACACAAGGCAATGTTGCGGTTGATTCGGCCACTTCTTGCGCCATTAAAAGACAGGGAAACTTCTTGAAGTCGGGTGGCTCAAAAGTGAGCGAACCTAGCTTCACCAGGTCCAAACGTGGAACTCTATTGGATGCCACCCTATCTGGATAGAACAAAGCAAAATGAATAGGTAGGCGCATATCAGGCACGCCCATCTGACCCACGATAGAGCCGTCTTTGAATTCTACGGCAGAATGCAAAATTGATTGCGGATGAACCAACACTTTAATTTTTTTGGCACTTATATCAAAAAGCCAGCGCGCTTCTATTATCTCAAGTCCTTTATTCATCATGGTTGCGGAGTCTATTGTTATCTTTGGCCCCATCGACCAATTAGGATGCTTGAGCGCATCGGATTTGGTGGCATTCTCCATTTGGGCAAGTGTCCAAGTCCTAAATGGTCCGCCCGAACCCGTGAGCCAGAGATAATCTATGTCGCTGTTTTGGTAGCCTTGAAGAGACTGAAAAATAGCCGAGTGTTCGCTATCTACTGGAATTATTTTCACGCCTTGCTTCTTGGCTTCACTCATAATCACTGATCCGGCAGCAACAAGAGTTTCTTTATTGGCTAAAGCAATATTTTTGCCGGCTCGCACTGCTGCATAAGTTGGCTTGACCCCTATCGCTCCGACCACTCCAGTGACGACCAAATTGCAACTAGTCAATGTGGCAGCAGCTATTAACCCAGCTTCTCCAGTGACGATATCCAATTTTTTGCGCTTGTTTGCGCCAAGCAGACAAATAAGCTTTTCTCTATCTGTGTCGTTTGGAACACAGACCAACTCTGGCTCAAACTGAATTACTTGTGCACATAATTTTTCAAGCGAATTAGAACCAGCGCAAAGTGCCACCACTTGCAAATGGTCCTTGTGATTTTCCACTATGTCTAGCGTTTGAAGACCTATTGAGCCTGTAGAGCCCAAGAGACTGATTCTAGTTGCGGTGCTAGAAAGCTGCATCACATCTATTGCCGCCGCCTGTCTTTGCTCTTTGCAGAGCCATTTCGGCCTTGGTAATAACGTCTTGAGCAGAAGTACCATGCTTAGGAAATGAGGCGTAACCAACGCTTACACTAATGCGCCAATTACGATCTACACCAACAAGAGCCTCTGCAGACACTGTGCGCAGCATGCGCTCAGCAATAATTTTAGCGCCCTGGCTATTTGTCTCAGGACAAATTACCAGAAACTGTGTATTTGAATATCTTGATGGAACATCCACATCGCGCACAGCTTTCAAAACCAGCTCAGAGAAAGACTTCAAGAAAAGATCGCGGCTAATTTCATTGCCAGAAGCCACTTCATCAAACTGGTCACACTCGACCATAATCACTGCCACAGGACGTTTATAACGCTTGGCGCGACGTACTTCAGAAATAAGAACTTTGATAATAGCTTGCTGATTATAAAGTTCGGTCACAGAATCGAGCAGAGCAAGGCGCTCCATCTCTGTTGTATCTTTGTTTTTCATGCTGTTTTCAGCATTCGTAATATAGGCGTAACCGGTCAATTGCTCTTGCGCTTTATTGCCTTTGCCCTTGCCAGGATCGTGCCACTCGGCGCGCAGCTTGTGCAGCTTGCGGCGAAAAAGCGAATCGGGACCAAAAAATGCTTCGTCGTCTTGCGGGTTCTTTGTCATTGCCTTTTACTCAAAACAATAAATACTGAGGCGTAATCTATCAGACAACTATATCATTACCATACCAAGGTCATATAACTTAAAAGCAACAGCTACAGTTTATTTAAATATATTGGGACTGACTCCCCGCTCATAGATGCGCAAGCGGCTTGGATTTGGCGGCAAAGTCGGGTCATATTCGGGACGATTTGGCGGCAACTGAATAGAGTCGAGCACGTTGCGGTCAACCAGTCCACGCAAAACCCCAACTTGAGTTTGCCTGTAAGCGCCATAATCTGCGCCAGTGCCCCAGTACAAGAACCCAAAACCGCCAGCCCATGGGTTGAAATCGAAATTCGGCAAATATGGAGAGCGGAAAGGAGTGACATTGTTATGCTGCCATCTGCCGTTTATATTTTGTGCCAGTCTGTACTGCTCACTTGCAGCATCAAGTTGCGAAAGAATTTGTTGTTTGACTTCAAGTGGGACAGGGGTACGATCTGTTCGGTTCAAAGCGCCAAGCATGTAAGGCGATAAATTGCTTATAGCTTGGAGGGTTTTGACATCACCAAGACCCACTTTAGCCCAGGCATTGTGGGGATTGCGATTGACCAAATCGGTGTAAACCGATTCAAGGGCATTCAATTCACGACCACCCAACTGATTCATATTTTGCAAGAAGCGCATAGCTGGATCGTCCACGGGAAGTGCTTTAACCGCTTCCAATTTAGCTGCCGCTCTGTATGCATCTTGAATTCTAAGCAGTGCAGGGTCCTGAGTAGTATTGAACTGATCAACGCGCACGCGATCGGCGGCAAGGTCGAGTTTCACTGGGGTACCGTTCACTTTCATATCGATAGACGGCAAATCTGGCGGATAGTAAATTCGTTTTCTAGGTTGTTGCGCCTCGTTTGGACCAGCGGCTGGAGGATTAAACTGCAAGTAATAACCACGACTGTCCATGGCATGAATGACTTGATAGTTACTTGGAATATTTTCTATCGAAAGATTTTTAAAACCGCTTCCTGTTATGAGTTCAGACTCGCCAACAGGCATTTTGTTGAAATCTGTACTACCCGACGCTCTTGTGTCTCGAGTGTCGTGGGCAAGACGACCGTCATTTGGGGGAAAACGAGTGGACATGTAGTCACTTGCTGCCAGCAACAGATTTTCACGAGCAGTGGATGCCACTTGCTCTGAATTATTTGGCGTGACCTGTGCATCAGGCAGATTTTCTATTTCTGAACCCTGGACCATAAAGCCTCGACTAAATTGGAAAGTTGGGGGTGCGATCGGGGAGGGCGGAGAGCTTCTTTTGACGCTTGTGAGCGACGACTAATGACAATATCCAATTCGAGAGCGGTATAGTCAATGTGAGTTATACGTAGACGCATGTTATGACACCCCAAAAGCCTCACATATTCACAAATTAATGCCTAAGAATTTAAGCAGCATAATTCTAATAGCCGTTGTAGTGACAATAGCCTTGAGTATTTCCATAGGTTGTTTGTACTTGGCTTATACCAGCCAAGCAACGAACCCTCTGTAATTATTTTGTTTTAGACGAAGCTGGATTCGTTTAAGCGAATTCAGCGCGCTCTTTCTTGAAACGCTCAATCAATTCGTCCACAGTCAGAAGTCCAATTTGTCCATCGCGACGATGACGCAATGCCACTTTTCCTTCTTCCTGTTCTTTATCGCCGATTACCACCATATACGGTGTCTGCTGCATTTGCGCTTCGCGAATTCTGTAGTTAACAGTTTCAGCACGCGCATCTAGTTGAGCACGAAAATCATTGTCCAAAAGTCGCGTCATAAGCTTATCGCAGAAGTCATGATGTCTGTCGGCGATGGGCAAAACTGCCACTTGGGTCGGTGCCAACCAGAATGGAAATGATCCAGCATAGTGCTCAATCAATCCACCACAGAAGCGCTCCATTGAGCCAAGAACGGCACGGTGAACCATTACGGCTTGATGACGTGAGCCATCTTCACCGATGTAACTTACGTCGAATCGTTTGGGCAAATTGAGGTCGACCTGAATAGTAGGTCCCTGCCATTCACGTCCAATAGCGTCAAATAGCTTAACGTCGATTTTTGGTGCATAAAATACACCACCACCTTCGTCCACTTCATAATCGATACCACGCTTGATGAGCGCGTTTTCAAGCCCACCAGTTGCCATTGCCCACTCTTCATCAGTGCCTAAATATTTTTCTGGACGAGTAGACAAATAACATTTATACGTGTAGCCAAAAGTGGTCATAAGCTTGTCGATTAAGTCAAGCACGCCATCTATTTCGCCTTCCAATTGCTCTGGAGTGCAAAAAATATGCGAGTCATCTTGAGTAAATCCGCGCACGCGAAGCATGCCATGCAACACGCCTGAGCGCTCGTATCTGTAGACGGTGCCTAACTCTGCAAAACGCAGAGGCAAATCGCGATAGCTACGCAAACGATTTTTGTAGATCATAATATGACCTGGGCAATTCATCGGTTTACAACGATAGGGATCACCATCAATATCCATTGGCGCATACATGTTTTCGCCATAGTTTTCCAGGTGTCCACTTACTCGGTAAAGCTCTTCTGAAGCAATATGCGGAGTATAGACGAATTGATAACCGCGTCTGCGGTGTTCTTTGCGCCAGAAGTCTTCAATGACATCACGTACGGTGGCAAGATTTGGATGCCAAAAAATCAAACCAGGACCGACTTCTTCATGTACTGAAAACAGATCAAGCTGTTTAGCCAGTTTTCGGTGATCGCGCTTTTCTGCTTCTTCCAGCTTTTTCAAATAATCATCGAGATCTTTTTTGGACCACCAAGCGGTGGCATAAACGCGTTGAAGATGCTCGCGTTTTTCATCGGCTCTCCAGTAAGAGCCAGAAACTTTCATCAGCTTAAATGCTTTAATGAATGAAGTGTTTGGCAAGTGAGGTCCGCGACACAAGTCGTTCCAGACCACGGTTCCATTTTTATCTTTCATCAAGTACAAAGTGGGATTATGATCTCTGTGCTCTTCAAGCAACTCGGCTTTGAATTTCTCGCCTTGCTGTTTGAAAATAGCAATTTGCTCGTCTACATTTTCGATGCAGTGACGCACTATCTGCTGATTTTGTTTGACAATCTCAGTCATGCGCTCTTCAATTTTGGTCAAATCATCAGAGGTAATGTTGTGGTCTGGAATTTCGAAATCATAATAAAAACCGTCTTCAATAGTTGGTCCTATTGCAATTCGTGCCTGCGGAAACAAGGACTGCACCGCTTCTGCCATTACGTGAGCGGTAGAGTGACGTAAAAGTTCGATTGACTCTTTATCTTTTTCAGTCAAAATTTGCACCACATCACCTTGCTTGAGCTCGGTGTAAAGGTCGCAAATTTCTTTATTGATTAAGGCACCAACAGATTTGCGAAACAGCCCTTCGCTTATACTCTTAGCGAGGTCGGCTGCCGTACTGCCTGGTTCCATCGATTTCTTGGAGCCGTCTGGCAAAAGCACCTCAACTGGTGCAACTTGCGATTGAGTCATGGTAAGTTCTCCTTTCAGCCGACATCTACAAACTGCCGTTACTGACGTGACGTTAACATGGCAATTTTAACAGGCAAACTCGCTTTTGAGTTCGTTTATGAAGCGCTCTAAATTGGCATCGGTGGTAAAAAATCTAAGACCAAAGGCGTCCCAGCGCGCAATTGCCGAGCTTGCATTGCCATCGTCTACAAAAACACTGACCTTTACACCAAATGACTCAACACGCTCAAGACTGAATTCAAAGGATGGCTCAGAAGGCTCAAATTGCAAACTCTGCATACGATTATCCATAAATGTTTGCAGATTCTGACAAAACATCTTGATTTCGTCTTTTGGCTTTCGACAAAATAAATACCCGTCGTCCTTGGCCCCGCCATACTTAAGAGATATCGGACCATTGCCAATCTCAAGGGCATAACCCTGCCACAATTGTTCATTTTCGATTTGGTCGCCAGTCGAATTCAAAGCCAAAAATGAAATGAATTCTTCGTCTTCGCTCAGTAACTTTGCCATAGGGCATAATCATACTTTATTGCGCCGGGAATTTGGAAAGAACGTATTCTTCTGACATTATTCGAGCTAATTTTTGCCTTGCAAAATTTTTTACTTTATCGATTTTATCCAAACTAAGATATTCGACATCGCTAACAGGAGTGCGACCATTTTGAAGCACAGCTAGTCTGACAGACGGCTCAAGGTCAAAGGATAAGGCACTTAAAACAGAAATAGGAGTGACTGGATTGGCAGCAACGCCTCGTCTGACATTTACATCTTCGCTTGCAGCACCTTCATCTATCATTTTTTGGTCATCTGTATGAGCGAATAATGATTCAAGCTTGTCATTTTCAGTAAATTTAGAGCCTGCAATGTACCAGTTTTGAACTTTCATAGGATAACTTTTTCTGAGCATTCGCCCTAGCACAATTGGCAATAGAGGCTTACTTGCAGCTTCTTCTGATTTATATTCAGAATCTAAGTTGGGCAGGTACATTTCGCCTGTATCCAGCTTCTCTGCCAGAGCTGGATTTAACATTCCGGCAAAATCGCGCCAGCCATCTACTTCTCCAGCTCGCTTGGTAAGAGCTGCAATATAGCGTTTCGTTAATTTCATAAATCTCTTTTTGGCGCTAGTGATAACCTAAGCGCTGCCTGGCTGATTTGGCAATTTGCGGATTCGTATCGCGGCACAATTGCTCGATAACTTCACTTGGACACTTCTCATTTTCCAAAACGCTCATTCGAACATCAGAGCTTATATCTTCAGCCAACTTAGCGAATTGATTATAATCGCCATTAATAATTCTAGCTAAAGCAGCTCTTGCTCTAACTTCAGACGCAAGCAGACTCTGGTCGAAAAGTTTCATATCAGGCACTGTTTGCTCTTGATTTTGCGAAGTGATACTTGGTCCAAAGTTAAATGTCTCTTGCAGTGCGGGTCTTTTTCTTTTGCCCAAGAAGTAATCGTGAAGCGCTTTTTCTTTTGCCGACTCAGTCAAGAAAACTTCTAAACAGCTACGATCCAATCCCATTCCATATGAGTAGTTATCTTCCTCTAGCTTGGTTGTGGGCGGGTGGTAAGTAGTTTCTTGATCTATTTCATATGTTTGTTGTTCAGCAGATCCCGGTCCGGCTAAAACTGCTTTTAAATTTTGATAAGAAGCTGTGGGAACCTGATTAATCTCCAAAAGCTCAGAGGCACTAACTTCTTTATGACGCCAGTGCCTGATTGCGGCCCTGTGAACTAAGTGAATGTGACGCACTTTTTCATCGGAAAAAAAGGTGGTGTAAAGAGAATTGTCATAATCCTCTTGCAAGATTGAGGTATCTGCCAATTTATCAAATGGATGCTTTTTGCGCTCCATCTGCAAACGTCTCTTCGTGGCAGCAGATTGATTGATTTGCTGATAGTAAGCCTCTAGCCAGGGCGGCGAATTTTCGTGTAACGAAAGTGAAAATGAGTTGTTCATCGTCATATCCTCCTGACGAGGTTTTAGCATGCATAAATTTTTCGACGTTACCACCCTAAAACTGGGTAAGTTAGATGTATTGAACATGATCTGGCGTGAGCAACTTACTATCGAGTCTTTCCAAATATGAAATCCAATTCTTTCAAGATCGCCTCTCTAATAATATTCTTGACCCTTGGCGCAGGTCATAAGGTTACGGCGCAGGGCATTGCTGAATATGGCAGTTTAATGGCTATGCCAAAGCCTATGGGCGCAGCTCACACTATGGGCGGCGGCATGAACAAACTTTATGGCGCCCCAACCAAAGCACTTCAAGGCGTGAGCGGCGGCAATGGCAGTCATGCCAGTGGACAGACAGGCGGCAGACCTAGCCCAACGGCAAGAAATAGTAACCTTGGCACACCTGTAACACTCTCAAGAGGAGCTGATGCAGCTCATCAAAATGCCAATGCAGAAGTTCTGAAACTATCAGCTCAAGCGCATCAATTACTTAAACAAGCCCAAAATTTTGAAAAGGCTGAAAAATGGGACGAGGCTGCAGCAGCATACAAAAAATCGCTTGGTATTCGCGAAACTTACTGGAAAGATAGAGATCCAGCCATCCCAGATATTTTAAATGCCCTGGCGGAAGTGAGTATCGCCCAGGAGGATGGCGAAGCCTGTCGCAAATATTTGAACGCATCACTAGTGGTGCTAGGCAAAATGTATGGACCAGGAACTGCGCATCGCATCAAGCCGCTTGCTTTGCAAGGATCTTTGTATGAAGCACAAAATGATCCAGGACGCGCGCTTGATTCTTATCAACAGTGTAAAATTTTAGCCGAGCGCTTGACAGCTAGCGAGAAATCAAAATTTGTATCGCCAGAACTAGCAGATAAGATAAATCAAAAATGTGTTGAGCTATTGGCTAAAGTCACTGGAAAACCACCAGAAGCGCCTGAAGCGACAAAAACATCAGAGAATCTATCTGAATAGAATATAGCCGTGATGTTAGACTAGCACACAGTACTAGTCGGATGTCATGAATAAATATTTGGTTCTAGGAAAAGGTCTTATGTGTAGCTTTTTTGCTTCACCAGCTTTTGCTCAGGACTTTTCTCCTATTCGTCTGGCTCAAGCCAACCCGACAATTATTCCAACAGATGTGACACCAACTGGTATTGGCGAAGAACGAGAAGAATTTTCAATTTGATTGTATTGGGCGACCTGACCAATAACACCGGCGTCACAGATAGTATCACCGAGCGTTTAATTCATGCCACGCTTTTTGAACTTTTTTCGGTGTTCAAACGTCTATAAATTTGAAGGCGCTTTTTGTTATCGGAGTGTGTTTTGCTATGCCAAAGTTAACCAAAGAATTCATCGATACCCTTTCAACTAAAAATCGAGAGTTTCTTATTGAATCTAAAGTGGGTCACTTCGGCATCATTTATATATGAATCAAAAATCGTGAGGCACCGCATTTGGTGCAAAAACAAACGAACACACATGCCGCTTAGCAAGAAATACTCACCTGGTCAAAAACTTGCTCATGAACGCAATCATGCTGCAAGAAAAAACTATCTACCGCGGACCGTT
>CAZSHS010000005.1:105813-155523 GCA_964606665.1 uncultured Candidatus Obscuribacterales bacterium | reverse complement strand
GCATCTGCTAATTCGCTTGCACCAGTACCTTTGTTGAATTCCATGATTTGTATGGATCTGTTCAACAAGTCTGCGGCATCTGAGATCTCTCCTTTTCTTAAGGTTACATATGCCAGTTTGTTCAGCGTTTCACCGACTTTAGGATTGTTTGGTCCAAAAGTTTTTTCTTGAATTTTAAGAGCGGTTTCAAGAGGCTCAGAATCGATGTTGCCAGTGAGTTCAAGTAGATCTGCTTTTAAAATGAGTACATCAGCTAGCTGCTTGTTCGTGTCGCTTTTGGGATTTATGCTGGTACTCAGTTCTTGAGCCTTGTCAATCAACTTGTGGCATTTTGTTGAAAGATCCCCTGAGGAGGATCTGGGTGAGTTTCTATCTGTCTCCAGTTGTTTCAGATTCTTTCTAGTTTCATCTAGCAACTTCTGGAGCTGGGTGTTCTTTGAATCTGCTGTAGAGTTTGCTGGCGAACATTGACCTGGAGCGCCTTGGCTTAAGCTAAGACTTAAGCCAAGGGCCAGAAGATTTACTGGTGAATGTTTCATTCAACTCGAAATTTAACTAGTTATGTCCTCTGGCCGCGTCATTCTGTGCTTGATCAAGAGATTTAGTCTGATTGCCAGGCAACAAGCTATGGGACGGATCTTCATAAATCTGAGAGTTGAACAACTTGCTCCAGGTTTTGCCGGCGCGAGCCAAAATAGGAAATTTATAGTTAAGTGGCGGCGAATAGATAATGGCTGTCGGTTTTGTAGAATCAGCAGCATTAAGAACTAAATTGGCAAACTTGGTACCGGCGCCGCCGGCGACCATGTCCAAGCCCGGGATTAAAAAGAAGAAAGATGTAATGAAAAAGAGCGGTCCAATCACCATATGACACAACATGCCTTCTCTTAATTTGACAAGCGATCCTTGCTTGGGCGGCAAATGCAAAAGCCATGGCGAAATGACTGTGAATGGCAAAAATCCAGACCAGTAATGACACCGTCCCAGAATTAGAGCATTCCAGCCTTTATATAAGTAGGAACAACCTAAAGCAAATAGTAATGCACCGATTGCCATGATTGCTGGCTGCGGGAGTCCACTTAGAAAATAATGCATTTTGACAACTCGCTTTTCGAAAAATTACCGCTGTTTATTAGCCCTATTAGTAATTTAGTTTACAACTTCTTCACCAGATCAGCACGTGTTTACCTGCTTGCCAGTAGTAATTAAGTAAAATAGCCAAGATATATAAAACAAATCCACCTCCAGAGGAATCCCATGGAAGTCCATAAAACCATGAAACGCGACACTAAATGCTCGGATCTAGGCGAAGCAAATATCGGTCAAGAAGTATGTGTAGCCGGCTGGGTAAATGTCAGGCGTGACCTGGGAGGTCTGATATTCGTTGAGTTACGAGACTCGTCCGGCAAATTGCAACTGGTCGCAGACCCCAGCATAAATAAGGAAGCCCACCAGATTTTTTCTAGTTTGAGAAGCGAATTTGTCATTATTGCTAAAGGCAAATTGACCAAACGCCCGGAGGGAACGCAAAAGGCGGACCAATCATCTGGCACGGTCGAACTTTATCCAAACGAAGTAGTACTTCTAAACACCGCTGCACCGCTTGCTTTTCAACTGGATCAAGCCGCATCGGTCGACGAGGGCTTGAGGCTAAAATACCGCTTTTTAGATTTGCGTCGCCCAGAGATGCAACACAATTTGCGTACCCGTCACAACGTGACCAATGCAATTCGCATGTATCTCGATAAAGCCGGATTTATCGAAGTGGAAACGCCTATCCTGACCAAAGCTACACCTGAAGGTGCACGCGACTTTTTAGTTCCAAGCCGTCTCAATCCCGGTTCCTGGTATGCCTTGCCCCAATCTCCCCAGCTCTTCAAGCAAACTCTCATGATGAGCGGAATTGAGCGTTATTATCAAATTGCTCGCTGCTTCCGTGACGAAGACCTGCGTGCTGACCGGCAACCAGAGTTTACTCAGGTTGATATGGAGATGTCATTCATTGATGAAAGCGACATCTTTGCTGTAACCGAAGGCTTATTGAAAGACGCATTTGCCGCTGCTGGATTTGAAGTTCAAATTCCATTTCAGCGCATGACCTATCTGGAAGCAATGTCCAAATATGGAGCCGATAAGCCAGATTTGCGCTTTGGTATGGAAATAAAAGACTTGTCTTCTGCGGCAAAGACTTGCGGATTCAAAGTCTTTAAAGATGTGGTCGATGCAGGCGGCGTGCTTAAAGCCATTTGCTTGGAAGGGCAAGCAGGCAAGAAGTCGCGCAAAGACTTCGATGCCTATCAGGATTTCGCCAAAGAATTCGGAGCCAAAGGTCTTGCGTTTCTTGAATTTAACGAAGGCGGTGTCAGATCTTCTGGCATAGACAAACACTTGAGTCCCGAAGACCTCGACAAAATGAAAGAGCTTGCAGGTGCTAAACAAGGCGATTTTATTTTGATGATTGCTTCTTCTGACAAAGTGGCAGCAAACGTCATGGGTCGTCTGCGTTTGAAAATTGGCGAAGAGCTTGGTCTTATCGACGAAAACAAACATGTTTTGCTATGGGTGGTAGATTTCCCGCTCTTTGATTATGACGAAGAGGAAAAGCGCATGGTCGCCGTGCACCACCCATTCACAAGCCCACGCCTGGATGATCTAGATAAAATTAAAACAGACCCTCTAGCCGCTCGTGCTCGCGCCTATGACGTTGTTTATAACGGTGTCGAAATCGGTGGCGGTTCTATTCGTATCCACGATAGAGGTGTGCAAGAGCGAGTGTTTGAGTCAATCGGACTTGATTTGCCGCACGCTCAAGAGAAATTCGGTTTCTTGCTTAAAGCGCTTGAATCGGGCGCTCCGCCGCATGGTGGATTGGCGTTGGGTCTTGATCGTATCATCATGCTTTTGACAGGGTCTAAATCTATTAGAGACGTAATTGCCTTTCCTAAGACACAATCTGGCGGTTGCCCCATGACTGAAGCACCGTCTGCGGTGACACCAGAGCAGCTCAAAGAGTTGCATATAACTTCTAAAGAGAAGGAAAAAGTCAGGTCTTAATTTGTTACCTGACCAAGCCCGTGGAGCCAAAAACTAGGGCTTTTACCAGCCACTGCAGGCTTTTGCCATGTTAGAATGCCAGGAAGATGGTGATGAATAACAAAACCGGACGCACATTGGCTCAGTTGAAGAATCTGGGTGTTTTGCTTTCGGCGTTGATTTTGCTTTCGGCTTGTAATGTGGAAGTGAAGACATCTACCGAATATCTGATTGAAGGTAATAATTTCTTCAAAAAGCGCGACTACAAGAACGCCGAAATTTCATATCGCAAAGCGCTTGAAAAAAGTCCTAATAATCCGACCGCCCAAAATAATTTGGGCGTCATCTTAAATGAGTTAGGTCGTTATGACGAATCTATTGATGTGCTTGCCACGGCTCTGAAGACCGACCCCAAAAATCCCATTGCTCACTATGTAATAGCCAAAGCTTATCTGATGAAGAAAGATTTTCCCAAAGCAATGGACGAAGCTAAAATGGCAGTAGAACTGGACAAGACCGATCCCATTGGTTGGAAAACTCTTGGCGAAGTAGCACTGGCTCAAAATGACAATGATACTGCTGTTAGTGCCTTACACGAAGCGGTTTCTAATGACGACACAAATGACACAACGCATCATTTGTTGGCTGTGGCTTTAGGCAATCAAGGCGATTTTGAGGGTCAAGTTGAAGAAGAGCGCAAAGCCTTATCTATTAGCGCTGGCAGCTACGAAGCACGTCTTGGTTTAATCAAAGCGCTAATGAAGCTTGGCAAAAACGACGACGCCTTGAAAGAACTTAATTCGCTGCAAGAGCACCATCCAGAAAATGAAGAGCTGAAAGAGCTTTTGCAAAATAGCTCTAAATAAGTCGGTCTTTACTCAATCTTAAAAAAAACGCAGGCTCGAAATAAATTCTTTACGCCTACCTAATTGAATGGTATTCGGCGAGGACTTACAGGGTGGCTACTACTTATGGCAACAATGAATTCGGCAACACCGGGCTCAAATCAGACTATTAAAATGACCAAATTGAGCTCACAGCCTACGTTAGACGATTTAACTTATATGTTGTCACTGACGCAGAAATACAGCAAACCAGTTGAGTTGACTTTCAAAAATGCATTTACTAATTCTAGTTTCTGCATAAAAATTGAACTCCCTGAGATTGGAATTGGCATTCAGAGTACATTTCTGCGAATAGTTGAAAACAATGCAGAAGTAATTTGGACCAAGATTTATAGAGACTTAGAAATGGTTTTGGCGCGAATCAAAGTCGACAGCAGCTTGAGCTACGATGAGCAAGGTGTTGGTAGCGCTGTTCCAATTAAACCGTTTGGTTTAGTCAATGTCTTGCCGCCACCATTTGTTTTGGATTTTGAAAGGGCATATAAAGTGCTCGATTTGCATGATGACGCATCAACTGGATTGACCAAATTCGATTCGTTCGTCTTCTTTCTACAAAGAGAATTTGAGCGATTTCAGAGATCTGAAATTCCTCTTTCGATAGTTTCACTCTCATTGAAGCTTAATGTAAAGCCAGAGCAACTCATAGAAATAAATCGCATGTTAGTAGAGCGAGTGCGAAGCAACAATTCCAAATATGACTTAATCACTCAGACAGATCCGCATGAATACTTTATTCTCCTGCACTCGGCTGGAAGGAATGAAGCGATGCATTTGATGGAATCTTTGCAAATATTTTTTAGTCTGAGTCCGCTTACCCATTCTGCCAAAAAAGTGATGGGCGCAGCATCGATACCTGCGACTTGCATCGAGCCACAAATATTAATGGCTGCTGCAAAAAAGGCTCAGGAATTGGCTATGCGAAGTTCGCGTCACTTCAGTTTTTTTTCTTAAGTATGATAATTGCATTCAGTCCGCCTTCAGGCCTATTTGAAATTGAAAACTCTCCTTCGCAAGCGACAATGCAGGTTTTCACAATCGCAAGACCAAGTCCAACTCCACCAGACTCACGGCTGCGCGAGGCTTCTGGCCTGTAGAAAGGCTCTCCCAGTCTTGAGATGGCATCTTGGGGGACGCCGGGTCCGCGGTCAGAAATAATTAGTTTGAGTTTATTGCCATCAGGAATATTGGTTGCCAAAATTTCAATTGGACTGTTTTGTCCTGCATATTTAATGCTGTTGCGTAAAATATTGCTTACTGCTCGCTCGAACAAAAGTGGCTCCACTAAAGCGTTGCATGGTTGCGGTAGATCAAGCTTCAAATTATCGTTTAGATTGAACTTGTTTTTCAGGCTATTCAAGATGGAATTGAGATCTACTTCTTTCAACTCAACTTTTGGTTCATTCATTCCAGCTCTAGCGTAGGCGAGAAGCTCGTTTATGAGTTGATTCATTTCATTTATTTCGTCTTGAATGTCCGCGATATGTCGCTTTTGTTCTTCAGACGAGCTACTGTCTAAGAGTTCGAGTGCTAAACCAAGCCTTGCTAATGGCGAAAATAATTCGTGCGAAATAGCGCCAAGGAAGCCTTTTTGACCTTCCACAAATCCATTTAGTCTGTACGCCATAGTGTTTACGGCTTCTGTTAGTCGACCAATTTCGTCGTTTCTTTTATTGTCGATTTTTACATTGAATTTGCCACTGGCAATTTCTTCGGTTGCTTTAGTGAGGCGTGTTAACTCTCTGGTAATCATATGCACGAAGGGCAGCCAAAATAATATTGAAAGAATAATAATTGCTGCAAGCACTAAGCCAAGCATTTTGAAATCGACGATTAGACTGCTCGCCCAGGGGTTTTCCATGCGAGCAAGAATTGCGCCAGGCAGAAAATTGCCCTCTTTTGTTTTAAAGATGGATCGCTCGCCGATCCAGTAAGAATCTTCGTTGCCTGATTTGATATGTGTGACCATGCGCCCGTGGATTCCCAGTGTATGGGCGGGGGTAAAGAAGCTGAATTTATGATTGGGACCCGGACCTGATGCTGGAACCGGAACCGGTCCGTGATCAAATCGAGGACCGGTTCCGTGCACGAATCCTTGAGCCGTTCCTACATGAATGCCAAAACCAATCGGTTGCCCCGGTCCAATTGGTTGTCCGGGAAATGTTGGTAATTTATGCGTGAACACGCCTAATTTAAAATCGGGAGGCATCGGGGGCGGTGGCGGAAAAAATCTATTTTTAACTTCAGTAGGAAGTTCTGTTTTTTCGCCCGCTAGTTGATTTCCAGCAAAATCGAAGACTGAGTATTGGACGTTATACAAATGTCCAAAATCATTTAAAATGCCGGTCCATTTCTCCGATGGTGCCGTTTCAAGTTGATTGCGAATGGTTCCTGCAACCGCATCTGCGCGGTCGCCTACGGGACTGTTAAGTAACGCTTCCCAGCCGCCAAAATTGGAATTGAGAAATAAACCGATTGCAAGTGCAAGCGCCATCAAATAACCGGTTAAAAGTGCAATGGTTTGCGCGTAGAGTGAAAACCGGACTTTCATGAGCTTTGCTCATTTTTGCCAACAAAAATATATCCTGCTGAGCGGACGGTTTTTATGTACTTAGGATTTTTCAAGCTATCATTCAATTTTTTGCGCAACGCAGAAATGTGAACATCAATCGAACGATCATAAATATCGTAATTGCGGTCACGAATGTCATTTAATAAATTCTCTCTGGTTTTGACTCGTCCCGCACTTTGTGCAAGCGCCACTAAAATGTCAAACTCAACAGGAGTGAGTGATAATTCTTTGCCATTAAAAGTGGTGCTTCGTGCATTTAAATCTAAAGTTAAATCTTTGGCGATAATAATTGCGTCTTTCTCGTTATAACTTGGTTTGGAAGCATTAAACTTGCCTTTGCTTCGTCGAATCACTGCTCGCAGTCTAGCAAGCAATTCGCGCGGAGAAAAAGTTTTGGGAAGGTAATCATCGGCACCAATTTCAAGACCGACTATTCGATCTGTTTCATCACCAAGCGCTGTGAGCATGAGCACCGGAGTATCTGATACTTCGCGAATCTCGCGCAAAACACCAAATCCGTCTAAGCCCGGTAACATAACGTCTAGAATTATGGCGCCCCAATCTTTTGTAGGCAATGTTTGGAGGGCCATCTTTCCGTCATGTACAAGTGTTGTATCGAAGCCGTGCTTACCTAAATATTCAGCGATTAGTCGACAGAACTTCAAATCGTCATCGATCAAAAGCAACTCGACGCGAGAGTCTGTGTTTTCAGTATTGGTCTCAATCATCGAGAGGTATTTTAACATCTACCGGTCTCTTTTGCCCTCACTTGCCCTCTTTCAACTCTTTATGATGCTGAGCCCTTGGTCCTTGAAAGGGAAACACCTCGCGCTTGTCGAGTGCTAGTTTGAGTTTTTTCTTTTGCTCAGCCGTCAAAACATTTACCATGTCTTGTGACGAATCGAGCATTGCAGCATCAAGTGTTTTCTTGCTGGCAAGAATGTCTTCCCTATATGAGTTCGCATCTTTGCCACCAATCAAGGCGTCGCGATAATCGCGCTCTAGATCTCGCAGCTTAGACATCGCGGGCTCAACTTTCTTGTGAGTTGCGCGTTTAATATCGGCTAAGCGACTGATTTGATCGTCAGTTAAATCAATGTCTTCGCAATGAATGAGTGCTGCAATTTCCATACCCAGTGGTGGCGGTGGTGGTGGCGGCAACATCATATTGCCCGCAGGAAACGCCATTGAAAATGGTGGCATCATATGAAATCCTCCATGCCCCGGACTGTGCTTGATTCCTATCCCGCCTGGCGCGGGTTGCGAATTTACAGATATTGCGCCAGAAATAGATATTAATGAAACAAGGCAGGGCACAACCAAAAGCTTGGCGTGTTTTAAAATTGATTCAGCTTGCATGATTTTCTCCTGAAAAGTTACAACCGTTTTGGTTTTTCCATTGCCCGCATTTTTATGATGCCAAAGGCTGGTTAAGCATTTATGTGTGCCAATTCGATTTTTAAAGCTTTTGTAAAGGCTCAAGAGCACTGCGGGGTGTGCGCTATTTGATTTCGGAGATGATTTTGGCATCGACTTCGGGCTCGGCATGAAGCACTTTACCTAGGAATTTATTGTTGGTCTCCCACGCTTTGGGTAGTCTTCCAACCAACTTTGTAAGGCGACGTTTGGACATGTCTCTTCTGGAATCGCCGAACATTTCACACGTAAGTGGAATGCTTATTCCTTTGAAACAAAGTCCTTTCTCTTCGCCAACGAGCCCGCGGTAGACAATGAGCCAGGTTTTGACACACTCATTATGTACTACTGGATCGGTATTACCCTTTTCGATCAATTTAAAAAGCGCTTCGCCATGCGCGTATCGTGCGTCCATATCATCAGGGTCTGCCTCTACCGCTTTTCGGCTATATTCGGCAGCCAGCCTATGCTGATTTGTGCTGTTGACATACTCAGATTGCAGAGTACCCATACGGGCGTTGTTCTTGCCTGCCCCTGCGGTAAAAATTTCATGATTAGAAATGACAGCCCGAGGCTCTTTTGCTTTTGCTTTGGCTTCTTTCTGCGCGTTGGTGTCAGCGACTTCGGCAGCATTGGCCGGAATCGTATAGATGTAGAACATCATAAAAGTCGCAAAAATGCTCGAAAACAGCATCAACATAATATTTGTCGCTCCCGCGGGTGGCCACTAACCTATGCAGTTTGCGATAGTTTCTTTAAGGAATTGTTTTTCTATTGTATTGAATGTAAATGCGATCAGGCGTAATTAGCGAGCTTCGTGTTTTCTAGCAAAAAATCTTCGATTCTATCGGGCGAAACGCCTTCAGCTTCGCCAGAACTTATTGGGCAAACGCTTGTGCTGTTGATTATTCGCGGTGCCGAACTTTGCTGAATAACAGCTCCGTGCAACACTCCTAGCCAGTGCGGATTTTCCGTACTGAAAGGAAAATTGCTGTTATTCACCACTAAAATTTGATAAACACTGGTATCAAACTCAGTCAATTTGAAAATATACGGATTGAGCATCTCCAGTCCCTCTTCATACATCGGATTATGACGCTCGAGAAATTCTTCTGGTGTGATTTTTAAATCAAAAGCGCATTTAGAATAATCTGCCATCGAGACTTCGCACTGCACCGAAGTTGGCTCGTAGCCTAGAATAAGAAGCGATTGATCCGGTCCACCGTCTCGATGAAGCTTTGTCGTGTTCTTCTGGTCAAAGCGACTCATTGTGAACCAACCCAACTTCTTTCCTGATTTGTTTTGATGAATATCTGAAAGCGACTCTTTTAGTTCAACTAATTCTTTGCGATGTTGAAGCGAATCCTTTATATGTGATTGATGTAGAAGGGCAAAACCAGGCAGGGAGAAGTCAATTCGGCAGGCGAGTGAGTAAATCTCGGACGCGACATCTGACATCGAGTCTTTGCCAATTGATTCAACCAAATAATTTGAACTCTTCATTTTTTATCGACTAATTCTTTTTATAGCGCGCGCTGCATCTTTGTAAAGTCGCTGGTCTTGTGTTGTTTTGCACAAATTGTACAGCGCGGGAAGCGCTTGCTTGGCTTCTCTACCTATATTTGATAAAGCTTCGCAAGCCGACTTTTGTACTTGTATATCTGAGTGAGCTAGCAGTTTTGCTAGCATTGGAACTGCAGGTAATGCATCTTTGTCGTATGAGCCTAACGTCAGACAAGTCTGGACAAGCACTTTGGAATTTCGTTCTAAAGGATTCGAGCCTATTTGAATTAAGTATGGCACCGCTTCGTCATGACGCTTACTAAGCAATCTCAGGCGACTTATCACAAGCACCCTTTTGGATTCATCGCCAGACAAGAGACTAAAGATTCCTTTCAAAGGCACATCTTCAAAGCGACTTGCAAGAAAGACTAGCGCTCCTACGCTTGACTCAGCGACAAATTTATCCTGGGCATTAGCGCAGCGTACAAGGGTGTTTATAACTTCAGGTGGTGGCGCTGAAGGTAGGTACGAAATCGCTTCCACTACACTTGTGTCAAATCCATTGCTTTTTTGATTTATTCGAGTCTCTAAATATTTGGCTAGTTGTAATGCCACTTTTGATGCCGTTTGTCTATCTCGCACCGCGGGAGTGCAATGTTTGAGCAGACGTGCCGATGAGCGGCGCATATCTTCACTATTGCTGTTCAGTCCAGCTGCAAAATGTAGAGCGTAACGCGCAAGCAGATTTGTATCGTGATCGCTTGGATTGTCTAGATTGCGACTGCCGCTTGTTCTTGTAATCTCGTCGACGGCAAACCAGCAGGTCGGCTGAGAGCGTCCGGTTGTATTTAATAGATCGACCAACGCTTTTTGGCGAATGGCAGGATCTGCAAATCTAATTAATCTGGAAGCTGATTGAACGCATTGGATAGACAAGTTGTCCTGGCCGTTTTGCAACATAGAAACTAGCGCCGAGGTGGCCGCCGGCCCCAACTGACCCAATGCCCGCTCACAAATACTTGCGAGCCTGGAATCATGCTTTGCGGGGTTGGAGAGGTTTTGAATAAGTGTTGGAATGGCGGAGTTGCCATACTGGTGAATGTTTGCCAGTGTATCGGTTTCTAACTGTGACGGTTGGTTGTTGAAATTGCTATCTCTCAGTCCCACTCCACAGACAAATTTGGGCGGTCCAAGCGCATTGAGGTAAGAGTCTAAAATACCTTGCACAGACCCCTGGGCATAGACAGGCAGCGCAAAAGTGACAAGAAGAAGCAGCGACAGTTTCAATGTGCTTTTGAGCATATTCATCTTCACCCCTTAGAAAAGACGTTAATTCTTGTCCAGAATTTAAATTATATGATGTAAGTTTCTTTCACGCTCAACACTTTTAAAAGTGTCGGTTCTGGCAAATGCCGAATGCAATCGGCTTTTAGTATGAGAGCAGTTCGATTGGCATAAGTAGTATGAGGATTGATACGACTACATGTGGATAAAAAAGTGCACTTCAGGGGTTTTAACCGCAGCAATTATCGCGGGGGCGACTATGGGACAAATAAGCAGTTCGAGTGCGGCGGCGGCTGCACCATCGCCAGAAGAATATTTGATTTCGGGCAAGCTTGCTGAAGGCGATCGGGCGCTTACCGCTTATCTTGGACGCGGCGTCAATAATGATGAGGCGCGCTTTGGTCTTGGAATGTTGCAATTCATTCGGGCAATAGAGCATTTGTCGCAGGATTTGTACAAATATGGAATCAGTGATTCAAGGCTTGGGTTGCCGCCTCTGCGTGCGTTGGATGTAAAAGAGAATCCAAATCCGCAAACTTTAACCTATGAAAAGCTTCGTTATATCGTACAAGCATTTTACGACGGTCTAAACAACGCAAACGAAACCATGGCGCCAATTAAGGATCCGGACATCAAACTTCCGATTCATTTTGGAATGATCAAATTAGATTTAGATGGCGATGGAAAAGTAAGCGATGGCGAGACTTTATACAAATTATATTCGCGCATGAATCGCTCACAGGAAGTGGCACCAGAAGTTGCAAAAGAGTTTTATATCAAATTCGATCGCGCAGACATGCACTGGCTGAGAGGTTATTGCAATCTACTTATGGGCGTGTGTCAAATTTATTTAGCCTACGATAGCAAAGAAACTTTCGACTGCACTGGACATTTATTTTTCCAAAAAACTAACTCGCCATACACTTTTTTGACGGGTAAAAAGCACATTATGCGTGCTTCTCGCCAAGAAATGGATTTTACCGATATCATATCTTTTATACACCTCGTGCGGTGGCAAGTAGCTGAACCTGCAAGAATGGAATCGGCACTGCATCACTTTGAGGCGATGGTGGCACAGAACAAAGACATGTGGAAATATCTAATGGCAGAGACCGATGACGACCACGAATGGATTCCCAATCCAAAGCAGACAGGTGTTATTCCTAATGTAAGTGTCACTCCAGAAATGGCTTTATCGTGGACTCAGTTTATGAGCAAAGTAGATAAAATTCTTGCCGGTAAATTGTTGGTGCCGTTCTGGCGCGGTGACGGAACGCAAGGCATAAATGTGCGCAAAGTATTTTTAAAGCCAACTTCTTTAGATGTCGTTTTGTGGGTGCAAGGACCTGCAGCGGCGCCATATCTTGAGCGCGGTGAGATTGTGGACGGTGATATCTGGCGTCAATTGCAACGTGATTTTGGTAGTAATTTCCCGGGATTTGCGCTCTGGTTTAACTAAAAAGCCAAGATGTTAAAATGGCAAAATGAGTCGTGGTTCCAATATTTTCTTAGCCGTTTTAGCTTCAACACTAGTGCTCAATCTTAATAGCGCTGCACTTGCTCAGGACGCACAAGAATATCTGAATAACGCGCTTAATCAAATCGAATCGCGTTCTATAAATCGCGACAAAGTTGGCTGGTCAGACGTACGCCGCCGGGCGCAGTCAATGGCGATGAATGCTGCAAAACCGTCCGACACTTATGCGGCGATAACCTATGCACTCAGCCAGCTAAACGACAATCATAGTTTCATGATGACGCCTGAGGGGCGACCGGTTCCTTTTCCGGCTGGAACAAAAAGAGTGGCGGACAATCGCCCTGGGAAAATTATACAAAGGCAGGATACTGGCGGATTTCTTCAGTCCCGAAAAGGTCGCATAGGTCATGTGGTGATTGGAGGTATTTCTGGCGATGAATTGAAATTGAAAGACTATTGCAAGGCTTTGCGAGCGCAGGTAAATCGCTGTCGCAACTATGGCGTCAAAGGCTGGGTTATTGATTTGCGCGGAAATGGTGGCGGCAACATGTGGCCTATGCTTGTTGGAATTGGACCTGTTCTTGGTGCTGGCACGATTGGTTACTTTAATTATGGAAAGAATTTTACGCCTTGGTATTACAGGCAAGGTGCGGCTGGCGTTGTGAGTATTGGCGGTGTACACGCCAATTTTTCAATTTTTGACGGAATGAGCGACTATCACGAGGTGGCACCAATTGCGGTGCTAATAGATAGAAATACTTTGAGTTCGGGCGAGGCAGTCGGTATCGCATTCAAAGGTCGCACTAATACTCGATTCTTTGGTGAGCGAACTGGCGGTTTGGCTACAGCAAACCAAACAATTACATTGAGCGATGGCGCAACCATTATGGTGACTACCTCCTACGAAGCCGATCGTAATAAAAATGTTTATCCAAATGCAATTGACCCCGACATGACAATTGATCAGGGTAAAATTGCTAGCGGCGCACCAAATGATCCTGTGATTGCGGCTGCACTTCAATGGATTGACAGCGTACACTAAAAGATTGAACTTTTTGAACGATGTTGAATAGGTCCTTTTGGCTTGCGTTGTCAACAATAAGCAAAACATCCCGGATTACTTATGTTCAACACACCGACCAAAAAGGGCTGTATACTTTGCGGCATGAAAACTCGAAAAACCACCATCCTACTGGCATCAGCACTCTTGATCATGGCGCTTCCAGCGCGAGCTGCCAACCAAAAATTTAGCGCATTAAGCGACCAATTTATGAAAGAGTCGCTATCGCGATCTCCAAGTACGGCATCGCAAATGGGCTATCACAAGCACAAGGACGCAAAGTCTGGCAGAGTGCTCGAACTCGATGCAATGCTCGACGACATGAGCGCTGAATTCATGCAAGGACAGAGAGTTTTTTACGAGACCTGGCGCAAACGCTTTGCGACCGAGACGCCTATGGCGAGTCTCGATAAGCAAGATGCTGCCGACTTTCAATTAGTCGACGATCAGATTTCGCTTGCTCTGCTTGAACTAGACGCAATCAAAAACTATCAACACAATCCCACTGTGGTAGTAGAAATGATCGGAAGCGCATTGTTTCAGCCGTTGGCAGGCAACTATGCGCCTAAAGAGAAGCGAGTTGCGCACGTTGTTTCGCGCATCGAGCAGGTTCCACGAGTATTAGAGCAATGCAAAAAATATTTGAATGAAGCGCCTCCAATCTTTGTAAGCACCGCAATCAGTGAAAACGAAGGCAATATCGAATTAATTCAAAAAACAATACTCAAAGACATTAAGCCTGGAACGGTTATGTATGCTCGTTATAAGCAGGCTGCACCGAAGGCCGTCAAAGCGCTCAAAGACTTCAACACCTGGTTGAAAACCAACAAAAAGCTTACTGGAAGCGACGACGCCTGGAGACTAGGCGCGCAGAATTACGATCAGAAATTTAAGTACGTTATGGAAACTAGCGTCACATCTGTAGAGTTACTTGAAAGTGCAGAGCGCGAATTCAAAGATGTTCGTGCCGAGATGCTTGCCATCGCAACTCCGATGCACCAGAAATATTTCGGCAAAAAAGAAGTTCAAGACAAAGACGACACTGCTCGTGAAAATAGAATCATCGGTGAAGTGCTTAAGAAAATCTCGGACGAACATCCAAAGCGCGACCAGCTATTGAAAGCGGTCGAGGCAGATTTGGCAGGAATAAAGAAATTCATCGCCGACAAAAAAATTGTCACTCTCAGTCCGCGCAACAATTTAAAAGTCATTCCAACGCCGCCTTATTTGCGAGGAATTTACTCTGTTGCCGGCTTCCACAGCGCTCCTCCGCTTGAGCCAGAAGCGCGTGCCGAGTATTGGGTCACACCAATCGATCCTAAAGATTCTGCCGACAAAGCTGAATCCAAATTGCGTGAATATAACAACTACACGCTTAAGTGGCTGACTATCCACGAAGCACTGCCAGGGCACTACATCCAATTTGAGCATGTGAATAATATCAAACCGATGCAACGGCGCTTGTTGCGCTCGCTATACGGCAACGGCGCGTATATCGAGGGTTGGGCTGAGTACATCGCGCAGGTCATGCTCGACGAGGGCTACATGAAAGACAATCCTAAGTTTAGATTGACCATGCGTAAAATCAGACTGCGTCTGCTTGCAAATACAATACTCGATATTAAAATGCACACAATGAAAATGTCGGACCAGGATGCGCTTGATTTGATGATTCGTGATGGTTTCCAGACGAAAGCCGAAGCGGAAGGAAAATTGCGCCGCGCCAAATTGAGTTCGTGCCAATTGCCTACATATTATGCCGGTCTTCGAGAGTGGCTTGCTTTTCGAAAAAATTACCAAGATAAGCACAAAAATTTCAACTTGCTCAAGTTTCACGATTTAGTGCTTGATCAAGGTCCGCTGCCGGTGCCGGTTGTTGAAAAACTAGTCAATTAGTCGAGTAGGTGAGGCAAGTATTGAAAGTCAAAGCTACTGTTTTGGCAATTGCAATTGCAGTCTCAATGCCAATCTCGGCATTGGCTGAGAACAAAAAATTTACTGAGCTAAGTCAAAACTTTATGTACGAGTCACTGGCTAATCGTCCAAATCTGGCTACCTGCGCAGGTTATCACAAGCATGTGCACAAACAAGCAAAAATAATTATTGAACTCGATGGCGAGCTGGATAATCTAAGCGGCGAGCAGATGCAGCAACAAATAAAGTTCTACACAAATTGGCGTGATAAGTTTAAACGCGAAATTGATTTTAAGACTCTGGACAAAGAAGAGCTTGCCGACTGGAAATTGATAGATAACCAGATTGCGCAGAACTTGCTCGAGTACACAAGTATTAAGTCTTATGCTCGCGACCCCGTTCAGCTTCCTATGATGGTTGCAACGGCTGTAATCCAACCTCTTCGCGCACCGGATTTTTCTCTAGATCAAAAACAAAGATATGTTATCTCGCGTCTTAAACAAGTTCCTCGCGCCATAAAACAAGCCAAAGAAGTATTGCAAGTGACTTCGCCGTTTCTTATAGAAAGCGGTATTGGCGCCACCGACAATGCACTTGGAGCTATTGAGCAAACTTTACCGCGATACGTTCCGCGTGGGACTGTCAACGAACCTGAATTCACTAGAGCGTCACAAATTGCAGCAGAAGAGTTGCGCCAATATAGCCAGTGGCTGAAGGCGCAGAGAGCAAACTTGCCTGCAAGCGAGCCTGATGACGGCTGGCGTCTGGGTAAAGACCTGTATGATAAAAAGTTTGCTCTCTTTTTCGATAGTGGCTCGACTCCTGAACAAGTGCTTGCAGAGTGCGAAGCGGAATTTAAAAAAGTGCGAGCGCAAATGCTCACCTTGGCAGAGCCGATGTATGCCAAAATGTTTTCAGTTCCTTTGAACAATCCCAACGAAGGCGCGGAGGACAGACAAAATAGAATAATTGGCGCAGTGCTTGAGCGCATCTCGACTGAGCATCCCGAGCGAACTCAGTTGATGGAAACTATTCGCGCAGATTTGGACGAGGTGAAAAAGTTTGTCACTAAATCCAAACTCGTTAGCCTGAACAAGCGGATGAATCTCCGTGTCGTTCCTGCCAGCGATTTTTATAACTGGCATACGTTTGCGGGCTTGAACAGTGCGCCTCCACTTGAGCCGCAGGTTGCTGCAGACTTTTGGGTTATGCCTATTTCCGCTTCGATGCCCGATGATAAAGCCGAATCGCTTTTGTGTGAGTACAACAATTACACACTCAAATGGCTTGTGATTCATGAGGCATTGCCAGGACACTACATACAATCTGAGAGACTTAACGCTATGCAGCCCGTCCATAGACGCTTATTGCGAGCCACTTTCCGCAACGAAGCCTATGTAGAAGGCTGGGCTGAATATATCGCTCAAGAAATGATGAACGCAGGTTTTATGCAAGATGAGCCCAAATATAAATTGTGCATGCATAAGATTCGTCTGCGTTTAATTACTAACACAATGCTCGATATCAAAATGCATACGACCAAGATGACAGACCAGGAAGCAATCGAGTTGATGATGAAAGGTGCGTTTCAGAATATGGCTGAAGCGCAAAATAAATTGAAGCGAGTGAAATTGAGTTCGTGTCATTTGCCTTCTTACTATGTCGGCATGCGCGAATGGCAGAATCTGCGCGCAAAGCAAGAGAAACTAAAAGGCAAAGATTTTGATGCTATGACTTTTCACAACAAAGCACTCGATGAAGGTCCGCTTCCAGTGGCGATGTTGGAAGAGTTGTTGGCGCCGTAGTTATCCGGCACGCAAAGAATGTCTTTTTGAGAGGCGAAAGCGCAAGAGTCTTACTGGGAGCAATTTCTTTAGTCGCAGCGGATGAGCCTTTCGTGACCACTAGACCCACAACTAGTGCTATTAAGTAGCGTTTTATAGGCATGTGCTCATTTTAGCAAGTTTTCCGGGGGCTTGTAGAAATCGCATATTCATAAACTGGCAAGTGAAATTGAACTTTTTGACTCCCGAGAGCGTCTTAATCTGTGGTGGTGATTTTTTATTTGTTGTACAATTGTTGTACGGAGCTTTCTATGTTGAAGTTTCGAAAGAGTGCTCTTAAGCACGGCATCAATAAAGAGAGGATTGAGCAAGTTCTCTCGGATAGGTTTGGTTCAACGCTTTGGATTGAAATTGAGCCGGATCGATTTGGAAATACTCAAGAGATGGTTGTAGGTTATGACAACAATAGGATTCTGCTGGAGATTGGATTGACTTACATTAACGAATCTATTTTTGTTTTTCACGCAGCAAAAGCCAATTTTACCTGGAGAATTAGGCACAAGGAGGAGTTTTAATGCCTCGAACTAAAGAAGATGAAATCGAGAAAAGAAGAAATCGAGTGCGTGAAGCAGCGCTTGAATCAATTGCCTCAAGAGGACAGTTCAATTTCAGACTTGATGGTAATGACATAAAAAGACTTTATGCGCTTGCAAAGAAGAATAAAAGACCTGTGTCGTCAATGGTCCGCGAGTGGACTCTTGATCGATTAGAGAAGGAAGAAGGTAAAAAAGTTACCTCGCCGGCATGGGCACGTTCGTTGGAGCAGCGAATCGTCGAGCTAGAACGCACAATTATGTCTTTGGTGAATGAACTTCATTCTGAGAAGTAGCTAACTGGAGTTGATCATTTTTTAAAATTGCTCAAAATGCTGCGATTTCATCGCGGGATACATGAAAGCGCTAGTATGGTCATACTCTTGGCTAGGCGCAGGAAAACCATAATACAGGTCATGCAAAAACGGATTTTCTCGAATCTCTTTCATCGAATATTTTTTCTTGCATAATATTTTGGCAAGTCTTTCGTCTTCGAGCGAACCTTTCCTGTCATGTTGATACCGACGAAAACCAGCTCTTTTGTGGATTAAAAGAGGGTTCTGCGGATCTAACTTAATTGCTATTTCAAGATCGTTCAGCGCACCTTTTGAGTTCGGAAGAATATCGAAACGCGTTTCATATAAGGCTGAATTATGCGGCTCTAGTTTAATAGCTTCATTAATGTCCGACATTGCACCTTTTATATCCCCACCACTTTGTCTGGCTAATGCTCGTTTGTGATATCCTTCCGCGCTCTTCAAGCGCTTCTTAACTGCTTCTGCATATCTGTCACGATTTCTTTTGCTTACGTTTTCTTGATCGAAAAACGAAGCCGGAACGCCAACCAACCCGTAATCGGAATACCCGATCTCACTTTTTTCCATCCACGCACGTTTAGCTTCTTTTTCTTTACCGGCGTCAAAAAGCATCTCTGCCTTAGTTAAAGACCCGTCTTTGCGATTATCGAGCGTTGAAATTCTGTCGAAATCGGCAATCGCTTCTTCTATTTTGCCAAGTTCGCGATAAACACACCCGCGCGTATATAGCATCTGAATCAGATAATAATCGCCACCATCTCCTTTGAATTTTTCAATCGCGGAATTGAGGTCCCTCAGTGCGCCTTTGTTATCGCCCATTTTGCTCTTCAATTTGCCACGTCTGAAATACGCTTCGTACCAGGTGGGTTTTAAGGCGACGAGTGAATCCAAGTCTTGAAGCGCTTCTTTGAGATTGCCAGCGCGTTCGTTGTAACCGGACCTTTCAGCAACTGCAATCACGTCATTTGAATTTAGATTCACCGCAATTTCAAGATCTTTTACGCTTCGTTTGGGATCATCTCTTAATTGGGCGATTTCGCACCAGGCTCGAACGTAATCTGGTTCAAGTTCAATTGCTTTTTGATAGTCGGCAATACTTTCAGGTTGACCAAATTGTCCTGAAACTATGGATCGATAAGAGTATGCGCGAGAATAATCAGGCCTGATTTTTAGAGCTAAAGATAAAATTTCGTAGGAATGTTTGAGATAACCATAGCGAACAATTGCGGGCCAAAATTGCGGATTGGATTTGACGATTTCCTCAAGAACAATTTTTGCATTCTCGTCTTTGTGGATAGATTCCAAAACCAAAGTTCGTTTGAGAGTATTTAAGCTCTGAAAATTTTTGTTTCTGATCTCAGAGTAATGGTCCCCGACTTGGGTGAGAAGCGTAGTTAATTTGTTTTGATTGCACGTTGGTGCCAAATTCACTTTGCTTATTTCGAACTTTCCAGAATCCTCTTTGACCGTGACATTGATATTCAATCTGTAGAAAGGAACATCACGCTTTGATAAATCGAGTAAGAGTCCAGAAACTCGTATGCAGTCACCGTCGTTGTTTTTAATCGAATAAGCTTCGCCTGATGGCAAAAATCCAATGTTCGCTTTCTTTTTGCTGAGTGTCTCAAAATCCTGTTTCCCCAGTGCCGAAGCAATCATTTTTTCTTCGTTTTGCTCTGACCATAGTTTTACGAAATCGCACTCGTTGGCAGGAGCTGAAACTTCTTGAACAAGCCTGTGGGCGAGAATTTCAGCATCGTCAATCAAGCTTGGATTTAGAGCAAACAAGCTCGCGATTACGAGTATTCCGGCAGTCAAATAACTGACTGATGGTCGAAGGGTGAAAATCGTAAATAGTGCGCCTTTGCTCATACTTCTAGAGTAGGGTTTAAACGCATATTAATCACTAGTGGTTTCACTAATGACCAAGGTATTTATACGAAAGACAACGCCTCTGTAATTCTGTAAATTGGTGGTATGAAACATCTCGACTTACTGAAGCTATTTTGTCTGGGAACTTACCTACTTTTTGTGGTGTTGTTGCCGACGGGTTTGATTTCGGGCAACATCTTGTACAACGAACCTCCGATGTACATAATTCGAATTTTTATGTTTCTTCCTTTCGCCCTTTTACTTCTCGAATTTACCGATAAAGAGTCATGGACAGCGAAACTATTAAGAAAACTGCAAGCTAAATTTCCAGGGGTGAAGAAGAAATCAATCGAGAAAAAGAATATATTTCTACCAACTCTTCACGCGCGTCTGAGTGTGTTAACACTAAGTCTGGGTGCAGTTTTGTCATTAACTTGTCTTACTATGTTTGCCCTCGATATCTTTCCAAAGATACTGATGAAAGCTGGATATTTAGAGGCTGCTGAACGAACCTACAAGTGCTTGAAGCCAGGTTCCAGGAGGGCTTTACTTTCGGATTGTTATAGAAGCGATGTCGATTACGATAAAATGTGGCGTCCGGTAGACAAATATCGAAAAGAAGTCGATCAGAGTAAGGTTAATGGCTGGTTTGCTAGGCAGGAGAAAGTGACTGCGGTTATCGAAAAAGTTTATGGTGCGAATAGTTTTGAAATGATGGAGTGGAAGCATGAATTGGGTGGCAATGCTGATCAATTCAAGCGTTACCCGTTAGCTGCCAAGTTTTACCAGGATAGTTTCGGTATAGCAAAGCATCTGGGCTTGAAAAAAGCCGAACTCGATGATTTCAGTTGGATGACTCTTTATGAGGCTCTGGAAGTGCGTCGCTCAGATGATCCACGGTTCAATGAACGAACCAGCAGACACTTGCAAGAAGGGCTTAAGCTTTGTCATCTCGCACAGAAAAATGGAATAGATGTCGATTTTGCCGCGACGAATTTTGCCGGTGCGGCAGAAATGATTGAGGATATAAACCTGCATAAAAGCCTCAGTTCAATGCGACTTGACCAGAGGCAAAGTTCGTATAGTGAATGGCCCGGAATGGAAGTTATCAGAATTACTGAAAAGTACAAAATCTAAGATGAGTTCTGTATACAAGCCCAAAAATGGCCATGAAGCTATGGAGTTGTTTGTTCAGCCCGTGAAGCTTTCAACGCTGGAACTTAAGGCTCTTCGCAAGCACATAAAAGACCATCCAAACGATTTGGAGAGTCGTTTGAAACTAATGGGAAATATCCAAGTTCCTAGAGTTGCTAAAGTTTGGGAGGAATTGATTTGCCACTACATTTGGTTCATCGAAAATTTTCCAGAGCATCCGACTCATTTGTACTTGATGTTTCCATGGATGGAAGAATCACCGCATTATCAGAAAGTTTCTAAATGCTGGAAGAAGATGATGCGCTTGCATTCCGAAAATGGGGCTCTCTTGGGAAATGCTGGAAGCTTCTTTAGGTTGATAGAACCTGCTTTGGCTTTGAAAGCGTTCAAGAAAGCCGCCTCTCTGGAGCCTAAAAATGTACGGATTTTGGAGCGATATTACTCGACCGCTTTGATAATGATAGCTTTTAAAAAAAATTCGGCAAAAGAAACTTTGAAGATTGGTATCAGTTTGTTTGATTGTCTAAAAGAAAAAAGTCATAGAGTTTCTCTAGCTTCTAACTTAATGGGGGTGGCAGCATGGGCGAAGGATGAAGTCCGATGCAAGAAATTTGCCAAGTTCGTTCTTGCAAATTATCCTGAAGGTGCATATTTTTATACGTGGGCAATTCATAGCTCGCATATTTACTTAGCCTGGTGCGCCTTTCGCAAAGGAGACTTAAAAGGTTTTGAACTTCATTTACAACAAGCTGAGCGCATTCCAATTGAAATTGGTTATGATCCTTACTGCATAATCTACCGAGACCTCAATAAGTTATCCACTCGAGACAGAATATTGGACTATTTAAAGTTTTGCCTGGACAGCAATTCCGGGTGGCTCATTAAAACTAAAATGCGAGAGATTCGCAGCGACTCTAAAGTTGATTTGAACTCATATTTGTATCATGAGCTAACTATGACTGATTTTTATAACTGGAGCTTGGAATATTGATGCGTACGATAATTGGATTATTTCGTAAAGTAATTCGTTAAAAAACACATTAACGCGCACAAACTGGCAAGGCCAAAATGAACTTTTTGCCTCGTTCGAACGTATTATCAATTGAGACCAACGAACGAACGGAGGCAACGCAAAATGTTTGCACGTGTTTATTCAGGCGCCCTGGCTGGCGTCGATGCTTATCGTGTTGAAGTAGAAGTAGATTGCTGTGGTGGCATCGGACAAATAAATATTGTCGGACTACCTGGCGCCGCGGTGAAGGAGTCGCAGGAGCGAGTGCGCTCGGCTATTAAGTCATGCGATTATTTGTTGCCGCCTGCCAAAAAGTGGGTGGTGAACCTGGCGCCAGCCGATACTCGAAAGGAAGGTCCTCTCTACGATATGCCAATTGCAGCAGGACTGCTTGCATCAATTGGATACATCCCTGCGGGCAATCTGTCTAAAATTTGGATGGTGGGAGAGCTGAGTTTAAATGGAGCTGTTCGTCCAGTATCGGGTGTACTTTCTATGACCATATGCGCACGCGAGTCGGGTGCTGAAGGCATAATTGTTCCCGAAGACAATGGCGCTGAAGCTGCGCTTGTAGACGGGATTAAGGTCTTTCCTGTTTCACATTTACAGGAGGCTTTAAATATTTTGCAAAGACCAGAATCTGGCAAAGTTTTTTATGGCACCACCAAACATAGATATAAAACTATGGCATCAAATGTGGTATCAGACTTGGATTTCGGAGATGTGAAGGGGCAGACGATGGCTAAGACCGCTATGACCATGGCGGCGGCAGGTAGACACAATATGATTATGATCGGTCCTCCCGGCTCGGGTAAGTCGATGCTTGCAGAAAGATTGCCAGGCATCATGCCACCACTCGAATACGAAGAGGCTGTTGAGTTGACCAAGCTTTACAGCGTTGCGAAGGAAGTCGACAAAAAAAATGGTCTGGTTGTAAGTCGTCCTTTTAGAGCCCCCCACCACAGCGCCTCTATTCACGGATTGGTTGGAGGAGGAGTTGTTCCACGCCCAGGCGAGATTTCGCTTAGTCATTACGGCATTTTATTTATGGACGAGTTTACCGAATTTCCGCGCACTCATATAGACAGTCTGAGACAGCCGCTTGAAACAAATCGTGTGACCATTTCGCGCTCTATGCAAACACTGACTTTTCCTGCCTCTTTTGTGCTTATTGCAGCGTGTAATCCCTGTCCATGCGGATTTAAAAACGATTCTGTACAGAGTTGCATTTGTACTTCGGGTCAGGCAATGAGATATTGGAGCAAAGTGTCAGGACCAATATTAGATCGCATTGATATGCGCGTCGAAGTTCGGCGTCTGGCGCAAAATGATTTGCTTGTTCAACCAGCCCCGCATGAGCGCACCAAATGGATGAAAGAAAGAGTTTTTGGCGCAATCGCTCGACAGAAAGAGCGCAATATTTTCGATGGTAAGTTTGTCTACAACGCAAATTTGAAACACAGACAAATAGAAAAAGTTTGCCAGCTCACAGCAGATCTGAAAAGCGAACTAGTTAATGCTGCTCATAAATATGCCTTTTCTGTTCGAGCATATGACCGAGTTATTCGGATGTCCCGTACCATTGCTGACTTAAGGGGAAATGAAAATATCGACCGGGTCGACTTGAACCAGGCGCTGAGTTTTCGCACCATGAATTTTGGGTTTTAATCAATCAAGCAGGCGGTTTTAGTCCTTGAGATATAGGGCATTATTCTGCCATGGCGGAGAAAAACGGCGCATTGCTAAAAGAATTGTTGAAGGGGTCGGGTCTAATAGAACCCTACGTTCTTGAGCAAGTGGCAATAGATTCTGAGCGTTTGCATATTTCAATCGACCGAGCCCTGCAATTGTCTGGGCAGGTCCCAGATAATGAGTTGAACATGGTTTTAAAAATGCTCGGCATTGTTCAGGCGGGCAAGCTTAATGTGAATGCCGCTTCGCGTGCGCTTAGACTTGCCAGTCGCGAAAATATCGAAGTGGAAGAAGCCATTTCAATTTTGCAAAATTTGCATAAAACCACCACAGCAGTGAATACGTTGGGCAATACGCTCACTAAATTGCTTTTGAGCGCCGGGCTTATAAACGATGCCCAGTTTGGTCGTGCCATCGCCACGTCCACCCAGACTGGAATCATGGTTGGGCGAATGCTTTTGCTCAATAAAGATATTAATCTCAAAACGCTGTCTGCAAGCATCAGTGCCTGTTTGCTACTCAAAAATAAAGAAGTGGAATTCAAAGACGCAGTCGAGGCTCTAAAGCTAGCTTCAAAGCGTGGTACCTGTTTTGAGCAGGCATTATTTGAGCGAGGAATGTTCAAGCAGCCGCGAGCTTTTGCCATTTCCCTGGGCGACTTACTTGCCATGTCTGGCATTATTTCAGAAATGGATTTGCTTGAGTGTCGGGAGATTGAAATTGCCAAAGAAAAAGATTTGTCGCAGATTTTGCTTGAGCAAGGTCTTGTCACCAGAGAGCAAATGGAAATTATTGTCCAGGTGCAAGGTCTGATTTCCAATCAAGACATTAAACCATTTATGGCGGTGAGTGTATTGCGCCGGACCTTAAAGCAAAACGTCAATATCTTTCAGGCTGTGTCTGACCTGAAAGAAATTGAGAAAAACATTGCGGCTGCCACATCGAAAGAGCAAACCAAAATTGGTGAGTTGCTTGTCTGTTCAGGGTGTTTAAGCAGAGACGACTTGCAGGCTGCTCTTGCCAAGCAAGTGGCTGATGATGGAATTAAGCTTGGTCGAATTTTGCTTCAAATGAATGCGGTGACTGAAAAGGCGTTGTTTAACGCACTGCGTTTGCAGTCACTGATCAAATACAAATGTCTGACGGTCACGCTTGCTGTGAAAGTTTTAGGCGAAGGCAAGCAGCATGACGAGGCGCTTGAAACTACGCTTGGTCGGATGAATTTGTACATGCCGCCAGCTATGCAGTGGTTTTGGGTCTAAGGAAAGTTTGAGTGCAAAGAAAAAACCATAACCGTTAACGGTTATGGTTTTTAGTCCATCTATAAAAGCTGGAAATTAGCGACGATAAATATCGGCGCCTAGTCCTCTGAATTTGGCTTCTAGATTTTCGTAACCGCGGTCAAGGTGCTTGAGTTCGGTTACTTCGGTCACGCCTTCAGCACATAGACCAGCGATGATGAGCGCAGCAGCAGCGCGCAAGTCGCTTGACTTAACTTCTGCTCCGGACAAGCGTTGAACGCCTTTGACTACAGCGGCATTGCCTTTGATGGAAATGTCAGCGCCCATGCGTCTCAGTTCGGCAGCATGCATGAAGCGATTTTCGTAAATTGTCTCGGTGAGAATCGAAGTACCTTCTGCAATACACATGAGTGTAGTGATCGGAGCTTGCAAGTCTGTAGGGAAGCCAGGGAATGGAAGAGTGGTGGCATCGACTGCTTTCATTCTTTCGTGCATGCGCACGCGCATTGAGTCTGGTGCGAACATAGAAATTTCAGCACCCATTTCGTTGCACTTGCTAATGACTGAGTAGAGATGCTGAGCGTTGACGCCGTGCATCATCACTTCGCCAGTTGTAGCCATACAAGCCATAAGGAATGTGCCGGCTTCAACACGGTCTGGAATGGTTTCGACCACGGCACCGTGCAGGTCTTCCTGACGAACGCCTTCGATTGTAATTTGATAAGTGCCAGCGCCTTCGATTTTTCCGCCCATGGCGTTGACTAATTGAGCGATGTTTTGAATTTCGGGATCTTGAGCAGCGTTTTCGATAATTGTGGTGCCTTCTGCGGTGACTGCAGCAAGCATGATGTTTTCGGTAGCACCATTAGATGGGCGGTCGAGATAAATGCGTGCTCCGGTCAATTTCTTGGCAGTGGCTGTTACGTATCCGTGCTCGACTTTGATTTCAGCACCAAGCTGTTTCAAACCACGTTCGTGCAGATCAATTTTGCGCTCGCCTATTGCGCATCCGCCAGGAAGGGAAACTTTGGCTTCAAGACAGCGTGCTAGCAATGGACCTAGGACACAGAAAGAAGCTCTCAGTCTGGTGACCAATTCGTATGGTGCTTCGGTGTCAGTAATGTTGGTGGCGTCTATGGTGACTTCGCCATCGCCGATTTCTACTTTGGCACCAAGGTGACGCAACAACGCAGCCATGGTGTGCAGGTCGGTAAGATTAGGGACGTTTTTGAGGACGGTCACGTCTTTGGCAATTAAGGCTCCAGCCATCATTTTAAGCACAGCGTTCTTGGCGCCATGAATGCGAACTTCGCCATTGAGTGGTTTGCCACCGCGAATAATAATGCGCGGTTCTTCGCCAGGCGGATTGGCTCCATTTGGGTCGATTTGTTCGCTTGTGTTGGTTGGGTTTAGGTCTGACATATTTGTCTTGGATTGCATTTGCTGACCGCCGGTTCTAGTAATAAGGTAAGTAGATGGACTCACGAAACCTGTGTTTTAGGAAGGCTCGGATTATTTTTGAATATGTAAGGCGCTTTTTTAGGGTTGCCCGGTTCAGCCACCGAGAGGTCCCTGGAAATAAGCTACACTACTTAGTTTACAATCATCAAGTAAACCCTTTGTTAAAGGAAAACTATGGTATTTAAAATTCGATCTATGCATTCCTGTATATTTATATCTCTGTAATAGCGCATGGTTGGCTGGTATTCGTATTTTGAAAAGGTGGAGTTCGCAAATCATGTTAAAAGGTCGTAAAGCCATAGATATCAAGAATGGCGTATTTTCGATATATTGCGGCTTTGCGCTTCTTGGAATCTTCCTCTTGAATTCATGTGCCATGACTGAAGAAATGCGTCGAATTAACGCCGTTGAAGCTGAAAAAGCACGCAAAGCAGAAGGTCAAAGCAGTAATTTATCTGGCGAACAAATTTTTATCAGGACCTGTAACACCTGTCATGTCGGTGGTCGCAAAGGAATGGGTCCGGCATTAACTGAAATAAATGAGCATTTTCCAACAGACGACAGACTAAAAGCTTTCATTCGCCAGGGTGTAGGCATGATGCCTCCTCAGCCGCCCGAGGTGCTCAATGACAAAGAGATGACCAGTCTTATCGTTTACTTGCGTGAGCTGGCTCCCAGAGTGAAAGAAGAGCTAGCTGATGAGGAGCGCAAAGCGGCTGAGAGAGCCAAAAAGCGTGCCGAAGAAGCAGAAGCCAAAAAAGCTGCGCGCAAAGCTCGTCGCAGATAGTTACGGCATTAGTAAATAAAAGAACCAGACCACTACTATAAATAGAATCAGTCCGAAAAGTATCCACGACACAAGGGCCGGGCTCTTCATTATTATGGGCTGAACCGGACAATATTTCAGAAAAGACTTTATGACTTGCTCGCGCTCAGCAAGGTATATCGAAAGTATCGCTAGTGGCCATATTCGTTTGCTTTCGAGATTGGGTTTATAAAGAACAAGAATTAGTTCAGGACTGAGATAGACGTTAGCAACTTGTTCCCAATTAACTGTTTTGCGCTGGGTCCAATATGGTCCGCGATATTTGATACCACGACTACTGAGTTGCAATCGCGAAGGTGCTGTGTAAGGACGCAAGCCAATTAGAAATGCAATAGACGCCACTGTGACGAAAAAGCCTTCGACATTCAAAAGCAATTTCCAGTTATGAGTCAAAAACAAAGGAGACCAGCAAAATTTGGCTAGACCCAGATAAGCTGAAGCGAGCAGCAAACAGAAAATAAGTTCGGACGGCTCTTTTGCTTCGACAAAATTATCCTGGCTTTCATGATCCGGTGCACCGTTTAGTGCACTCATTTTAGTTTTTGAACTTTTAGGATCCAGCTTTGAATTATCCATGATATTCAAAAGAGTAACACAATCAAAGGGCTAACCGTGCACTAGAAAGTCCCGAATAATTCTTCTTGCGCTTTATCTGCGCGGTCTTTTACAGTAGTTGAGTCGGATGCATCAAGAGCCGAGCCGGCAGTCGATACCTGGCGATAAAATTCAGTATCAAAAGGTCTTGTGCGCACCACGACTGGCATGGGGACAGCGTATCCTAAAATGAGCGCTTGTTGCTTGGGGTCCATTTGCGATAAAACTGTCCGAAGGGTCTGGCTGCCAGAAACCCCGGTGAAAACAGCGTCTATGTCTTTGTCGTCGTTTAAAAGAGCAGTTACGCGTGTACCAATTTGACTGAGAACCTCGGGATCGATGCCTGAGGGACGTTGGTCTACTACAAGAAGGGTGACGAAATATTTGCGCATTTCGCGGGCGATGATACCAAATATAGTTTGTTTAGCAGTTTGAGGAGACAAGAATTTATGCGCTTCTTCAATTACGATCATAAGCTTGCGCGGTGGCATCACTTTGTCTGGATTGGCTGTATACACCTCAGTTCGTTTGACATACTCTGAGTGCAAGCGACGAGTGATAATATTTGTCGCAAGCATGTACGAAAGCAAGTTATTTTGACGTCCAAATTCAAGCACAATATGTTTTCCTGCTTGAATGTTTTGGATGATTTCTTCAATGTAATTGTGATTGACTCTAGGCTTTAGATAAGCCGTTTTCGAAACGATTGTGTTTAAACGTCGCTGCAAAGTTTTAATAGCAGTAGGATGTCCTTTGTGTACTTGGGTGAATTCTTCTATTTCTTCACCCGACATATCGAGCAGT
Source organism: uncultured Candidatus Obscuribacterales bacterium (assembly GCA_964606665.1). Classification (GTDB taxonomy): domain Bacteria; phylum Cyanobacteriota; class Vampirovibrionia; order Obscuribacterales; family Obscuribacteraceae; genus Aved-18. The sequence goes on along the minus strand of CAZSHS010000005.1, from coordinate 127,011 downwards.
GCGGCGATCCAGTCTGCGCCTAGTTTTTCTTTTACAATGTAAGCATTCTCCAGAGTGGCTTCAGATAGTGCCAGCTCCACTTTTAAAAGATCGAGATCTTCTATTTCTATTTGGTTGTATCCTATATACAATTCGCGAGCATCAGGGATTCCGCGTGCTCTAGATGATTCGGCATCTAAACTAAATACAGTAACTTTGTGTCCAAAAAGTTGTTTTAGACCTTTTACTCTTGGTGCCGATTTGCTCTCAGACATCGACTGCCAGCCGTATTCGTTGTGCATGTCGAATATTAAAGCCGATGCGATATCTTTTTGGATGATACCACTCAAAAATATGCGAGTAAGAAAAGATTTTCCAGTTCCTGATTTGCCAAAAATGCCATTGGAGCGTTCTATAAAGCGGCTCAGATCAACACAAACAGGTGTCTCCATATTTAGTGGCTTACCCACGTAAAAGTAATTGTTGTCTGGATCTGCTTCGTCTTCTTCGCCGAATACAAGGGCGAAATCTTTTGAGGTGGCCTCATACACTGGCGAAAAATGACTGGGAATTGTTTTGACTGGACGAAGCTCAGCCTTGTTTGCGTCCCCTTCTTCGTTTTGCTCTAGCATAAGCATTGGTTGTACTTTAACAGTGCCAAAAGTGCAACTTTCGGATAATACGCTCAACAAAAAATCGTCTTGTGGTGGCGGATTGAGCAAGATAGAAGGGTTTGCCGCACTTAGTGTGACATCGGTCAACATACTAAAGAAGCGGTTTGAGCGACCTTCTATAACAACAAATCTTCCTACGCGTAAATCTTCTACCGAAACGTTAGGCTGTAAGCGCATTTCAAGCCCGCCCGAAAGCGAACCTTGTGTGATTATGCCTAGGTGATCATTGCGCATAGAGCGCTATTCCGCAAAGCTTACAATCGCTTCTGGATTGAAGCCAAGTTCTTTGGCAAATCTTTTCAGTAGTTCGATGCGATGTTCTTGCTCAAAGGTTTCCTGGCTCACAATATTTGTTTCGTCTTGCCCTTTGTACTCGATAAAAGTATAGGTAGTTGGAGCTTTGAGACTGCGCTCTAGTCGAATGAGATTGCCGTTTTCGCCAACCGCGCCGACCACTCCCCAGACACCGTCTAGAGCTTTGACAATATCGCCGGGTGTATGAGGCCACTGTGCGCGCTGAAGAAGCATGGTTTCACCGACTTTTAGTTATTTTGAGTGTTTAAAAATCTGTCCGGGGAGGGACTTGAACCCTCATGGGAAGCCCACACGCCCCTCAAACGTGCGCGTCTACCAATTCCGCCACCCGGACTAGCATGTGATCGACTGTGCGATCAGAGGGCATGGATAGCATTATGCCATAAAAGGGTTAATTCACAACTCAGCGTGAAGAGGTGTTATTTGCTCTTTGCATCGTGCGTCTTGCAGGTAACCATCGGACTTTAGACAGTCTTGGCGTTAAAAATTTATCTTAAAACCGCAAAATTCAGGCTATATAAGGGAATAAGGAGAAATGTGGCTATATAGGACTATCTAACGTAAAATTTAGAAAAGGAAGCCAGGGTCAAAGAGAATAGAATGATTGAGATGCACGTAGCAGTAATCGCACTTGATGCTCGAAATGGGCACCCGATCGTTCTCCTCAACGACAGTACCAAACGACGTGCACTTCCTATCTGGATTGGCATGTTCGAGGCGCGGGCAATAAGTGCTGCACTTGATGGCGAAAAGCCAGAGCGCCCAATGACCCATGATTTATTGCTTAATTCGATTACACAACTTGGATTTAAAGTTGACCGCATCGAGATAAACGAGCTTTCTTCAAGCACTTACTACGCCACAATTAGACTTGTGTTGAGTGATTCGCGATTGGATACCACCAAAGCGATAGACGCAAGGCCTTCAGATGCGATTGCGCTTGCGCTTAGAGCAAAGGCGCCTATTTTTGTGTCACCACAAGTAGTGCATGAAGCCACTGTTCCTGCTGATTATGAGAAAGATGAAGCAGAAGCACAAGAATTTAAAAAGTTCGTGGATGGCTTGAATGCTTCTGATTTCAAGTCGATGGGCGAATAAAAGTTAATTGTTTATGTTATTTATTGCGTGAAAGTGCTGATTTGAGCGCTGTTTCAAGCGTATCTATTTTGGCTTCGAGCAATTTAACTTTGTCTGATTGAACTTCGTTCTGTAGCTTGGCGTCTTGCTTTTCCCATTCGCCTACTATTTTGTTTGATGCAATTTTCTTGCCTTGACGAACAAGGGCAAAAGATAGAACAGATACAACACCAAGAGCGAAAGTGCCAAGTGCCAGATAGCCCGGAGCTAAGTCTATGCCTGAGCCCAAGATTGATATTTTCATTGGCTGGGTGTTTGAAAAGGCCACTGCAAGCGTAAAGGCGGTGGTCAAAACACAAACGATAATTGGAACTATTGCTTTGCTCATAAATTTAGTCCTTCCGCTTTGCCCAGTTTAGTCAAAAGCGCGGCGAAATCCTTGGGTGGATCGGCCTGCAATTCTATCAATTCTTCTGTGATTGGGTGAGTGAAAGCCAGTTTATAAGCGTGCAGCGCCTGCCCGAGGAGTCCTAATTTCGTGCGTTTTGCCAGGTTTCCGGTTGTTTTGTTATTGTAAACAAGATCGCCCACAACAGGTGCTTGAAAATGAGCCATGTGCACACGTATCTGATGTGTCCGTCCTGTTTCCAGGTCACACTCGACTAGAGAATATTTGGCGAAGTCTTGCAATACTTTGTACCGCGTCACCGCACGTCTGCCGCTTTGAGTAATTGCCATGGATTTTCTATCTTTGGTATTGCGTCCAATTGGCTTGTCGACAATACCTTCTTTGACTTTGAGATGACCTTCAAGAATGGCTAAATAAGTTCGTCTTGCAGTCTTAGCTGCAATTTGTGCTGCAAGAGACTGATGAGCTAGATCGTTTTTTGCCACCATAATCAAACCGCTTGTATCTTTATCTAAGCGATGCACAATGCCAGGACGCATTGTTCCAGATATTCCAGATAGCTCACTGCCGCAGTGGAACATCACGGCGTTTACCAGAGTGCCTGATGATACGCCTGCGCCAGGGTGAGTAATCATGCCTGCGGGCTTGTTTATTACAAGCATATTTTTATCTTCAAATTTTATATCTAATGGAATGTTTTCTGGCTCCACCAATAGTGGCACCGGTTCTGGTAAATTAAGCATAATATTGTCGCCCAGTTTTAGTTTGAGCGAGGCTTTGCCTATTTTTCCATTAACTTGAACCAGATTTTGCTCTATCAGTTTTTGCAAATAAGCACGACTATGCTCTGGTAATTCATAAGCAAGAAATTGATCAAGACGAGGATTTGGGGGCAGATCCGGCGCGCCTTCAAAAATAATTTCTAGCTCGTCTTCAGTCATTTTGGGACTTTTTTTCTGTTTTGTGTTTTTGCCATAGGGCGATGTACAGAAGCCCTATGCCTACATCTATACAAATGTCGGCTACATTGAAAATTGGAAAATTGATAAAAGCAAATTCGATAAAGTCTGTCACTTTACCAAATCTAAATCTGTCTATTAGATTGCCCACCGCACCACCAAGCAAAAATCCTATGGCCGCTCGTTCTGTATTTAAAAAGGTCGGTCCTTTTATTTCTTTTTTGATCCACCAGGCAATTATCCCCAGGGTCAACAGGCTTGCAGCACCAGTCACCATCCAAAAATTATTTTCACCAAAAGAAAAGGCGCCACCGGTATTGGTGGTCAGAGCAAAATTTATTAAGCCAGGAATTGCCTTAACTTCCGACCCAGGAGTTAGGTTAGACTTGGCCCAGACTTTAGTTAAAATGTCTGCGCCTAAGCTGATGAATAGAAAAATGAAAGTAATTAGTTTCGAATTCTTACTCAAGAGTTTCGTCGTTTATATCGGGAGTTGTTGCCGGCATTTTTTTCGATTCGCCATCGGCAGTCTTAGTCGCCGGCTTGGTGATTGGTGTGTTGAGTGGCACCACATTCATTCTGCGAGTTATGTATGTAAGACCTTTTAATTTCATGCGCTCGGACTCACCTGTTCCGGTAATTCCGACTGTCGCCATTAGCAATTCGTTGTGGTTTGAAGCATTAGCACGAATGACTCTCTCGATAGTCTGCGAATCTTCGTCTATTTGTCTCCAGACTTCAGTATGTGTAACTTGAGGATATTGTAGTGGTTCTGAGGTGATTGAACCCACTGCAAGAAGGTCAGGTGGAACTTGCACAAGCAGGCGAGCAGAATATTCTTGTCCTGCTTTCACTTGCTCAGGCGCTGTGAAAGTGGCTTTGAGATTGCGTGCCATACCAAAAGCAACGCGCACACGTTCGTAGTCTATTCTGTCGCCGATGATTTTCCACTCATCGCCCACTTTCTTCAAGAATAGCTGTCCTTCAGAAATAGACGACAACTCACCTTTGCCACCAACAGCAGGTAATTCTTTTGCGGTGTAACCAGTGGCGGTATCATGTGAATCGACCGTAGCAAATCTACCTTCGACTCTGATTTTGCCCATTTTAGAGGTGGACTTGGCGTCTGGGTAGTTTTTCCAGAGGTCTTTAGTTAGTTCAGAAACAGATTTTTTATCAAGACCGTCGTTGTTTACATAATCATCTGCATAGTGACGCATCACGCCATCTAAGTCGTGTTCGTTCCATTTGCGCTCAAGAATTTGCAAATTTCGCTCTACTAGTTTTTCTTCGTCGGCAGATTTTGGAGGCTCAAGCGAGGTGAGGGCCGCTTTTGACGGCCCTGCACCTAGCGAGATTATCGCCAAGACTGCTAAGACTAAAGAAGTCTTTGAAGTCACTAGGCTGGAACCATCAATTTGTTCAATACGTCGATGTTTTCGCGAATAGCGTCAGCCGATTTTTTAAGTGCTGCCGATTCTTCTTTTTCGAGTTTGAGTTCGACGATTCGCTCGACACCGTTTTTGCCAACAATGCAAGGCAGACCGACGTATACATCTTTCAAGCCGTATTCGCCTTCGGCAAGCACGCAGCAAGGAAGTAGACGTTTTTTGTCGAAGAGCACTGCTTCAACCATTTGAGCGGCTGAGGCGCCTGGTGCATAAAATGCACTGGTCTTCATGAAGTTGACGATTTCGATGCCGCCGTTCTGGGTTCTTACGACCATTTCGTCAATTTTTGCTTGGGGAAGCAATTCAGAAATTGGAATGCCGTTTACTGTAGCCATGCGAGTTAGTGGCACCATCAAGTCGCCGTGTCCTCCAAGCACCATGGCGCGGATGTCTTCTACCGAGCAGCCGGTTTCCATGCCGATGAATGTTTGGAAGCGAGCGCTATCAAGTACGCCTGCCATACCAAGTACACGATTTTTGGGCAGCTTGCTAGTTTTCCAGGTCAAGTAGGTCATGACGTCTAGCGGGTTTGTTACACATATATAGATAGCGTTAGGGCTGTGTTTGATCGTTTGCTCAACAACGCTTTGAACAATATTGGCGTTAGTCTTCAACAAGTCGTCGCGTGACATGCCGGGCTTGCGGGCAATACCTGCGGTGATGACAATGACGTCTGAATCTTTGGTTGCGGCATAGTCATTTGTGCCGGTGATTTTGCGGTCATGATAGTTGATGGGAGCGGCTTGCATGAGGTCGAGCGATTTGCCCTGAGGCAACCCTTCGACAACATCAATTAGCACCACATCGGCGATGTTTTTTTCTGCGACATACTGAGCGCATGTTGCTCCAACGTTTCCTGCTCCAACTACTGTGACCTTACTCACTTTGACAACCTCCAAGAAGTACAAAAAAGTACGAGATTAAATGCGAAGAGCATCAGACTAGCACGCGGTGAGAGCTTGTCCGGTTCTTTTAGCTTATGTTTAAGCATTATAGTAATATGAGCATTATGAGCCTTTTATTAACCAGGCGCGGATTTCTTGGAAATTTGGGAAGAATCAAGCATTGAAAGGAACCAAATTGGTTATTTGTCTGTCTAAAGCCTTACTATGAAAACGAACGTTTCACGAGCCTTAAATTTGCTGATTGGAGCTTTAATGCTTGGCTCTGTGACTGTGGCACAGGCTCAGACGGTTCCAACTCCGGGGCATGGTCAGTCTACATATCAGTTGCAAATGGCGGAGCCCAAGCTCGATAATACGCCGCCGCCGCAAGCACTGCCGTCTAAGAAGGAGCCGCTCAAGGCTGGGGTCCAGCACCATGAGAAGCTTGCCAAAGAAAAGAAGAATAAGAAATTTAAACTGTCACAAGAGAAGAGCAGGCTCGATATGCAAACCCAGAATGGGCGCTTGCAAAGCAATACCAACCAGGGCTTTTTCGATACTTCAATACAATCGAATATTGGCATCATTGGGGTCAAATTTCTCTGTCAACAAGGCTATTCACCTGTAGTCAATAACGTTTTTCCAGGCACTCCTGCATTTACGGCAGGAATTGTGCCTGAAGATGTGATTGTGGCGGTGGATGGTGTTCCAACTCAAGGTTTAAACCGCGAAGAATGCTACGACTTAATTGTGGGAACGCCAAATACCCCAGTGACTTTGTCTTTGCGTCACGGTGGCGAGTTTCGCGCCAAGACCCTGACAAGGATGGATTTCAACGACATTAAAGATCCACGAATTCGCCAAGCTTATTTGAGCGATTACTAGATTTAAAATAGAAGCGGTTTGAATCTGCTATCCTTTACAGGGTCTCTGTTCCTCAGGGAAATATCCTTTGATGAAACTTTGTTTTGATGCCACTAAATTTGGTGCCGGCTTAAAAGAATCAGTTGAACTTGCCCATCAAAAAGGCATCCCCTCGCTTGAGTTTTCTTTTTCGCCTTTTAGCGTTTCAAGTAAAGGCGCTTTAGAAGTAAATAAAAAGGAGCAGACCTACCTCACTTCGCTCAAAGATTTGTGTGGCGAGCGCGAGGTAGAAATTGCCTCAATAAATCTTGAGTTCGAACATCAACCAGGCAATAAAAAATCCTCCCAGAAATTTTTAGCTATGCTTTCAAAGCTTGTGAAAGTGGCTAATTTTCTCAATTGTAAGCGTATCGGTTTTCATATAGAACCAGGTCTTGATGAAGAGTGGAAGGGTGCATTTGAGCAAGATTACAAAGAAATGCTCTCCCTTATGGAGCCGCATCAAATCAAGCCTGTGCTTAGACTTTCAGCGCCAGAAAGCAGACGCGGAACCTCGCTTAAAAAATGGCGTGCAATGGAACCGCAAGATTGGCGCGACTTACTATCGAGCTGTGAGGGACTATCTTTGAGCTTCTCGCCTGGAGATTGTCTGTGGCTTGGTATTGATTATTTAGCCGTCCTCTCTCATTTTGCGTCGGCTATCGAAAACATCGAAGGTGCTGATGTTGAAATAGATCGCGAAATGCTTAAGGACAGCGGCATGTATGGACCACTCTGGTGGCGGTATCGGCTTGTGGGCAAAGGCAAAGTCGATTGGGCGCAACTGATAGAGTTGCTCAAACTTTATGAATTCAAAGGAACTTTTTCTCTACGCTTCGATGACGAATTTATTTACGGTGATCAGGCGCAAATGGAAGATGCGCTCGATCAATGTATTGCCAAAATAGCACCCCTGATAAAACTCTAAGAGGCTTATGGCCACAACTTATTCATTCTTTCTGCATACTCACTGGGACCGCGAATGGTATTTCACATTCGAGCAATACAGAATGCAATTGCCTGCTGTCATCGGCAGTATCATCAAACAAATCGAATCGGGTGGATTACCTAGTTTCCAATTGGATGGACAGACAGCTTTATTGGACGATCTACTCGAAATTCAACCCCAGATGAAATCAAAAATCGAAGCTCTGGTTAAAGCGGGCAAGGTTGCTGTTGGTCCCTGGTATGTTTTAAGCGACCACATGCTTGTTAACGGCGAAAGTCTTATTCGCAATTTAAAAACTGGGCTTGGTGTATCTAGACAATTTGGCAAGCCAATGATGGTCGGTTATAGTCCCGATACTTTTGGTCATAGCCAGGATATTCCTTGTATCTTGCGTGGCTTCAGCATAGACAAAGCAACCGCCTGGCGCGGAGTGCCAGCTAGTATCGCATCTGATGGCACCGAATTTATTTGGGAAAGTCCAGATGGAAGTTCTGTGTTTTGTCACGTTCTATCGCGCGGATATTTCCAGACCTGTTTTCACGAAGCAAAAGATCCCAAAAAGCCCATAACTAAGACTTTAGAAAATTGGCCTTCATCCAAAATAAATGACTCTGCCCTTGTGCCGGTAGGTGGCGATCATGTGGGTGCGCCTGGGTCTTTTAATCATCAATTGCAAGCTCTAAAAGATGCTTTTAATGAAAATGGCAGTCAACCAAATTTAGAAGTAGTAACTTTAGCTTTGTATTTGACCAAATTGCAGAATATGCAGGAGAAAGAGAAAAAGCAAATTCCTGTTTGGCAAGGCGAATTGCGTAACAACGACAACGCATTTGAACTCTTTGCCGCTTACTTATTGCCTGGAGTTTTGTCGAGCCGACTTTATCTTAAGCGTCATAACAGACAAATCGAACATCGCTTGTTCAAGCTAGTTGAGCCGCTTTTAACTTTTGCTAGTAGTTTGAATTTGTCTAAGTATCCAACTGAAGAACTCTTATACGCCCTCAAACAATTATTGCGCAATCAGCCTCACGACAGTATTTGTGGTTGTAGCATCGATGCTGTTCATCAAGAAATGCTTACTCGTTATCAAACCATTAATTCTGTTTTGGATAATCTAGAAACTCGAGTACGCGAGAGTTTGCTTGCAAGCTCGCAAGTTTCTAAAACGTCTCCTGCTCAGGGTATTTCACGATCGCATTTTCAACTTGCCGATCCTCAAGCACAAGTAAAAGACTTTATTCTTTTCAATTTCTCCAGCCGACCAGTATCAGGTCCGGTGGCGTTTGAAATGGCCTTTGAAAATAAATCGATGTCTGTTGAAGAGGCTTTCAAAGCCGTCCTGAATGCAATTGGCGAGGATAAAGCTAAATCAATTCAGATTGATCAAGCAGAATCATGCACGGACCTTTTTGGATGGAGCGGTGGCGTGCCGACTTATCGTGACATAACTAGAGTTAGCGGCTGGCTCAATGCCAATGTGCCGGCTCTTGGTTGTTCTAATTTTTCTGAGGTGGCAACGCCTGCAAAAGCATTGACTCCTTCTTCCCAGACTTCCATCGCAAACGAGTTTATGACTTTGCACTTTGATGCTAAGGGCGGACTTCGTGTCGAGGCTGGAAAGAAAAACTTTGATTTGACGATGACCTTCAAAGACGTTGGAGATGGCGGAGATAGCTATAACTTCGACCCTCTCTACAAGGATAAACCGATTGAAGCAAAGGTTTTAAAAGCAAGTGTCAAATCAAAAGGAGCCCTTGTTTGTGCAATTGAATTGGTGCACGAAATCGATATTCCAGAAGGAATAGTCGAAAGCAAAGATCAAAGCATTTTAGATAGTGCTGAAACAAAAGACATACTAAAAGTGTTTGAGCGCTCTAAAGAAACGCTCAAACACAAGCTTTACACTACAATTACTCTTAAAGCTGGCGTTCCAGTTTTATTCTTCCAGACCACCTGGCAGAATCAATCACGCGATCACCGACTTGAAGTCGAATTTAAAACAAGCTCCAAAATCAATCAAACGACTTCCGAAAATCATTTCTCGCTTGTTAAGCGACCAGTAACAAAAGACGCACCCAGACTGCCTGTAGGTAAATACAAAGAAACGCCGCTTGATAGATTTGCTTGCCAACGTTTCTTCATTGCCGGAGACCAATTATTTTTAAATAGCGGTTTGCCTGAATATGGTGCTACTGAAGATTCAGTTGGTATCACTTTATTGCGTGCGTTTTCTAAATTATCCAGAGGTGGACTGTGGAGTCGCGGCGGAGGTGCCGGGCCTCATATGGATACACCTGAGGGAAATTGTCTTGGTGAGCAGACTGCTCTTTATGGATGGGCACCACTCTCCACTGAAGAGCCAAGCGAAGCGTATCATTTAGCCACTCTCTTTGAGAATCCGCTCTGGGCGTCGCCGGTTTGCCAGAAGGGGTGGAAGCCAAAGCTTCCACCATCCAAACAAGCTTCGTGGTCGTTTTGTGAGATTGATAATCAAAATCTTGTGTTGATGGCAATGTTCGAAGATGTGCAGGGCTATAATCTGCGCATTTTAAATACAAGCGACAAGCCTGTTACGGCCAATCTCAATGTCGGAATTACGCATCGATACCTGGAAGAAGTCGATCTCGATGGTTTTAGATACGGATTGATTAATGCCACCAAACCTGGTGTATACGAAGTAGATTTTCGTGCCAATGAATTAAAATCGTTTAGACTCAATTTGAAATCACAAGGATAAAAATGACTCAGGAAGTACATCTGCTAGAAGAGTTTACTCAAAAAGCATCCAACGCCATTGAAAAGGCTCAAGACGAAGCCAGGCGCTTGGGACATAATTTTGTTTGTACCGAACAATTACTGTTAGGTCTTATAGCTGAAGGAACTGGCTCTGCCGCTCGTGTTTTGAGTGCAAGGGGTGTCACCCTAAACGATACACGCCATGCAGTTGAAAAACTAATTCAACGCGGTTCGGGCTTTGTGTCAGTCGAAATTCCTTATACTGACAAAGCTGAGCGTGTAATCGAACAAGCCCATAAAGAGGCTAAGAAGCTCGGTCTTGAGCGAACCGCTACGGAGCATTTGTTATTGGCAGTATTAAACTGCCCCGATGGAAATGCAATTTCTGTGCTCAAATCTCTAAGAGTTGATATTCCCGAATTAAAACAAGACACACTCAAAGCTGCATCGCAACGCGAAAGTGCAAGAACTATCGATCATTTAGATATCGGACTTGTAGATCAGTGTGATGAGTTAATTAGAGCGATCGACCGTGTGAGCCGGATGAGCGACAAACTGCGAGCAGGGACAAAAGATTTGTGTAATCGAAGCGATATAAAAAAGCATGAAGCCGAGAAAATCGGCATGGAAATTGCCGATTCGCTTAGCAAAGTTGAAGACAAGTTAAAAGATCTGACTAAAATTCAAACTAGTTTTGGCGCAGAAAAGAAATTGGTTGTGAATTGGACCAAGCAGTTAAACTGACCATTAATTTTGTTTTGGTCGCTGAACCCACACAAAAGTAGTGAAGTTGGAGCCTGAGTCCTGCAAGTTATTTGCAGCGATTTTTAGCCCGTAAATTTCAGCCAAGCCCTTGCTTCCTAGTGCTGCAATATTCTTTTCTAGTTTGCCTTCGCTTAGCATTTCAGCCACTTTTGCAGGATCTATCGCATCGCCTTCGCCACTAACCAATTTTAGATGACTGTATTTGCGCTGCAAAGTATATTTGCACTGGCTGAGCACTTGAGGATGAGCCATGATTGTGTCTATGTCTTCAAGCTCTGCGTCCTTTGAAATCATGAGCGCGTGCGTGATTTTTATCGCAAACTCGTCCACTTTTTCATAAGCATAGTTCTTCGAGGCTTCGACCGTTTCCTCCACCATACCGCCAAGTGAATTGCGAATGGCAAACTGGCCGCGGTCGATACTGCCTTCGTGCAAGGCTTTGAGCACATTTTCGGTGGTGTGCAAAAAAGTAAGAGTGAAAGGGCGGTCGGGGGTGCGTTTAAGACGTTGGCGCGCTGCTTCTTCGTTGAAGCTACCGCGCCCGCCTTGAATTCCCAAAACCAGCGGTTCTTTTGAAGCGGGACTCGTTTTACTCAAGTTCACCTCTAAATGTGTTTATCGACCTATTTTAACCTATGGTTTGCAAGAAAGTTTTTCCTTGAGCGCTTCTCTTACTTTTTCTATAGCAATTTCGGTCGTGGTTTTAGTTTTGCGATCAAATAATTCCACAATTCCAGAGGATACTTTCTTTCCAGCCGTTATACGCCAGGGGATGCCAATCAGTTCGGCATCATTAAACTTGACTCCTGCGCGCTCATCGCGATCGTCTAGTAGACAAGAAATACCACTGGCAGTAAGTTCTGCCTCAATTTTTTCGCTTACCGATGTAAGAGCTTCGTCTTGGCTATTTACCGGGACTATTACCACATCGTAAGGCGCAATGCTTTGAGGCCAAATTATACCTTTGTCGTCGTTGCTCGTTTCCACCACGGCTGCCATCAAGCGCTCGACTCCTATTCCGTATGAGCCCATCACTATTTCATTTTTAGCGCCGTCTGCGCCAAGAACATGAGCATTCATTGATTTTGAATATTTTGTGCCTAGCTTAAAAATATGTCCAATCTCAAGTCCCTTTTGCAAGTCTAGAGTGCCACCGCATTTGATGCATGACTCACCCGCTTTCACGGTGTGAAGATCGGTCCAGATATTTACGTCTATGTCTCTATCAACGCTGACATTGCGATAGTGCCAATCATCGATATTTGCGCCAGTTACCATGCCGTTTCGACCTTTCAAGCGTGGGTCGGCCACAATGTTTTTAATAGTTTCATTTAGCTTGACACCACAGGCTCCAAGTGACCCTGGATGAGCATTAAGAGCTTGGAAAATTTCATCGTCAGTGGCTGGGCGTATTGTGCTTGCGCCGATTGCTGACTGTAATTTGGACTCGTTCATTTCTTGATCGCCCTGGACTAAAGCTAGAACAATTTTCGAATCGGCTAAATAAACAAGTGTCTTGATTTGATTTTGGGCCGTGGCTCCGCCATCCATGTCTTCTAACGCTTTTATAGTGCGAATTTGCGGGGTGGCAAATTTTTCCAATTCTTTGCTTTGCAAGTCACTGTTGGGTGACTGCGGGTCGAATTTCGAGCTGCCACGCTCAACGTTTGCTGCATAATCACACGATGTACACAAAACAAGATTGTCTTCGCCAGAATTTGTAAGTACCATAAATTCTATCGATGCACTACCGCCCATGGCACCAGAGCTCGCTTCCACTGCTCTGAAATCCAAACCGCAGCGCTTAAAAATAGATATATATGCTTCGTGATGTTTATCGAAAGATTCATCAAGTCCAGCTTGGTCGAAGTCGAAAGAATACGAATCTTTCATAGTGAATTCGCGCACCCGCAACAAGCCGCCTTTAGGACGAGCTTCGTCTCTAAATTTAGTTTGAATTTGATACCATATTTGGGGCAACTGTTTATAGGAAGAAAGTCCTGCCCGCGCAATTGAAGTGAAGACTTCTTCGTGCGTAAGACCTAGTGCAAGATCCGTTTTCTTTCTGTCTTTTAGTCGAAACATGATTTCTGAAACAGCTTCGAGCCGCCCTGATTCAATCCATAAATCAACTGGCTGCAAAGCCGACAATAAAAATTCCTGTCCGCCAATTTTGTTCATTTCCTGGCGAATAATTTCGATTATTTTGAGTCGGACCAATTGCCCAAGTGGCAGGAGACTGTAAACACCAGATGTGAGTTGGCGAATATAACCGGCGCGAAGCAAATATTTGTGACTTGGTGCTTCAACTTGGGCCGGTTCTTCTTTGAGTGTCGGGATAAATAACTGTGACCAACGCATTTAGGTGTTCCTTTTTAAACTTAAAGAAATAAAATAAGCTACTTCGCTTAGAGGTAGCTGGAAAAATAATCAGATTGAGACAAATCGACTACAAAAAAGATTGCTCACTCACAGCCAGCACAGTATTCCTCGCAGATTAAGTCGCAAGGAGTTGGGGGGCGGGTATTGAGGTTGCTTAGATTTCATAACTTCTAAGTATGAGCGAATTGGCGGGGTTGTCAACCGGTTGTAAATCTAATGTGTACCAGCTCAAAATAGCTGCACTTTGGTAACTATTGCGCGATGTCATGATGTGACATCGTAGTTCCTTTTGTATAGAATCCTAGGATAACCTTTAATTCGCTTCGGATGGTACCAATGAGATTAGGCAGAAGAATTATCACAGTTGCAGCTATCACGCTAGCTTGCATTGCTGCTTATCCTGAGGCTGCTTGTGCCGGTGGTGGCGGGAACGAACAATCGCTCCAGCAGCTTTTGTTGATTTTGCAAACATCTCAAAGCGAAGCTGAGCGCGCAAGAGCCTATCAGCAGTTGAACGAGCAGTACAATCCTTACCGCGATCCACCTCCATCGGGCGGAGCTCCGCCACCTCCTCGCTGAATCTTTTTAGTTTAGTTTGAGCAGTATTGAAAGTATGTGAAATAGCCTGGCAAAGTCGATCTGCGCCAGGCTCGTCACTTTTTATAAGCAGAACTGAATACAATTTGTTCTCGTTTTATTTCTTCTTCGATTCAGATTTGGAAGATTTAGCTTTCTTATCTTTGCTCGTTTTCTTTTCGGTTTTAGTTTCGGTTTTGGTTTCTTTCACTTCTTCGGTTTCTTCCGCTTCAGGTGTTGCAGAATCATCTTGGGCTGAGGTTTGTTTTTCGACTGTTTCTTCGGTCGTAGTAGTACTTGTAGATTCTTCGGTTTTAGCGCCCGAACATGCGCTTGTGAATCCAACGATTAAAATGAAAACGGCTACTAATTTGAGCATGCTTCCTCCTGTGGTGTAGAAACGGCGACCCTACAGCTTGTTTCATGTGGGCTTTGACTGTACTAGTAGGAGAGTTGTTACAGTTAGGGTCGCCTAATCTATTCTTATTTGCAAACCTTGCAGTTTGCTTTCAGAAAACACTTGGATTCTGCGTGACGTATAATTTTTGTATGACTCGAATATTACTGGTTGAAGACGACGACTATCTCGCTTCGGCTCTGGTACTAGCTCTTCAGCGCAAGAAGTATCTTGTGGATTTGGCTAATTCAGGGTCACAAGCGCTTGAGTTGATTTTTAGCGATCGTTATGATGCCGTTCTATTAGATCTCGGACTACCTGTCGTTGATGGCATCGAAATTCTAGACGAGTTGCGCAAAAGCAACGAAGAATTGCCGGTCATAATAATTACTGCGCGCGACAGAGTGGAAGATAAAATAAAAGGCTTGGATAAAGGTGCAAGTGACTATCTGGTCAAGCCTTTTGATTTCGGTGAGCTGGAAGCTAGATTGCGCGCGGCTTTGCGCAAGAGTAATTTTAAAAATAGCACGCAAATGAAATTTGGTTCTTTGTCGCTTGATACTAATAATGGACAATTGCAACTCGCAAATGAAGCATTGGAACTTACTCCTAAAGAAGTAGTGGTTTTGAAAACGCTCATGGCAAGGGCAGGCAAAGTGGTAAGCAAACGCCAGCTCATGGATCAAATTCCCGATTGGTTAGTTGAATCAAGCGAGAATGCAGTTGAAATTGTGGTGCACAGGCTACGTAAAAAATTGGAAGCCTCTGACGTTAATATAGGCACTGTGCGCGGCTTTGGTTATATCTTGGAACAAAGGCAACCTTGAAAAGAAAAGCAATTAGAAAGCAGCTTTTGTTTTTGTTCGTGCCACTTCTTGGATGCGTGGCAATTGCAAGTACAGTCTTAAGCTTCTATCTTGTGCAAAACTTTTCAGAAGAATATTTTGATTGGGACCTGGTAAATTCTGCTGACTCGGTTGTTGGGCGCATGCGCGTGCAAGGCGAGAGAGTAGTTGTAGATTTGCCTGCATCTGCTCAAGCTATTTTGAAAAAAGACGGGAGTGACAAATTTTATTTTAGTGTTATCGACGAAGCTCGCGGTGTCATAGCTGGTGACAAAATTCTGCCACCACCTGCCACTGAACTTGAAGAAGACAAGCCCAAAGTCAGGACTGGCGTGATTGCAGGTAAAACAGTACGAATTGTAGATGTAAAAGTTCCTGTCCCAAGTGAATCGAAAAAGTCGGTCATTGTCCAGGTGGCAGAAACAATGAATGCAAGGCGTCAGTTTCAAAAGAAAATGCTTTTGAGTGTGGCTGTGCCTCAATTAATCGCTATGATTTTGGGACTTTCTGCCGTCTGGTATGGTGTAGTGAAAATCTTGAATCCACTTAAAGATTTGCAAGCGCAATTAGCTAAACGCTCTCAAGCCGACTTGAGTCCACTTGCCGGTGAGAGCGCACCCGAGGAAGTTTATCCATTGGTGAAAGCGATTAATTCACTATTCGAGCGGTCAACGGAGGAATTGAAGGCCCAACAAAGATTCGTTGCCAGTGCCGCGCATCAGTTAAGAACACCACTTGCTGGACTTAAAACGTATTCGAGTATTGGTAGCGAAATGACAGAAGCAAATGAATTGAAACATGTAGTACTTGAATTGGATCAGGGCATCGATAGAGCCTCTCGCATGGTAAATCAGTTGCTAGCTTTGGCTCGAAGTGACATCGGCGAGCCAGCTAAGATGGCTTCTGCTTCGCAATTGGATTTGAATTTTCTGGTATCAGATGTAGTTTCGGAACTGGTAGACCAATCTATTCGCAAAGGGCTGAAGCTTACTTTCGAAGGCTCTGATTCTCCTGTTCTTATGACCGGCGAGCAAACTGGTTTGAGACATTTGGTTTCTAATTTAATCGAAAATGCAATTTCTTATACTCCCCAAGAGGGTTCTATTACAGTTAGAGTAAAAGGCGGCGACAAAATTTCTTTGTCTGTAATAGACACTGGACCAGGTATTCCATCGCAAGAACAAGACAAAGTCTTCGAGCGTTTTTATCGCATACTTGGCACCGGCGGTAATGGCAGCGGCTTGGGACTTGCTATTGTTAAAGAAGTTGCAAACGCACACCATGCAAAAGTTTCAATTAAATCAGGCAAGCCTGAAGTCCTAGGAACTGAAATTACAGTAGAGTTTTAAACATTCATTATTTGAAATCCGCTATTTTTGAGCTTCTTCAAATTATTTTGATCTTCGTCAGTAATTAAATAGTCTAATTCGCTTACATCGCAAATTTTGTAATGCACCGAAAAGCCGAGCTTCTCTTTGCCGGCTAAAACGCCTAGCTCGGATGAATGCTCGACAAAAGCTTTCTTTACCAGGCTATCTTGATAGTGTCCGACCGTCGCACCATTTTCTTTATCGAACCCTTGCACACTTATTAAAGTTAAGTCGGCATGAAAACGCTCGATTGTCTCAAGCACTTCCGCCCCTTCATTTATAAGTAATTCTGGCACCAGAATTCCGCCAAGCAAAATTGTCTTTGAGCTGCGGCAATTGGAGAATGCAATTGCGTTGGCGGCACTATGAGTGACAAATGTTGCCTGTAAGCCCGACGGCAAATATTCGGCAATAAGACCGACAGTCGTGCCCCCATCTATAAATACAAGCATTCCTGACTTGATTAATTTGGCAGCTTCTGCGGCAATTCTGCGTTTTCCGTCCAGATTAAGCTCGACACGAGCTGAATACTCGTAAGGAACAGGGCTTATAGCCATCGCTCCGCCGTGGACCTTCTTAAGTAGCCCGTTCTCAGCCAACTCCTTCAAATCGCGCCTTATTGTATCTTCAGACACGTTTAGCTCGTGAGCAAGCTCTGCCGAGCTAGCCTTACGCTTAGTGTGTAGTTGGTTCAAAATGTACTGTCTGCGCTCTTCGGTGAACATTTAATCTTAACTACCTTTACAACTTATTGCGTTTTTGTGCCGGATTGTGCATGATTATACAACAAATGCGCAGATATCGGAGGCATTTATGAGCAGAATCGCTATAGACATGGACGAAGTCATCACTGACGCACTCTCCAAGCACGTCACCCTCTACGATCAACACTTTAACAAGAAAACCAACCTGGACGATCTGGTTGGTATCTCGCTTCCAGAGTTCGCTTTGCCTGAAGAAAAATCGAAAGTACTCGAAATTGTCCATCACGAAAATTTCTTCGATGATTTGGACGTTTTTCCAGGTGCAATCGAGACGCTAGAGGCATTGTCTAAAGAGCACGAATTATTTATCACCACTGCTGCAATGGAAGTTCCTAATTCTTTCAATGGAAAATACAAATGGCTTTTGAAGCATCTTCCATTTATTGATTCAATGAATTTCGTTTTTTGCGGTGACAAATCCATTGTTCACGCAGACTACCTAATTGACGACAACGTGCGTCACTTCAAGCGTTTCAAAGGTCAAGGACTTTTGTTTGATGCTCCGCATAATCGTTTGGTTGACTACAATCCACGTATGAGAAATTGGAATGACGTCGCAGAATATTTTGGAGTGCGAGTAGGCGTAACTTGTTAGAGGCTTGAAACCTCGGGCATTTTTGTTATGATGGCATTACATCATCAAAATAATCACCAGATTTGGTGCCCCGAGGCTAAAGACATAGACGAGTTATATACATCAAATAGCAATGATATCGCCGGTGCCGTAAGCATGACCGGAGAATTCATCGAACCGCCTCTAAATTTTTTCTTGAAATTGTTTTCGCATCGACAAGCGGGATTAATCAGACGTGAAAATGGTAACTGGCGTCCGATGAGTCCTTATTATCAGGTCACTGACGAAGAAGTCATTAGCTCCATTTCGTCTAAAGAGGGAATGTATCGAGCCTTCGCACTTGGTATCAAAGAACGTTTTTACGTTATAGAAATCATGCAGGAAGACGTAGATGCAGATCCGCTAATCATCCCAAGTCTGCTTAGTCATTTGCAAAAGCTCAATGTTAAAGCGAGAGTGTTTCGTGCTGGTTGTAGCAATGTGATGCAAGTGTTTCTTTACTTCGATTCAAAAATCAAAGTAAATGAAGTTGCAGACGGTCTGCACATGTTCTTGCATCAATCTGGATTTGATACCAACAAGATTCGCATCTTAAAAGAAGACGACTGTTTTGCTCTGCCACTGATTGATGGCTTTGAGTTTTTGAATGAATCACACGAGCCGGTAATTAAGCGACAAGAAATTGCTCTTGAACCTGCCCTTGCACTGTTCATGACCCAAATGGTCAAAGTGCAAAGCAACGCAACCGAATTTAGAGAAACATTACGCAAATCTGTGCAGCAAGAAATGGATTTCTCAGTCCCCGAAGCGCAGCCTCCGCGCCAAGCTCGAAAGACTCGCTTGATTCAACTCGCCCTGCCTGTATTTAAACCAGAGATAGTGAGCGCTCCTGAATCTGGCAATATGCTTTAATAGTTAGACAAGGCATCACGGCGTCTCGGGATTTCAATTCCTTTTCTGGCTGCGGCATGATTATTAAAGAGCGAAAGTCATTTATATTGTTCGCTGCATCGATTGTCGTGGGCGTCTATCTTTTCACGTATATTGCCACTCCTGGATACATTGTTCCTTTCTTAAACAATCCAATCTGGCGAATCATTGTGGTGGCATGGAGCACATTGTTTTTTGTGCATAGTGTCTTATTACTCTTTGTACCAAAACCGAGGACTGGTTGGGCTAAAGTTTCAATAGCGTTTTATTTTTTTATTTCAACCATTCCAAATGTTTTTCTGCCAATTTTTGGACCGGCTTTTGTGACAATTGGGGGATGTTCTTTTTGAGTTCAACCACAGTACCAAAAGATCGAGTTAAGTTAGTAGCGATTGCAACTGGAATAGTTATTGCAATCTATGCCGTGCCATACTGCCTAAAGCCGGTATACATGAGACTTTTTCTGACTAATCCCCAAATATACAGATCACTTATCTGGTACTTTGCCTTGTTTGCTCTGTGCAGTGCGTTTTTGATTTTTGTTTCAAAACCTGACCAGCGTCTTTCACCGATCACTATTGGTTTGTACATGATTTGTTTGGTGTTGCCAAATCTGTTGGTGGTGCTTTTCGGTCCAGCGTGGATGCTGCTACATAGTTGCAGGGGATTTATTTTCTTCCCTTTTCCTTATTACCCCGAATGAAAAGCAGCGTAAAAATTGTTTTGATATCTACGCATCTAGTTTTTGCTGTGTATTTGCTTATGTATTGCCTGTGCTCAGACTATTTAGTTCATTTTGTGAATAATTCAATTTGGAGACTATTCATTCTTGCTGCTTTATCTTTATTTGTACTGAAAAGCACCGTATTAGTATTCTTGCTTAAAGAGAACACTTTCTTATACAAACTATCATTGTGGTTTTTCGTTATTTGTTTACTGATTCCGAATATACTGCTTCCAGTGTTTGGACCAGCAATCGCCGGTTCTTTCAGGTAGGCTATTTAATCTTATGTGAGCAAAGCGGGCGCTTTTGTGGTACACAATGATTGATGACCAAAAACAGCCTATTAGCCTTACTCTTACTCTGTTCACTGGGTGGCACACAAAGTCTGAGCATTCAGTCTGCCTTCGCCAAGGACCAGACCGTCTACTATTCAGCTCTTCCGGATGCCACAGTTAAGAACGTCGAGAAGGCTGTTAAATACGCTAAGGCGAAAAAGGCAGAGAAGGCAAGACCCTTGTTTGACGCGGCGCTTGCTGAGTGCACCGATGTTCAGAAATGCTTTGCCCTTGCCGATATTACTGAGCAATATGGCAGCTTTTGTACAGATATTAGACGTGCTGCAGTGGAGAAGGCTTTTCAGTTGAGCAAAAACCGTGACGATTTGATTTTGGTTGCGCTCAAGGGACGAAAGTTCGAGTGTTTCGAAGCTACACGCGATGCCATGCAAGCAATGATCGCTCAGTCTAGATCTCGCGAAGAATTGAAAGATCTGGCGCTTAAGGCGCAGGAAGTCTCGCTAAGCGACTTATCGCATTTGGCAATGGAGAAGCAGTATTCTTTGGTGCACACAGTGCCCGAAGCGCTTGATTTTGCAAGACAGTCTTCGGCATTGGGAATGGAAGATCTGGTGCGCAAGACGTGCAAAGAACTTATCGACGATGAGAATGATGTTCACCAACTGATGACCATTCTGCGCAACATCGAGCCTTTCAAAACGCCCGACCTGTACAGATATTTACTTAAAAAATCACTCGATAATTGCAAGAACATTGACGATTTGTACGAGGTCTATCAAGCCGCGCGCAGACACAGGCAGAAAGACATTTTCGATGTTGCAGCCTTCAGGGCTAAGAAAATGAAGCTGATCGAGAATTACAACAAACAGAGCGCAGATTACAGAGAAAAAGTTGAACGCTGGCGCCAGGACCAAAGTATGAATCAGGAAACGGGAGATGGAGATGGTGACATCACACGCATGGCCCCGGCATCAGGTTTCTAACCGGCAAAAGCCGGAAGCCTACGAAACTTGTCTCCCCAGAAAAGCATTCGGCGGCTTCACATTATTAGACGTCGTGTGGCAATAAAAAGTTCAATTGCTTCAGGTTAAAGGTTGGCGGGCAAGTGGTTGACATGACCAAAGCTAAGCCAAACGAGATTGATGAGTTGAAGCGTCAGATTATGGCGCTGACAGAGCGTGTAAGTCACCTTGAGCAAGAGCTCGAATATAGGTTTGACATTGGCTCAGGCTGGGAGGC
>CAZSHS010000005.1:15701-105803 GCA_964606665.1 uncultured Candidatus Obscuribacterales bacterium | reverse complement strand
GTTTGCCCACCAGCTCATCATGCGTATATTCCAATGGCGCCAAAAACTGCTGGTGTTCCTGCGGTGGATACGCCAGCAGTGGAATTAGAAATTCCAGTTGAGATAAAAGATGAGACACCTGCTGCAGCTCCCGACTTAACGCTCGAGGCACCAGTAGTCGCATCTACAAAGTCTGATCTCGAAAAGCCAGACACTCTAGAGTCGCGTATCGGTTTGTACTGGCTCAATCGCTTGGGCATTGCCAGTCTAGTAATTGGCGTAGCGCTTTTTATTATCTATTCGTTTCAGACTTGGGGCGCTGCCATCAAAATTGCGATGGGCGTTCTTGCGGGCGTCGCGCTAATTGGAGGCGGCGAGTGGTTTGAGCGCAATCGCGATAAAGAAGATGCTGATGATCGCGGCAAATACTGGGGACTTAGTTTGATTGGCGGCGGTTGGTCGATTCTTTATTTCACTGCATTTGCGTCATATCATATTACCGATGTAAAAATTCTTTCTAACTTATTTATCGAAGAGCTAATTTTGACCGGACTATGCGCTGGTGCACTGTGGCATGCCTGTGAGCGCAAGTCACAAACAGTAGCAACCTTTGCAGTATCGCTTTCATTTGTGACAATAGCTTTTTCGCAAATAAGCGCAGCTAGCTTTTGCTGGTTGCTTGTTCTGGCGCTTGGTGCCTACTCTTTGTCAGTGTTCAAACAATGGCCCAAGCTTTTGATGTGGACCACGATTTGCGGATGGGCGTCCTATTTTCTAATTATAAATCCAAAAATGCCGGCAACCGGGATGGGAAATCCCTGGGCTGTGGAGACGCTTGGTGCATTAACCTTCTTCTGGATAGCCTGTAATGCTGCTGTTCTTGCCATGAAAGAAGAGAACGACGATACAAAAGGTCGTTTGGTTTCTGCCACCGGATTTAATGGCATGAGTTACGCCTTTATGGGAACGCAGATTTTGTCTTATCTGCAAGCAAATGTCGAATTTAATTATCTGATGCCGCTTTTGACAGGGGCACTTTACACCGCATCCTATCAGTACGCGCAGAAACGTAAACTGACTTCGATTGCAAACATGCACTTAATCATGGGCTTGTCGCTTCTGACTCTTGCCGTTCCCATGATCTGTCACGCAAAGGAAATTTTCAACACATTCTGGCTAGTAGAGCTTGCTATGCTGGTTTATGTAGGGCTCAAATACAACAACCCCGCCATTCGTTGGTTTGCCGCATTGCTGTCACTGGGATGCTTTGTGAGTACATGCGGAGTAATCTGCGTAACGGATCAAAAATCATTTTTGACATTTAAGTATTCAGAGCCATTTCTTCACGCTCTTGTTGCCGCCACGGTATATGGTGCTTGTGCTCAGATGTACAGGCAGTACAAGGGCAAAGTCCATCCATCTGGACAGACACTTTACGCAGTTGGATTTCTATTCTTTTCCTGGGTTGCGCCTATAATTGCCACCACTGAGTTGTTTGAAAATTCTAAACCTCAACAAGTTGCCGCTCTTGTAGTTGTATGGTTAATCGAATATCTGACATTTATTTGGCTTGGACATAAGCAAAACGAGCGCGTACTTAGATTGGCTGCAGGCGCTGGGTTCTTGTGTATTGGTCTACTTTCGTTCTTTGTCGAAACTCAATATTCTTTCGTTCACGCTTTAACTGCGCTTGGATTTCTTGGCGCTGCCATATATTCGCGCAAACAGCAGGTCACTACTGAGCAAGAAGCGCGCACAGCATACAAGTTTTATATTACATCTGGAGCAATTTTTACCTGGTTCCAAACTTTGAATCTTGCTGGTAGCGGAATGGAATTTCTTGCTCTTAGATGGGCTGGTGAAGCGGCCGTACTAGTAGGTGTTGGGCATTTACTGCGCGATAGATACACTCGTATTATTGGCGCGTTATGGTTCTTGAATACGTTTTTAGTATTGATGGTCCAGCTTGGAAAATGGAACGCCATTGAAGATGCAATTATCACTGTCATACTTTATTTGATGGCATTTACTTATCGAAAAGTTCCTGCCGAATATCAAATCGGCAACGAACGCAGAATTGCTCATTATTACGATGCTGCTGGCACCCTTGTGGCCACATGGGCTATTTGGTTGCTAGTACCTGGAGAATGGCTAACGCTTGCTTTTGCGCTCGAAGGCATCGCGCTTTTGTCTGCTGGTTTTATGGTGCCGGATAAAGCGTTTAGAATTTCGGGTTTGATTGTGTTTGCAATGCTTGCATTTAAATTACTGTTTATAGACTTGTCCACGGCAAGGACTGATGCACGCATTCTGTCCTTCATCGTAGCAGGCGTAATTTTGCTTGGAGCTTCTTATATCTACGCCAAATATGCGCAACGATTGCTTAAAGAGTCCAAAGAACGCGAATTAGAATCTAAAGAATAGAAGACTTAAGAGATTTCCAGAATTGTTTTTCTGTCTCTATTAGTTTTTGCGCTTTTGGAATGTTTTGCGGGTTGTCCATTTTAGCGCGAGCAATGGACTCTAGAACCGTTATTCGCAAGCTACGCTCGCCAAGCACATTTGCTAAGGATACAGTTCCTAATGCTCGATTTGGATTGTTCAATTTTAGAAACTGCTCGATACAGTCGGCATACAGTGGTGTCGTAAGTGGTGACATACGCTTGCCCGATTTCATAACTATAGTTTCCGGATAGCTCAGAGTGGCAATATTTAAGATTCTCTTCGCTTCCTCTTCTTTACCGAGTTTGTGTAAAAGCTGTGCCTGCAAATAATAGAGTCTTGGATCGGGATCATAAGCTTGATCTGTTGCCTGGACAGCAGCTCGGAGTGCCTTTTCGCTTTGTCCGAAATTCGCCAGAGCCAAGGTTCTTGCCGTCACATAATTGTTAATGGCCGGCTCATTTGAATCTTCATTGACTGTACATTCAAGAACATCTTTATAATGTTTCAAGCTCGCCAGACAGCATACGTAATCATAAATTCCCGCAGGAACGGGAAATTTAGAATCAATTTCCACTGCTTTCTTTAAATCGTTTCGAGCTTCTTCAAGCCTTCCCAAAGTCATTAGAATATGCCCTCGTTGAGCAAAATTCATGCTTGATTCGGAAACCTTGTTTGCATTTGTGAGATCGGTGAGAGTTTTTTCGGGTTCTTCAAGACTTTTGAAATTGCCTGAATTTTCCAAAATTGAATTTTGAGAAATAAAACCGCAGCCGTTTGCTGAAAGCATTAAGAAGCTGGCGAACAGGACAATTAGTAATGAAAATTTCTTACTCATCGCTTGTCCTGCTTTGCCGCTTTAAGCAAAGTATCTTGCTTTGTGAGCCAGGATTCAGCCTCTTGAATTACATCTTGTGCTTCTCTTTTTTTGCCAGTTTTTATTAAGGCCTGCGCTTGTGTTTTCCATAGTTCATACTTTTCTTCGCCTTGAGCCAAGCCCATTTTGCAAAGTTCAAGTGCGCGCGCATATTCTTTCATTTCTAAAAACATTGCGGCAGCTTTTGAGAATGAAAATGCATATTCGAGTTGAATATTATTTTCAGGTGTGTGCTTTGGATTTAATGCACAAAATAAATTCAAATCACGCATGGCTCTATCCTTGTTGGACGAACTTAAACATATGGCACGATTTAAACGATACTGGGAGTTAGTGGGAGCGAGTGATATCGCGCTCTCGAGACTCTCTAATTCTTTCTTCTTTTCATTCAAGCGGTTGTAGCAAAGCGCTTTCAAAAAGAAAACTTCTGAATCTTCGCTCAAATCTTTTGAGACGTCTTCGCACAGCGCAAGCGCTTCTTGAATTCGACCTAATCTATATAAAAATGTCGCTTTCATGAATTGGCATGTAAGAAGAAATGCCGTTTCTTTTTCTGAGCGCATCATGATTTCAGTATCCGCCAAGGACTGGTCAAACTTGCCCACTCGCTTCAAAATGCGGTAATGCAAATCACGACTGCGAAAGGTGTTCTCCAGGGTCAAAAGCCTTTCGCAAAGGGTCATTCCCTCATTGATTTGCCCATTGATGAATAATGCGTAACTGCGCTCAAATAAAGCATTTGTATCGTTTGGATTCGTTTTTAGCGCTGTTTGTGAGCGTTCCAAAATTTCGTTAATGCTTTTTTGATCTCCCAAGCCGCATGGATAAATACCAAGATCGTTATTTCTGCTACCTGTCAATACAAGCATGCAGGATATAAGAATTAGTTTGGATTTGAGTCGGGTCATCGTCCTTGGAAATATCTGCGAGCCTTTCCGTCTTTCATAACTGGAATGTAACCACCTTTAGGAACGCGTTGCAGCCCAGACGCGCTTCGTGGTTGCATTTGTTGCACAGCGGACCATTTATCGAAATCGTATGGTGTCACAATGCGTTTTGAGTAACCAGCATTATTGTTCTGATTGGCTGTGGGACTAGTTTGTGAAGTGGTAGTGGCGGTGGCACTGGAAGAAGATTGAAGGTCTTGCTGTGCTGTATAACCTGGCAGACTGTTTTGATTGCCATACATTGAATGATAAGTTTGAGACTGCGGAATCTGTTGAATAGCTTGCTTCAAAGGTTGTTGCACTTGCGCTGGGACATAGGGGATATTAGGAATATTTGGGATATTAGGTATGTGATTTGCGCCAGGAATTGATGATACGCCTGGTATTGAATTTACGTTTGGTATCGATTGAATTGGCTGTCCTTGCTGATTAGAATTAAAAGTGGGAATTGAATTGATGGTTTGAATCAATTTGTTCTTTATAGTAGCCTTCAAAGATGGTGGTTGTGCAGCAGGCATTTGAGCTGGAATGTTTTGTTGGATGCTAGGCTGTACATCAACAGAAACGGGAGGATTGTTTTGAAATACGGCTTGCAAGTTCTGAACCGAAGCTGTTGATGGGGTTGGCGGCACCGAATGTTGAACAGAACTGGGGATGTGATTTGGTGTTTGCACCACAGGCGGTGTATACATTGGACTGTGCGATCCGCCACCTTTTGAAAGTACAGAAGGCATGCTTCCGCCCGAAAATTTAAGATTGCCGCCAAGCATTGAAAAGCGACCACTTTCCACTTTGCCTGAATCTGAATGAAGCTGCCAATTGCCGTCATGAGCCGTGATTTTGCCAGAATCTGTTTGTCCATTGTGATGGCGTGTATAACGACCATTAGTCGAGATATTCATAGAAAAATGTCCGGCAGGGCTTGATTCGTGCCAGTCGCCTGCAAGACGAGGTTCAACTTGAGCAAAGCAAGGCGGCGTACCAGCGCTAAGCGCTATTAGCAATAGGATGGTGCGTTTCATTTGGACCTCAATCAAGAGAGGAAAATTATACAACAGGTATGTTATTATGGGCAGTTCTTCGAGGTTCATTACATGTCCCAAAGCCAAGAAAATTCAGACGATTTTACGCTCCAAGTCAACAAAGACAAGCTTTTCAACGATGTGCTCAAATTTATTTTGATAAAGACGTTGAAAGGCGACAGTGCTGATGTCTTGAAGAGATTGGAAAAGGTTGTTATTGAGCGTTGGGCTGCTATCGAAGCAGACGATGAGAAAAAGTCATTAGAGTTGGAAACGGTCGAGCGTGCACTTATCGAAAAACTCCTGGCAATGGGAGCGCAGAAAAGCTAAAGCCACATGTACATTCGCCGCAATTTACCGACTTCTGTTATTTTATGGTTTTGCGCAAAGCACCTAGTCTTTTTTGTTCTGCTCAGTAGTATCGTGTTTTTTATGTACGAAATGCTCGATTGGAAGTGGGTGGGTATCCCATTTTTACCGGTTGGAACTATCGGTACTGCAGTGGCTTTTTATGTCGGCTTCAAAAACAACAGTTCTTACGAGCGTCTCTGGGAAGCGCGTAAAATCTGGGGTTCGATAACTAATAATTGTCGCTCGTTTGGAATGTTGGTTTCTTCCACTAGCATGATTGATAAAGAGCTCATTAGAGCTTTGCTAGAACGTCAAATGGCTTGGTGCAATATCCTCCGCATTCAACTGCGCAGCGTTTCGAACAGATGGAGTCCTGGCTGGGTTCCACGTGAAGTTGAGCTGGTGATGATGAAAAATGGACGACCTGCTTTAGAAACCGAAAAGGTCGAATTTTATACAGAACGCCTGTTGAACGAGGCAGATCGCGAGGCGATAAAAGGAAAAAGTAACCAGGCAAGCGAAATTTTGCGATTGCAAGTCCGTGACATCACAGCGCTTGAAGAAAGCGAAACGCTTCCCGAATTTGAATGTGACCGATTGCAGAAATTGCTTATTAATTGTGTCGACATGCAAGGCGCATCCGAGCGAATCAAAAACTTTCCTTTTCCCAGGCAATATGCGCATTTTAGTTCGGTGTTCGTTTGGATTTTTGTTTGTCTATTGCCATTCAGTTTAATTCACGAGCTTGGAAAAAATAGTCACGAGCTTACATGGCTGGTTATTCCTTGCAGCACTCTAATTTCTTGGATATTCCTGACCATGGAACAAGTTGGCGATACAAGCGAAGATCCGTTTGAAAACGGCGTCAACGACGTGCCTCTCACTTCAATTTGTCGTAATATAGAAATTGAATTGTTCGAAATGATTGGCGAGACAAATCTTCCCGAGCGCATCAAACCTATTGAAGATATTTTGATGTAACGGAGGTGCTCCGTATGAGATCGTGGGCTTGGATTTTAGTTTTTTCAACTATTTGCTTGGCTTTGACTGCGTGTACAAGCAAGATTTCTTCGTCTAAAAAAGCTCCTATTGAATCGAAACTTCCATCGCCATCGCAAAAAATGATTGACGACGTTCTTGGTAATTTGAAGACAGTTCGAATCATTGATTGGAGAATGGATAAGGATGGAAATTTGGTTGGAAAGTGGGGTGGCAAGATTAAAGGAACCAAGAAAGAAGCCACAATTTTTGAATCCTCTGAGCCTATAGTCTGGTCTAATTTGCCGAGGGCGCTTCGTATTGATGAAGATGCGAATTTGAAAAAACAAGATTACAACAGATGTTTAGGATCTGAAAGTCAGGTACCTACACTTGAGTTGATTCAAAAAAACGGTCAAGTAAGTTATTGGGGCATAGCAAATGTTGGAGTCTTAAGGTGTAAGGAATGGCGCTGCGATGCGAGTATCAAAAATCCATTTTCATTTGCTGTATGGCTGGCTCGACACGGCGTGACGGAGCCTGCCATTAATGCAAAAAGATCGGTGGACTACGCGATTTATGAATACGAAAAAGAGAAAAACAGTTTTGATGAGTTTATTTTGAATATGCCGAAATCACTCAGTTCGTTTCTCGGTACTGTCACTCAATTGCAAGCTAAACCGAACTTAGAGGATATGTCAGAGAACTATGGAAAAATTCCAGAAGAGAAACGGTTAAAATTAGCGAAGTTGGCTCTGAGCAAGGAATTTCCACACGAAGCTGAACAAATAGCAGTACTGTTGGAATGGAAAGGAAAATTTTTAATTGATTGGGCAGGCCGTTATCAATCCTTTCCAATAGAACTTCTTATGGAGTATGAGCCAAGTCAGGTTATGTCGGTGGTTAAATCATCGAGGCTTACCACGGCACAATGGATTGGACTCTGTCGGTATTTTTCTTCCTACGATTTTAGGCAAAAATTTCCCTCAGGATATAAGCCACTGGACAAGAGGCTTCAGCAACGGATAATTAAAGAAGTTCGTTCCACTGGACGAAATGACTACGATGTTGATAAATTCAATAATGCACTGGAAAATTGGAAATCGTAAAATTTAATTACTTCAAAAGTTTATACACCTGATTGCTCGACAACTCGCGACCCGGTATCACGTGCGCTTCTTCGTGCCTGAAAATATAATTGGCATCTTCAATCACTGTTTGTTGTCGCAAGAAATAATTGTGCGTAACTGGATAATTCATCTCGAAAGATAGCTCAAATTCAAAAGATGCAAAAGGCACCACTTTGGTGGTATCAACAAAAATGATTGAAGGGTGAATATCTTTGCGCGGGGGACCTGAGCGTCCAAGGCGTTGCTTTCGATTCTTCCATTGCGATACATACAAAATAAAATCGACAGTATTGAAATGACAGTGCGTGCGACGAGCTAATTCTGCGATTCGCGGCATCATCTCGCCATCGAACACTGTAAAATCTAGATCTGGTGCTGCAAGAATTACTTCGTTAAATGCTTGGAAGGGCAAAGGTTCTTCTTGGCTGAAATAAAACTCGACTGCTTTTTCGAGCACTCTACATCCCATCGAAATGGTGACAAGATTTAGTTTGCTTGCAAAAGCTTGTGCATCTTCTTCGCTCTCGAATGCTTCTTGCAAAAAATCTTTCAGCTCAAGCAGAAAAGCGCAAAGGTCTTTGCCAGCGGTGTCTGCCGCCAAAAAATCAGAGTCATAATGAATCGTTTTTGCCGACGTTGCCCAGGAAAAGGCGACGATATGCCCAATGTTCGAGTTGGGTTTCGACACATATTGGCGCTCCAGGACTTCGACCGTTTTTTTTAATTGGTCGTAAGTATGCTTGTAGCCGTGGATGAAAAACAGGACTTCTTTGCCGCTTTCGCTCGTTTCTTCGTACAGTTCACGAAAAAGCCGGGCATATCCCCCTAATTCTCGTCTGGGTGCGGAGAGACAAGTTTTGTAGGAGCAGTTGAAGTCTTGACCCCAGAGGGCTGTAACATCTCCAGGGGCAGGCATTACGCCAAAACGCATAGGTCCAAATGCGCTGCCTTCGTTAGATAAATGACCATCTTTTATGGCTCGATCGGTCATTAAAAAATGGGTATACTTGCTCATCTAAAGGAATTTTACCGCTTCTTGTTTCAGTTTGCCTAACAGTCTAGGAATATTCAATGAACTTCAAGAAATTATTGCTCGCAACCTCCGTTTTGGTCCTTAATCTATGCGTTTTTCCAAGCGCTGTTCATGCAGAGCAAGACATGCCGGGCGTTTTATCGCCTAAGAGTCAGAACTTTTTTAATGATGTTGTCGGGGCAAATAAAAAAGCTTGGCTTGGTCGCCCGCACAAGCATGCTGCACTGGGACATCTGGTCACTACAGTTTGTGTGCAGGTTGATGCGAACGGAGACAAGAAGTGCTCTATTTACGAATCGGCTGGCGATAAGGAATTCGACGAGTTTGCGTTAAGTGTGTGCAAAGAAACGTCAATCGGCAAGCCGCCAGAGACGTGGAACCCTAATACAAAAATTGGTGTTGTATTTTCTTCGCGCGTTAAAACTGAAAACGCACCAAACAAGTATCGCGACACAAACTATGTTGACACTGTAAAAACTGCAACCGCTGTTCGATGGGGTGCCACAGCACTTCCACCCGAGTTTAAATCTTCCAATCTGGTTGCAATCATAAGTTCGAAAGTAAGTGAAAAAGGTAAAGCAGCTTTTGAATTGAAGACATCGTCTGGCGACGCAAAATACGACGAATATGTGTTGGATCTTTGCAGGAAGACTTTTATTCCTGTTCCACCAATTTACTGGGACAATGCTGAGACTGTTGAGCTGATGTATGCCTCGAATGAGGCTGGGTCTGCGTTAAAATGAAGAAGGCAGCGAAAATTTCATTGAACGACAAATGAAGAATCATTATAAAGTTCTGGGAGTTTCGCGCAAAGCGGATAATTTAGTAATCAACTTTGCATATAGAGTTTTAAAATCGTTTTACGAGCCCACTAATTCCGAGAGCGGAGATGCCGCCAAATACGCTGAAGTCATTGAAGCTTACCGAGTCTTGAGTGATTCAAAATTACGCGCCGAATATGATAGGGAATTGTCTGTCGATAGTAATGAGGAAAAATATCCGGGTTCTTTTTACGAACTACTCCAAGTTCATAAAAATGCAGACGCAAAAATAATTCGATATGCGTACCGCTTTCTCGCTGCAATGCATAATCCGGACAATCCAGATTTTGGTGATCCGATTAAATTCAGACTATTGACCGAAGCCTAGCGCGTGCTGTCAGATGAGGAGAAGCGGGCGGAATACGACAAAGGATTCTTTAGCTAGGTTAGTCCCGAAAGACTTGTTTCACAGAAGTTGCAGGTTCAATTTTTATTTTGACTTGCATGCCCATGCAGCTTAAGTATTTAAGAAGTTGATCGACGCTAAATTTCTCGATTTTTAGTGACATGATTTCAGCAATTCGCGGTTGAGGTATTCCGTACTCAGCAGCCGCTTTGCGCTGACTCCACTTTAAGTTACGTATGTGTTTTCGAATGAAAATCATTATGTCTGCTCTCGCATTAAGATTAATCGCTTCTTCCGGAGGATATCCAAAGTCCATGAAAAGATTGTCTGATGCAATTTCATATAGAAGTTCTTTTTCGGATGTCTTTGATTTTTTCATATGCTGATTTCGCTAACTGAATATGTCGGCTGGAAGTTTTTTTGTGTTTTCTTTTCGAAGGCGTGGAGAACGTAAATTGCATCGGAAAATTTTGCAACATAAACAATTCGATGTTCAAAAGGGCGATGAATTCGGATTTCACACACACCAAGTCCTATTGAACTCATTGGTTTCCAGTCGTCAGGTTCTTCACCTTCTCTCAGTAACCGGAGTTCCAGAAGGGCCTTCTCATAAGCCTGTTTCGGAAAGTTATCGATTATTTTTCTAGTTCTACCTAGGAAAACAATAGGCTTTTCATCCACCCTTCACCTCGATGATACAAAATTCTGTATCATCTGTCAATCGCTCACTAATTTTCAACTGAATGAGGGCGGAATGTCGATTCCTTGTCAAACACAAACACGCAAGTACTTGTATAATCTACAAATGCTTCAACCCTTAAGATTTTTGGCACCACTCATTTTCGCGCTCATTCCCACAAGCGTATTTGCAGCGGACGTAAAAGTTAGTTTGATGACCGGACCCACTGGTGTTAGATATCACTTTTTTGACAAAGGCGATCTTGCCTTTGGATGGGAAACTAAGCGCCCAAGCAAGACTGATTCTAAAATCAAGTTTTGCATTCCTGCGGCATTTACCACCACAACTGATACCATCGTCGGCATTTATTCCTACAAAGGAAACGTGTATAACGCAAAAGCAATATCGAAAACCATTGGTGGTGCCATCTTAATTGAAGGTGGAAAGTTCGAGATTTTCCCAATTGAAAAAGGCGCAAAGTTCACTCCTGAATTTATTGCGTCACTTAGAGAGCGCAGAGCCTCTTTGTTTCAGCAATATCAATTAGTCCAAAATAAAACCGCTGCAAGTTTTAAGGACAAAAAGAAATTTCAGATGCGCGCCATCGTCAAGTTTACAGATGGACGAGAAGGCGTAGTGGAGAGTTTTAAAGGAATCGATTTCCAAACTTTCAATCGCGATTTGGTTGCGCTTGGTGTGCAAGACGCGCTTTACACGGACATGGGAGCTTGGGACGAAGGTTGGTTCAGACTTCCGTCTCAAGAGAAAGTTGTACCAATAGGCAACGATCGCTCTAAAACAAATAAACAAACTAACTGGGCGATTTTCTATCAACGATAAATAAACTTGCAAAATCAATGGACCTAACCGCGAGGTGGTCAGGTCCACTCTTGCTCGAACTGTCGTAGCCTACATTTCGATGTCGATTCTGTAAGCTGCTACCAGATCGGGTCTGGCTTGCAAAACTTTTTCTGGTAGACGCAAATAGTTTCTGTGCTAAGTGAAGAATAGGATTGCACAGCGCTTATGCTCTTCCACTTTCAGGGCGCTGTGCGATTTGTTTTTGGCGACTTTACTGATTCTTACTACTGGTTATTCAACACCGTTTTTATGCGTCGCACGGTGTCTCCATTAACACCTTCGACTTTTAAAAATATTTGTTCTGCACGCACCAGATTGTCATGCGCAAGCTTGTTCTTATCGGGCGTATCCTGCGCCAGTTGCGACTGTGCAAGTAATACCAGAGTTTGCCCAGTAGGTAGTAATTTTAGTTCAGATGGAGAAGCGGCATCGATAGCTTTGATACGTCGTGTCAGTAAATTCTCGGCGTCATCGTACTTGTTTGCGCTTATGAGTGCTTCGGCAATATCCATGCGCGCGTCAGGCAACTGTTCACTGTACTCAGGATGCGATTGTACAATTGTGTCCCAGTTGCGCACACATTCGTATAATGTTTTGCAAATTTTCGGGTCTAGATTCCTGGGAGTGAAGTTAGCGAGTTTAGCGAACTTTTCATCGCCGAAAAGTTGCTTGAATATTGCAAGGCAATAAATATAAGTACCGTTTATCCCGGGATGATGTGAATCTGGGCTATACAGCTCGATTTCAGGATTCGTCTCCTGAATGTGAAAAAACATATCGCCTATTGCAATTGTGGGAACTTTTAGCTTGTAGCTAGCTTCTCTGTATGACTGACTTATAACGGACTGATTATTGAAATAACATTTGTCTGCATATGTCATTATGCTAATTGGCTTTGCATGCGACTTTTCGACGAGTGGCAAAAGTTCTTTAATTGAATTTTCTACATAACCTTTGCCTTCAAATGCGGCACCACTATGACCTTGTAAAATGACTGTGTTCCAGTTTTCCGTGAAAAGCTCTTTTACCTCTTTGCGATTCAAATGATTATTGAGCGTGTATCCAGGCCACGATGCCGATGTTAGAAAATAACTTCGGTTTGGGTCGGCTTTCTTCAACATATCAGCTAGAAGCGAAGGAGCATCGTTGTAAAAGGTGAGACTGTTTCCCAGGATGAGAATTCTGTCCGCCTTGTCCTCCTTGCTCAAAGAATGCGAAGTCACACCAGTGGTGCCACCGACCATTTTTGACCAGATATTGGGCGCTTGCCAGATGAGCAATCCGACGACAAAGACAACAGCTAGAGCAAAATACTTCAGGATTTTCATCTAGTTATTGTCTCCACAGTTCGGGGCGTGCGTATTTATTATGGCATTTTGGGAACTAGACTGAACATTTTGCGTCCCCCCTGTGATTAATCGAGGAGGCTAGATCGATTAATCTGCACTAGATCTAACTTGGAATTAGTTGACTTAATCAAGTAATTTTTTGCAACTAATCATTCCAAGAAGTGTTCGTAACTCCAAGAAATTTTAACTCTATCGTAGTTTGATTGAGCAAACTCGACGGGGGAAATTGCAATGCGAGTAGACAGTTGTTTGTTGTGGTTGATTGTAGTGATAATTTTTCAGCAGTGGTACGCTCGTTCAAATCAGTATGGTATCGAGCAGCCTGTTGGACTGGGAATGTTCGAGTATTTGTTTCGACATCCTGAAACACTAATCGGCCAGCGCTTTAATTATCCCGTTTCAAAATGATATTAACGCAAAACCCGTGTTGCAATTAGACCGACAAAACTTTTGTCACCACTATAAAACCACCCCAAATGATTGTGACAATTTGAGCAAATGGCAAAAGTCCAAGCGTAACCCGCAAACCACGTTGCTTCTTTAGTTGCTTCACCAGCTTCCGACGCACCAGGCGCAGAGCTGAAACAAATTAGGTGAAATGAATAACCAGCCGGATTGCGAAACGTGTGTTCATGCGGCTCGACTGCAAAAGACGGATCTGTAATTTCAAAGTTACAAGTCTTGCATCGAACTGCTTTTTGCGTTTCTTCTTCAGACTTTTCGTTGGTGTCGGTAATTAGGGCTTCGCTTGTTTTGCTCAATCTAAATTGGTGCTCTAAAAGTAGGTTCGATTTTACATGCATTGGTCCTAATATACTTTCCATCTTTTCGCGATATCATTATGATTTTTTACTGCCTGGAGAATAATCTGCATGTTAACAAAGCGATTAAAGGCGGCACTACTTGCTTCTGTCTTCTTAATCTGTACAAGCAGTGAAATGGCATTTGCAAACAATCCAATCGAGCAGCTTAGGCTGCTTGCCAGTGCGCAAATAAAGTTGGCTTTTAATGATAGAGTTGGCGCCCTTAAGGAGATTGACAAAGCCATTCAAGCGTATCCTCAAAATGCTGAAGCCTTTGTATTAAGAGCCACATTGCGTGGGCAGGATGGAAATTTCAAAGGCGCGTTGGAAGATTGTAATGTTGCACTTTATCTAAAACCGGGATCTAAAAATGCCCTGAGGATGAGAGCGGCTTCTAAAGCTGAATTGGAAGACTATAAAGGTGCCATTGATGATTTGACATTGATTATTCAGAAAAATGATCGCGAGGTCCGACCCTATCTAGAGCGTGCCGAGGCTTACATAGACCTCGAAAACGAAGCGAAGTCTCTTGAAGATATAAAAAAAGCACAGGCGCTCGATCCGTCGAATTCGGATGTGAAGTTTGAGCTTTTGCGATGGCATATACATTTTCGAAAATATAAAGAAGCGATTCCTCTTGCTGAAAACTTCGTCAAGACTTCACCTAAATCAGCAGACGCTT
The DNA here is from genome assembly GCA_964606665.1 of uncultured Candidatus Obscuribacterales bacterium. GTDB lineage: Bacteria > Cyanobacteriota > Vampirovibrionia > Obscuribacterales > Obscuribacteraceae > Aved-18. Next base: position 91,503 of record CAZSHS010000005.1, on the reverse strand, counting down.
ATGGTATTCGCGCTCAACTGTATAGCCGCATGGGGCAGACTCAAAAGGCTATAGATGATGTAACAAAAGCAATCCAATTAGAACCAAAAAACGATGTATTTTATACTAATCGAGGTTTTGAAAAGATTGATTTAAAAGACTACAAGGGCTCCCTTGCCGACAGTGAAGTCGCTATTAAATTAAATTCTAAAACTGCTTACCCCGTACAGAATTCAGGTTTGGTTTATTTCTTGCAGAGAGACTTTGTTAAAGCGGCCAGCTTTTACAAAAAGTCTGCTGATTTATACACAGAGCAAGATAGGAAAATCAGGGCCCACATGCTCGCTGCTTTCATCTACAAGCTTGCAGGTATGCAAAAAGAATCGATCGCCGAATCAATAATTACCAGAAAGCTTTCTGAGAAGAATAAATTGGCGTTGATTCAAGCTTATATGGAAGGAACTGCGAAGGAAGATAAAGTTCTTGCTGTTTCTCAATCGCAAAAGTATCAAGTAATCGCTAAAACGATGATGGCACTTGAATTATTGCGATTGAAAAAAGCGAAAGAAGCGCAAGTCTATTTTAACTGGATAGTACAAATCGGCAATAAAGATGAAGACGAATTCTATATCGCTAGAACATTTCTGGAGCTAAAGTCATTGCCCTAGGCATGGTGGTTTTTATGCTTACCAATACACAGCAATAAAACTCGCGCAAACCAATCCAAGTGTCTCTGAGACTTCTACCACCGCGCCGTAAGTGTCGCCGGTTTGTCCTTGCAGTTTAGAATTGAGCCAGTGAGCGGCAATAACGCCGGGAACAATTGTCGCTGGAATTAGCGCAGCGACATAGAAAGCATCATAAGTGGTTAAAAGTACAGTCACTGTAAGTGGTATCAAAGCGCCAATTAAAAGATCAGATTTTTTAGTGGTTTCGTGCCAGATTTTTCCGCTACCAAATTCACGAGCATATGAAAAGTTGGCTATGGCGTAAAGCTCTGTCCATCGCGCCCAACAAGGAATTAAAATCAGTGCCGCCATCGCTTTGACAGGTAAAGAAAATAAAGCAGCAATTGCGCAGGTCTTCAATAAAATAGCCAAGATGCCGGTAACAGCACCAAAGTTTCCGACGCGTGAATCTTTCATGATTTCAAGCATGATGGCGCGCTCTTTATGCGAGCAGATTCCGTCGGCTGTGTCCATTAAGCCGTCTAGATGCAAGCCGCCGCTTAAGGCAATCAAGACAGTGGCAAGAATGGCTGAACCAACAAAATCATTTGCTTGAATTAAAACAAGTGGAACGTAAATGGCGCAAGTTAAAGCACCAATGACGATACCGGCAATGGGTAAGTATTTGCCCAGACCCGATATCAAATCTTCTGAGCTTGCGTGCTTTCCCACCGGAAGAGAAGTTACATAACCAAGCGTGGCAAGAAACTTACTAATAATCATGTATCTCAGCCGTGAATTCGGGGCGGCGATGAATTTTCTGACTGTTCTGGACTGACAACATTTCAAGCTTCGGATTGTAGTAAAGCACGGTATCAGTTATGGTGCCAATAACCTCAGCATCATTTTCCATGTGCGATGCAATTTCTAAAATTCTGGGCATAGCTTCTGCCAAGATTTTATTCGAATGTTCCGGGTCGTCGGACATTTTTATGTCGTTGTCCCACGGTAATCTTATTTGTCCTAAATGCCCAACGATATCTGGTGTCACTGGCAGCGGCACATCAAGATTTAGAGAGTAAGCAAATATAGCGCGATTGTCGCAGTTTTCGACGAATGCCTGATGCGGTCCAACAATCTCGTCGGCACTGTTCATGAGCATTAGAGCGTAATCGGGACGGTCTGGACCAGTGTAATTTTCGACCGTTAAATCAAACAGTCGAGCTTCAACCTGAGCAAGTGGCTTTGCGTAAGTGTTGTAATACTCAATTGCTTCTGGTTCAATTTCAAGTCCTCGTAGAACGCCTTTGAGCACAGCAAGAGTCCCGGCAATAGCTTTCATGTTGTGGTTGGGAACTAGAACATCAAAGGCATCGACCTGGGGGCCAACATTTGTATTGGCTTGCGAAGGCGCTTTGTAGCCAAGCAAAATGGTGCCGTACAAAACGAAAAACCAGTCTTGTTTATTGAACTCTTTTTTGCTAGCCATAAAATGCAAGCGCTTTAGAATCATTTTGCGGTGCGCTATTTCATTTTTTTCTTCCTGATCAGATGCAAGCTTCTCCAATCGTCTAATTGTATTTTCGACATTTTTTAAATCGCGCGTAAGGGCATAGCAAGCCGACAAATTTAAAACAGTATCGAAATCTTCTTCTAGTTTTACAACTTGTTCGAAATTGCCAATTGCTTCTTTAAACTGACCAAGAGACATTTGTGCAAAAGCAAGTTCGTAGCGCACTGTGTTATTGGCTGGAAATTTGTCTAGGCATTTTTGAAGTAAGTTGCGTCCGATGTCGAAATAGCGCTGACCAACCAGATGGTAAGCCGCCTCAAAAACTTCCTGCGGATTTTCGTCTAAAGTTTTTGCGCTTTTGACTTTGTCCGCTAGACGCTCAAGCGCTATTGCTAACTCGTTTTGATTTAAGGCCCGGGCGTAGCGTGAAAACAAACTAATAATCTCGGCATTTTCAGGTGCATTGAGCCAGATACTTTTCATCGTCGAAAGACACAGGTCGAACTTGCCGTCATCGAGCAAAGCACCTGCTTTTTCTATTCGCGATTGAAAACTTTCAGTCATTGAACAACTAATTTACTATCTTTTCGTTCTAGAATTTGCGCAGTGTATATGTAATGCGCGCATCCAACAATTTAACAGGATAAAGTCATGAGCCGAAAAACGATAATTGCAGGAAACTGGAAAATGAACAAGACCGCCGGCGAAGCTCGCGAGTTGGCTAGGGAGCTGAGTGCTGCAGTAGATAAGCTTTCACAGAAAGACCTTCCACACATCGTTTTGTGTCCTACCTTTACTTCTTTGCCTGCTGTAACCACCACCTTGTCCGGCAACAAAAACTTGGCAATCGGTGCGCAAAACATGGATTACCGCGACAGCGGCGCATTTACAGGCGAAATTTCCGCCCCTATGCTGCTTGATTTAGGCGTTCAATATATTTTGATCGGTCACTCGGAGCGTCGTCAATTTTTCGGCGAGACCGACTTGAGCGTAAATCAAAAATTGAAAGCAGCGCTAAAACACAAGCTCATTCCTATTGTATGTGTGGGCGAATCGCTCGATGAGCGCGAAGGGAACCTCACAGACAAGGTGGTCGCCAAGCAAGTTGCAGGCGCTTTGCAAGACATCGCTGAGCAGGAGCTTGAGTCCTTAATTATTGCTTATGAACCAGTCTGGGCGATCGGTACAGGCAAGTCATGCGACTCAGAAGAAGCCAATCGTGTTTGCGGTCTTATCAGAACGACCATAAACGAATATTACAAGTCTGCTTCAAAGCCCGGAGATAAAGTGCCCGTGCTCTACGGCGGCAGCGTGACACCGGCTAATTGCGAGGAGCAACTTGCCAAGCCAAACATCGATGGCAGCTTGGTGGGCGGCGCTAGCTTAAAAGCTGGCGATTTTACAGCCATTATCGAAGCGGGAGCCAAGCGTGTAGCCCGTACTCCTCAGACTGTCTAGTTCGAAGTCAGTTCAGGACTGTTATAATTCCATTTGACACTTGGAGAGGTGTCAGAGTGGTCTATCGTGCAGTCCTGGAAAGACTGTCTGTCGAAAGGCAGCGAGGGTTCGAATCCCTCCCTCTCCGATTTTTATTTGCAAAACTAAAGCGGCGCCCGTTATGGATCACCTAATCGTTAAACTGGATGAGATCGAAGCTACCTTTAAGGAGATCGATTCACAGTTGGCAGACCCCAATATCGTTTCGGATCAGAACAAATTAAAAGTTCTGGCTCGCACAAGACGACAATTGGAGCCGACCATAAAAGCGTATGACGACTACAGACAGCTTTTGAAAGATCTGGATGAGTGGCAGGCAATGCTGCGAGAAACTCAGGATAAAGACGAGCGTTTGGAAATTGAACATCAAATCGAAGAGCTGCGCAAAAAAGATTTGGAGCTCGTAGAACTGCTCAAACTCTTACTCTTGCCAGTTGATCCTAACGACGATAAAAGCATCATGGTTGAAATTAGAGCTGGTGCTGGGGGCGATGAAGCTTCCATTTTTGCGGGCGATTTGCTGCGCATGTATTCGCGTTATGCAGATAAGCTTGGTTGGAAGTACGAAGTGGAAAGCTTCCACGAGGCTGAACTTGGCGGCTACAAAGAAGTCATTTTCAGCGTCAAAGCAGATGGTGCTTATCGTCAATTCAAATTTGAATCTGGCGTGCATCGTGTCCAGCGTGTTCCGCAGACCGAAGCTCAAGGACGTGTTCATACTTCTACTGCGACGGTGGCTGTGATGCCTGAGGCTGAAGAAGTCGAAGTGGAGCTATTAGAAACAGATCTCGAAATTTCTACCATGCGCTCTGGTGGTGCTGGTGGTCAAAACGTAAACAAAGTAGAAACTGCTGTGCGTATTGTGCACAAACCATCGGGCATTCAAGTTGCTTGTTCAGAAGAGCGTAGTCAGCTACAAAACAAAGAGCGCGCCAAGCAAATTTTGCGCAACAAGCTTTATAAAATTCAATTGGAAGAACAGCAAAAAGCAATTTACGACCAGCGCAAGTCGCAGGTGGGAACAGGCGATCGCTCAGAAAAAATTCGCACATATAATTACAAAGACAATCGTGTCACAGATCATCGTTTGAACGAAAACTTCTCATTGCAGCAGATTCTGGAAGGCGATTTGGAAAAGGTCATCGAAGCAAATATTCTCGATGAACAACAAAGACGTTTGAAAGAATCTTTTGAATTCAACAACTAGTGTCTAAAAATGCTAGCGCCAGCGGCGCTTATAGAGAAATTGTTGAGCGACTTGTTTCTTTTGGGATAGATAAATCCGAAGCAAAAATCGAAGCTGCTTTGATAATCGAGCACGTATGCGGCATTGCGTTGAAGCAATTGCATACATTTGATTTTGAAGTAGACGATGATATGTCTGAGAAAATCATCGGTATTATTTTGCGTCGCGAAAAACGAGAGCCTATCCAATATTGCTTGGGTAGTGCACATTTTATGGGGCACAAATTATTTGTTTTGCCTGGCGTTTTTATTCCTCGAGTGGATACCGAAATGCTAGTGGTAGAAGCAGTTGATATCATCACCAAAAATAATTTAGCGGCTGGCTCTATTCTTGAAATTGGTATTGGAACCGGTGCCATAAGCGCAAGCCTGCTTGCTAAGTTTCCTTTGTTAAAAGGCACTGCCACAGATATTTCAGACCGTGCACTTGAGTGTGCTCTCAAAAATGCAACGCTCTTAAACGTTCAAGACCGACTAGACCTTCATCGCAGTTCGACCTGGTGGGACCTGCAAGGTAAGGGCACTTATGACCTGATAATTTCTAACCCGCCCTACATTCCAATGACTCATAAATCTGAGCTAGCTCCAGAGATTATCAAATTCGAACCTCACGAAGCGCTCTTTGGCGGAGGTGAAGAAGGGCTATCCTTCTATCAGGAAATAGCCGCGCGCGCAGTGGATATAACCCGTTTTGTAGCACTTGAAATTGGCGATTATCAATCAGATAGCGTTCCGGATCTGTTTGCTCAATGCGGATGGCAAGAAGGTTATATCGAAAAGGATCTGAACGGATTGCCTAGAGTGTTTTGTGCTAGATCTGCTGCAAGTCAGATTAAAAGCTAGCCTCGAGCTGTTGTCAAAACCTTAACAACTGTTAAAATAATTGAAGAAGGCTTATTGCGAGGCATCTACATGAAAGATGAAATTCTCAAGGCAATGACTTCCGACGGGAAGATTCTCGTCGTCATAGCGACCACTACTAATCTGGTCGAAGAAGCAAGAAAAAGACATGGACTTAGTTTTACAGCAACAGCGGCTCTGGGCAGGGCGCTGACAGCCGGAGTGCTTCTTGCCCCGATGCTTTGCCGAGAGGGACAGGTTGCACTCAGGTTTAGTGGCAACGGCCCCCTGGGAGAAGTATTTGTCGATGCTTCACCAAAAGGTACAGTTAGAGGCTATGTAGAAAATCCCCAGGTCGAGTTACCGCTTAACTCCCTGGGGAATTTTGATGTTGGGGGCGCTATTGGATCGCAAGGCACTCTTCAAGTGACGCTCGATAACGGCTCAGGACGCTGCTATGTGTCTACTGTCGAGCTTCTTTCAGGCGAGGTGGGTGAAGACGTCAATCGTTATTTGGTGTATTCAGACCAGGCAGGATCGATTGTGGTGGTAGGTGCCCATCTTTCCAAAAACGGAGTCGAGGCGGCTGGCGGTTTAATTGTTCGACTCTTACCAGATCACGATGAAGAAACTATTTGTCAGATTGAAAACAATATAACGACCTTTGGTAGTTTTACTTTCCTCATGCGTCGTGGCATGGGGCTTGAAGGAATTTTAAAACGTATTCTCTCGGGTTCAGACGTGCTCATGCTTACCGAAGAGAAGCCAGTAAGATTCGCCTGTAAATGCTCGCCGGAGCGATTTACTGAGGCTTTGAAGATTTTTCCTCGGTCAGAAATTTTATCTATGGCAGAAGAAGACGGGCAAGCCGAAGGGCGCTGCCATTACTGCAACGAGCATTATCACATTGGAAAAGACAGATTGCTCGACCTAGCAGGCGGCGGATCTATCTAAACTTTTAAACAGCGCGGGAAACTTTACCGGCTTTGATGCAGGAAGTGCAAACTTTCATGCGCTTCACTGTCTGACCGACACGAGCTCTCACAGACTGAAGATTTGGAATCCAACGTCTTTTGTTCTGGGGGTTATAGTGCGAACGAAGGAATGAGTAGTTGTAACCGGTTGTCGGTCCCTTTTCGCATACATCACAACGCTTAGCCATATTCTTGCCTTTTCTATCCTGATACTGTTGCCCAAAGAGCAATACGTCCGATAACTACCGGGTAATCATTCCGGACGGCCCAACTATTCAACGATAGTGAGCAAAGAGGAAATTCTAGCACCTGTACCGCTTGGGGTCCGGCAATATATCCAAATATTATTTGAATATTGCTATTTCAGTCATAAAAGTTCACGCTTGGAGGGTTTAAGCCAGTTTCTAGGAATGTATTAGTTGTCATGTTCATTGACTTGATTTATCAAGGCTTCTAATGTGTTCGTGATCGTGGTATCAATGTCATATGACAGCACTGGTTTGGCGATGTCAAGATTGCCATCCTGTAAATTTGAGCCTGTCGTCTGTAACTCTGGGTAGCTTGTTGGTTAGGAAGCTCAAAATAAGTAATGGCACTCGTTAACTACGCGGCGCGAGAAATCAACTGCAAAATCGTTTATTATGGCACCGGTCTTGGTGGCAAAACCACGAACTTGAAGTATATACACAGTCAACTGGCGCCCACTACGCGCGGCGAACTAATCAGCTTGGCTACAGAAACTGAACGTACACTTTTCTTCGACTTCCTGCCTCTCGACTTGGGTTCGGTGCAGGGATTCAAAACTAGATTCTCACTTTATACAGTTCCAGGTCAGGTCGAGTATAACGCCAGCCGCAAACTGATTTTGAATGGTGTAGACGGAGTAATCTTCGTAGCTGACTCGGACGCGATGCGCTCCAAGGACAATGGCGAATCTTTGCAAAACATGGTCGAGAACTTGGCTGAATACAGCTTGACTCTCGATAGCATTCCCTGGGTGCTCCAATACAACAAACGCGACTTGGCAAACGCCATGCCAATTGAGCGTATGGAGCGTGAAATGAATAGCCGTCAAGTTCCTTCGTTCGAAGCTGTTGCTTCAGAAGGTCTTGGTGTATTTGCCACCTTGAAAGCTATTTCGAAGTTGATTTTAAACCGCTTACAATAAATCCATTCTTCTTGAGCTTCGAATGCATTGCGTATATGCGTTTGGAAATGAAATGCGCATTATCGGGCAGAAAATAACGTCTTTTTGTATGGTAATTGACGCCTGGATAATTTACTCTAGTTGGCAAAGGGTCCAGTCTTTCCCCACATCGAGTTTATTGCGTGCCTCCACTGGTGCAAGAAAATCTAAATAAAGATGCCCTCTTAAGAGCCGTTCGCAAGGCGATTTTGTTGGAGCGCAAAACGCGTTATGCCGACTTTCAAGGAAAGCGAACGACATTTTCTGTTTTCATGCGTCAAACTGCAGCACGTCTGTCTAAAAGATACCCGCTTGAATCTACCTGGATTACTATTCGAGGCTTGTTTCGCGCCTACGTCAATCTGGATGTGGCAACTCGCATTTCTGTCGTTAGGCGTGCCGAAGAATTGTTGGCTCCTCACTTTATCGCTTTGGATGATACAGATGAAACTGCTGCGACCGATGACGTGGGCGTTAGCAACGAAGGCGCGACGAGTTCAAGTGTCGAACAAAAAACTAAACCGATATCGGTTGAAGTTTCAGAGGCGGGATCGAAAAAAACATCTTTAAAAGGAAATGGCTCAAACGAAGACAAACGACAACCCTCTACCCTCAGCAAGAAACCTGAACCGATAACGGTTGAGATTCCAAAAGAAGTAAAAGACGCAAATTCGCTCACAGAAATTTCGGTGCAATTCGTCAAGGGCGTCGGTCCCAAGTTGGTCCAAATTTTGGCGAAGCTTGGAATCACAAACGTCGACCAATTACTCAAGCACTATCCGCGCAGACATCTAGATTTTAAAAACAGACTTCCCATAAAAGCGCTTGAACATGGACAAGAAGCAAGTATCATCGGAATGATCAGATCGACTAATGCTTATCAATCGAGAAACAAAAACGTTTCCATTCTGACTGTAGTCATTACCGACGGCACGGGAAGCATTGCTGTCACAAGATTCATTGGTGGCAGATCCAATAAGTTCTTGCTTGATAGATATAAAGATCAGTTTCCGAAGGGTGCGCAAGTGCTTGCCTCGGGTGTGGTCGAGCGAGATAGTTTTGCCGGAAAATTGCAATTGAAAAATGCTGAGATTGAAATTCTTGGATTTGCCGGAGGCGATTTAGGCTCAGATGAAGAGTCGCAAGCCAGTCTTCATGCCGGTCGGCTTGTGCCTGTCTACCCATTGACCGAAGGACTCTCGCTCAGACATTTTAGAAACATAGTGCACAATGCACTTGAAAAATATGGCAATCTTGTAAAAGATTATTTGCCAGAGTCAATTCGTGAGCCACTACATATGGTGACTCTTTGTGATGCTTACAAAGGCATTCACTTTCCAGACGATGAAGAATCGAAAGATAATGCCAGATACCGTCTGGTTTTCGATGAGTTATTCTCGATTCAATTGCAAATGGCGCATAGACGCTACAAATATTCGCAGCAAGAAAATGCACTTGCGCTAACATACACTGAAAAATCTGATGGCCTTGTAAGTCGATTGAGAGCTTCGCTGCCTTATACATTGACCGGAGCACAAGAGCGAGTGTTCGGCGAGATTGCTCGCGATTTAGCTGACAACAAGCCGTTGCACAGATTGATTCAAGGTGATGTCGGATCTGGAAAAACAATCGTCGCTTTAATGTCGTGTCTTGTAGCAATAGAAAATGGTTTTCAGGTTGCCGTCATGGCACCTACTGAAATCTTGGCTGAACAACACTTCAGACAATTCCAGAATTTTTTGACTCCACTTGGATTGAGCACTGTTTTAGTAGTTGGAAAGCAGGGCGCTAAGCAACGTCGCGAAGTCCATCAAGCTTTGTTTGGCGGACAGGCGCACATAGCCGTTGGCACTCATGCGCTCTTGGAAGATGCAGTTGAGTTTCAAAATCTCGGACTAATAGTAATTGACGAGCAGCATAGATTTGGCGTTAAACAACGCGCAAGACTGAAAGGTAAAAGTCGCAGTCCCGAACTTTTAACTATGACAGCTACACCAATTCCAAGAACGCTTGCAATGACTATTCATGGCGATCTTGATGTATCCGAAATCGACGAACTTCCACCTGGTAGAAAGCCTATTGATACCAGACTATTTAGACCATCTCAGAAAAAAGAATTCTGGCAAATAGTCTTAAGTGAGATTGCGCGCGGCAGACAAGCTTATATTGTCTTTCCGCTTATCGATGAATCTGAAACTTTATCTGCAAAAGCTGCCACCAAAGAGTTCGAAAAACTGCAAGAAGAATTCAACGGTTCACACAAAGGCAAACCGAAAATTACTTTTGATTTAATGCACGGCAAATTAGTACCTGCCGAAAAAGACGCAGTAATGGAGCGCTTTAGAGACGGCAAGTTTCAAATTTTAGTCACGACCACTGTAGTCGAAGTCGGAGTTGATGTTCCAAACGCAACTGTGATGATTATCGAAAACGCTGACCGATTTGGATTGGCTCAGTTGCACCAGTTGCGCGGTCGTGTTGGTCGAAATTCAGAACAATCTTATTGCTTTTTAGTATCAGAACAAAAGTCGCAGCAAACACGAGATCGATTAGAAATTTTGACCAAAACAAATGATGGATTTGTGGTGGCAGAAAAAGATTTAGAAATCCGCGGACCTGGTGAATATCTAGGTTTCAGACAAAGCGGACTGCCTGACTTGATACTTGCAGACCTTGTGCAAGACACAGAAATTTTGGAACTTGCACGCAATACTGCCATTGCAATTGTCAAAGAAGATCCCGAATTAGAGTCGGATGAACTTAAGCAGCTCAAGCCGCTCTTGAATAAACACGTTGATGCTGGCGAAATAGAAATTATGCGCTCAGGTTAGACTTTATCTTGAAATGTTTTTCAAGATGAATTCACGCCAGAAACACTTGAAATAGTCAAATTGTGGCTCACAATCAAATTTGTACATCTTTCGCCGTATGGTCATCTTGTGTTGATAATATGGCTTGGAAGGAATATATTGATTTTATGCCATGGGATTTGGTTTTGGTACCTAAGTTCGAAGAGCGGTTGGATGTACAAAACTCTATGCTTAGAAACGATATTGTTGCTGAGCTGAAGTTATTGGAAAAGAAGGGGACTTTTCTTGGGAGATCTAAAGTTGACACTTTAAAAGGAGCCAAATTACCGAATTTAATGGAAACAAGTCTTCCGCCTGAAAGTCAGGAGCGTATAAATGAGAAGGCCAAAAAACTAATCGCTCATGAATTGTCTTTGCAGGAAATGAGGAAAGCCCTTGCTATTTCGCAAACAGAAATGGCAGCGAGACTTGAACTTGGTCAAGGTGACATTTCTAAATTTGAGCGTAGGGAGGATGTTTATGTCAGCTCTGTCAGAAAATACTTAGAGGCAATGGGTGGTAAACTCGAACTCATTGCGAAGTTTCCAGAAAAGCGCAGATATAGAATTAAGAATATTGGTGAATTAGCAGATAACGGAATTTAAAAAGTGAACAAATTAGCATATTTGGGCATTGGCATTATGGGTGGTGGCATGGCTGCTAACCTGGCGAAGAAGGGACATCCTTGCACAGTCTGGAACCGAAGTCAGGAAAGTGCAAATTTAAAGCGAGCTTTAGGTGCTGGCTGTACGAACGCCAAATCAATAGCTGAAGCTGTCAAAGACGCTGACATCATTTTTACTTGTTTGTCAGAAGAAAAAGATCTGGACGAAATTATCCTTGGCAAAGATGGTGTTGCAGACAATGCTAAAAAAGGCGCCATCATTGTCGACATGGCAACAACCGGACCTGAGTGTTCGAAGAAGTTTGCAGCTAAGCTCAAAGAAAAAGATTTGCATTTTCTCGATGCACCTGTTTCAGGTGGTGATGTCGGTGCGCGCGAAGGCACACTCACTATTATGGTCGGTGGTGACAAAGAAGCTTACGAAAAGACTTTGCCATATTTTGAGTGCATGGGCAAAAGCGTTCGTTTATGTGGACCACATGGATCCGGGCAAGCAGTCAAATTGTGCAATCAAGTTTTATGCGCCGTAAATCTTGTCGCGGTTTGCGAAGCATTCGCCTTAGCCGACAAAATGGAAATCGACCGTCAAATGATTGTCGAAATTTGCGGAGCAGGGGCAGCCGCTTCCTGGGCGTTGAGCACGCTTGGACCGCGCATTACAAAAGATGATCTTGCGCCCGGATTCAGATTAGGGCACATGCTCAAAGATTTAAATTTGGTGAAAGATTCATCGCAAGATTTGTCATTACCAGGTGTCGATCTTTCACTTGAGAAATTTGCTGACGGTATCAAATACGGTGCTAATGTAGAAAAATCTGGAACGCAGTCGATGATTCTGGCGTACCAGAAATAATGCAACTTGTTTTCTGGATTGCGCTTGGTGTGTCAATTGTATCGCTCCGTCTTTTGTACACGAAAAAGACCGATGTGCGCATTTTAGACAGTTTCGCACTCTGCACCGTCTTTTTGAACCTTCCGCCGCTTTTTTACTTGATGATGAAAAGATTTGGCGAGATATTCTGATTTTCTTTGCAGCGAGCACCCTTCTTATGATGATGTCCCATCTTCCAACTGTCGGGATGTTTTTGATAGTCATTTTGTCTGGTGGTCAAATGGTTGTTCTCGCCAAATAGTGGCACATTGCAACCAGTTCCAAAGTGTTTCGGCTCGCACAGAACTGCTAATATAAGCGTTTGTTTACTGTATTTAATCGGGTCACAAACAAATGACAGACAGCACAGGCGGTTCCGCTTCGGGTGGCGCTCCTAATCCAAATCCCAATTTGAAAACCGGGACTAAAAAATCGGGCGGTTCACCGTTCCCCATGATAGTGGGGGTTCTGGCTTTGATTGCAGGGGGTGCAGGTTTTGGTTACGGCTACATGCAAACATTTGTCCCGATAGAAGGCGGAGCTGCCGGACTCTTTGGTGGCGGACTTAAACATCAGTATTTTATTAAATCACGCGTCGGCGACCGCTCACCCTATAACGTCACTATTAATTTAAATGGTCACAACGTAGGCACAGTGTCTACAGACAAAGTGATGGAAGTAACTCAGTATGTGGTGAAAGACCGCAACAAAATTCGCTTCGAAGCAAAACGATTGCCCGATGGCATGTTTGGCGCAACTGGCGCATATATTGATATCAGTTTGAATTCGGGTAGAGGAACGCCAGACGGTGGATTTACGGATGGACAGCCGCTTGTGAAATACGAGAGGACATCGAACGACAAAGGCGATTTCGACGACAAAATGGATTGGACCACGGTTAATGAGTAGTTTTCCAAGACTAATTGTTCTTGCAAATTCCGGTTTGTTAATCGGAACAATGTTTTTTGGTGGTTATGCTGCAGGTCTTAATTTGCGCGCGATTCATTTGAATCCCGGTAAGCCTGAAGGAATTGCAGCATCTCAAATCACAAGAACTACATTAGGAGATGCTGACCATACTAAAGGTCAGTCAGCAACGAGCACTACTGGTCAAATGGCTAGCATAAAGACGAGTAACCCTACTGCGACGACCAACTCAATTACAGGTTCGACAGGTTCTGTCACGGGCTCTACAACTTCTACAGTAAGCACTTCATCTGGAATTGCAACTACAGCAGAGAAATTTTCAGATATTGAAAAGACAGATAGGCGATTAGTTCCTAGTTTAATTGCCGCTGCTAATGCGGGTGTGCTGGATGTGAGCGCAGATAATTTATTCCATCCAAACGATCCTGTAACTCGAGCAGACTTTACTCGCTGGATGGTGCGAACTAAACAGATACCAAAAGTCGCAGCAGAAGCGCAAAGCTATGCCGATGTAGCAGAAGACAATAAATATTTCGAAGATATCGAAACAGCTACTGCCAATCAAATGGTACAGGGCTATCCGCGCAAAGGTTCATCAGAGAAGGACTTTAAGCCGGATAATTTCATAACGCGCGAAGAGTTTGCCGTAATGTACGGTACATTTTCAGGCAAACGCAGTCGCGCAGAAAAGCTTGCCGAGACTGATATAAAAGACTATTTGCGTTACGACTCGAAGACTTCGAGCATATGTCCTGCCGCTTATCGCGACGAAGGCGAGATTGACGATTGGGCTCGCAAATGGGTTGCCATCGCACAACAAACTGGTGTGATAGATCAGGCGTTTGATTGCGCGCCAAATAGCAACGAAGATCCAAAACGTTATCTTCATCCACAAAAGCGCATGACACGCGCCGAAGCGGTGAATATTCTGGTCAAGCTCTATGGTGTTTCTGCCCAGAGCAGCATGAAGGACAAAGAAAAATGAAAGACTCTGAATTCTTGAAAGTAAAAAAATCAGATGCCGGTTTCATGATTATTTTGTCTGTGCTGTTTGCCATGACACTTGGTTATTATTTTGGTACGCAACTAAACTTCGAGACTAAAGCTACTTCTCACAAATCGACGTCTTAAATCCCTGCTCGGGACAAGGTGTGTCTTGCGACGAGCATTTGAAGCCAGTCGTGAAAAACCTTTCCATTTGACCAACCATCTCTTCCACTGGACCTGGTTGAATTGCTTTGACAAATATATTGCGCTTTTCGTATAGAGAAGTTGCGCTTTTGATAAGCATCTTCATGTCTTCGTCGGGAGTTTCGCACATTGTAAATGCAATTAACCCTCCATTTTCTTCCATAGCTTCTGCTGAGTGCCTGATACTTGTAAGGGTTCGTTTTATGGCTAATCGAGAAGGGCTACGTAGTGCCGAGCCAACGCAAAATGCGATGCCATCAATTTTGGAAAACTTTGCTTTCACCCCTTCAATACAGGTTAAAAACTGCTCGGGGTCTGATACATCGACACAACAGTAACTGGCATCCAAGCTATCGGCAACCAGACTCAATTTGTACTCGTTACGCGCGCACAGAATCAGTGTAACTCCTTTTGCTGCAAGTGTTTTCGCCAGTTCACAACCAAGGGTTCCATAGCCTCCAAATATAACAATCGTTTTGCTATCCATGTCCTACCGCCTTGATATAATAATCGCCTGATTTCATCATTGCGGCCGTTTGTGAATCGTGTGTGACCATGGCGAAAATTCTTCTCGTTGATGACGAACGCTACATACTAGACATGCTGCGAGCAACTCTAGAGTCCAAGGGACATGTAGCACAGTGTGTTCCTGGTGGCAAAGAGGCTCTTGAGCATTTGCGCGTTTATCAATACGATTTGATAGTTATGGATTGGATGATGCCCGAGATCACTGGTATTGAAGTGATAAGGCGTTTTCGTTCAGAAATGCGCGGCAAGACGCCAGTTTTATTGCTTACGGCTAAAACTTCCATAGACGAGAAAGAAGAAGGTCTAGACACTGGCGCCGACGATTATTTGACCAAGCCTTTTGATGCGCGCGAATTGCTTGCTCGTGTGCGTGCCTTATTGCGCCGCCCGCAATCGCTTTCTCACACAGTGTTGAAGGCTGGTTTGCTTGAGTTGGATCCTGCTCTTTGTCTTATCAAAAAGGATGGCGAGTCGCTTCGAGTAAGGCCCAAGGTTTATTCATTATTAGAATTTTTCATGCGCCATCCCAATCAAGTCTTTGAGCCTCAGGCAATTCTAGACCGAGTTTGGCCAGACGATAGCACTGCATCATACGAGACGCTTCGCACTCATATCAAGTTATTGCGGCGCGCCATCGATGATGACCACGAAGAATCCAAATTGGAAAATCTGCGAAATATGGGTTATAGATTTAACCTGATGTGAAATCAAGCTCGCGTGCACTAAATTTGGTGGCAACGTCTAGGAGTGCTTAGATTTGAACGAATCAAAAGTCTTCACCATTTTTGCTTTTCTGATAATATGTATTTAGGTAACAATATTCCGCGCCGACGAGCAAAAACTTTGCAGACAATTGAGTGATCATCTTGATTGAGTCACACTTATTTTTGGCGTCCATTATTGAGTCTTGCCAGGATTGCATCATTGCACTCAAGCCTGACGGCACAATCGTGACCTGGAACAAAGGGGCTGAGAGAATCATCGGTTATCGCTCGACTGAAATGTTGGGCAAAAACATCAAAGAATTTAGTCGTGATTTGCAGATTGAAGATTTTGAATCTATTTTGAGCATGGCGATGAAAGGCGCAGTTATTGAACATTATGAAACGACATTACTAAACAAAGATGGTAAAGAAATCACAGTTTCTGTGAGTGTCTCTCCTATTAAGACCATGGGAGAAATAATCGGTGTTTCTTATATTGCCAGGGACGTCACTGACTCTGTAACGGCACGTGTAATGGAACAGAAGTTAGAAATGCTTCAGCAACGAGAGGACTTTGTTGCTGCGCTCACACATGATTTGAAGAATCCAATAATTGGTTGTCATCGCATTCTTGATTTGATTGTGAATGAAAAAATTGATGCAAGCAAGCAAGCAGAGTTATTTCCCAAAATGCTTGCAAGTCATACTGAGGTGCTGCAAATCATAAACGACTTGCTTAGTGTTTTCAGATACGAACGTCAAACCAGCTATACCGCACGTGAGCTTGTGAATTATTCTAACTTGGTCAATGACGCCATTGAGTTTTTGGAGCCAGTCGCTCATACCAGAAATGTCCATTTGCAACTTTCGGTAAAGCCCCAGTTATACACTTTAGGCGATAGCGGAGCCCTTAGGCGCGTAGTCACAAATCTGCTAGACAACGCACTGAAATTTTCACCCGAGCACACCACCATTAAAGTTGAGTTAAGTGACCACTCCAACATAATAATTTTGGCTATCAAGGACCAGGGCGCTGGAATTCCAGAGGAAGAGCAGTTGAATCTTTTTAACAGGTTCTGGCAAGGGCGTGCAGGTAGGTCCTACTCGCTTGGCAGTGGTCTGAGACTCTATCTTTGCCGGCAAATTATTGAAGCTCACGAGGGTAGAATTCTATGCTCAAGTAGTCCAGACGATGGCACCGTATTTACCGTAGAGTTGAATAAAGAAGTAGTAACGACGCTTTCAGTGGCGGGCTAAAAGCATAGCGGCTTCAACACTTCCAGAACGTTTTTGGAGGGGTCTTTGACGTAACACGACTCAGTCCCGTCTCGATGGGTCTTGAGCGTGCCAAATGCCTGTGCATCCTCTCGTATTATGCCGATGTGCGGTGGGTGTTGGCGCGGTAAAACTAGCGCAATCTTAATATTGGAGAAATTGAGCATCGCCCAGGTGGAGTCTTGATAATCGATTGTGCACTTGAATGTATGTTTGTACCAGTCGACCGCCGCGGCTATATCTTCCACCTGTACAGCGATATGGTCGATTTTGTCTAGTTTTGGTTCGTTCATTCTCCAAGTCTTGCAGGTTCAAATGACCTGGAGATGACCGTTCATGCTATGTTCACATCAACATATTAGAATTACAGCAAGTTTCCTTATCTGTGGCTTGAAAATGGACTTAAAAGATTCAGTAATCGTTGTGGGTGGCGGCTTAGCCGGGTTAACCTGCGCGCTATATCTGCAAAAAGAAAAAATACCTTTCATCCTTCTGGAGGGCTCCGATGCTGTTGGTGGAAGGGTTCGCACTGACATGGTCAACGGATTTTTGCTGGACCGTGGCTTTCAAATATTTTTGACAGCCTATCCCGAAGCCAAAGAGATTCTAGACTATGATGGACTTCAATTGCAGTCGTTTTATCCTGGTGCAATGATCTGGGCCAATGGCTCTATGCACAAAGTAGCTGATCCATACAGACGCCCTTTTGATGCGGCTGGGAGCATTTTTAATCCGATCGGAAGTCTGGGCGATAAGCTTAAAATGGCCGGCTTGCAAGAGTCTATTTTAAATTCGCAAAAATCTAGTGTAGCCACCGTATCCGATACCGCACACGAAGAGACTACTACTCTTTCTCGCCTGGCGCAAATTGGCTTTTCGTCTAATATGACTGAAAAATTCTTTAGACCGTTTTTCTCTGGAATATATTTGGAATCAGAACTTCAAACATCGAGTCTCATGTTCGATTTTGTTTTTAAAATGCTTGCCCAAGGAGACAATTCACTTCCTTCAAGAGGGATGCAATCAATCCCGACTCAAATTGCTTCGCAACTGCCAAGCGAAAAAATATGTCTTTTGCACAAAGTTGCCATGGTCGAAGGTAATTCAGTCAAGCTATCGACAGGCGAAACTTTTACTGGCAAAGCAGTTGTGATTGCTACTGAAGAACCAATGTGCAATAGACTTTTGGGCAAAGAAATCAAAGTTAATTTCAGAAGCCAGACTTGTCTTTATTTCAGCGCAAACAAAGCCCCATTTGATGATCCAATTCTGGTACTCGACGGAGAAGGCAAAGGACCAGTGAACAATTTTGTGGTGCCAAGTAACGTGGCATCGACTTATGCCCCTCCGGGCAAAGCTCTTATTAATGCAGTCGTGACAGGCGATTCTAATTCGAGCGATGTTTTGTTAGAGCAGTCTGTTCGCAAGCAAATGCTCTCTTGGTTTGGCTCACAAGTCAATGACTGGAATCTGTTGCGTATTTATAGAATTAAATATTCATTGCCAGATCAAACTCCGGCTGCTAGAGCCAAAGTAGACAGGTCATATCAAATTGACGACAACACTTTTTTTTGCGGCGACTATGTTGAAACTGGCTCTATAAACGGCGCGATGAAATCTGGGCGTAAAATGGCTGAACTAATAGCTAGTAAAATCCACTAGAATTAATTCAAATTGAAGGAATGGCTTCGTAAACAACTTCATCTTTTTCCGGTGAAGCTTTCGTCGCGGGTCCTGATTTCACCCAGTTCTTGCCCACTTGCTTGAATTTTTGTTTGAGAAAAGTTGGAGATTTAGAAGGAATGTCAGATGTAATAGACCAGGTAAACGTCTGAGCATTTTTTTCGACTGCGCCTGAATTGTCGTTGTAGACTTCAAAGCGTCCGAATTTCTTCACTGCAACAGAATTGATTCCAATTATTGCAATGCCTGAAATTGTATAACCTTGATTAGTGCTGCCTGCCACAATTGCGATGTCGTCCATGCCGTCGCCATCGAGATCGGCAAGGCGAGCGATGTCATATTCGCCGCCAGCTTCATAACCGAAGTGTGCGACTAATTTTCCTTTTTCCATTATAGCTATGCCGCCCATACCAAGCGCGTGTCCAGTTTCGCACCAGGAGTAAAGAAAAGCACTTTGTTTGCTGCCAGCTTTAGTGAATGCTCCATCGCAAACACTTTTTATTTCAAATGCCTGGTCGCAAGATTTTTCCCATTTACGCTTGGCGCCAGGTGATACGGCTGCTTCGACAGATTTAGATTCAGCGTCGCTTATTTTTCGAAGCTTACTTTCTATTCTGCCATCATATATTTGAACGGGTGCTGCAATTGCTTGAAGCGGCATGGCAAGTGCGGTGGCGAGTGCAAGTATGGACAAGATTCCGCTAGCGAATTTGAGATCTGCCATTTTATTTACCGATTGCAGACTAGTGAAACATCGACACAATTTTGCCTACTACCATGAGACTGGCAAAGGCGCCTACATACGATAATGAGTAAAAGCCAAGCTTGGAAAAGAAGCTCTCACCAGGCGGATTGTAGGTAGAATCGGCGAATCGTTTAATTAAGTCTTCCACGGCTATTTTGTCCGCGCTGCGAATATTATTCATCACTACAATGGGGGTAAAAATTAGTCCAAATGGGATTCCCCACCAACCAAATAAATAACTTAGAATAGAAGCCGTGATTTGACTTTTGCGCGCAGGTGCAGAGTCTTTCAGAAACATTTGCGTTTTATTGCGCATGGTCATAAAAACAATCGAGAAGCAGGTCTCATAACGAACAGCAAATGACTTCAAGGTCACCCGCTCTCCCTCATACACGGCACCGCCTCCGTCTTTGATGGCTGTCTGATTTTCAAAAAGCCAGAGCAGAAATTTTTCTTGCGATGCCGCGTCTGCCATATTTTTTACCTCAAATCGAAACGATCATTGTTCATCACTTTCGCCCATGCGGTAACAAAATCTTGTGCGAATTTCTCTTTAGCGTCGTCGGATGCATAGACCTCTGCCACTGCACGCAATTCGGCGTTGGAGCCGAATATCAGATCTACCTGACTTGCTGTCCATTTTAGGGAGCCCGATTTGCGATCTTTTCCTTCAAAAACATATTCGTCTGAAGCAGACTTCGACCAGACCGTGGACATGTCGAGCAAATTGACAAAGAAGTCGTTGCTCAAAGTGCCTGGGCGGTCGGTTAATATACCCAGTTTGCTGTGTGCGTGATTGGCATCAAGAGAGCGCAATCCGCCTACAAGTACAGTCATTTCAGGAACGGAAAGATCTAAAAAGCTTGCGCGTTGGATGAGCATTTGAGCTGGAGTGTTTTTATTGTCTTTGGCGTAATAGTTGCGAAACCCGTCAGCTTTTGGCTCAAGCATATTGTATGACTCGACGTCTGTCTGGTCCTTTGTGGCATCTGTTCGACCAGCAAAGAACGGTACACTCAGGCTATAGCCCGCTTTTTGTCCAGCCTGTTCGATTGCAGCGCCACCGCCAAGTACAATCAAGTCTGCCATCGAAACTTTTTTGCCAGAGTTTTGAGCATTGAAGTCTGTCTGGATTTTAGTTAAAGCACTCAGAACTTTAGATAATTCGCTAGGATCGTTAGCTTGCCAGTTCATTGCAGGGTTAAGTCTTATGCGAGCACCATTGGCGCCACCACGTTTGTCTGTGCAACGAAAAGATGCAGCAGATCCCCAGGCAGCTTTCACCAACTCTGATGTAGAAAGTCCTGATGCCAGAATGCTTGATTTCAGTTTGGAAATATCTGCTTGATCAATCATTTTGTATGTCGCTTCAGGCAAGGGATCTTGCCAGAGTAAAGCTTCCTTAGGTACTTCTGGTCCAAGATAGCGAGAGCGTGGTCCCATGTCTCTGTGAGTGAGTTTGAACCATGCTTTAGCAAATGCAATTTTGAAGGCTTCTGGATTTTCTTGGAAGCGTTTTGAAATCTTGCTGTAAGTGGGATCAAACTTGAGCGACAAGTCGGTGGTAAACATAATTGGCGGATGTTTTTTCGATTTATCAAACGCGTCTGGAACTAATTCTTGCGCTGCTGAATCTTTTGGTTTCCACTGAGTCGCACCTGCAGGGCTCTTAGTTTGGACCCATTCGAATGCAAATAAATTGTCGAAATACTGTGAAGTAAATCCAATTGGATCTTGCGACCAGGCTCCTTCTAATCCGCTTGAGATGGCGTCTTTGCCGCTGCCCGTGCCGAATTTACTGCACCAGCCAAATCCTTGCTTGTCTACGCTTTCGCCTGCTGGCGCTGGTCCAAGATTGGTTGCAGGAGCTGCACCGTGTGCTTTACCAAAAGTGTGACCACCGGCAATCAGTGCCACTGTTTCTTCATCGTCCATCGCCATGCGACCGAATGCTTCTTTGATATCTTTGGCTGCTGCTAGTGGATCTGGGTTGCCGTTAGGACCTTCTGGATTAACATAAATGAGACCCATTTGGGTTGCGGCAAGTGGTTGTTCAAGTTTATTTGAACCATTGTCGCGGTTGTTCGATAAAAATTCGTCGCCAGGTCCCCAATAAATTAAATCGGCTTCCCAATCGTCGCTACGTCCGCCTGCAAATCCAAATGTCTTGAAGCCCATGGATTCAAGCGATACGTTGCCTGTCAAAACCATGAGGTCGCCCCATGAAAGTTTTCTGCCGTATTTTTTCTTGACTGGCCAAAGTAGTCTGCGTGCTTTGTCGAGGCTTACGTTATCTGGCCAACTGTTAAGCGGCTCGAATCTTTGTTGCGCACCACCGGCGCCACCACGACCATCAAACACTCGATATGTACCAGCACCGTGCCATGCCATGCGAATAAAGAAAGGACCATAATGACCGTAATCTGCTGGCCACCAGTCTTGTGACTTGGTCAATACTTCTTTAATGTCGGCTTTTACCGCATTTAAATCGAGAGATTCGAATTCCTTCTTGTAGTTGAAATTGTCTCCATAAGGATTCGACTGTGGAGCCTGCGCGCGCAGGGGTGACAGGTCAATTTGTTTTGGCCACCAAAATTGATTTGGTTTGGGCTTGTCATCAGCCATTGCAGGAAATGACTGTGATACAAGCGAAATTAAGGCGGCTTGAACAACCACGACTTTAGCCACTTTTTTCATACGCGCAGAATCCTTATATATGCAGACTGAAAATCCCAGACAAAATTCTACAAGATGTACCGATGCGACACCTTAGAATCTGTATAATATTAGACTAAATCTAATTTGAATTCAAGCCAAACTGCGTGAGCCTTTTTTAAAATAGATACTGTCTTTTTTGTAAAGCAGCCGATACGTTTGCATCTTCAGCGTCCACGCCAAATATGTGTCCAGAGACCCAGTTTGCTCGCTCAGTCAATAATGACACTACTGTTTCGCCAGCTTTCGACGTGGTGGAGCTGGATTCCACCGGTCCGGGGGTGACGGCATTTATTTTGACTCTGTAACGCTCGTAGGTCGAGGCAGCGCTTCTGGTCAGTCCTATGATGCCAAGCTTGGCGGCACTAGAAGCTTCGTGGTTAGGCATTGGCACACTGGCAGCAGCAGATGATGTCAGTACTATAGACCCGCCGTTGTCACGCATGCTCTGCACTGAATATTTGAGGCAGGCAAAAGCAGAGGTCAAATTGGTGTTGATTGTCTGAAACCACTCGCGCTCAATGGTCAAGTGCGCAGGTTTACTCAAGCTTGAACTGATGCAATGAGCAATTCCATCAAGACGTCCAAAATGTTCTATGGCAATGTCTATACAGTCAGATACTTGGCTGAAATCGGTGCAGTCGGCACAATAGAAATGCGCGCCCAGGCTGTCTGCCATTAGCGCCAATTTTTGTGATTGTCGTCCAACTAAAAGAACATCGTTTTGTTGTTCGCACAACATTTTGGCAACAGTGCTGCCCAGAGTTCCGTAAGCGCCGAAGATCACAAAAGCAGGTTTACTCATATTGCTATAATTGTGCTGATTTCAAATGAACTGGGCATGACTTTGTCTAAGATTTTGTTGGTAGACGACGAGGCTGATTTACTCGACGTTTTAAAAATTACTCTTGTTGCAAAAGGACACACTGTGCAGTGTGCATCAAGTGGCGACGAGGCTTTGCATTATTTGCGTGTGTATCAATATGATTTAATTATTCTCGATTGGATGATGCCTCATATGACTGGAGTCGAGGTGCTGCGCCATTTTCGCGATGAGATGCGCGGCAAAACACCGGTACTTATGCTGACTGCAAAATCATCGCTAGATGATAAAGAGTTGGGTCTTGATTCTGGTTCGGATGATTATCTAACTAAACCCTTTGATAATCGTGAATTACTTGCAAGAGTGCGAGCGCTTCTGCGTCGTCCTCAATCAATGTGCCCGACTGTGCTTAAGGCGGGCGCTCTCGAACTTGATCCGATTCAATGCCAAATAAAAAAAGACGGCGTGCTTTTGAACGTCAGACCAAAAGTTTATAGCCTACTTGAATTTTTCATGCGTCATCCAAAGCAAATGTTTGAGCCACAGCAAATCATTGATAGAGTTTGGTCGGATGATAGTGCAGCCACGGTTGAGACTTTGCGCACGCATATAAAATTGTTGCGTAAATCTGTTGGCTTTACCAAAAGCTATTCTATGTTGGAAAGCTATCGAAACCTGGGATACAGATTCAATCCTGATATTACTCAGGCTTCGGATCAAAATCTTGATAGTCAAGCTCAGGAAGACTGAACCAAAAAGTACTGCCTTCATTCGGCTTACTTTCCACTCCAATTTGACCTCGATGCAGTTCCACAATTGCTCTGCAAATGGCAAGACCAAGTCCCGTCCCCGCTTTTGGGCGCCGTTCGCTAGAGTCTAGTTGCTGGAATTGCAAAAACAATTTGCTCATGTTTTCGCTTGCTATGCCGCAACCCTTATCTGAGACGGAGTATTTTATTCTAGAACAAGTACTGTCTCCACACTCCAGAGTGATACTAACAGTAGTGCCATCGGGCGAGAACTTAATTGCGTTAGAAACAAGATTGGTCAACACTTCGGCGATACGATCTGGATCCATTACTATTTTGGTAGTAGAAACAATTTGCTTTTCAAGTTTGATTTTGCGCAAGACTGCAACTGGTGTGATTTCTTGAATGACTGTATCAATAATTTCTTCAGCCGGCCATGGTTGCAACTGCAATTTGAATTTGCCTGCCTGCAATTTTTTCCAATCGAGAATATTATTTATAAGTCCGATTAAGCGCTTGCAATTGGATAATGCAATTTTTACAAGCTTGGCTCCAGGCGGGCTAAGCTTAGTAACTGAGCCATCTTCTAGAGCTAAAAGAGATGCATTTATAGAAGATACAGGCGTGCGCAATTCGTGCGATATCATCGAATAAAAATCGGATATTCTCTTTTCTAATTCCATTCTGGCCGTGACGTCGTTTTGCACGCCTATAAAATTTACCAGCTTATTTGATACGTCATACACGGGTGAGATGGTGAGCTCGTTATAAAAGAGTTCGCCGCTTTTTTTGTAATTGCGAATTATTGTGGTGATTGATTCGCCTTTTTTAATCGCATTCTTAATGGACTGAATATTTTCTTGGTTTAGATCTCGACCTTGCAGGAAGCGGCAATTCTTTCCTACAATCTCATCCATTTCATATCCAGTTAATTCGATAAATGCTGGGTTTGCGTAAGTGATTGGATTGTCGGGCAAATTAGGGTCGGTAAGCACAATTCCATTGCGTGCAGATTCAACCGCGCGCAAAAGTGTAAGTCTGTCGTTTTGAGCCGGATACACTTTTAGCTAAGTAGATGCTGGAGCGAATTGTGCAAAGTAGGAAATTCAAATTTAAAGCCAGTTTCTTCAAGCTTCGCCGGACGTACTTTCGCGCTTGAAAGAAGCAACTCCTCACCCATTTGACCAAATACCATTTTGGCTGCAAAAGCAGGCATGGGAAGGAAAGCTGGTTTTTTAATTACGTCTGAAAGTGTTTTGGTGAACACCGCATTTGATGCCGGATTTGGTGACACGATGTTGACCGGTCCGTTAATTTCGGGGTGATTGACACAGTGAATAATTGCGGCCGCTGCATCTTCGATATCGATCCAACTCATGTATTGGTGCCCGGTTCCGATAGGTCCGCCAAGTCCCATCTGAAATGGTGGCAGCATTGTTTTAAGCGCGCCACCTTTTGTGGAAAGCACCACACCAAATCGTAAGTTGACTACGCGAGTTTCGGGAAAAACTTCTTTGATTGAGTTTGCACTTTTTTCCCAGTCGCGACATAAACTGCTCAAGAAATCCATTTTGGCGACTGAGCTGCGCTCTGTAAGCGTTTCTTCGCCACGATTGCCATAATAACCAATGGCAGAAGCACAGAGGAAATTGGGGGGAGGTGCGTTTAACGCGCTCAGTGCTTCTACCAGGTTACTTGTTGCTTGAACGCGGCTTTGCTGGATTTCTTCTTTCTTGTCTTTGGTCCAGCGACCAGAGGCAATGTTTTCACCGGCAAGATGAATAAACGCGTGCAAGCCTTCTAGCTTTTCTCGACTCTTTTCATCCATAGAGCCTGAGTCGGGATTCCAAACAGGATTTTTTCTGTCTGACTTGTCGCGCGTCATTCGAATCACTTCAAATCCGGAGGCGACCATTCTATCTGCCAAGGCAGACCCGATTAATCCTCTAGCTCCGGTCAGCGCAACTTTCAACT
This sequence comes from uncultured Candidatus Obscuribacterales bacterium, assembly GCA_964606665.1. Classification (GTDB taxonomy): domain Bacteria; phylum Cyanobacteriota; class Vampirovibrionia; order Obscuribacterales; family Obscuribacteraceae; genus Aved-18. The sequence goes on along the minus strand of CAZSHS010000005.1, from coordinate 65,942 downwards.
TACTTTTCCCGCCTGTCATAACCCTCACTTCCGATTATTGTGAAAACGAATGAACTGCCAGTGAACTTCATGATTTTAACCCTACTGGAAACCTAAAACAAAAAAATAACCGCCGCGTCCAATTGGATGCGACGGCTATCTTGTTGTTGGTTGTTAGGTCGATTACAACCGAACTTGTTTATTTTGAACTAGTTCAAGTTCATCCAAACGCTCTTGATGTTGCTATAAAGCTCGATTGAGTGTTTGCCTAGCTCGCGGCCGTAACCGGACTGTTTGTAGCCACCAAATGGAACGGCGGGATCAAATACGTTGTAGCAGTTGACCCAGATGGTTCCGGCTTTGATGTGCGATGCAAACTTATGCGCTTTTTTGACATCGGATGTCCAAACAGCGCCCGATAGACCAAAGCGTGTTTTGTTTGCTTCTTCGGCAACTGCTTCCATGTTGTCGAAGGGAAGTACTGCCAAGAGTGGTCCAAAGACCTCTTCTTGAGCGATACGCATGTCGTTCTTCACTTCGGTGAAGATGGTTGGTTTGACGAAATAGCCTTTCTTCAAGTCGGATGGCTGTTCGCCGCCGCAAGCCAATTTGGCGCCTTCTTTTTTGGCGATGTCGACATAATTCAATACGCGTTCTTGTTGTTCTTTGGAAACTTGAGGACCAATCTGGGTCTTCTCGTTCATACCGTCGCCTTGACGCATTTTGCCAACACGCTCGATTAATTTCGACATGAACTCGTCTTGTGCTTTCTTTTCAATGAAGAGTCTTGAGCCTGCGCAGCAGACTTGACCTTGGTTGAAGAAGATACCGGTGATAGCGCCTTTGACAGCAGCATCGATGTCGGCATCAGCAAAAACAATGTTAGGAGCTTTGCCACCCAACTCAAGCGATACGCGTTTCAAATTGCCGGCTGAAGCTTTGACAATGATTTGTCCAGTTTTGTCTTCGCCTGTGAAAGCAATCTTGTCGATGTCCATATGGTTAGCGATGAATTCTCCTGCGGAGTTTTCGCCAAGTCCTGTGACAACGTTGATAACGCCTGCTGGGATTCCAGCTTCCATTGCGAGTTCTGCGATGCGAAGAGCGGAAAGTGGTGTTTGTTCAGCGGGTTTTAAAACTACTGAGTTTCCGCAAGCAAGGGCTGGGCCCCATTTCCATGCTTGCATCAACATTGGGAAGTTCCAAGGAATGATTTGTCCGACGACGCCGATTGGCTCGCGCAGAGTGTATGTGAAGAAACCTGGGTTTGTGGTGATGGTTTCGCCTTCAAGCTTTGTGCACCAGCCAGCATAATATCTGTAGGTTTCAACAGTGGCTGCAACGTCAACATAACGTGACTCGTTGATTGGTTTGCCGTTGTCGGTTGTTTCGAGTTCAGCCAATTCTTGAGCGTGTTTTTCAATTAAGTCAGCTAGTTTGTACATGATGTGACCGCGTTGTGCAGCGCTCATTTTTTTGTGCCAGACGCCTTCTTCGAAAGCTCTGCGAGCGGCTTTGACAGCCAGGTCTACGTCTTCTTTTCCGCCTTCTGCAACGTCGCAGATAGCTTCTTCAGTGGCTGGGTTGTAGGTCTTAAAATACTTGCCGGATTTTGGTTCGACCCATTTTCCGTCGATCAAAAGTTTCTTAGTGCTGCCGAGCCATTCTTTGCATAGCCCTTTGTTTTCTGTTTCTCTTTCTTTCACGATAGTCACTATTAAGACCCTCCAAAGGCCTGAGTTATTTACTCTTGCGGGATTGGTAAACCCGCCTGCTCGCCGACCTATATAAGGTAGGTATCGATTAGCCCCTAAAAAATATCATGTTGTGTGAAGTTTCTTGAGGAAACTTCTAAAGCTTTAAACTTTGAGCCGAGCTAATTCGGTTGGGCTTATTCAGCTCTTGAAATGGGTCGAGAATCTCACCACAGATCGAAGGACCTTTTTTCTACTTTTCCTGCAGATATTAAAAACGACCCCTTTTTCTCACGTTTTCGTTAGGAAAAGGGGTCAACTTTACTATTTGCAGAGCAGCTTCGAAAAAGGCACTACCCAACTGTTGTTAGATAAGTGGTCGATTTGCAAAGCCCTTATTCATTAAGCGAAGCTTGGCTTCCAGTCTGGTTTAGGCTCGTCGCCAGGGTTTTCATTTTCTTCGGGTTTGACTGTGATTTTGGCTTCGGGCTCTTCAGCGGTTGGAGGCGCTGCTGGAGGATTGAAGTTATCGGGAAGAGTTGGATCTTCACCGGCAGCCAGTCTTCTGTCTACTTCAGCCATGATGGCATCGACTTCGGAGCGCTCTAGAGTTTCTTTCTCGAGCAACACTTTGACGATGGCATTCATGTGAGGACGGTGTTTGAGCAGTAGCTCCTTAACGCGGTCGTACTGTTCGGATACGATACGCGAAACTTCCTCATCGATGATGCTTGCAATATTCTCGCCATAATCACGCTCATGACCAAAGTCACGACCAAGGAACATTTGCGAATTGGATTTTCCAAAAGTAAGCGGTCCAAGCTTGTCGCTCATGCCGTACTCGGTCACCATCTTGCGAGCGTAGCTGGTACTTTTCTGTAGATCGTTTTGTGCACCAGTGGTGATGTCGCCGTAAATTATTTCTTCGGCAATTCGTCCACCAAGACATACTCCAATTTGGTCCACGATAGCAGTTTTGGTTACGCTTAGAACATCCTCTTCGGGGACAAACCAGGTGATACCAAGGGCGAAACCACGAGGAATGATTGTGAGTTTGTGCAAAGGATGCGCATGCGGTAACAAGATACACATAAGAGCGTGTCCCACTTCGTGAAAAGCGGTCATCTCTTTTTCTTTAGGTGGAATAATGCGAGAGCGTTTTTCCGGTCCCATATTCACTTTATCTATTGCAAGGTCTAAATCGACCATTTCAATTTCGACTTTGTCTTTGCGCGCAGCTTGCAGCGCAGCTTCGTTTAGCAAATTGGCTAGATCGGCACCAGTCATGCCAGGTGTGCGCTTGGCGAGAATCTTGAGGTCGACGTTTTTAGCCATCGGTTTGCCTTTGCTATGAACATCCAAGATTTTTTCGCGACCAAGTACATCTGGGGGATCCAGAACAACTTGCCTATCGAAACGACCTGGACGCAAAAGGGCAGAATCTAAGATGTCTGGTCTGTTGGTAGCTGCCACCACAATAATTCCGGTGGTGCCTTCAAAACCGTCCATCTCGACGAGTAACTGGTTGAGTGTTTGTTCGCGCTCATCATGACCGCCACCAAGACCAGCTCCACGCTGTCTACCAACTGCATCAATTTCGTCCACGAACACAATACAAGGAGCGTGTTTCTTGGCCTGATCAAATAAGTCGCGAACGCGCGATGCGCCAACGCCGACAAACATTTCGACGAAGTCAGAACCTGAAATGCTGAAAAACGGCACTCCGGCTTCGCCTGCAACGGCTTTAGCTAAAAGCGTTTTACCTGTACCAGGTGCGCCAACTAACAGAACGCCGCGTGGAATGCGGGCTCCAAGGGCCTGGAACTTTTCGGGATTCTTCAAGAAGTCTACGATTTCTTGTAATTCATACTTAGATTCATCAATACCAGCAACATCGGAAAAGCTTACTTTCACTTTGTTGTCCATCATGAGCTTGGCGCGGGCGCGACCAAAGCTCATTGCCTGGTTACCGCCTGATTGCGCGCTACGAAAGACCAAAAGCAAACCGACAAGAATAATTACCGGCAATAAAAGCGAACTCATTACACCAAACCAAAAGGCTGATTTGTCTGGAGGGGTGGTTTTGAGCGCGATACCAACCTTGCTTATCTCTTTGATCAAGTCCGCTTTAGCTTCGTTGGGGACAATCACTTGCTTGTCTTTGGGGTCGCCTTTTAGCTTCACCATTACGATTGGCTCGTTGTTGATCATTGTCACTTCGGTAATATCAGACGGCTGATTTTGCACCATCTTCAAAAGACCAGAGTATGAAATTGGCTCTTCGCGCTTATTGATGCTTGTCAGTGAAAAAATGAACACTACAAGTACCAGTAATAAAACAAAGACCGCCCAAGTTGTTCCGTATTTGCGCATAACCTCTCACTCTAAGCTTTCTAATTGTAAGAATGCTCGTTAGATGAAATAACTCTTCATTATATCATTGTGCTATATGTTTTGAACTTTTGGTCCAAGTGCAGTTGCTGACGCACTTTTTATGAAATAGTTTCCATTTGGAAAAAAAGTTTCAAGCCCAAGTGGAGTCACTTGTGACTAGTTCGTTGAAAACTAGCTTGTGTACGGCTTTTGAGCCATTCAGGACACGCAGTTTTTCGCTCAAACCCACACCTGGGACCCATATTACTTCTTCATCATTGGCAACCACCACAGTGCTTTTTTTGGTGCCGAGGGTGGGTAAATTTACGGACTTATGAGTCTGCAAATACTTCTTAAGCCGCACTGTTTCTTGCATTCCGAAAGGTTGAATTAAATCTCCCGGCTTTCGTGTACGAACGTAAAGCGGTTTGCTTACTCGGCTCAAGTCGACAAGCGCTTGCCATTCACTTGGAAGTGGATAATCAGACTTGTGAGTAGAGCAAAAATCAATTTTCAAGGCTTTATTCAACCAGGTAATGACATTGCTTGTGGACGAGCCGGGTTGTTTTGGCATGCGGATTAAGGAGCATTGATTGCCAAAAAAGGTATCGTAAAATTCACTTTCTTCCTGAGCGAACTTGGATTTTTCAACCCACTCAATGCCAGTCTGGATGCCATCTTTTTTTACTCTTTTAATCACGCACTCGCCTGATAGAGTCAATGCATTATGTTTTTCCATTCCTTCTATAAAGGCGCAAATGGACTTTACTCGCTCAAAACTGGGCTGAATATTGCGCCTCGTCAATTCAGACACAATCAAGCGCGATTGCAGCGACGCAGGCAAAGTGAGAAATTTTTCGAGCGACCAAACTGAGTCAGATACTCTCACTTCGTTTTGCAAGTCTTGCACAATCTTTTCGAAATAATCGTCATCGTCAGAAAGCATTCGGTGCAAATTGCCTAAATGCTCCTTCCAGTCAGCAAAGCGCCCCTCGATCACCGGAATCATTTGCCACCTAATATAGTTGCGCAAATATTGCTCATTAGTATTCGAGCTATCTACTCTTGCTGCAATTCCCTCATCTGCCAGGAAGCGCAAACAGTCTGCCTTGCTCAATTCAAGCATGGGGCGAATTATATAAACAGGTGGGTCATCGCCAAGCAGACGTATACTTGTCATTGCTTTTAAACCAGCAGGCGACGTGCCTCTAAATAGTCTAAAAAGCATTGTTTCTGCCTGATCGTCTAAGGTGTGACCGGTCGCAATAAAGCTTGCATTGCATTTTCTGGCGAATTCAAGTAAAGCTTGATATCTAAATTGACGCATCAAGTCTTCTGAAGGTGCGCTGCCCGATTCAAGTGGGAGACTTATTTTTTGTAACGGAATTCCTAGCTTTGAGCATAATTTTTCGCAAAATTCTTCGTCTGCCTGTGACTCATCGCCGCGCAAATTATGATTAATGTGGCAGGCGTAGAGTTTAATGCGAGCTCGCTCGCTTATTTTGTGCAAAGCTAAGAGTAGAGCCGTAGAGTCGGGACCGGCCGAGAAGGCGGCTACCATTGGGGTGATGAAATTACCGTCGCGCTCGACAGTGTCAAGTTCTCTTTTGAGAGTATCGGCAACTTCGTCTAAAAAAGTCGGCATTTGCAATTTGATTCAGGACATTCGTACTAAATTGGGTTATTTTAGAAATGTAGCAGTAACTGCTAAATTCCCCAGGAAATCAGTTAATACCATTATGGGCAATTCCTTAGTCAAAAATCAGTTATGTAACAAGCGCTTTGCACCCCGAGCGCTTATTTTAGGTATCGCTGCCACATTTTCACTTTGTGCCTCAAGCGCAAACTTTGCCTGGGCACAAAATCGTGGTTTCGACCCCATTCAATATATGGATCCTGTTGCGACTCCTGCTCAGCAAAATACTCAGCCTCCAGTCGAACCGGCCGGACCAGCCGGAAGTGTCTATCAAGGCTCTGTTAGTGCTGAAGGCAACAAAGCGCCTCTGCAAGCCACAATCAAGCACACAGATTTACAAGGTGATGTCGACGGTGACGGTCAAGAGCTCAGTCCCGGAAAGGGACAGATGGACCGCTATAACAAATTGCTCGACGGTCAAGCGCAACAATTAGATTCTGGTTTACAAAGTCAGGACCCCGACATGGCAGACCAAGAGCTGCAAGTCGAATGGGATAAGTGGCGTAATAGATTGCTTTGGGCCGTTCAGTCGGGAGTGCAACAGACTCTAAATAATCCCGAAGACCCATCTCTTCGTTATGATCCGCGCACGGGTCAGTCTCTCATGAAGTTTCCGATGGGTACTGTTGCCTGGTTTAGTTGCACAGTGACCAAAGACCGTCGCATTCTAGACGCTAAAATTACCGAGCCTTCGGGCTTTCCTAATTATGATCGTGCGGTACTAAATGCGGTGATGATGCTCGACCAGACTTCCATACTTAAATTTCCTGCCCGTTCTCAGCGTGCGCGCGTTTTTCAAGATGCAGGAATTAAGACGGCAGGATCTGCGCAACGACAATACTTCAAGTTCGGTGATGTCGAACGCTATAACGTTCCTGGTCAATAAAAATTTGTCACGAGGCAGAGTTGAACTGCCGACCTGGCGGTTATGAGTCGCCCGCTCTAACCAACTGAGCTACCGTGACGCAACTAATTCAGTCTAGCAAAAACTGATTATGCTGAGTGAAAACCTTTCCTGTCAAGCTTAATAAAGGAAAGAATCTAACAACAAATCGAGCCTGTCTAAAGGTATCGGTTGTCAGTGGTAAGTATTTCTTCCCGTAATACTTATTGTTGACAACCGCACTTCAAAAGACCTTGGGGTTTGTTGTGAGGAAGAATCTATTTTCGAGGAGCGCTTAGCATTAAGCACTCCTCGAAAATTTAAAATTGCATAGAGTTATGGCGATTTAGACAGAGTTTGATGCGCACGCTTTTACAAATTCATCAAACAAGCATTTGCTTTGTTCGTACTCGCGCTCTGGGTGCCATTGAACGCCAATTAAGAACCGTGAATCATCGAGTTCGACCGCTTCAACCACGCCATCCTGGGCGCGTGCGACCACTTTCAACTTATCGCCTACGTCTTTCACCGCCTGGTGATGCGAAGTGGTGACGTTCAATTCGTTCTTCTTATAGATATTAAAAAGCTTGCTACCTTCTTCAAGTATCACAAGATGTTTATTGAAGCCATGCTTCCAACCATCTTCGGTAGAGTGCTCTACTTTTGATTCTGGAAACTGGTGGGGAATATGTTGGATAAGTGAGCCGCCAAGCGCTACATTGAATAATTGCGAGCCAAGACAAATGCCCAAAGTAGGAATATTTGTATGTTCGAGGACGCGCTGGAAAAATCTAAAATCGAATTCGTCGCGAAGCATGTCCACCATCTTCGTGTGCTCTTCTATTTCTTCGCCATAATGGGCAGGGTGATAATCAGGACCGCCCACGAAAACAACACCGCTCAGGCGTTCTACAATCAAGGCCAGGTCAGAATCGGGCATGGGTGGAATCAGGACTGGAATACCGCCGCTTTTTTGAATGGCTTCGATGTACGGAGCCTGCAAGCTGCACTCTGGCGGCTTTTCAGCCGTGCCAGGTTTAATGTCCACGTTAACGCCGATTAGTGGTTTCATAGATCCGCCAATATAACATAAGTTTTAGCTCTCGTCGAGCCTATTTAAGGTGTTTCAACTGCTCGGCGATGGCATCGTATACGGTACCGACATTTATGTTGACTCCTTTGCGGTCAAACATAGACCTGCTGCCGTCTTGTCTATCCCAAATGGCTTTGAAATTGGGTTTGTCTGGAAGCAGTTTTGCCGGATCGGTGGGACCAAATAATGCAACTAGCGGGCGATTTAACCCCACTCCAACGTGCATGGGTGCAGAGTCTACGCAGACTATTAAATCACAAAGCTCCATCAGTGCTGCTAGGTCTGAAAGGTTTTTTGTCTTGCCAAACGTTGACACCAAATACGGTGCAGAGCATTTCGATTGCAATTCGCTTATCACGTCCTGGTCGTCGGGACCACCTGCAAGCACTATATATGTATTAGGCAGTTCACCTAATCGTTTAATTAGTTCGAGCCATGAATCAACTGGCCAAGATTTCAAAATACCCTTTTGGGTGGCAAGTCTGCTTGTACCCGGATGAATCATTATTTTGGTGGCGCCATCGGGTATCTCAAGGCTATCCATTAAGTCGTTCATGCGAGTTTCTGCCTGCGCGCTGACCTTGACGAGCGGCAACGAGTTAGTGTTAGAACTTGAACCGATATCGGTTGAGCTTTTTGTTCTACCGTTAGTTAAACGCGCAAGCCCGAACGCCAGCTCTTGATACATTCTTGCAGCATATACATCGCGATTCAGTAAAACAGATTCGCTCAAAAGCAAACGCGCTGCCGAATTTGAGTCATAACCAACACGCAGCGGAATACCAGACAAAAATAAAAGTGCCGACACCATGGGCGAACTGCCAGAAGAAACAACTGCGTCGAATCTACCTTTCTTTATAAGGAACAGTAATTCCATTAAATCGGACACAAGCAAAGGTCTCTTCTTGATGTCGAATAAAAGAACCTCGTCCACGGACTCTGTTAATTCTTTGGCCGACCTTGAGCGAGGCTCTAGTAAAAGAGAAATATGCCAGCCCGGCAGCGTTTGGCGTATCGTGTCCAGGGTTGGAAAGAAGAGTATTTCGTCACCGATACCCCCGAAATTGATGGCAAGTAGCCGACCGGGCTTACCTGGATCTAACCTTGAGGACGGGTAATGTGTTGCTAGCTTGCGCATACACCATATAATATCCCAGGCTTTTCTCCCGGTTAGCAATAATTTGAGTCCCCGCAACTGGTATTTAGTTTTTTTAGTTTGCGCCTTAGTTGGTGTCATCACTGGATATGTTTTCACCCTGATTGAAAGCCCTAGCCTCTTGCCGCCTGTCCTGCGTCTGGGCTCACTGGTAGAGCCTGTGAACGTGCTCTTCATGGGCACCGATGTAGTTTACTCAGGTAAAGGCAAACGCAAGAAAGGCGATGACTCGCTCTTTACTGGTCGCTCCGACACTATGATGCTTGTGCGCTTCGACCCCTTTGCAAACACGCTCACCTGTCTGTCTATTCCGCGAGACTCAAATGTCCTCATTCCTGGGCATGGTCATTCCAAAATCAATGCCGCAAATGCTATAGGCGGACCAACCTTGGCAAGTGCTACTGTCAATCGTCTTTTGCATGTGCCAATCGATCACTATATTGTTTTGAACCTACAAGGGCTCGTGAAGTGCATTGACGAGATCGGTGGACTTGAAGTAGACATTCCAAAGCGGATGAAATACAAAGACGACTCACAACACCTATATATAGATCTGCAGCCGGGAAGGCATAAATTATCAGGATACGAAACTATGGGCTTTGTGCGCTTCAGGCACGATGAGCTGGGCGATATCGGTCGTGTTCAACGCCAGGAAATGTTTGTGCAGTCTGTTATTCAAGCATCAGTAAACCCCGCTACCTGGGCACATCTTCCTAAGCTTCTTGAAATTGCCAAAGACTATATTTCGACCGACATGAGCATGGAAAAAATCACTCAAATAGCCAATTTTGCTCGATGCGTTCCCAAGAAAAATCAAAAGCTCATCATGCTGCCAGGCAGCTTTGCCGGCACTGGCGACTGGGCTGTCGACCGATTAGAACTTCGAAAAATCACTGCCAGATTAATGGGATCGCAGTTCTTAAGTGGTGATAAGCACTCTATGAAAGTCACCGTCAGTAATGTCAGCGGCGATAAAGAATTGGGTCGCAAACTCTTCAAATATTTGAAGAAGAAAGGCTATGGCTATGTCAAAGTCTTGAACAAGAAAAGTCTTTCTGCAAGAGCTGCTGCTGGTAGTGACGGTATAGTTTCCGATTCTGAGCCAGATTCGAGCATTATTTCTCAACGCGGAAACCCTGAAGAAGCAGAAGTGGTTCGCGAAGATTTAGGCGATACCGGCGAGATAATCAACGCCTCCATTGGTGACATTGATAGTGACGTAACAGTGGTGGCAGGTAACGATATCGGTGAGTTTCTTGATGCTGAGCTGAATTCGGATAGTGTTAAGCCAGATAAAGGTAATAAAAAGAGCGACTAAATATTATCGGATATTGCGGATATTGGGTTGCCATGCGGTGCATATAGGATTGGTCCGGGTATATCGTTTTCAGTAAGGTTTAACAAACAACTTACGCGACAAGCTTTTTGATCGCACCTGTGTGTTAATAACCTTATGTCGTCCGGGTTTCCTGTGACGGCATGAACAATTGCTAACATCAATTGTTTAGAGAAAATGAAGAATCACTTTGAAACAACTCTATTCGCATACGATTGCGTAGGGTAGAGTTGAGGGAATTAACTCACTGGCTCTGAGTTTAGAGTGGTCTCATTCAACTAATCGTCTAAATCGTCTATCAAAACATTGAACTAATCAAGAAGAGGGCAGGAAACATGATTCATTACGTATATGCAACCAGAGGTGGTTACCTGTATTTAGTCGGCAAGCATAACAATGCAGCTCCTAAAGTGAACACCGACGAATTCGTTCTTTCAGTTCCTGAAAAAACATCACAAGCTCAAATCGACACATTGGCTCACCGCCGTTTTATGGACCATCTTCGTCGTCCTCGCAAAGTGGCTCATGAGCGTCACACAAAACACCAAAAAGAAGCTGTTTTGGTCTAATAAATCCCGCAGCGAGTTCTTAACGTTTCTTAATTTCATAAAGCCATCCGGTCCTGCCCCGGGTGGCTTTAATCTTTGACAACCGTTATTTGAATTATGCTAGTGGGCAATCTATTAATATCCATTCGGGCTTTCATACTTACTAGAACCTCGGTAATTTTTTTTGAAATTCTGGCGGTCCGATGAGCGGATAAATTGATTGGTATCCCGCAGTTTTTTATTGAGAGGAATGTGATCATGGCAAGGCGTAAAAAACAAATGAGAGGACAAGGCGGCTTCACGCTAATTGAGCTCCTCGTCGTCGTAATCATTATTGGAATTTTGGCCGCGATTGCGTTGCCGAACTTTATTGGCGCGCAAGACAAAGCGCGTGAAGCGAGCGTGAAGGGTAATATGCGCACCGCGCAGATTGCTGCAGAGATGTATGCTACTGATGCGGCTGGTCAGTATCCTACTGATGTCGATAACGCCTATAAGGCATTTTTTCCGGGAGGAAGTTGTTCTATTTCGAATCCCACTCCACTTGGTAATGCTCCGTTGAATCCATTTACAAGCTTATCGGAATTTCCTGCTGGTGGTAACACTTTGACTGGTGCAACGGCTGTTGCTACGCTTCGAAGTAACAAAGCGGAGACTGCTGGGGGACCAGGGAAGGTTAAGTACTATTCCATCGATAACGGCGTATCTTACGCGATCGTAGGAGGCAATAAGACTGGAACAGCTTTGGGTGGAATGACTGCTGATACCATTTTAGTTCTGTCGAATCAGTAATTTTTGCGAAGAAAAGCTTTTATCGCTTTTGGTTTTGTGGCTCTGCTGTTAATAATTCAGCAGAGTCACATTTGCATGAACAATTGCTTGAAAAACGTAAGCGTTCAAACTCAACCTTTGATACCAGAACCTTATGCGGTGAAGTTAATGTCACTTGGTTTCGATCAAATGATTGCAGATTGTTATTGGCTTTCGTTTATTAGTTATGTAGGTGATGTTCAAGAACGAGCCAAAGATAGGTATGCGTTGGCTGATGAATACATTGATTTGATTACTGGGTTGGATCCGTATTTTGTAAATGCTTATTCTTTTGCTGCATTTACCGTTGGAGCTGAGCAAAAACGACCTAAGCGGGCAGCCGAGCTAATCGAAAGAGGTATAAATGCTAATCAAAATGATTGGTATTTGCCATTTATTGCAGGTATCAATCAATTTCTTTTCGCTGGAAATGAAACAACCGCAGCGAAGTATTTTCGAATGGCAGCCAAATATCCCGATTCTCCAGCTTGGCTCTCCAGGCAAGCAGAAATATTAGAATTGAAAATTCCTTCTCGCATCAAAGAAATCAATGTTTGGAGCAATGTTTACTCTACTGATCCTGATTCTCGAGTAAAAGAAATGGCGCGTCAAAAATTAATTGAACTCTGGGGGCAGGTTATTGCTTCTCGTCCTCCACCCAAAATTAAGTCCCGAGCTGTGGCTGCGCTGAAAGATTTGGGCGTTGATGTTGATTTCTATTTGCGGCAATTTAAAGCGAAACAGATGCATTAGTCACCGAATGTGGTGCTACTAGATTCGTATTAAAAGCGAGGAGACAACATGAAATCTGGTTGGCAAAAAAAACGTATTGTTGGTCGCGCTGACTTTGTTTGTATCTTCTCCTGTAAATGCGGCTCTCAAGGAAAAGCCAATGGAAGTGCAGAGCGCCGTTGAGCAGTTACGCGATTTCAATATGCAGTTTTCGGCTTCCGGTCGCTCGGATAGTAAGCCTGATCCTCGCATGATAAAGCGCGACAAAATTGTGAAAGTACTTCGTGCAGAAGGAAAGAAATCGGTTCTTGCACTGGTGAAGGCTTTGAAAGATCCAAATGTTCAGATGCGCAGAAATGCTAGCTTGTTGATGGGCGAGTTTGCCGGAGTGTTTGGCGATGTGCGTGAAGATATTTCGGAGGCAATTCCTGCATTGGCGAAGGCGGTCAACGACCATGACTTTAATGTCAGAGTCTGGTCCATTGGCACACTTAAAGCGCTGGAACTGGCGGCAGAGGCTGCCATTCCGGCACTTGAGACGGCTTTGAAGGACAAAGACTAGGCTGTAAAGGTCAGTGCCAGAAACGCTCTAAAATCTATCAAAGCCAAGAAATAGCCGTATTCCGGTCAGTTGCGCCATTTATTGGGTAAGTATAAGTAGATGGCGTTTAATGTATGGAAGTAAAGCAGTCCTTGCTGTATGGATTCGTTGCAAGCTAAAGATGACGACGATTTGAATTTCGACAAAAGCGGAATTCAGTTGAGACTGGATCGTCTAATCGACAAACAAACTAAACGATATGAAACGCTGATCAGCAGTGGAAACCACGGCGACGCTCAACGTTTGTTGCAAATAATTTGGCAATTGAAGCAGTTGCGATTACCGGGTACTGTTGAAGAATCATCGACAGAGCAAAGTATTCCTCCCGATAGATATGCTCCAATACTAGAGCCATTCTTGAAGGAGAGCCTCAATGACTCGCAGCTTAATTTGTTGTTTGATAGGGGGTCGCAAGATGCTATACCACTTGCTCCGCAGGGTTCATCCCTCGCGCAAATGGTACCGAGCATGCCAGAGATTTTAAATACGTTTCCGCCAGGGTTGGCTTCACTGGCGCCGGGTTCAACAGCACCAGCAAAACCTCCCGGTAGTTCGGTTTTGGCTTCGCTCGCGAATACCGGACTACCACCAGCGCCACCACCATCTAAATCGCCATCGGTTCTCGCGTCTCTTGCTAATTCTGGTCCTGCACCGAATGTGGTGCGTACACCTTCTGAAAAAGAAATCCCTAAACCATCTCCTCCCGTTGTCAATCCGCAAAATGTAAATTTGCTTCAAGAGTCTCCTGCTTCTGAGTTCGTGCCGCCGGCATCGCCGTCGCCGTCGCCGTTACCGTCACCACCGTTTCCTTCATCGTTTGGCGAGAATAATGAATTCGATGATATCAGCAGTGGTGAGTTTGATATTGCAGTAAACGAAATGGAATTAAACGAAGTGTTCCATCAGCCTTTGCAAAAGACTAGTTCGACTCAAGCTGCTTCTAACGATTTTGAAGATGAATCAAGCGAGTATGATGATCCTGAGGCGAATGCTCCGCTTAGTGGACTTACGACTGGGCACGTTCCGGTGGTGAAGAAAGAAGACCTGGTCAATTATCGCAATGAAGTGCGCAAGACAATTGATTGGGAAGAGGAAGAAGTGATAACGGCTGCTAAGACGAAAGGCAAGCCCAAATCTTATTTGCGTGAAAAAGTAAGCATTAAATCTACAGCGCAAGTCAGAGAAGAAGACGTTGATGACGATGATGCACTGGAGCAGTTAGACGAAGCGGTCGAGTTCTCTGCCAAAAATGCGCCTAATAGAGTTTTGATTATTGCTGCTGTGGCGGCTGTAATTGTAGTTGTTGGTGGAGTAGGGATATACACTTTCAATTCGATGTCTGCGCCCAGTTTTGATAGTTTAGAAAAAATGGGACAGCAGGCTGACAAGTCGCCATTTGAGATGGAGGAGCTTTACTCGAAGGCGGTTAAGGCGAACCCCAGAGAAGTGCGTGGCTGGAGCGGACTTTCGTACTGGCAAAGTCGACAGGGACAGAATCTTCCTGCTTTGAAAAGTCAAGCTAACGCTGTTAAATTGTCTCCAAAGGACGCTAAACAATGGTATGCATTGGCGCTTCTTTTGAAAGGTTGTTCGAACTACAAGGAAGCGTTAAGAGCAGCTAAAGAAGCCGTTGCACTCGAACCACTCAATAGTCAGTATTCGAGTTTGCAAGAACAAGTTCAAGAATACAATCCGTAAGGGGCTGAAAAAGCGATTTTTCATTACACTGAAGGTACATATCCGTGACGGTATATACCTTTGATAAGCCTCTTTCGGCAAAAGGAGTCTGGAATCTGGATTTGTTTCTTGCTGATTATCATCTTGCCGTAGCTTGGAGAAAGGAAAAGGGTTTTGGCTTGGTTTCAAGCGATACACATGGCTACGGTGAGGGTGCTGATGAGGTTTATAAAACGTGGGATGATGTTCTTCGGCGGATTGTAAAGCTTGTTTCTGAGCGCCGCTCAACCACTCCTCAGTTGCGCGGGTTGTCTCAAGAAGAGCTTGCGCAGCGGCTAGGAAGTAAGCAAACCAGTAAAGATTCGGCGAGTACAGCATGGAATGTCAGCATTGGTGCAAGATCCCGAAGGTAGAACAGTGGAATTATTGCAGGCTGATGCGGCGTGCGCTGCATGATCGAACGGATTGTGGTATCGAATGTGGTTTTTTTTTGTAAGAAGTACTCAATAATGATTTCAGAATCAAATGTGAAGAGATGTCGCCTGTCGGACATGTAACGGATATGCAAAAGTAAAGAGGTAGTAAAACTATTTGCTTCAAATCCACCTGACAAGCGCGGATTCGGCGTTATTGATAGGCTGCCATGATAGACTTTAGATGAAGTAAGAACAGCTCGGAGACTTTGAGGTGATTAACTTGGTAGGCTGGCTCAAAGGCTTGTTTAGCAAAGGCGTTGGCATCGATCTCGGAACGGCTAACACTTTGATTTATCTTGAAAATCAAGGCGTGGTGCTGAGAGAACCGTCGGTCATTGCAATTGACGATGCGACCAATCTACCCATTGCGGTGGGTGAAGAAGCGCGGGCGATGATTGGCCGAACACCTCGCGGTGTGCGAGCGACAAGACCGCTCAAAGATGGTGTCATAGCCGATCTTGACCATGCCAAAATCATGCTCAACGAGTTCCTCAAGCGAGTTGCTTCCAATGACAATGCGCTTCGCAACCCCGAAATCGTTATTGCTGTGCCATCGGGCATCACCAGTGTAGAAAAGAGCGCAATTAGAAACGTGGCTGAAAATGCCAAAGCTTCAAGAATTTATATGCCTGACGAACCGCTTGCAGCGGCAATCGGTGCAGACCTTCCTGTTATCGAACCGACCGGGTCTATGATAATAGACATTGGTGGTGGCACTACTGAAGTAGCAGTACTCAGCTTGTCTGGCATCGTGGTGAACGAGTCAATTCGTATTGCAGGCGACGAGTTGTCTGATGCAATTAGAATATATCTCAAGTGTGTACACAGCGTTGAAATAGGTGAGAAAACGGCTGAAGAAGTCAAATTCCGTCTGGGTTCGGCTTGGAAAACACAAGAAAACGACAAGTACAACGTTAAAGGTTTGAGCCTATTAAACGGGCTGCCCACAACAGTTACGGTAAGTCGCGGCGAAATTCGCGAAGCAATTGCCGAGCCATTGCGCGCCATCATTGGCGCTATCAAGCACACACTGGAAAAAACTCCTCCCGAGCTTGCCGCCGATATTTACAACCGCGGTATTGTTGTGGTCGGTGGTGGAGCGCTCTTGCAGGGGCTCGACGAGCTCATCTCGAGCGAGACCGAAGTGCCCGTATTCATTGCAGAAGATCCGCTCTCGGCAGTGGCAAAAGGCACCGGCAAGATGCTCAGCGACCCGACTTATAGTCGAGTGCTCGAACTCTGCCAATATCACAAGTAATCGCAAACAAGGCAGCTCAAGTTGTTATCGCGCTCAAATGATCAGGCAGAACACATTGCCGAGGCAGTGTTTCTGGTCATAATTCTAATTATGCTGGCAGGTCCTGCATCTGGATTTTTGATGACTGCAAGCACCTGGGTATCTGCTGGATTAACTAAAGGTATTTACCAGGTCAAGTCTACGCGTGACCTGGCAGACAAAGTTTTCGAGTCTACTGAGCGCATAAGAGAACTAGAAGCCAAGCTTGCCAAAACCGAAATTGAGTTGGCCACTATAAAACGTCAGGCACGAGATACAAATAATCTGCGCAAAATGCTTGGTCTGCGCGACAAGTTGTCTCGCAAAGCGGTTGCTGCAGAAGTGAGCGCACGAGAGCCCGACAACTGGTATGAACAAGTGATACTCGACAAAGGTCAGGCAGACGGCATAGTCAAAGGCTCTGCTGTTATCACCGCTGATGGTGTCGTTGGTCAAGTCTTTAGTACAAGCGAACATGCAAGTGTTGTTCGACTAATAACAGACCCAGAGCAAAAACTGGGTGTTGTAATTAAGCGAATCGGCTTACCTGGTATCATTTCGGGCAATGGACCAAATTTGGCAATCATAGATTATGTTCCAGTGGGAACGAATGTGGATGTTGGAGATAAAATCATTTGTTACGGTAAAGGTGGCGCTTTCCCTGATAATCACCCCGTCGGCGAAGTAGCTTCAATTCGTCGTGATACCAATGGCGCCTCTATGCAGATAGATGTGAAACTGGCTGAGAATTGTTTCGACCTGGATCAAGTTCTGGTCCTTCCGCCAATCTGAGGTCAGCCTTGTAATGCTAGCAATTCGTACACAACGAAGAATCGGCGCGATTAGCATAGTCGCTCTCATCATTTCGTTTATATGGATTTTGCAGCTCTGTATTTTGAGCAGACTTACTTTATTTGATGTTCAATGCAATCTTGCTTTGACTTTCATTATTGTCTGGTCGGTGACCTGGGGATCACCAGTCAAGGCGCCAACCCTTGATGAATTGCGTTTGAGCACCTGGAAAGAGGTAATGCTCAGGCAAATTTTGTCTGGCTCTATCAGTGGTGCACTTTTAGGAGCGGCATTTGCTGCGCTTTATAATTCTATTTTGCCAATTTATCCAATCTGCTATCCGCTTGTAGGCTGGAGCGCTGGTTACTTTTGTCTGCGCAATTTCAATCGGGCAATTATTTTTTGTATTCCACTTGTGTTTGTTTTCACTTTCATGTCTGAGCTTATTATGGCAGCCCAACTTTATACAGTGGGTAGACCAGGTGTGCTTGAAAATTTAGTCAGAGTCTCGCTTATCGAAGCATCCTTAAATTCGCTTTTAGCGCCATTTATATTTTTTCCCATGCGTGGATGGTATGAGTTCCTCCGGTTTAGGGAGCTTTCTGATCAACGATGAAAAGTATTTCTTCCCATAAATTTTCAGATCAAGTCACAGGCAAAGCTTTTGTACTGGCCTTTGTGATTATCACCGCGATGGTCTTGTTATTACTTCGTTTGACATGGCTTCAGATTATTCAGAATAAGTATTATAAAACCGCTGCTGAAGACAACTCCACACGCGTTACCTTCTTGCGCGCACCGCGCGGTAGTTTGTATGACAGGCATGGTAATTTGCTTGCTACCAATAAACAATCTTTGTCTATGATTGCTGTTCCCAATCAGCTCGACCATGTTCAAGATTTAGCTACACGCATCGCTAAAATTCTAGACTTAGAATATGCCGAAGTATTTGATAGATTGATGAAAGCCAAGGCGTCAAGCTCGGTTCTGCCTATTGTTATAGAGCACGATTTGAATCTTGAACACGTAAGCAAGTTTTACGAGCAGAAATTATTTCTTCCCGGAATTGATATCCTTCCTGACATAAGCCGTACCTATCCGCATGCCGAGATGACGGCGCACGTACTTGGATACTGCGGTGAGATCACCAAACCTCAGATGTTGCGCCGTCCCGATAGAAAGATGGGCGATGTTGTGGGACAGTCTGGCATTGAGAAAATCTATGACGATCAGTTGCGCGGCGTCGATGGTGAGCAACGTGTGCGCGTCAACGCAATGGGACAATCGTCAGCAGAAACAGCAAAGCCGATAGTTACCAAAAAGGCAATTCCTGGCCAACCCATTATTTTGTCTTTGGACCTGAACTTGCAACGCTGTGCCTATCAGGCTCTTGGTGAAAAATCTGGCGCTATAGTTGCGATGGATCCACAATCGGGCGAGATACTAGCGCTGGTATCACGACCAAGCTATGACCCAAATATATTTACTCGTCGACTTACAAAAGAAGATCGAAAATTACTGAGTCATCCAAGTCATCCGCTGCATAACCGCGCATTATCAGGTTTTCCGCCAGGTTCGATTTGGAAACCTATTACAATGCTTGCCGCACTCGATTACAAAGTGGTTAAACCAGGCGACAAAATTCACGTAAGTGGTGGTGTCTCTCTTGGTGGCTTCACCTTTCATGACTGGACCAGTGCAAGCGGCTTGTTTGATCTGGTCAAATGTATGCAATGGTCGCGCGACACTGCGTTCTACACCATGGCTTTGAAAATGACCCCCGAGATGATCAAGAAATGGGGCAACATGCTTGGCGCTGGACGACCTACTGGAGTCGAGTTGCCAAACGAAAGATCAGGTCTTGTTCCAGACTCAGAATGGAAATTGCGTCGGATGCACGAAAAATGGTATCCCGGAAACACGCTCCACATGTCTATCGGACAGACATTTATTCAGCTTACGCCGGTTCAGGGTGCGCGCATTTATTCGGGCCTTGCAATGAAAGGTCGCGTTCCTTTCTCGCACCTTGCCATAAAAATCGGAGATCGTCAGGTTCCCCCTCCTAAGCCAGAAATTTGGAAAATCAAACCAGAATATATGAAAGTGATTTCGGACGGCTTGAGAGCTGTTGTACAGGGCGGTACAGCCGGTCGCGTGAACATGCCTGAAGTGGCGATATCTGGGAAAACAGGATCTGCTGAAGCTCCTCCCAAAGGCAGTAAAACGCACGGATGGTTTTGCTGTTATGCACCGTCTGAAAAACCGGAGATTGCAATTTGCGCATTCGTAGAGCACGGCGGTCACGGTGGTACGGCCGCTGCGCCGCTTGCCAAAATGGTTTTGCAGGAGTATTTCGGCATCAAAAAGACGCCTATTCCAGGCGTAACCGATGTTAAGCCAAGGAAGCCTGCAGCCAAGCCTCGCCACTAACCACTTTTAAAAATTAGATTTTGTATCAATTCCGCAATTAAATGCGATTTAGATATTCACCGTATATGCCACTATCGTATTTAGATTGTACATATATGAAAATGCCCATCCTAGACTTTTCTTGGGGTTGTGGAGATAATTGGCTTGGTACATTTTGCACTTTTTTCGTCCCACATAAACCGGTGAGTTTCAAGACTATATGAATACATCCGACGCTTCTTCTGCACCAAAAGGTGTTACATCCGAATCAATCGAAAAGCTTTTTGTTGAAGAGGGCAAAGAAACCAAAGCGCCCGTGGAAGCCGCCCAGGCTACTGAAACCGCTAAAACCGTAGAGTCTACCGAGGAGCGCATCGAAGTGGAACTGAAATCTGTCCTTCCTTCAGAGAGAGAAGTTGATTGCAATCCTGAGACAGTTAGCGAAACTTTAGAAACAGGTAATAAAACAGACGCCACCGACAAATTAGCTCAAATTAACGGCGAGCAAGTGGATAAGGTCAGCCGCAACGAATTGGTAACCTTCCTCGAAGGTTTCGCACAAATGCTTCGCAAAGATGGCGGCGATCTTCCAGCTACCATTGCGACTGATACCAAGCTCGATTTGAGTCATCCGCAATTAGAAGAAATCCGAATCATCATCGAAGATAGAGATCAAGAAATTGCAGACTTGCGTCGCTCACTTGTGGAAGCGCAAGACACAATTATCAAGCTGCTTACAGATCGCGTTGAAGACAGAGCCAAGATTGCTTCGCAAGACATGGAACTGAAGCTCATTCCCGACCTGCAAGAACAAACAGATCGCGCAATGCGTCTTGCTTACAAAACAGACGAATTAAAATCGGACATGGCTAAAGTTAAGTACGAACTGGATCGCAATCGCATCGCCAATGTTCGCTCGGGTGTTTATCAAATGCCGCAAACCGGCATCATCTCTCGCGTTAAGCACTGGTTCTTAAAAGCCCAAGGCATTTCGCAACGACAATTTGAAGAATTCTTCAAAGTCAAAAAAGAAGAAGAGAAGAGCGAATAGGATTTAGTAAGATCGAAAAGCTCTAATCTGATTGTTCTTGCAGTTCGCATTCTTGATGTAAATCCATGGTACCGTCTGGATGCATGACGATCATGGGCTCAGCTTTGAGACTTTCGTCTGCCATTGAAATTGGCATGTTCAGAAATTGCGATATTTCTGCCATGAAACTGAGAGCGGCGATTTTCAATCTTGTATCTATGAAGTCTGCTGGCATCAGATCAAAAATAATCTCGTCTTCGTCCCAACTCCAGCCGTTTAAATCTGCTGGACCAAGCTTTACGCGAATAGGCTGAGTATCGCCTTCTTCACTACGCACAATCAGGTCACCTAATACGACAAATCTTTGGCGAATGAAGTCGATTAGCGATTCCTTTAGGGTTGCATCTAACCCCTTAATACTGATTTCTCTAAGCGAGCTGGTCTGAATGAAAAAGGAATGAAGGCACCATATTTCAGTTAGATTCAAAGCTTGCAGCTTTTGCAAGACAACAGGCTTTGCTGGCGGAAGATTGAGAGTATTTCCATATTCCTTTAAATCTAAGTGTTCAAGCTCGTCTTCAGTAGGTGTTGCATTTAATTCTTTTAGTTTGGCACCAACCGATTTACTATTTTCAACAAGCTTGAGAAAAAGTTCTTTTTGACCTATCAACGAACAGTTAGACTCTTTCGCTTCGTTGTACAACGAATCCAGAATCTCTTTGCTATTCGCTGAGAATCCGATCTTCCTTTCATTCAAATCTGGATTTGAGTCTAGGTCGAGCAGCTTCTTCAGATCTTCGAACGAAATTTTTTTCTGTCTTAAAAATCGAGCTGCAGAGCCAACTCCCTCTTTTCGAAGCCCAAGCAAAATATGCTCAGGCTCAACAGAAAGCGAGCCCATCTGCTGCGCTATTTTTAATGCTTCGTTCAAAGCGTAGATTGCTTCGTAGGTGTAGAGTTCGAACATGGTATTAGAATAATACCCCTTATCTGAGCACGTTTAAGCAAGGCCTTGCCTGAACGTGCGATTTTTTCGCCGAGGAAAAGTTTGATTTGCGCTAGCATTTTTATACGGTTAGTGAGCGGACAATTTTTTTTCTTAAATGAGGAAAAAATGACCGCTCTTGTGCTATGCTCAGAAGGAGTGAGTTTTATGCCCAAGTCACAGCATCAGTTGGATGGGATAGAAATTTTATTCCATTTCAATGATCATGAACCACCTCATTTTCATGCCAGAAAAGCGGGATGTTGGGGACTGAAAGTCTATTTTAAAGTCTCAAATGATAAGCATCTCGAATTCGAAGTGAAGTGGAAGCTAAAAGGTGGTCCTAACAGAAAAGATTTGCAGCGTTTGCGAGAATACATTGTAAAAAACCGGGATGTCCTAGAGTTTGAGTGGGAAAAATTTGTATGCGAGAGATGATCAAAGAAGAGTGCGAAATGCGAATCGTTGCGAACGATTCAGAAAGTATTGTTCGCAAACATTTGAGTGGTTTTGCTCAAATCGAATTCATTGGTTCGGAAAGTAAAAAGAATAAGATTTCTGCATCATCTAAAAATCTATTTTTGATATCAAACTCACTAGGAGTAAACGATTTGGCTCCCTTAATTCATAGTGCAAATAATAAACATCAGTTGAAAGCGCTATTGATAAGAGAAGAGCAAAATCAAAATTGGATTACTCGCATTCTGGATATGGCGGATTTACGCACTCTTCGAAATTTATTGGTATTTTCGAATTGGGTAGTTCCAAAGCGTATCCTAACTGCCTGGAGATATGGCGTCCAGGATAAATTAATCGCTGATGCTGCAGTTTTTGATGATCAATTATATGTACAGGATTGTGCGTTGAACACTATCGTAGTGCCGTTTGCGTCTATAAAGGCGTTGAGTAGAATTCCGAAAAATAAGCGTCGAGAATTTTCGATTTCAGAGGAGGGCGCTATTATTGAGTGGGCAGAGTTCGATACGCAATTTGATTTGGAAATTCTGCAGATTACTCTCAATCCCGAATTGGGAAATAAATATTTGCTTCAGAAAATTGCTCATGATGAGCTTTTCGGAAAAGCTATTGCCAACATCCGGTATAAAAAAAATCTTGGTCAGCGTGATATTCTAGGGCTTTCTGAACGGCAGGTGAGGAGAATTGAGAATGGGGAAAGTGCTTCCTTGAAATGTTTGGAAGCTCTCGCCCAAGCTCATCAATTGCCACTCAAAGAGTATCTGAATTTATTGGCGAATGAAACTCAAAAGATTAGAACGCAAAAAGCATAACCAAATCTAGTGATTGCTGAACATTTTGTTCAACTCTTCAAAGAAGTTGCTATACGAACCATTTCTTTCGGCAATGCGAAAATCTTTGACGCGCTCTACAAGAATCTCTCCATCGGGCATTTTGCCACTTTCTAGAATTTGCATCACTTCCGATACGTATTCGTTGAGCGGCATTGCGCGCGGATCGTTTGCTTGTTGTTCGCCACCAAATTCGGTAGCAACATATGGTGGTGCCAATTCCAAAATTTCAACACCAGAGTCGCGTAACTGATAACGCAGCGACTGCAACCATGAATGCAAAAACGCTTTAGTGGCGCTATAGGTCGGAGCTATCGCAAGCGGGATAAACGCCAATCCAGATGTAGTTGTGATAACCGCTGGATTTGAGTTTTTCTTGAGCTGTGGCAAAAGTGCGGCGGTCAAGCCGATAACGGCAGAGATGTTGGTCGCAATCAAGTTGTGAATGGCTGAAACGTCTACGTTGTCGTTGTCCCAATCTTCAAGTGTAGTGATACCAGCGTTATTAATAAGTACATTCAACTCTGGATATTTGTTTTTGACCGTGGCTGCGAATTTTTCAATTTGTTTTTGGTCGGACACATCGATTTCGATACCTTCCATGCCCGGATTTTTGGCGTTGATTTCATCTAAAAGATTTTTGCGGCGCCCGGCGATAATGACTTTATTGTTCTTCTTGTGTAGGGCCTCGGCGAGTCCTCTGCCGATTCCGCTCGTTCCACCTGTAATAAGGATAGTGTTGTTTGATATCTTCATAGGTTCCTCCCTGGATGATTACAACTTACGTTTTTTGTTATTTGTAACTATAGCATGGGTATCTTACAAATGGCAAGTTTTGTAAGATATAAAGATAAACGACCTAATCGGCTAATAAAATCGCCAAATGCCCAAAACTGGACTTACATCCGACCAATTAAAACAAAAAGCCATCGCTTGTACAATCGAGCGGATGCGCAAGTTTGGGTACGAGAAAGTCCGACTGAGCGACATTGCGAAGGATTTGGGTGTAACTCACGCGGCCTTGTATAGTCACTTCGCCGACAAAGCTGCCCTATTTGATGCGGTGACAGAAAAGTGGCTATTAGATGTGGACGAAAAGCTTGCCGCGCATTGTGACCCATCTAAAGACCCTTTAGAGTGCATTACCAATTGGTGCGTCGAGTTGCACAAAGCAAAGCGAGAGAAAGTCCAATTCGATCCAGAGTTGTATCGCGCTTTCAATTTTTGCGCGCAAATCGATAAACCTTTTGTTCAGCATCATATAAGTACGATGCGTTTGCAGTTGAAAGATTTGGTCGAGCGCGCATTGGTTCAGAAACTAATTCGCGGCGATGCTCAAGAAATCGTCGAACAGATCTTGGATGCCACCACAAGTTTTCATCATCCATCTTTAGTCGTTTATTTTATTGAGCAGGATCGCGAACCTGCACTCAGGAAGCTCTTGCAAGTTTTCTTTCGAGGCTTGATGTCGAGCTAGACTTCTTATTCGTCCCTCAAACAATGGTCGTAATAATCTTTGTCATGTTTCATCATTTGTTTTATTCAAAAGTAGTGTCCTTTGCAAGGCATTGTTCGTAATAAGCCTTATCATCGAAACTCAATTCCAAGCGCTGAAAACCATTCCACTTTATATTTTCTGATAATGCTTGATTCCAAACTCGAATAAAAACATCAGGATCTAGCAGATGATGCAATTTAAGGCCATGATGCAAATGTGCTCTAGCTATTTGGAGATCGCCAATAGTTTCTAAAGCATCGACGGTAATTCCCCTGGGAACCTCATCCGCCCAAAATAAATGAGATCTGAGTGCATTAAAAATAGGCTTAGAATGGGGCTCGAAAGGCGTCGATTCAATCACCCTTTGATCCCGCTCTAAAAATAGCTTGTTAATTTCAGTCATATGATTACCGCTCAGTTTCTATAATTATGTCTAGCTTCTTTAGTCCCTGGTCCCATTTGTAATTCATGCTCTTAACTTTAACTTCCAACTCATGTAAGGTTTTAATAGACATGCGCCCAACTAAAATTTCCTCGGGTAGTGCACCTTGATAAAATGCTTCAAGCGACTCTTCATTTAGTACGGTTTTTAGATGCAGTCTCTTCCACGGAATTTGACCGTGGCCTTTTAAACATTCGCTTAGGAGTATATTTCCCGTCCCTGTTGGCAGATTTCCAGATCCGATGTATTGTAAAACAACTACGCCTTCTTCAGCACTCGATGCCTGAACCCATGCTCTTGGATCTCCTGGTATTTTTGCCAAAAATGAAAATGGGTCAGTCTCTAAAATCATTTTTGGCATTTCAAAGCGCTTAATGCTCAGATTAGCTAATTCTGCCTCATTCATTCGTTCGAGGGTTTGCAATCCGCCAAGAGCTTCGACTTCATAAGGTTTTAAGATGCGATTTTCGCCAGGTGCTAAGAAGAGAGGGCGACGTTCAGGCATGTGAATGCCATTTCGACCTACCATCCGTAGAATATAATCTTCTATTTTGTCAGCGGGAGCAGCGATACCGTCTGTAGTGGCAACACGTTTTTTATTCGCTACGAAATCTAGAATCTTAGTTATTGTTGCTGAGAATTTTCGTTCGGTTTCAGGATTTTTTGGAGCAGATTCGGCAGCTTCTTCTAGAAATTGCAGGAAGATTCCAGGCTTTGATAACTGTTTGATTTGGTTTCCCAGGGCGCCTATGCCAAATCCAGCCGATATGCCTGCCAACGCATTCATTTGATCGCCTGGAGTCAAAGATTCAAACCAAGAGTTTAAGACATTGCCTAAATCTTGGAGCGGTCGTCTATAATCCTTCTCTTCATGAACATCTGACCCGTAATCTACTAATCCCGACCAAAGCTTCACTCCTATCACCAGAGCTTTGCCAATACTTGTTCCGACTGTAGCGCTTTTTTCCTGCGCGCGCGCGGGCTCAAGGAGCAGGTCGTGCTCGAATTCTAGAATCTGCCACAAACTATTTCCGACGCCCAGTGCGATATTAATGGGAAATTTGACAGTATCAATGTAACCGTCCAATGTTCTATTCAAAATATCGTCAGCCGTTTCGTGAATCGAATCTTGTGCAACATTCTGAGCTTTTTGAAAAGCTTCGACAATTCCGCGCTGTTGCTCAGGCGGTAAGGTTTTAAATGCTTGCCATGGATTTGATATTACATTAGTGCTTATTCCAGATTCGAAAAGAACTTGTCCATTTACTTGCCGCCTGGCATTATAGAGTCCGATTTGATTTTCTGAAATTGCAGGTAATCTGTCATCTGCATACTCTGCGGCGTTTTCTGCAAGAGGCAAAGGCGAAGGTCTAAACTCAAAATCTTTTACCGCATCAAAACCTTTGTCTCGCATCCATTCAAGAGTTGCATCGGCTTTTTTCTTTTCGAGTTCGGATTCTGATTTTGCTGGTCTTATCGCCTTCAATTTTTCAGCATAGGAAAGCGAAGATTCGTCGGGAATAATAGGAAGCATTCCGGCACCCGTATGTATAATTCCTTTTTCTTCATCAATGAGACCAAGCGATTCAGAGCTTGATTTTGGCACTATCAGGTTGGTAGCGGACATTTCTAGATTGTGAACGGCTTGCGTAATTTTGTGAATGTTCTGATTTTCATCCGTGTTCAATCCACTTTCTGCAATTTCTAGCTCACTAGCAGAAATTTCAAGTTTTCTATCGGAGGGAACTTCCTGAGATTTAGTCTCTTCTTTTCTGTCTGTCATGTTGACTTCCTCAAGCTGACCAAACATTGCCGCGCTCTTTCACTCGCCAAATGAAGCCGTCTAGTACGTAGTGCACCGATTGTGGTAGTGCCAGAAATGGTATCAGTATTGAAAGTATTGCAGGATCATTTATTGCGGGCAAAGCACCAAAAGGACCGAAGAATGCTAGATGTTCGCGCCAGATAAACCCGTCCCAGAGCCCTTCTTCAAGAAATGCAAGAAGAATTAGAAACATTACAAACGCTGGTACGTAAGAGAGAAATATTTGTCCAACTAACGAGGGCTTTTGATTCGATAAATTTGGATTGTGACTCGATTTGTTGCTGTGATAAAGCCAAACAAGCGCCATGTAAGGAATGCCGTGACTCACTACGTTTGTAAGGGTGAAAGCCATGTCTGAATTTATAGAAACTATTCCAACCCACCAACTTAGAGCTGTTCCTGCGATGAGCAAGTTACGCGGTATATTGAATGTTTTTTGTTTTGCGTAAAGCCAAATTTCTTTGACAATGTAACTTGCTGCCACCACCAAGTAAATGCACAAAGCGGCATGAGAAGCGATTTCAGGTAGTGTGGTTGCAAAGTCACCTGCAACAAACCAGTTGAAGTTTCTGGGCAAATGAGTGTGCCAGTAAAGAATTGGATAAATGGTGGCAAGGTAAAGGCAGGCGCCATCTAGGTATTTGAATTTACGCGCGAGATCCGAATCTTTGCGCGAATACAAAGCCATGAAGCCATATTGTTGGCGAATAAAATGAAAGACAGCAAGATATGCAAGTGATCGCCAGAATAAGTTGCCGTCGCCGCCTGTGGAGACGCTGTACAGAAGTGCTCCAACTGCCCAACATGCAAGTGGAATGGCTATAAGCAGCGACTTGTTTTTCTTTACTGCCTCTTTGTCTAAATATGTCCTGAACAATGTGGCGTAAACGTGCGCCACATCAACCATCATGACGAGCGCTACCCACGCCCACAATGGCAAATTCGAACTATTTTCAAAGAATGGACGAAAGCAAATTACAAGCGCCGATGTAATAAACGCAGGTGCTAAAATAAACAAACTATCCCAATTGGCCGATGCAAGCCACGCCTGGTTTTGCCAGGTTGACTCTGATTTATTTTGGCTCGTGGATAGAGTTTGGGTCATGAGTTTTGCTTTTCTGTTTTGGAAGGTGCTTGGTGTCCCAACTTCTCCATTATATGTCCTGCCGCTTTGATTCCCTGGTATTGAGCTTCTTCAAAATTAGATATTCCGCTCATGTCTGAGTGAGCGAAATAAATATTGCCTAAATTAGCCTGCATAGATTGTCTATTTTCGCCCCAAATGTATCCAACGGTGGGACGAATCATGCCATGTCCCCAGGGCCAGAGTTCGACTTCTTTTATGTAAGTTTGAATATCTGGATGCATTTTATCCAGGTCCAAGATTATGTGTTTGAGCCATTTCTCGGGGGTGTCACTTAAAAGTTTTGCGCGTCCTGTTTTGGGCTCAAATCCTGTTAGAGGCAAATAGTAAGTAATGACGGTGCTCGCCGAGCGGGTCGAAATATCCTGGTGGGTGGCGTTTACATATCCCAAAGATTCACTATAGTAGCTAACATTGTCCCAGGCTGGCTGAACTCCGCGTGATGGCGGGATACGACTTAAAGTGATGTTAGCCACTATCCATGGTGCATAGGATAGTGCTTCTTTACGTGAGAGCGAACCGGGTAAAGTTTTAGGATAGTCTTTGATTAAATAGCCAGAAAGAAAACGCGGACTAGCGAAAATAGCATATTCACAACTATATGCTTGTTTGTTTTCGCCGCTCTGTGTGCTGATTTTCAAACCGCCTTCGCTATTTGAAATTTGAGTGACCATCTCACCCGTTTTGATATGGTCTTTTAGTTTTTCGCGCAATTTCTCGACCAGAAATCCATTGCCCTCAGGCCAAGTTACGACCGTATTGTGCTCGCCGTTGGCAGCTTTGCCGCGACGCCCGGCAAAATAATGCAAGCCAGCCCAAGCTGAGACTGTATCTGGATTTGAGCCGTAATCGTCCTTGCAGCAATACTCAACATACCACATCAAAGGTTTTGAATCGAATTTATTTTGAGTGAGCCATTGTGCCATCGAAATTTTATCGAGGTCTGTGTACTTTGGATCTTTTGAGCTTAAATCTACAGGAATAGCGAATGCAGGCTTGCCATCGGAACCTTTGGAGTAGCGCAACTCTTCAACTATTTTGAAAAATCGCTGTGTTTGCAGTTTATCTTCTGATTGAAGACCTTTGTGAGGAACTAATCCTTCCTGAAAAGATCCATCTTTGAATAAGCGTTCTTGGGGGTCATGACACAAATAAAGTTCGTCATATATAGCTTTTCCGTCCTCTGCAAATCCTTTGATTACGCCAATCTCTTGAAAGAATTCGCGCACATATTTGGATTCTTCGTTAGGCACTGGAACGTAGTGTGCGCCCCATGGATACTTGCTTACATTGTTAGAGCCCGAGGTGGAATTGCCACCAACTTTTTTTTCTAATTCTAGAATTTGAAAATCGGTAAATCCATTTTTTTTCAACCACCATCCCGCCGAAAGTCCGGCGATGCCACCACCTATTATGTAGATAGTCTTTTTGTCTTTGGGCTCGCCATCAAATGGCACAAGCGTTTTGTCGCGCATGGCGTGTCCCATTGCCATTGATGGACCCAGCCAGCGAATGGGAAAATTGAGTTTGGTTGAACAACCCGATAACCAATTACCAGATGAAAGAGACCAGAAAAGAGCGCCAGCACCTTTGAGGAAACTGGCTCTACTAATGCGTTTCGACATATTCGCCCCATTCTTTTTCGAATAGGTGGACGAGAGCTTGATTATTTAATTTGTTGACGCAGTGTACAGTTGGTTGCATGTCTTTTGGAAACGAAAGCATTGGCTCCATTGTGGCAGCGCTTATATAGCGCAATCCTGTTGGATAATCAAAGTCTAGTTTGACTGGTTTGTTGCTTGCCATAACATAACCCCAGTCGCCAAAAGAGGGAACATAAGCGTGATACGGAAGAGTCTTGTATCCGACTGCTTCAAGGGTATTGACCACGCACCAGAAAGAGTTTTTTGCATAATATGGTGAGGTACTTTGTATGACAAGCAGACCGTCTGGTTTGAGTGCCTTCTTCAAAGCCGCATAGAAAGTATCTGTATAAAGTTTGCCTAGAGAAAAATTGCTCGGGTCGGGAAAGTCGACACAGACAAAGTCAAATTGATTTTTGTTTTTACGCAGCCAGACAAAGGCGTCTGCGTTAATAATTTTCACTTTTGGATTGCTAAGCGAATTATCGTTCAGGTGCGAGAACGCTTTTTGATCGCGAAAGATTTTAGTCATCTGCTCGTCTAAGTCAACGAGGGTAATATTCTTGACGCTTGGATATTTGAGCAATTCGCGCACGGCCATGCCGTCGCCGCCGCCAAGAACAAGCACGTTTTCTGGATTTGCAATGCTCCCCATCGCTGGATGAATGAGCGCTTCGTGATAGCGATATTCGTCTTTGGAGCTAAATTGCAAGTTGCCATTTAAAAAGAGCTTTATTTCCTTGCCACCACCAGTAATGACTATTCTTTGGTACGGGGTCGAAGTGGAATAAATAATCGAATCCTGATAACTAGAAGCTTCTGCCATTGAAGTCAGCTTATCTGCAAATGCAAATCCACTTACAAGAATTATTACAAGTGATGCACCAGTCGCACGCAAAGTATTTAACCAGGGCAGCTCTTTTCTAAATAAATGAATTGTCCAGAGTCCAACTGAGACGTTGAGCAATCCAAATAGCATCGAAGAGCGAACCAGCCCCAGATGCGGCACAAGTACAAGCGGAAACAAGAGTGACGCAAGCAAGGCTCCGACATAATCGAAAGTGAAGATCTTTGATACCAGATCTTTGAATTCGAGTTTGTCTTTTAAAATACGCATGAGAAGCGGAATCTCAAGCCCAATTAAAATGCCGATTATACTTACCAGGCTATAAAGCAAGATGCGAAAATTTTCAACGTGCTCAAAAAGGAAGAATAAAAGAGCCGCCGAAATGCCGCCTATAAGCCCCACAATCAGTTCGACCTGAACAAATGTGAAAACCAATCGTCGCTCTACATATTTAGAAAAGTAGGAGCCTATTCCCATGGCGAATAAGTAAACGCCAATAACAGTTGAGAACTGTGTGATTGAATCGCCAAGTAAATAGCTCGCCACCGTGCCTGCGATTAGTTCGTAAACTAATCCACAGGTGGATATGACAAAAACAGTAATTAGCAAGGCGTAGGTCATTGACGCCTCTTAACCGTGCAGTGATGCAGCGATTATCTGACCCAGGGCTATGATCATGGCGCCAGTGGCGATTGCCAGTGGTAGATTTTTCTCTATGGTGATTTCCTTCCAGAGGTCGCCCGGAGTGATTTTGTCGAATACCCATGTCGAAAAAATGAGAATCAATAATCCAAGCAGCGAATAAACAATCGCTGCCACTAGATATTTGAATGAAAAGATTTGCTCCACGTTTTCCTCCTTATTTGTGTTGCGGTCCGCCGGTTGGCTTGGTGTGCGCTCCGGCTTCAAAATCGAAAAATTGAGTGCCTTCCTGGGCATTGGTAAAGAATAAAACCAGGATGGCAATTGCAGTTGTGATATAGAGTGGAATCATTTTTGCTTTTAGTGCTCCCAGCTAGCTTGACGATGAAACATAGGGTGAATAGTCGCTTTCCGACCAGCGAGAAACTTCGAAGTGACGCATATTGAACCAGCAGGCTACAGGCATTATGCTAAGCCAGAGAAAGCACCACATGAAGTTGGCATATGTGGGTATATCGCGTTGTACTTGCAAAGTAAAGTTGCGATTGCCTGGTAAGCGGAAGTCACCAGATTCAGTATCAAAGTTTATGTAATATTTTCCGCCAGGCACACCAGATAAAAGAATATTCTGACTGCTACTGCCCTCAGACCAGGATTCTCCGTCATCGTAGCCGTGATAATATTCGCAAGTGCGCTCGAAATAATAAGTGTCGCCAGTTTCATCATTTACAAGTTCGCCCGATAAATAAAACCAACTATTGTCGACATTGGCTTTCAGGCTTATTTCTACGTTAGCTTTGTCTTTGAGCAGCTCAAACACAGGTGTTGTAGTGTCGTTTGTTTTGCCATTCATAGTGAAAGCATACATCTGGTTCAGAGCTGTGTAGTTCATCGCTCTACCGGCGGTTACTACATTTAAACCAATGAGTATGACGATGAAAAAGACCCAGAGCAAGCGCATCACGTTCCAGGTTTGTAAATAAGGAGATGGCTGATTGGGAGCCACTCCCACTGGACCTGCCATGCTTTCAATTTTGAAAGCGTCTTTTATTGTTTTTAAATCAACATATTCGCTTTTGCTCCAGACCAGCTCGCGATTGTCCCATTCATTTGAGAGCATGTAAGGAGGATAAACATAGTCCGTCATCCAAACTTCAGTGTCGGTTTTTACTTTCCAATAAAATTCGCCAAATACATAAGCGACGACCGCATGACCGCTGTAGTAAAGTTTGTAGGTATCGTCTTTGAAATCAACTCTGCTAACAAAAATTTTGTCAAGTGCTGCCTTTGACGAGTAAGGCTTGTCTTTGAGCATGGTGACAAAGCTCCAGTGCCCGTTGTTGCGCGTGAGCCATCTGTAGCCATAATAAGGATTGAAGAGTAAATATTCTTCCCAGGAAAACCCAGATAGTTTGTCTCTGCGGACTACAAAGCCTATTACTTCCCATTCTTTGTCGAATAATTTGCCTCTGGTACCAAGTGGGATGATTGGGTCATATTCTTTTGTTTTGTCATAATACTTAGACAGGATGCGATAATTCTGGTCAGTTACATCAATAACGACTTTGCAGTTGGGGCAGGTTACAGCAAGCGAAGCGCCGGGATAATTGACTGTGATAGGTGCACCGCATCTGGTGCAGTCGAAATTCTTCGCTGAATATTTTTTCTGTTGAGGTGGTTTTGGAGTTTCAGACATGTTTCCAGCCTTCAATCTCCCTCAAATTATGGAATTTAAAATCGTCGAAATCTTGATAGCCACCAGCAAACACGCGTATTTCGTCCTTGGCGTATTCGATTGTGGCCATTTGAGTGTCGGGACCGGTCAAATCAACGCTCAAAGATTCGCGACCTTTTGGCGCGTTAACAGGCAATTCGCCTTCGCTTACCAAACACTTAACTTCGCGAATATCTTCAATTTCAAATAATCCGTTGTTTTTAAATTCGACCAGCCGACCGGGTTGTAGCGTGCTTGCATCATTGCGTGGTGGCGCCACGCTTTCATCCACCTCAAAACAGACGGCGTAAAATCCTTGCGCTTCGGCAAGCCATCCTTCTTTGTGTTTGCCTTCGGCAAAATACAAATACCATTCGTTCCAGAAACCATCATCGTAGGATACTTTCATTCGCCCAATGATTTCAAACGCCTTGCCTTTGTACTTGCCGGTGGTGCCGATTTGAAGTGGAGTTAGGTCATCTTGAAGCTCAGCCATCTTGCCCACCGCTTCAAGGTCCATGTCGTGCCGGACTAAGGTAGACCGGCAGTAACTGCACACAGCAAAAACGGACGCCTTCGATTTGAAGGGCACTGTCGCGCCACATGAAGGGCAAGAGAGGCTCAGCATTAAGAGATTCTCTTTAGTACTTCAGCTTTTTTGGCTTCGAATTCTTCTTTGGACAATATGCCTTTCTCGTGCAAGGCTTGCAATTTTTCTAGTGTCTTGAAGGGGTCTTCGCCACTATCGCCAGCGCTTCCTGAGCCTGAACCCTGATTGAAAGCTTGACTGATCATTTGACCAGCGCCAATTCCGGCTCCGATTCCGGCTAGACCGCCCGAGTTGGCAGCAGCATCTTTGATTGAATCTGCAGCTTGAAACTGTGCGTATTTTTTCAAATCGCCAACAAGATTCATGGACGATTGTTTGTCCAAATATTCTTGCAATTCTTCAGGCAGGGTGATGCTCTGAACATAGAAGGAAACCAGCCTCAGACCGTAATCCCAGAAAGTTTGATCCAGTTCTTTTTTGAGTGCTTCAGAGAATTTTTTCTGATTGGCAGCCATTTCGAGGAATGGAGTTTTGCCTTCACCAAGCATGGTGGCAATTGTGGTGGCAACAACTGCACGCAATTGTCCATCGCAATCGCCAACACTGTAATGCTCGCGTGTGCCACTTAATTTCTGGTAGAAAGTGCCGGGCTCTTCAATCTTATAGGAGTAGGAGCCGAATGCTCTCAGCCTAATTACGCCGAATTCTTTGTCGCGGAAAGTAATTGGTTGTTGGGTTCCCCAGCGTTGGTCAATTTTTTCGCGGGTGGAAAAGAAATATACTTCGGATTTAAATGGCGATTTGAACGCTTTATCCCAGTTGAGCATTGTGGTCAAAATGGGCAATGTTTGTGTGGAAAGCGTGTACTTGCCAGGAGTGAAAACGTCGGCAATGTTTCCTTCGTTTACAAAAACAGCCATCTGTGACTCGCGCACAGTTAAGACTGCTCCGTTTTTGATTTCACGGTCTAATGTGGGGTAACGGTAAGCCAGGACGTCATTGTCCTCTTCGACCCACTCGATTACTTCGATAAATTGCTTCTTGAAAAGGTCAAACATTGTTATCTCCCTGGCTGGCGCCTGTAAAGATGAAAGGAAGGAATGACCTAACAGGATACCACCAAACGAACCTTATATATGGGATTTTTTGATTAGATCGTTTAATGTCAAGTGGTGCGTGGCTGAATTACTGAGTCATTGCGGTCAAAACCCTGAACCGAGGCAGTTGTGCTATCCAAATCATAGCCGAATTAAATCGTGTAATCAGGAGTCTTTATTATGAGCAGTAAAATCACTGTGGTATCGCTAGCAGTATCACTTTGTTTACTAGGTGGTATTTCCAGCAATCAGCGAGTATTCGCTAAAGATGTAGGAAAAGCAGAAGTTCCTTCACAAGCCGCAAAGGATATTCAGGCTGCCACCAA
This sequence comes from uncultured Candidatus Obscuribacterales bacterium, assembly GCA_964606665.1. Taxonomy (GTDB): domain Bacteria; phylum Cyanobacteriota; class Vampirovibrionia; order Obscuribacterales; family Obscuribacteraceae; genus Aved-18. The sequence continues at coordinate 31,361 of CAZSHS010000005.1, read as the reverse complement.
GCCGGGCGCTGGTAAGTCTAAGCATGAACCAACAAAAAATGATATCGAACACGCCAAGATTCAGCAGAAGAAAGCCGATAAGGCGATGATTGAAGCTGTAAATCAGATAGATGGTGTCAAAGTTAAGGCGGACACTTTTGAAGATGAAGAGGCTAAGGACAAAGGTTTTCAGCTTCATGATTTGAATCCAGCCAAATATATTTTCAAGCCTGTCACAGACATGCAAAAGCGCGTTATCCACTTAGAAAAGCAGATGATGCGTCTGGAAGGACCTATTGCTGGCTTGCAAAAGCCGATGATTGGTCTTAGAACTGACATGGTTGATATGTCTGGTGAAGTTAAGGGTATGCGCACTCAGCTAAATGGCGTGAGTGGCAACATGACTTCAGTAGACAAACGTTTAGGTCACGTTGAAGGACAACTGGACAAGATTTATAAACCTATAACTGAATTGAAACAACCAGTTGTAGACCTTGCGCAACCGCTTGGTGGAGTGGGTTCACAGCTCACAACGCTTAAATCAGACTTAAGAGAATTGAAGGACGTTGTTAGCTTAACCACTACTTTGATACTTATTGCCATTGTTGGATCGGGTCTTCTTATATGCGTAGGAACTCCAGTTGCAGCCCTTTTTGCTTATAGATACAGATTCGCCATTATGGAAAAACTGGGCACCAAAAAAGACGCTCAGATTATGAAAGAAGAGACTGGTAAAGGACAAAGCCAGGAAACATCACATTCTGTAGCTTAAATAGCCTGAACCCAGACTATCGCTTTTTAGATTGGACCGGAGCTTTGAGTAACTTCAAAATTTCTGGTCTAATTTTGTCCGCTACTTCAAGCCGCTTGAGCACTTGCCATGCAAGTCCAGAATTAAAAATAGAATCGGATGCCTTACCTTCTTTTTCGATTGCTAGCATTAGATGTTCTGGTTCAATATTTTTACTATTTAACTCTTCCGCTTCTTCTTTAGCCATGGCGAAAACGCGCTTAGTGCGAGGTGTGTAAATTAGTTCGCTAGCGATTGAATCAATCTCAGTTCTTCCAAAATCGGGCAATTCTTTTCTCAGTCTGCCCAAAGTGACACCAAGACTCTTCATCACTTTGGCAGCAATGCTTGTGTTCTCGCTCAGTATGCCAAGTAAAACATGATCGGTGCCTATGAATTCATAACCAAGTCTGCGTGATTCTTGATGTGACTTGTCTAACACTTTTTGCGCTTTTTTGGAAAACTGGCTGAAATCAATTACATCCGGTTGAGGATGACGCATAGACTCGCGCGAATCTAATTCGCTGATTGTAAGCCAAGCAAGTTCTGCCGGCGACAAGTTGGCGCATTTATCCAGCGCCAAAATGAGATGCTCAGTACTTATGACCGTACTTCCGCGGTCGTGAGCTATGTCCCAGGCGGATTCAAGAATCATGCGAGCGTCTGTAGTGAAGATGGAGTCTGGTTTTTCGCCATTCTTGAGACCCTTTTTGCCGTTTTTCTTAATCTCGAGTGCAGCTTCTTTGCCCACATCTACCATTTGAATTCCGAGCGTTTTAAAAAGTTCGACGATTGGCAAGGCTTGCGATTTTGGTGGCGGTTCGAAATCGAATCCTAAAGTCGGATCGGTTGGCGTTTTGTGTTGAGTTCTGATGAACAAAATCAAAGCGTCGTAAATCTGGTCAAGCAAGCCTTGATGCTTGAGCACACGCCAGAGTTCGCTCAGGTGCTTGCTTTCTTTCTTTTCAAGTATAAGTCCAAGCAAAATATGCTCAGTGCCAACATAGCTTTGTTTGAGACTTTGAGCTTCTTGGCGCGCATACTCGAAAGCCTTTGCCGCAGCATGAGTGTATGGCAATTCGATTGTTAGCGGATTTGTGTCTGGAGGCTTGACTTGTTCGACCAGTTGACGCGCGTTTGCGATCGTTAAGCCCCGTATTGCAAGGAAGCTGGCTGCAAGCTCAGTCTCCTCCGCGATAATGCCAAGAAAAAGATGCTCCGAATCCACCGCGTGGTGACCCATGCGGCGACATTCTTCCTGCGCTAGCAGAATTGATTTAATTGCTCCTTGGGTAAAGCGCTCAAACATAACTAGCCTTTTCGCGTAACTCTAATTTACCCGGCCACTTATTTCAACAAACAGATTAGGTTTGGCGTTCCATATGACTAGCTGAAACTTTGTACTTTTTGATCTGCTCTTCATTTAGACCCAAAATTTGATCTAGAAAATCTTCTTCATCTAATACATATCGATAATAAGAGTGTCGTTGCCACGGTTCTGCACCGGCTGAGGAATGATCGCAAAGCATCATATCTTCGCGCGATTTTTTGTATTCAGTTTCGCTCAAAACTTTTTTTTCAAGCAAAGCTTCTCTGAGCACTTCCATTTCTTGGCAAAGACTAAAGACTGTTTCTTGCAAAGCCTTAATTTGCGCTTCCATCATTTTGACTGAGCCATTGGCTTCAATCATGAGAAGTGTACTTCTTCTCACATTTTTGGGAAGTTGGTTTATGAATTCTTCAGGCTCCATTGCCATGTCCTCGCTAAAAGTGCTAGTACATGGTATCACATGCGGTGTGCCTAATTTTGCGGTCCGCCTTGAGGGAAATTCTGAAATGGTTGAATTTGTCCCAAGCCATTTGGATCGGCTCCCTGTAGTGGTTGCATCGGCTGTCCTGGCATTTGACCTTGTTGCATTCCATCGGGCATTGAGGGCTGTTGACCGGGTTGCATACGTTGTTGATTTTGCTGCCATCTCTGACGACCGCCTCTGATGCCGCCGCGACGTCTACCGCCCATTGGTCCTTGACCCATACTATTTGGATTCCCTACCCCGCCTTGAGCTTGTCTTTGTGCTCGCTTCTGTTCGCGGAAAGCTTTTGCTTGTGCCATTTCGTTCTGGTCTAATTGTCCATCTCCATTGGCATCGAATTTTTTCATCATCTTTTGACGCCTTGCTTCTCTTTTAGCCGGATCGCCGCCTTGCCCCTGCCCCATGCCAGGTTGCATTCCCTGTCCCTGACCCATGCCTTGTCTCATGCGATGTCTGCGTCCGCCCCCGCCGCCACCCCAGGGACCACCCGGGACGCCTGGTGCTGTTTGAATAGAGCCCGGATAACTCCCTGGTCCAGGACTCGGAGCTGTCGGGATCGAGCCATCCGAGTTGCCTTGAGCGAATGCTGCTCCATTCAATGTCAGACTGGCTGCAACCAGAGTAAGAGCCTGGCGCAAGATGCGTGTGGCGCCGAATTTTAAATTGATAGGCATAAATTTATGAGTCTCCGAGAAACCAAGTAACCAGATGCCACCGGCACCTCTACTTGTAAGACGTCAGAGTAAACCAAAAAGTTCAATTTAATCGAAAAATTTTATTTTTCGTTTTTGCCGCCAAGTGAAACTACGATTTGGTCATCGATATCTTGCGGCAGATCGTATTTTTCGAGTATCTTGCATAAATTTGGGCTTTTGCATTGCAATATGCCCAAAGCAATATGACCTGGACAGACTATGGAATGATTTAAGGTTTTCATTCGGCGCTTCGCCTCCTTTAATGTTTCAAGCGCGCTTGGAGTCAATTTAACTTCAGTGGTCGGATAGATACTGCCTGTTCCTCTTGTCTTGCGCACGTCCATTTTTAATTCGTTGACTTGCAATCGATTATTAAGTAGAAGTTGTACTACCTCATCTTCGTGCCATTCAAGTAAAGCGATGAGAAGATGCTCTACATCAGCAATTTCGTGACCGAACTGTCGAGTTATTTCCAGAGCACGAAAAATTATTTTGAGCGAATCTAAAACAAAGTAATCTTTCAAATTGTTTTTGTTTAAATATTCAAATAGTGCTGCCGGTGGTGCATACTCATGGGCGCCTTCGAGTAAATCTTCTAAGCCCAAATTGAGCAAAATATTTATCGTGGTCAGGTCCATAGATAAAATCAAGTAGCCAAGCAGGTCTGTAGGTTCAACTAAATCTTCTGCTTCATTGCTTGCAAGCTCAAATATTTCTTTGACCATATCACTTAAATAAAGTATTGAACTTCCACCTGGTCCTCTATCTTTTAACCTATTTAGTTCATCTTCAAGTTTTTTGATGGTTACTCTTCGCGACACAAACATAGATGAAACTTCGTTAGATGTTTCTTTGATCAATCCAAGCAAAAGATGCTCCGGCTGGATTTTGGGATATCCAAATCTCCATGCCTCTTTGTGCGCGTTTTCAACTACACGAATTGATGTCTGCGAAAAGTTTTCAGGAATTGTTCGTTCAGCATTTTCAGGAATATATTGACGCTTTTGTTTGACTTCAGTTGCAAGCGTGGGATTAAGGATTTGAAGTATTTCAGCAACCCAATTTTGTTTGATGCCTAGCTGAGCAAGTACTTTTGAAACCGTGTCATCTTGGGGCATTTTGGAGATTGCAATTAAGATGTGAAGTGGTTCAACCTGCGTTTTACCATACTGTCTTGTCTGATCGTATGCAATTTCTAGAAGTTTTTTTGCGTTGTCTGCAAGCGGAATCTCTTTGTTGCTCTTTTTCTTTCCTCTGCCCGAAACCACTTTTAAAGCCTCTCTTGCTTCAAGTAAATTGAAATTTAGTTCAACCAACTTATCAGAAAATTCTGAACTAGCCATAGCTAGTAAACTTAAGAACAAGTGTTCGGCTCCTATGGCAGTATGATTCAGCAAGCGAGCTTCTTGTTTGGCGTTTTGGAATAGCAAAACGGTTTCATTCGAAAAATAATCTTGCATGCTAGCTGGTGCTTTGCTGCTTTTTGATTTATTTTGAAAGTCGTTAATTCCCTGATGCTGACTGATCTTATTGGCGTGCATAAGATGACTTGGACTGGAAAGTAGTTCTTCAAATTTTTCTTGTTTGCCTGACTTGCAAATTAGTTCCCAAGCGAGGCAACCGGCGAATCGTCTCCCGGCTTGAGCGATGGCAGAAAGAAAATGTATACTTTCCACATAGTCAAAACCCGAATTTTTAGCTATTTCGCATGCAAGCTCATACACACAAACAAAGCCTTCGGAAAAAACTGTTTTATATTTAGCCGTATAGGGACCGCGCTCATATTTTTCTAAGATTAATCTACTCAGCTCGATCGGATTTAATCCGATTTCTTCCAAAATTCTAGATGTCACCGAATTTGGTGCCCGCGCTAAAGCAAATAGCAGATATTGAGTTCCAACTTTGCGATGTCCATGTTTTAGCGCAGCTTCCTGCGCTGCTTCAAAGATCTCGTGCTTGTTTTTGAGTTTTTGAGCGTCTACCGATTTTTTCCAGGAATCACTCAGGTCCGGATATTTGGGAGGTGCGTCATCAAAGGTTTTGATAAGCATTTTTTCAAAGATGCGATCAAGTTCGGTATCAGACACGTTCACAACGCTGGCTGGTTTTGTTTTCTTTCGCAATTCTTGAATGGCATCTATTCGATTCTCTTTGTTATTTGCTAGAAACTCTTCAAGCAAATCTTGCATTCCAGTATTGCAAATAATCTCCCATGCAACACAACCATCGAATTGTTTTCCGATTTTGATAATTGCACGAAGCCAATCCTCACCTGCGATTTCATCAGAATCGCGCTTGGCGGCAATTTCTTTGGCGCATGCTGCAATTAATGGAATCGATTGTGTGTACATCATTGCAGTCTTCATCTTGAGTGGACCGCGACCAAACTTTTCAAGTAATATTCTGTCGATGGCGTTTGGATGAAGCCCAATTGCATCTAGCGCCTCGCATGCCACTGTACCTGGTGTACGAGCCAATGCATATAACAAATATTGTGTGCCAACTTTATTGTGACCGTGTTTAAATGCGGCATCTTGCGCGGCTTCCAATATTTCGTATTTGCTTTCAAAAGACTCGGCAGAAATCCAGTCCAAAACCGGATCGTCTTTTCTAACTGTGGAATTTAGGGCTGGAGCTGGCTGTACTGGAAACTTTTGTAAAGGAAAAACTTTTCTTTCAGAAAGCATTCTTTCAACAATCTTCTCAAGATCGGCGTTTTTATCCAAAAGATTTTTTAGTAGTATTTGCCATGCTTGGAAGTTCGTCTTTTTGCCTATGCGAACGAACGCCAAAAGAATGTGTTCATCACCTATGAAGTTGTCACCACATGATCGTGCGCATTCAAAAGAAAGCTCTAAAATGCTTTTTGCATCATCTGAAAAAGGTATTTCTTGAGGGACATATCCAGTGTGAGGTGGGAATTTTGCTTCCAACTGAGATCTCAAATCTAATGCGTAAATGCCAAGCATCCACAATAATTGGGCCCCTAAAGTCTGAGAATCAGACGCAAATGCAAGTAAGATGTGTTCGGGGCCTATAAGGTTATGACCCATACTTCGGGCTTCGAATTGCGCGGCTCTAATGACGTTAGAATTTGCCCTTGCGCTTTCGAGATCAGTTCGCCTTCTTGCTTTGGTTGGTTTATCTTTTTTCTTGTGAGGAGTGCGAAATTCTATGTTTCCAAACAATGTACGAATCTTGTGTTCTGGACCTGATTTTTTCAATAATTCCCAGGCATAAAAGTTTCCGCGCTCAGCCACGCCGTACCATTCAAAAGCAATAAAAAGATGCTTGGGCAGAACGAATTTTGAATTTAATCGTTTTGCTTCCTGCTCACTTCGAACAATAACGATTTGCGCTTCAGCACTTAGCTCAACGAACTCGCCTTCAAGCACCGAATCTTTGGTCGGGTGGTCAGCTTGAATTGCCGAAAACAACTGCTCGTATGTTATGTCAATGTCGGCGAATTCGCTTGCGAGTTCTTTATCCATTCGCTTAAAGAGCGCAAGCAATAAGTGTTCGCCGCGCACTTCGCCATGCCCCATGGACTGAGCGATTTCTTGCGACAGAACGATGATATCTCTAGCTTCTGGTCCAAGCTTTTCGAACATCCTTCCATCTTTACATAGAAGATTAGGTTGGGCAAGAAGTTCACCTATAAGTTGTGAATTGCGCAGAGGTTGTTCATGCGTAAGCAATAAGCTGAAACCCGCACAGGTTCAGCAGGTATTAAAAACGCGCAGATTATCTCACATCAGCCAATCCGACGCCTGCTCAGCCTGCGTTTACAGGCTTGCTTTTATTAACTCTGTAGGGAGCACTTGCAGCACCATCGCGTGAGTCGTTGGACTAGCGGTTACGGTCTGAGCACCCTCGCCACCAGCACTATTGCTTTTGCCACCAGCCACGCCATGCGCATTGCGCAAATCATTCAAGAATATATCCAACAATTGCATGTATTGTGCGCGAATTTCTTTTTCAGTACCTGAACCATCTGTGGTATCAATTGAGGCAGACCAGGTAACTATTGGCACCACTTTGGCTGGCTGGCGATGGAGGTCTACATCGTCTTCCAGCACAAGTTTCAACGAGTTTAATTGACGCGTGCCTCGCAAGGCAAGCTTCGATTGGTCGTTGCCGTAATTAAGCAGAAGCTTCAATTTAGGCGCACTCTTTGATGCGTCAAATGTTACAGCTTCGCCACTTAAGCGGTTTTGTGTGAGCGCGCATAACTCATTATTCAAGGCTAACACTTCTGAATCTGGCTTGGTGAGCACGCCTGAAGGATTGACTACCCACGGGCCAATGTCTTGAATATTGAGAGAATGCAGTCCTTGCAAACTTCCACTTTCGGTAACTTGAGTCTGTTTGGGTTGCAATAAATAAATGCCCAGAATCAAAAAGAGGAAAATTAACATTATCGCTTGCGCTGGTGCTGCTTTCATTGCTTATCGCTTTTGCGTCTCCTGTGCTAGTCCACCACTACTATTGATAGCGAGACAAGATAAACGCCGCCTAAAGAAGCTGTAAATGTATATAAAGAAACTATCAAAACCGCAGAACATTAAGGGTGATGGCTTCTTGAGATAGGCGTTCCGATATAGGAAACGAAATAGATTCTTAAAATGGAAATCGTTTCCAGATCCTTGGCTACAATGGAGCGATGCCAACAAGAACCCAAGTTATCAGAGCCGCCGACGTTTTAGGTATTGGAGCCTCAGGGCTCTGTGCCATCCATTGTCTGGTCATGCCTTTCGTCATTACAGCGCTGCCTTTCCTGGGAACTGGCGTTTCGGAAGAAGCAGTGCATTGGAGCCTTGCTGGATTCGTCGTCACCTTCTGCTTTATGGGCATTTTGCCTGGCTATTTCCAGCACCATAAACACCGAGTGCTTTATCCGATGCTTTGCGGTTTGACCCTGGTCTTGCTTGCTACTTTCTGTTTGGAAGAAGCGCTTGAATTGCCGGTTATTACCCTTGGCAATGCGCTTATCATCACATCGCATTTTCTCAATCGCAAATATATGAAGTGCTGCGCGAGTCAGCGTTGCAGCTCCTAATCAAACTTAGTCTAGCTCCAGAGCATGCGTTGAGCAACGCTTGGTCCAATGCCGAAGTATTTGTTCAGATCTTCTGGATTAGATTCAAGCGCAATCACTGAGCCCGGACTTACGTGCTCATTCCAGGCGCGCTCGAAAGCTTCGCGTCCTTTGGCTGAGCGTGCAAGTAATGCTGGAACTGGATGGTAAGACGAAATGTAGGGCGTCAATTTACCTTCCAAATAATGTTTGAAATAAATTTCGGGTTCGATTTCACCTGCCGAGTACTCGTATTTTGGTATCACATAAGGTTGGCTGATGACGGGCATCATCACTTCCTCAAGCGAGCGTGCGATATTTTTTGCTGCAATCGAATCGAGATTTTGCATTTGCACACGATAGCTGTTTTTGCTAACTTCGGATATTTCTATTTGGTCTGTAGAAATTGATCTGGGTGCGAAATCACACTCTTGCAACGCTTCAAGTGTGGCATCGAGCATGCGCTTTAAAACTGTCATTTGATCTTCGCGCACAATCAATTTGTTTTCTAGTTCTTTATTTAGTTTGCTAGCCGATATCCGTGCTACCAAAAATCCAAGCCCTAGAATGATTATTACTGGTGTAATAGCAGCATTTGCTGGCATGCCAAATGAAATTATGCCAGCATAAGTGGCAAGCGAAGTTGCAATTGATGCGATACTCCATGCCATTCGATCGTTTGAGCGTTGCACAATTAATTGATGGCGATGCTCGTCATAATTTTGATTATGCTGGACAAAAGGCGGACTCAAAGACAACTTGGGCACCGCAGTAATTTCTAAAGAAGGAGAGGGAGTGTTGTGATAAGGTTCTCCAATTTTCCATCTTTTGTATACCGAGTCGCGTGCAATAGCTCGCTCTAGCATTTCTTGATTGAACTCGTCTTGAGAGGCGATAATTTCATCGGCTTTGAGATTTGAAAAAGCTGGATGCATCCGTCTGATACCACATTCAATATTGTCTTGAAATGAAAGTCCAAAAAAGTCTTTGTGTTTTTTGTCGAATCTATTGAAGTCGTTCAAACCTTTTTCCATTTGCGGATATACACAAATGATGTCCCAATTGTTTGCCACTTTTAGCTGATAATTTAGGTCTTCAGCTCCATTTTCAGACTTGCGCAAAGATCTGCCACGTAATTGTTTGATACCAGTACTGGTGGTAATAGCAGTAAGGTCAATGAGAGTATTGAGCGATGGACTGTCCCAGCCTTCTCCTAGGATTCCGCGGGTTCCAATTAAACACTGGCTAACGCCTCTTTCAAGAAGGGCCGTGACAAGCTTGACTGGATGCTCGATGCCTTTGACGCTCATTCCTGAATGAGGAGTGTCTTTGAATTCGACAGGTCCGCCTTTGGCCTCGCGTTGCACTTTGCGCATCAAGCTTGGGTCTATGTGCAATCTTGAGCCGGTGACCAAAATGGGGTGAACAAGCATTGAAATGTTGTCTTTGAGCAGTGTTTCAAATACAGCTAATGCCGCTCCTTCAAAATCGCAAACTATGGCCGCGCGCAATTTACCTTCTAGATTTTTGTATTCGTATGACAAAATTTCACAACATGCGTTAGCTTTGCTCGCGCTTAATGCTAGAGTTTTGTCCACGGTCGAAGCGCCCACATTAATGCCTGTTTCAGATAAGTTATAACCTAGCATTCTCAAACTTACTTTTAGTTCTGACAAATAAGAATGCTGCATTTCGTCTGGACTGATTTTTAAATAGCGAAGACAAAAATCTTCAAGCATTAAGAGCCAATCACTAGTTGATGGCTCTTGCATCACGAAGGAAGATTTGTTTACTTGAGAGGGCAATTCTAGCTTATTGCGCCAGATTCCTCGACAGATTGCCAAGGTTAACTGTTCATCGTCTTGCAGAAATTCTATGAAATGATCCTTTTTGAATTCGACACTTTTGCCATAAAGCCAACCTTTGAAAAGTTCACTCTGACTAAGATTAGCAATTAGTTCGTTAAATCGTTTTGAATGATCCTGCAAGAAACTCGCTTCGTCTTTTGTCGGTTTTGTGAAATAGACTAAGTCTTGATAAGGCGCAAGGCTGCCGTCTTTAACAAGGGCTGGAGTTGGTACTTCGTAGTCAATTTCTCCCACTAATTTTAAATATCTAGATTTTTGTTGATTCGATTTTCCTTCAGGAGGAGTAGCTGTAAGCCCGATGATTAGTGGGTTATCTAGATACTCGATTATTTTAGAAATAATGCTCGCCCAATATTCGGTAAGATGGTGGCATTCGTCTAGAACTATTAGTCCATAATTTTGTTCTTTGAGCGATTGTACGAATTTGAGTGCTTTTGTGTGTAATGCTTGCTCAAGTGTTAGGGTGTCGATTAGGCGGCGACGGGCTCTGCGCTTGTGTCTTGCCATTTCTTTGGCGTAAGCTTTGGGATTGTAATCGCGCATTTGGTCTATGCGTTCTTGATCGCCATTTATTTCTTCGAGCCAAGATTCATGGGCTGATTTAATTATTAATTCCTGTTCGCGCTCAGGTGTAGATAATGCCTGGTAAGTGTGAACCGATATCGGTTGAGGTTTTTTTTCTGACTTGCCAATTACGTCAGATGCCGCAATAGTCTTGGTTTCAGGGGAAATGAACAGTTCCAGCTTTTTGATCCACTGATTCTGGATTGTTGTATTGGGACACAAAACAAGGGTCTTGATTTTTAAGTCGCAAATTAGTTGCAAACCAATAATTGTTTTGCCTGCGCCAGGTGGTGCGACAATGTTTAATTCACGCTCGCCCAAAGCTAGCTTTTCATGGGCTAATTCGATTATCTCTGTTTGGTATCCGCGCAGCGGAAGCAAAAAGGATAGTTCTTCGAACATGACTTAGTTCGAAAATCCGAATTCTAAACTGATATCTATTGATGGTGCCGAATGTGTAAGCGCTCCTACCGAAATGGCATAAACACCGGGAATCAAATAGTCTTTTATGTTGGATAAATTGATGCCACCAGACAATTCGAATTTGGCTTTGCCACCAGTTAAGTCGATACAGCGTCTAATCATTTCTGGCTTCATGTTGTCGAGCATGATGATGTCTGCTTTGCAATCAAAAGCTTCTTTGACTTGAGTTTCATTTGTGGTTTCGACTTCGACAACTACACCAGGATATTTTTCGCGAGCTTGTTGTACTGCTTTGGTTATACTACCTGCCACCACTAAATGATTGTCTTTAATCAAAACCTGGTCATAAAGTCCGAAGCGATGGTTGGTCCCGCCTGCGATTTCGACTGCCATTTTTTCAAAAACACGCATTCCGGGAGTGGTCTTGCGAGTATCTAGAATTTTTATGTTCAGCGGCAAAGCTAATTCGACATATTTTTTAGTTACTGTGGCAACACCGCAAAGTCTTTGCAGGATATTGAGTGCCAGGCGCTCACCAGAAAGCAGTGCTCGTGCATTGCCTTTGATAGTGGCTAAAGTGGTTGGAGCGTTTTCGATTGATTGACCATCTTTTGCAATCAGTTCTATTTTTACCGAAGGATCGAATCGTTTAAAAATTTCAGGCATCAAATTAAGTCCTGCGACGACGCAGTTTTGTTTAAAAAGAAAACTGGCTGTTGCAGTTACGTCAGCAGGAATGACAGACTCAGTGGTGATATCCAGGTGGTCTTTGCCCAGATCTTCTTCGATGAATAAATCGATTGAGCGTTTGGCTAAATCTGAAATTGTCGTAGTGATCATTAGAAATCGGGTCCAATTATTTCAAGATTGGGGCGATTGGCGCGAAGGGCATTGACGCCCTTGACACTGACGCGGCTGTCGCGCATTTCGATAAATCCAAGTGCGGGTAGTTGTTCTATCGTAGTTAGGCAAGCATCTGTGACAGAAGTGCCGCTCACAAATAGAGTGTGCAATTTGCTCATATTTTTGAGATGAGCAATACTTGCATCACTAATGGCTGTATCGCTCAAATAAAGCGTTTGTAAATCATTCAGCGAGCTAATATACGCCATACCAGCATCGGTAATTTTGGTGAAAGACAAATCTAGATAAGTGAGTGATTTACAGTCTTTAAGCTCTTCAAGACCTTTGTCTGTAATGTCTTTTGGCAGCACAAGACTTTGCAGGGTTGCAATTTCTTTGAGATTTATCAAGCCACCATCTGAGATATCAGTGTTTTTCAAAACTAGGTGCTTGAGTGCTTTTAGCCCAAGCAAATTGCGCAGACCTTTATTGGTGATTTGAGTCTGCAAAAGCCAAAGTGTGTTGAGTTTAGAGAGTGGCTCTAGTTGAGCGATATGGTAGTCGGTGAATGGAACAAAATCGAGTCTCAGTTCGATTAGTGAATTTAGCTGACTGACAGTTTTGAGCATCGGCTCGGAAAAGCGAGCAGTGGACAAATCGAGACTGTCGAATGTTTGCAGTCCGGTCAGTTTCTCGGTCAAAATGTCATCGCGGATATGCCCCGATACAGCTAAGCCAAGCATTTTGTTTGCCGGTGTGTTTGCTGTGAATTGTCCCATGGCGTCCCCTACCCATTTACGTGTGTGGGGGAAATTGCGGTCGGCTAAATAAAGACTGCCCAGTGAAAGTTTGTCGGGAAAAGTGATTTTTGTTTCCATCTTATTTATCCCTTTTTAGGTGACTTTGCCGATTTTGCCGGCGCTTTAACTTCATCTTGAGGAGCGTCTGGATCTTCGAGGCGCTTGAATACCGGACCTTGATTGCGAACTTTGATACCAGGTTTTAACAAGTCGAGTATGCCGTCTTCTGGTCTGTCACCAAATATGGCGACATCATCATCATTTCCTATTTGATACCAGATATTGGCAGCTAGTTTGGGAGTAAAAGGGTACATGTAAATGGCTGTGCGTTTAAGCACTTCAAGACAGGTAAACAGTACTTCTTCGCCTTCTTTTTGCTTGCCCTCTTTGAACAATTTCCAGGGCGCTTCATCGTTCATGTATTTGTTTGCTTCATCAACGATGGCAAAAATAGCGCTCAAAGCTTTGCCGAATTCCAGATTCTCCATGTGTTTCTCAATAATGGAATTGAGACCATTAGACTGAATGCGAAGGGTGTGGTCGGGGTCTTGATCCGGTATGATACCACCGCAATTTTTTTCGATTAGTGTAAGCGTCCTATTGAGCAAGTTGCCCAAATTATTTGCAAGCTCTGCATTAGTGCGTGCAATAAATTGTTCTTTGGAAAAATCACCGTCACTGTCAAATGGTGTGGCAGCAAACAAATAGTATCTTACTGCGTCGGCACCAAATGTTTCAGCTAGTGCAATTGGATCGATTACATTGCCTAATGACTTACTGATTTTTTGTCCTTGCACAGTGATAAAGCCATGTGCGAAGACCATTTTGCAAGGCTCTAAACCAAGTGCCATGAGTAGTGCCGGCCAGTAAATGCTGTGAAATTTATTGATGTCTTTGCCGATTAAATGCAAATCGGCTGGCCAGAATTTTCTAAATTTGTCCATGTCCTGCGGATATCCAACGCCGGTTATGTAGTTGGAGAGTGCATCTATCCAGACATAGATGACGTGTTCTTCATGACCCGGTACAGGAATGCCCCATGTAAGTGCGCTTCGTGCGCGGGTTACAGAAAAGTCTCCTAATTCTGGATCGTTTAACTGATTGAGAATTTCTTTTTTGCGGCCCTCGGGTTTGACTGCGTCTGGGTAAGCAGTAAGCCACTTGTTGAGATTTTCTTTGTAGTACGAAAGGCGAAAAAAATAGTTTTCTTCTTCTAGCTCTTTAGGTTTCTTCTTATGGTTTGGGCAGGTGCCATCGTCAGCCAAATCGCGCTCACGAATGAAGTCTTCGCAGCCGTCGCAATAAAGACCAATGTATTTGCCTTTATAAATATCGCCCGATTCTACTAATTTTTGAAAAATGTATTGAATTGCTTTCTCGTGTTCAGCATCGGTGGTGCGAATAAAATGGTCGTATGAAAGATTGAGACTATCCCATGCGTTTTGAAATTTCTTCGACATCATGTCGCAGAAGGCTTTGGGGCTCATTCCCGTTTCATGCGCTGACTTTTCAACCTTGGAGCCGTGTTCGTCGACGCCGGTTTGAAAATAAACTTCTTTGCCGCGCATGCGGTGATATCGAGCAACAATATCCGCTGCGATTTTTTCATAAGCGTGCCCGATGTGTGGAACTGCATTAACGTAATCGATAGCGGTCGTCACATAAAACTTCTGCATAATTATTATTCTTGTGTTTATTAGGTCGTAGTGCGGTTGTAAGCAGAGTATAATACATTAAAACGCAATCCCATGTAACAGCGGTCACCAGTATGGATAACAAAACAAAATCAACCAAGCGTAAAAAGTCTAAGTCCGATACCAGTTTGAGTTCGTTGGACCAGTTTGAAAAATTCCTCCCACTTGAGAACAAGACCATTTTGCTTGGTGTTAGTGGTGGCATCGCCGCTTACAAGGCATGCGATCTTGCGTCACTTCTCAGGCGCGCCGGAGCCGATGTTCATGCTGTTCTCACCCCTAACGCCAAAGAATTTATTACTCCACTTAGTTTGAATACACTCACTCGCAACCCCGTGCACTGTGAGCAATACGAGAACGGCGGAGAGTGGCGACCTGAGCACATTGAGTTGGCTAAAAAGGCAGATTTGATTTTGATCGCTCCAGCCACAGCCGATGTAATTGCCAAGCTGGCCACGGGAATTTGCGACGACTTGCTCACCACAATGGTCCTTGCGTCCAACGCAAAAGTGATGGTGGCACCAGCAATGAACCCAACAATGTTGGCTCATCCCGCTACCCAGCACAATTTAGATATTATCGAGAATCGTTATCGCTATGACATCATTCCTCCCGACTTCGGCGAGGTCGCCTGCGGCGATACCGGGCAAGGCAAAATGGCTTCAGTCGAGACTGTGACAGCCGCTGTGGTAGCCAAGCTTCTGGCGCACAACACGCTCAATGGCAAGTCGGTGATCATAACTGCTGGTGGTACCAGAGAAGCGATTGACCCTGTTCGATTCATTGGCAATCGCAGCTCGGGAAAAATGGGTATCGCTATGGCTGATGCCGCTTACAACCGCGGTGCCGATGTGACTTTGGTTTCAACCGTGGCTGTGAGTCGCGATTACCCGGTCATCTTGGTGGAAACGGCACAGGATATGCAAGAAGCTGTAGAACTAGAGTTCGACCGCTGCGACGCTTTGGTGATGACCGCTGCTGTGGCTGACTTTAGACCGATTATGGTTTCCAATCATAAAATCAAGAAAACAGAGTCGGAAGATATTGTGCTTGAATTGACTAAGAATCCTGACATTCTTGACTTGCTTGGGCGTGTCAAGCGCGATGATCAGG
>CAZSHS010000005.1:0-15691 GCA_964606665.1 uncultured Candidatus Obscuribacterales bacterium | reverse complement strand
CACAATACCAGCAGAGTGCTTATCGAGTGGAATCCAAAACCGTAGCGCAGAATCAGAAGGCTTGTTGCACAATGCTTCCGACAAATTGAAGCGTAAAAATCTTGACGTAATCGTGGCTAACGACATCACCGTACCTGATATCGGATTTGGCAGCGATGACAATGCTGTAATTATTTTGTCTGCCGATGGCGGTAGAGAAAACTTGCAACGCATGCCAAAACGCGCTATTGCTGAGCATCTTTGCGACATCATCGTTTCGCTCTTACGCGACAGAGAAGAAAGCGAAGACGCCTAATTAAGGTATTAATTTCAAATTCGTATAAACTAAAGCAACCAAATTGCGGGGAATTGAAGATGGCACACAATAATGGAAACCATGCAGACAATGACAGAGAATCGGGCGCAGCCCCATGGTTCTGCGGTCTTCTGCTTGGAGTTGTGGGTGGCGCAACACTGGCGTTTCTGACTGCACCAAAATCGGGCACAGAGCTTCGCCGAGTAATCAAGCGGACAACCAAAGACGTTCCTGAAGTAATTGGCGAATTCGTTGACGACTCACTCGACCTGTATGCTTCAGCCCTTAACTATTGCCAACTGCTCATGGAAGAACAAACAAATCGGATTCGTCGTGCAGTTGCCGCAGGTAAATTAGCTGCTGCAAAAAAGCGCGAGGAGCTCGAAATGGGAGAACACGCCCATATCCTTCCTTTCCAGAGTGTAGAGCATAAATAGAGGCTATATAGTGGACGCTTCCCAACTGAGCATTTTCATTAATCAGGCGATACTTTTTTGTTTCGGAACATTTTTTGTAATTGCCATTTTTATGGCGGTGCCGCTGTATAAGTTGCTGGACCAATCCTCTAGAACGCTTGGAGCGACCGAAAACTTAATTAACACACTCGACAAAGAGCTTGGGCCCACGCTTCGCGAAGTAGACAATGTACTTGTGAGCGTGCAAGAAATTAAAGCACTAGCTGAGCGTGGTATTTCTGGAGTAGGGACAAAAGTTGAAGATGTCACAGGAAGTATAGGCAAAGTCACCGAACAAGCGAAGTCTCAAAGTTCAATTTGGAGCACTGGTCTTATGACCGGGTTGAAAGCTTACATAAGCGGGCATTCAGAGAATCAAGAAGACGATTCGGACAAGAAATCGAAGAAGTAAAGGAGCATTTTATGGCTAGCAATGGTGGAAGATTTTTAGAAGGACTGGTCGTAGGTGGACTTTTCGGTTTTATCTTCGGCATTCTTACTGCTCCCAAATCAGGTTCTGAGATGCGCAAAGATTTGGCTGACAACTCCGAAGACCTGTACAAGCATGCAAGCGACTCATTGCACGATTTTCGTGGCAAGACCGAGCACGCTATTGAAGATTTGAAAGCACAGAGCGATCAAGTAATCAAAAAGGCTTCCAGCACTGTGCAAAATACCAAAGACCAGATGGCAAGCCGTCTACAAGACATGGCAGGTAAAAGCACCAAAGTGCTCATCGACGACGTAGAGTCTGCAACATCAGGCGGTTAACGGCGGTTAATAGCGGCTAATGCCTCGCATAAACAAAGCTCTCGCCCTCACCGGATATTGCTCTAGAAGAGCGGCTGAGGATCTAATTCTCGACGGTCGCGTTCGCCTAAATGGCAAACGAGTGACTGAGTTGGCTGTTGAAGTTGATCTTGCAACCGATGTGCTCGAAGTCGATGGCACAGTTTTAATTAGCAAAGAATACACTTACGTAGCTATTTACAAGCCCCTTGGTGTAGTGACCACCATGTCTGATGAGCGCGGAAGAATGAATGTAAATGAGATTTTGCCGCCCAAGTTCAGGCATCTAAAACCAGTAGGACGTTTGGACAAAGATTCCGAAGGTCTGCTTATCTTGACAAATGATGGCGACCTGGCGCAACAACTCACTCATCCACGTCATAAAATTTGGAAGACCTATTATGTAGAAGTGAAAGGTCAGCTCAAAGAAAGTCACCAAAAAAAATTGGAGACAGGAATTCAGTTAAGTGAAGGTAAAACCTTACCAGCCAAAGTGTTTGATTTATCCAATCATGCTACTTCAAATATCAGTGCCTCATCCTTTTATATAGCCATTTCTGAAGGAAGAAATAGGCAAATAAGAAGGATGTGTTCGCAACTTGGATTTCCCGTAGTTAGGTTGGTCAGAGTTGCCATTGGTAGGTTACAATTGAAACCAATGGTCCCCGGAAAATGGCGAATTTTGTCAAAAGAAGACATAGCAAGTTGTTTTCAGTTCCAGGAAAAAAAATCCGCTAAAAAGCGGGAACACTAGAGTAATAGATCTTGGAAAGACTTCGCTAAGGTAATCTAATTTTGGTAGGCACATACTCAGTCAATTCAGGCAAATTTCCCGACTCCAACATCATGATCGAGCAAATTGGACAAAAGCTAAGAAACGCCAGAGAAAGTAAGGGTTTTTCACTTGGTCAAATTTATGACCGCACCAAGATTCCGACCAATCACCTTGAGTCTATTGAGAATGGTCGTTTTGACGATCTGCCAGAGCAAGTTTATGTAGTTGGATTTATCAAGCGTTATGCTGATTGTGTTGGGCTGAATGGTCAAAATCTAGTTGACGAATATCGCAAACAAATCGAAGCCTTGAATGAAGAAAATAACAAAAAAGGTATTTTCGGCATCAAAACAAACAAGTCCACTGTCGCTCAGGCTGCACCTGTTCCTCAAGCGCACATTCATAAAACAACTCGCGTGGCACCACCGGCGCCTAATTTCGCCAACATGGTCTTTTATCCAGCCATTTTGATTATTCTGCTGTCCGGTCTAATTAGTTATCTTTTTTATTACCAGCAACAGCAATTCGCCATGCAGCAGGATCCATCGGTTAATGCATTGCGCGAATCAGCCTCTAGATTCAACACGGTTTCAAGTGCGAACCAGGCCACCACTGCTTCTAACCAAACTAACACTGGTACTCCAGCCGCTATGCCAGGCAAAGGCGACGCTCAAGTCTCGCTCACCGCAAGCCAACACGTATGGGTCGAAGTTAAATCGGTCGGAACTGGTGAGTCACTTTTCACTGGTTATCTTGAATCTGGCGATCGTCGCGAATTTACCGATGCTCAAGGTCTTAAGGTAAGAGCCGGCAATGGAGCCAGTCTTAATGTCGTTAACAACGGCAAGAACGAAACTTTTGGAACTTCAGGTCAGGTTGTAGACCGCGTTTTCATGTCTAGTAATCCACAAGCAACTTCATCAACCGTAGCGGGCGCAACCACTACTGGTGGAAGCGTGCTTGGAGCCGGAGCTGAATTAACTCCCGCTCAAATAAAAGCGGCTAAAGCCGCCAAAGCTGCCGCTTCTGCCAGAAAAGCGAAGTCCACTGCATCTGCACGCCGCACAAGTGATGTACCGGATCGTTACGTTCCAGGTGAGGGCAAAGGATCAATTGGGGCTCCTTACCGCTATACTGAACCAGAAAGCTACTGACAATCCGAAAAAATTAAGGCGGGCTCATGCTTAATCCAGTCATAGGAGTGGTTACTCTTGGTTGTCCCAAGAATCTAACCGACACCGAGGTAATGCTCGGGTTACTCAAAGATGCCGGGTTCAAAATCACATTTGACATAGACGAAGCGCAATTCGTTTTGTGCAACACCTGCTCATTTATTGGTGATGCGCGCAAAGAATCGATTCGTACACTGGTCGAACTAGCAGACAAAGGCAAAGAACTAATTATTGCTGGCTGTCTTGCCCAACATTTCAAAGAAGAGCTGTTGAACGAGATTCCAGAAGCTCGCGCTGTGGTGGGGACGGGCGACATCAATCAGATAGTTAATGTCATTCGAGCTGTAGCCGATGACTCCTCGCTTCGCTTGATGCAAGTGAGTGAAACACCAAACGTTCCCGATTATTCTTCAGAAGAAGTGCTACCACGGGTGATGACAGGTATGGGGGCTTCTGCTTATCTCAAGATTGGCGAAGGCTGTGACCATAGCTGTTCTTTCTGCATTATCCCGATGTTGCGCGGAAAGTTTCGCTCTCGCTCGATTGATAGTCTGGAAAAAGAAGCACGTATTTTAGTTAAAGCTGGTGTCAAAGAAATAGTTTTAGTCTCGCAAGACTCGACCTATTACGGCATTGATCTTTATGGAAAACTGGCTCTGCCACAGCTTCTAGAGCGTCTGCATAGTATTGAAGACTTAGAATGGATTCGACTGATGTATGCTTATCCAACTGAAGCTACTACTGAGATTTTAGAGTCGATTGCAAAACTTCCCAAAGTGGTTAAGTATGTCGACATCCCGCTTCAGCACTCACACAACGCAGTGCTAAAATCGATGGCGCGCCCGCTCAACCCAGAGCGTGTGGTGAAAAAGATTCGCGAAATAGTGCCTGGTGTAAAAATTAGAACAACGCTTATAGTCGGCTTTCCAGGCGAAACAGAAGAGCAATTCGAGCACTTAGTCGAGTTTGTCAAAGAACATAGATTCGATAGACTTGGCGTGTTTGCTTATTCAAAACAAACCGAAGTGCCAAGTGGCAACATGCCTGATCAAATCAAAGAGTCAGTCAAAAAATCTCGTCGTGCTCAGGTGATGAAACTTCAACACCAAATTTCGACTGAGTTAAACGAAGCAATGGTCGGTCAAGAAATCGATGTATTAATCGAAGGCTTTGACGAGCAGCGCAAACACTATATCGCCCGCTCGCAATGGGACGCACCAGGCGTAGACAATCAAGTCTATATTCAAGAGCCAAAAAGCGAATCTGAACCAACTCCAGAAGTGGGAGAGATTTGTCGAGTACGTATAATCAAAGCTAAGCCGTATGATCTATTTGCCAAAACGGTAATGACTAGCGTCAATTTGCCAAAGCCCCAACTTGTGCTTGCTTCGAATTAGTCAACAAAAATGATTTGTCCTTTCTGCACGAAAAATGACAGCCGAGTACTTGAATCCCGCTTGACGGGCGAGAATTCGATTCGTCGCAGACGCGAGTGCGAAGCTTGCGGCAAAAGATTCACCACTTACGAGCGTGTGGAAGTCATGCAAATGCTTGTGGTTAAACGCTCTGGTGGTCGCGAACCATACGAGCGTGAAAAACTTTTATCTGGTGTCAGTCGTGCCTGCGCTAAAACAGATGTGTCCGCTGCCGAAATAGATGACCTTGTAGATTCGCTTGAATCGGAACTTGCCGCTCAGGGTAAGCGCGAAGTGCAGGCTGCATTTTTGGGTGAGCTTGCTTTGAAACGCATCAAAAAATTGAACGACGTAGCCTATGTTCGATTTGCCTCAGTTTATAGAAAATTTAGCTCTATTGACGATTTTGTTTCTGAGTTGAGCGCTTTTCAAGTGGATCCCCAGGTCATGCAGGACTAATATGCACATATATGAAGCATTGTTGAAGCCCGACTGGCGCCATATACCGGACAGCTATACTTCGTGTTAGAATTTCTCGGTGCATATATCGCAAATATGCTCGGCGCATTGAGCCCGGGCAGCAAACACAAGCTTGGAAGACTATGAGCAAGATTATCGCTGAAATCGAAAAACCTTTATTGAACACCAACCTGCCTCTAGTTGAAGTGGGCGACACAGTCAAAGTCTTCGTCAAAATTATCGAAGGCGGCAAAGAGCGTACACAAGGCTACGAAGGCTTGGTTATTAAACACCGTGGCGCTGGTCTTGGCGAGACAATCACTGTTCGTCGCGTCTTTCAGGGTATTGGCATCGAGCGTGTATTCCCGCTCCACTCACCTCGTATTGAAAAAATCAAAGTACAGCGCAAAGGTTCCGTACGCAGAGCCAAGCTCTACTACTTGCGTAATCTCACTGGTAAAGCCACCAGAATCAAAGAAAAAGTGGGCGCCAGAAAAGAGGAATCAGCTTCCAAAGCTGCTCCTGCTGAAACTGCTGCCAAATAAATCGGCATGAAAAAAGGTGGTCCTCGTACCGCTTTCCAGCATCTCCTTGAGCTGGTCAAGTGGGTCGATATTGTCGTGGAAGTGCTCGATTCTCGCATCCCGGTCTCAACTCGACATCCAAAATCGCGCAGCCTTTTTGGCAATAAGCCCCACTTGCTCATTTCCACTAAAGAAGATATCGCAGACGCAGATCGTGTGCGCCTGCTTTTCGACCAATCACCTGTATTGAAAGACGAGCGTTGTTTGATGGTGTCGCTTAAAGGTGGCGATAATCCCAAGCGCATCATCAAAGAATTTGTACACATGGGCGAGGCTGCTCAAAGGAAATTAGCCTTAAAAGGCTTTCGTCCACGCCCAGTGCGTGTTTGCATCGTTGGGTTGCCAAACGTGGGTAAATCCTCACTGATTAATTGGCTGATCGGCAAACGCAGCACCCGCGTCGGAAACCAGCCTGGTATCACGCGCGGAACGCAATGGGTGCGGGTTCATCCTCAAGTCGAATTACTCGATACACCAGGCATTCTGCCACCGGTTGCTTTTCACCCGCTCACTTACGAGCGTCTTGCTATGTTTAATCTTGTTCCCGAAGCTAAATACGATTACGAAGTGGTGGCACAAAAGGCATTTGAAGATTTGCGCCAGATATATCCCAATTTATTGGCCAAAATAAGTGAGGATCTTTTAGACCCAAGAGCTGGAATTGCGGAGTTTGCAAGGGCGCGAAATCTGGTAATATCTGGAGGAAAGCCGGACGTGGCCCGTGGCGCCCAGATATTTCTGGCTAATTTGAGAGACGGCAGACTGGGCAGAATAACCTTCGACCGGTTGGCTAACGAAGAAAATCAAGACAATTCGGAAGCACAAGATGCCTGGCAAGACGAAAGTCTCTAAAATTAACGACCTGCTCAATTTTGATCGTGATATCAAATATGGTGCGGGCGGTCAATTGCGTTTAGACACTATGCGTTTGATTGGTGTAGACGAAGTAGGGCGTGGATGCCTTGCTGGACCAGTTGTTGCATGCGCTGTCGAATTTACCGATTTTTCCAACGATTGCGAAGTGTGGAATTTACTTCATGCCTTAGACGACTCGAAAAAACTATCTGCATCTGTTCGTCAAGAAATTAGTGCTCACATAAAAGAACACGCAAGATATGCTCTAGGTGAATGTAGCCCCATCGAAATCGATAACATGAATATCTTGAATGCAAGTCTGCTTGCCATGTTTCGTGCTCTGAAAAAACTGGACCCTCATATTTCAAGCACAGTGGTTTTGGTTGATGGCAACAAAAAAATTCCTAAGTTCAAAGGTAAACAGCACACCGTGATTGGTGGCGATGCGCGCTCTGCATCAATTGCTGCTGCTTCTGTTGTAGCGAAAGTCTATCGCGATGCTTTTATGAATGAATTAGCTCAAAAACATTCTCAGTTCGAACCATATGCCTGGCATTCAAATAAAGGCTATGGCTCCAGAACTCACCGAGAGGCTATAAAGATACATGGCACTACAAAATGGCATCGTATGAGTTTCAACTTAAACTGGGACGATAAAGATTCAGATAATACAAATGATGGCACTGGGTATGATTGCGAAAACTAAAGGGCGGTTTTAAATTCGATGGAATGGCTTTCAAACGGTGAAATTTGGGCAGCGCTCTTTACCTTGACCGCGATGGAAATCGTGCTTGGTATCGACAATATCATTTTCATTGCTCTGCTTGCCGAGCAGCTTCCAGAAGAAAAACAAAAAATGGTACGTCTGGTGGGACTGGGTCTAGCTATGGTTTCGCGCATCGCGCTTCTTGCCTCGCTTGCCTGGGTAATGGGACTTACTAAGCCTTTGTTCACGCTTGGAACTGAATTTTCCGGTCGAGATATTCTTCTTTTGGTCGGCGGCTTATTTCTTATTGCAAAAGCGACTAAAGAAATTCACAGACGTATCGAAGGCGAGGAAGAAATTGATCCTTCAAAGAAAAAATATCCTTCGGTTGCAGGCACTCTCTTTCAAATAATGCTTTTAGATCTCGTCTTTTCACTAGATTCTGTAATTACCGCAGTGGGCATGGCAAACCAGTTGTGGGTCATGATAGTAGCTATAGTCATTGCAGTCTTAATCATGATGATCTTCGCTGAATCTGTGAGCAAGTTTATTCACGATCATCCGACTATAAAAATGCTTGCGCTTAGCTTCTTGCTTTTAATAGGTGTGTTTCTCGTTGCAGAAAGCATTGATCATCACATCAATAAAAATTACATCTATGCGGCAATTACATTTTCACTCTTTGTCGAAGGTCTGAATATCGCCTCCGGCAAGAAAAGGAAAGTAGTCGAATATCACTGATGTCTACGCTTGATTCTGATAGAAATCCCAAGTTTGCAAACGGAATGCATTCTGATAAGTTTCATCCAAACTGTTACAAGCAGGTCGCAATTGATACTCCTTATCCTCGAGTTGTTTTTGCTACTCAAGATGGATACATCAAACTCATAAAAGAATGTCTGCGCCTTATGCCTGAACCATTCAGTGTCATGTATGTGCTGATTCGGCCAATTGTGGGAGTTGAAGTTGGAAGATATATGAGTGAAGAACCGTTCTCGCGCAGAGAAATGGATGCATTTCTGGACGAATATGGTCACTTCTTCGAGCATGATGGTCGTCATCACATTTATTTCATTTCTGATGACCCTGGTACGTTTCTTGTATATGACCATCACGACATGATTTACGCGTATGGTCAGCAGGAGAATTTTCTGAATTTGTTACGCAACAAGAATTATTTGGAAGAAGAACCAAGAGTCGAGAATCCTCACTATCACGGCTTTAATCACGAGCATCGTGTGGACGAAAGACATCTGTTAGCCTCGCGTCAGTGGACTCGATACGATTTAGAGAGCATGGACGATCCTTAATTTAGTCGATTCCACTTTGAAATCTAACAACAGATCCAAGACGTGTTTTTTATTTTCCCGTTTCCCGGGCCACGTGGCCCGGGAAACAGGAAAATAAATGCAGACCGCAGAAAGCGGAGCGCGGACCGCAGAAAGCGGAGCCTTTTGCGTTTAGAGATACAGAAACAAGTACGCAAATTTATTCGGGCTTTGCAGATTCAGCGTAGAGCATTTTCAAAGTATTTAAATCGCGCGGGGAGACGCCGTCCTGTACTATCAATTGGGAATGCATGATATCTTCGGGATAGCCTGAGTGTCCGTTCAATCCAAGAGCATGTCCAATTTCGTGCAGGCAGATATTGCGCAATTGGCGTTTGCCGCGAGCGCGCCCGCGCTCGAACGGATCGATAGTGAGTAAAGTCATGCGAGCTTTTAAAATACCTTGGGCACCACAGATGATACTGGTGTTTCCAGCTTCGGCAGACAGTGCTTTGCTATGCAGATTATCTGTCCATGTAACATCCATGTCGGACTTGTCTGGGCTGTCGACAATTTTAAAACTGACAAGACTATTTGATTTCATTTCCCATTCATCTAAGGCAGAGCGAAAAGCTTCGTCAAAGTCAGTCGAATAGCCTGGTACTTTGCTCCCTGAGCCAATATAGACTGGTATAGGCATTTTTTCACTTGCCCATTTAAATACACCATTTGGTGTAACTAGGCTTAAATATTCACCCGGAGCTTTGGAAGCAAGCGCTTTCTTTTGGCTTGCTAACTGCGATTTGAGTACGTCCATTAAGGCAAGATACTTTTCGCGCTCGTCGCTTTTGGGAGCCAGTGCAAAGTACTTGTCATAAGATGCAACAGCTTTGTCGAGCTTGCCGATGTTTTGATAAACACGAGCAAGATAAAGCCACGATTGATAGTCTTCTGGAGTTGAATCTGTGGCTCGCTGCAAAATGGGCAGTGCAGCCCAGTTTCTTCCCGCGTCATACAAAGCGATAGCCGATTTTAACTCTGGATTTTCAATCGCTTTTACAATTTCTTTGGCGTCGAGTCTAGATTCAAATGTGCAATGGCAAAGCAGAGCCAACGCCACCAAAAAAGTCTGCGCAATAATTTTATGAGATAACCGCAGGTACGCCACCATCGGGACCTGGTTTGGTATTTCTAACGATTTTTTCTTCAGTGGCACCGGCACTCATCGATGTTGGTTTAGCCAGGGTGTCGATGATATAGTCGACTCCAGTTACTGTAATTTGGAAAGCACGTTCGCCCGCTTCAATTAGACCTTTTTCGCGTAAATACCAGATGGCATATTCGATTTCTGCCATGTCGTGAATGTCGAGACAGTCCATCATCATTTTTGCGGAGCTTCCGCCCGATTTTGGCTTTTTACGACGTTGTTCCAGAAGCAAATTCAAAATTGCCAGACGCAATTCGATTTCGTTCCAAGAAATACCAGCTTTGGGAACTTTGTAATTTGCAAGTCCCTGACGCGGCGCTTGAGCTTGTTGTTGTCCGGGCATCGGAGCTGCTTGTGCTTCGGCTGCTCCAAGCGTCATATCGTAAGCGGCACGCTTGCCTTCGTCAGAAAGTGTGCGCCAGGCTTCTGTGATAATACGAAACTTTTCAGCATCGCCAGACTCGGTGTTGTCTGGGTGATACATTGCCGCAAGAAATCTATAAGCGTATCGAATAATAGTCGGGTTAGCATCGCGAGCAACTTGAAGTAATTGATAAAAGTTTTGAGCCTTTGGCGCGGCCTGTTGTTGCGGGGGCATTTGTCCCGGTTGTCCACCTGGCATTGGCTGTCCGGGTTGGGGACCGCCTGGTCTTGGACCTTGCCCGTAAGGAGGTTGCCCGCCTGGGGGTTGTCCGCCTGGAGGTTGTCCGCCTGGTGGTCCTTGAGGTGGTGTCCAATTCATTTATTTATGTCCCCTTGAGTAGGCTCGATGCTATTACTAACCGCTGGATTTCGGAGGTGCCTTCGTAAATCTCAGTGATTTTGGCGTCGCGCATGTAGCGTTCCGCCGGGTAATCAGTTACATACCCATATCCACCAAAAATCTGCACGCATTTCACTGTGGCTGACATTGCTACTTCAGCAGCGTAAAGCTTGGCGTGAGCCGCTTCACGACTGAATTTTATGCCTTTGTCTTGCGCCACTGAGGCATGCCAGGTGAGGAGGCGGGCGGCGTCAATTTGAGTTTGCATGTCAGCGATCATGTGTTTGATTGCCTGAAACTCGATTACCTTTTTATTGAATGCAGTGCGCTCGTGCGCATATTTGACTGCATGGTCTAGAGCGCCCTGGGCAATACCGACCGCTTGGGCAGCAATACCGATTCTGCCACCGTCAAGAGTTACCATTGCCACTTTGAATCCGTCGCCTACTTTGCCAAGCATGTTTGTCACTGGTACTGGCGTATCTTCAAAAATTGTCTGGCAGGTAGATGAGCCTCTGATGCCAAGCTTGTCTTCCAATTTGCCAAAAGTGAAGCCGGGGCTGCCCTTTTCTACAAGCAGCGCAACTAGACCTTTATGTTTAAGCGACTTATCCGTTTGAGCGATAACAAGATAAATGTCGGCTTCGACACCGTTTGTGATCCAGTTTTTAGACCCGTTCAGAATAAAGTGATCGCCCTTTAGTTCTGCCATGCAAGTTGCAGCAGCAGAATCTGAACCAGAGTTTGGTTCGGATAAACAAAAGGCACCTAGTTTTTCGCCTTTACACATGGGTACGAGAAACTTTTCTTTTTGCTCTTCAGTACCGAAAACGTCAATTGGTGCTGCGGTTAGTGAGACATGGGCAGAATAGAGGACAGAAGTTGTAGGACAAGCCTTGGCTAGTTCTTCCACCGCGATTGCGTAGCAAACGTGGTCAAGACCAGCCCCGCCATATTTCTCTGAGAAATAAAGACCAGTGAGGTCAGTGGCACCTAAAAGCTCCCAGTTTTCACGAGGAAACCGATGATTGCGGTCTATTTCAGCCGCTTTGGGGGCGAACTCTTTTTGAGCTAGTTCGCGCACTGATTCCTGGATGAGCGCCTGTTCTTCACTTAGCGCAAAACCTAAAGGAGTGTCGGTATAAGTAGAAGTTGGAGAGTCTGCCAAAGTCAAATTTACCTGCCTTTTGCCTAAAATCTGAAGGCATAATTTTATCACCTTTAAATATCAGGTAAAATGCTTATGGCTGTGGTGAGCACGGCTTGGCGAAACATTTTTAAGGAAGGTTATGGGAGCTGTCAAAGTAATTCTGGTTTCTGACCCGAACGCCACGCCCTGGTCGAAAACTGATGAGTTCGAAAATAAGGATATAACAATTATCCAGTGCGACAGCGGCTTTGCGGCTATCGACGAGTTGGCGTCGTCGGGCGCTGACGCGATAATTACTACGTCCTGGCTGCCAGACATGAGCGGCTATCGTCTTTGCAGCCTAATTAAGTCAAACGTTCGTACTATGTCGATGCCCGTTTATTTAGTCCAGACCGAAGAACCCAATCAAGAAAGTTTTTCTATGAAAGTGGCTTTGGCGGACGATGTTATTCCGATGGAATTTTTGCTTGAAGAGGACGACGCACTTGAAC
Source organism: uncultured Candidatus Obscuribacterales bacterium (assembly GCA_964606665.1). Classification (GTDB taxonomy): domain Bacteria; phylum Cyanobacteriota; class Vampirovibrionia; order Obscuribacterales; family Obscuribacteraceae; genus Aved-18. Next base: position 3,307 of record CAZSHS010000005.1, on the reverse strand, counting down.
ATCTTATTGTTCGCGTTCTCGCCAAAGCCGAAGAAGTGGGCTGGCAGTCGGAGAAGGCTAAAAATATTTTGTTGCAAGGCGCAAGCTTCATTTCTGAAAATTATGCCGATAGTTATGGAAAAGTAGTCGACGTTTTGATTATTGAGCGACTGGCAAGCAGACTAACTCGAACACTGATTGGTCTTGTGCACAACAAAGAAGAATTCGCTCATAAGTTTTTCGAGCTTCTAAGTGTGCTTATAGAGCCAGACGTGCTTGGTTTTGTATTTGGTAGTGGTGAGACATCTTGGTCTTTGGTTGAAGTAAAAGGCGAGTTGTCATCTATTGCATTCAATGGCATAAACGACCTGGTCAAGCGCCGTTTGAATCTTGTAAACGACTTGCGTGTGAGCACCGCCGAGAATATCATTGAAAAAGGTGGCAATCCACTAAAGCACATGGAGATTCTGCCTATTTCTGGAGACAGCGGCGCTATCATCATCGGTTTTTATACGAAGAAAACAATCGACACAAGCGCTCGCAAATTCTTGAGTCAAATGCAAATTCAGTTGCAGCCTTTGTTAAACGTTCTTTCAATGCAAGAACAAATTGTAAGCTTGCGTTTAGAGAACGAACAAATGCGCAACCAACAAGTAATGGCAGCTTCAACCGATGCATTAACTGGACTCTATAATCTCGAATTCTTTATCGGATTTTTGTCGCAACAATTGCAATTTTCTTTCCGTCAAAGATTGCCTGTAGGACTTGCAATCATAGACGTTGACCAACTATCAAAAATAAACGAAAAATTTGGTTTTGAAGCAGGTGACTACGTCATTAAAAAAGTTTCCGAGCGTCTTACAACGATAACTCGGGCAAGCGACTTGACTGCTCGCTATGGAGGCGATCAATTTGCAGTGGTACTGCCCAACACAGATCTAGCAGGCACAAATATTCTGGGTGAAAAAGTGCGACGCTCGATTGATGAAATTGTACTGCCTCAGTTTAATGGCGTGACACCACCCAAGGTGACAGTCTCAATTGGATGCGCCAATTTCAATATGGACGATTTAAATCCCGAAACCATTATGCGCGATGCAAAAATGGCTCTAGTAAAGGACAAGCAGCGTCTTAATTTTGAAGTATCCTAAAATAGTAGTTACGTCAATTTGCTTTAGCCTGCTCTTGCTTGAAGCTTGCGTTGCACCAGCATTTGCAGCGCTTGAACTAAAATATGATATGGATCTTGCCACCAAAGGTAAAACTGAGACTTGCGAAAACGTCTTGCTTCTTGGAAAAGACGCCATTATAAATTCGAAGCGAGGCAGAAATACTCTTATTGATATCGCCAATAAACAGGCCGATTTGATGGGACCAGAAGTTGGCGAAAAACAATACTTGCAATATTCGCTCCATTCACTTGTGGCAATGCAAGCAGCTATGCTTGGCTCAAAAAAAGACGATTTTGCCGCAGCGTCGTTTGCTGGATTGAGGCGACCTAAAACTCCATTGAACCCAGGCATCAAAGTGACCGAGACCGGTAACAAGATTGAGTTTACTTATGATGATAAATCTTATGTTGTTGTCGAGTTTGGCGATGCTTTTCCTCGTGACTATGAGCGCATGATGGAAAAGGTTTATATCTTTTCTTACAGGCTTCATCCCTATGTGCGGACCGAAATTTTGGCTCGAAAAAAATATGTAATTTCAATGGTCATAAACGATCTTAATGGCGAAGATGGTCTTATCACCACTCTTAAATTGAAATCGAAGAATGAAAATGCTGAAGAGCCCAAAATTCCAAGCGACTTTCAGAGAGTCTTCAACAAAAACTCGCCTATTTATTCTCTGCAAAAAGTAGTGATAGAGCCACAGACCTTGCCTGCGCTTCCAACTAAAGAAGCCATTTTTGAAAAGTCTAAAAAACTGATTGACGAAAAGAAGCCAGTCGACGCATTCTTGACCATGATGGAATACGGCTTGACCACAAGCGATCAGGCAATTGCAGAAAATAAAGTTATTCTTGATGTTGCTAAAAAAGATCCGATTGTAATTAAAATCGCTCAAAATATCGTGCCCGAATCAGAAGCAAAAGCGCACGAAGCCTTGAAAGAACTCAGCTCTATAGATCAAAGCAAACTTGAAAAAGGGTATTTAATCGAGATTTTTAAAGCAGATATTGAGGAACAATTAGGTCAAGATGCCTCGCCTGAATTTGTTAAAGCATTGAGCAAGAATCCCTATATTACTGGTGCCTACAAAGATTTGGGTGACAATTTCTTTGGACAAAGCGATTTTATAAATGCTTGGGGCTGTTATGAAATGTTCAGAAAAATCCACGCCAAACATCTATTTATTGCCGACATAGAAGAGTCAGAAAAAACCTTGGAAAAAACTTTTCCCGAATGTTACAGCCACTAGCTCAGATTAATTTTGAGTCAATTACCAGATTCCTGGCACACAGCGAAATCGAGTATTTTGCGCTATATAGAAGAAAAGATAATATGGGGATAGGGGCTAAGACCTAATGGAGGCTCGATTGTCACTACCTACGGTGCGTAATTTTCACCAGGTCAACGACTGGCTCTATCGCGGTGGACAGCCAGATGAGCGCCAATTGCAAGAGTTGTACGATTTTGGTATTCGAGCAGTAATCTCATTTCGATTCAGAGATTCTATGCGTGAGTGGGAGGAAGCCGCTTGCAAACGCGTTGGTCTCAAGTTTTATGCGATGCCACTTAACTACACGACTGTTCCGCGAGCAAAACACGTTGAAGAGTTTTTCAAGATTTTGGACCATCTTGAAAATAGAAACGTTTTTGTCCATTGCTTTCATGGCTCAGATAGAACCGGTTTATTAATCGGCATCTATCGAATCGCGCGTGACGGCTGGACTTTCAAAGACGCCTACAAAGAAATGAAGGCATTTGGATTTCATAGATTCAGAATCAGACCCTTTAAATGGGTCTTGAATCAATACTACAAAAATTATTTAAAAACTAAAATTTAACTTTCAAACTGTAGTGCTCAGCGGAACAAATACATCTACCGCACCGGGCAGTACTGTAACTATAACTGGTGTCGTACCAAATTCATCACCGTCTATAAGAGTGGCTGGTTGGTCGTCTTTGTGGACGACTTCATTCACTGGATCTTGAGGCAGCGGTAGCGCGCTTGAAAGTAATTGAGGGGTGCTCAATTCACTTATTGCTTCTATTTTTACTGATTTAACATCAAATGATTTATAGGGGGTAGTATCAGTCTCGGCGCTGCCTAAAAACCATGCGCCAAATCGCATCGCAATACCTACATACTCGTCTAGATTTTG
>CAZSHS010000004.1:146155-178529 GCA_964606665.1 uncultured Candidatus Obscuribacterales bacterium | reverse complement strand
GATGGCAATTTAAGAGACCAAAAGCAAATGGCAGAGGTAGAGCGCATCTCCAAGCGCCTTGTAGAAGTAACCACACTTTTAAATAAGTAATTTAGTCACCGCACTTGATACTAGCCATTACGAATCTTCATTAAGCGCCAAGTTACACAAGCTCTTGGGAATGATAGTTATAGGTATTGGTTGGTTTTGGGCAATGAAAAAAGAAGAGCGTATTGACGCGGCAGTATTTTCTGTCGTAGACCCAAGTTTGTTCGAAGAATCGACTTCCTCACAAGAAAACGAGGAAGCATCGCCTTTTGTCGGCACACGCAATTTTGCAATAGTTGATGATGAATCCGATATTTTGCGCAAATATTTAAAGGACATCGGACGTCACCGACTACTTTCAGCTAAAGAAGAAGTCGATCTTGCACACGCCGTATTGCAGGGAGATCAAATCGCCAGGCGGCGTCTCATCCAGTGCAATTTGCGATTGGTCGTGAGCGTAGCAAAAAAATATCGCGGACGCGGACTTACTTTTCTTGATTTAATTCAAGAAGGAAGTCTAGGACTCATGCGGGCTGTAGAAAAATTCGACTCTGGTCAGGGCTGTCGATTTTCCACTTATGCAACCTGGTGGATTCGCCAGGCAATTATGCGTGCTATTGCTGACAAGGCGCGCATCATCCGCATTCCGGTACATATCACCGAGACATACAGCAAGTTGCGCAAGTCCATAAATCAGTTGTGGATTAAACTTGGTCGCGCACCAAGCCTGGATGAAATCTCGCGAGACACCCTTATCTCAATAGACAAAATTGAACACGCTATGGCGGCTGCCAACGCATCGATGACATCGTTAGATGCACCAGTAAAGGATAGTCAGGATACGACCATTTCAGACATGCTTGCAGATCCTTGTGGTAAAAATCCTGATACGACCACTGCCCAGGTCCTATTGATGAGTGATTTAAGGAAAGTGCTACTTGAATTAAACGAACGTGAACAAGAAGTTCTTGTTCGTCGATTCGGGCTAGATGGCTCTAAGCCGGCCACTCTTGAAGAAATTGCACGGTCTTTCAAAGTCAGTCGCGAGCGAATACGCAAGATGGAGCTTGCTGCAATTAAAAAACTGAAGAAAAATCCAAACGCACTGGAGCTAAAAAGCTACCTTAACTAAAGGCCTATTGATTGGCGTTTTTGCGTGTCAAGCACCTTGTATAAAATTGATACATAGGGTTAAATTGAAATAGCTCCTCGGGTGTATTTAAGAAGTTTTTTTGCCCAATTCTGGACTTCCTCCAGAATGTTTTTAATTGGAAATTTAAATGAAAGCTTCACAAGAGCTCTGTATCTTACTAATCGAAGATGACGACATGTTTTGCCATGCCATCACATCTTTACTGCGCCACAAAGCGCCATTTAAGTTCACTCTCACGCGTGCAACCAGTGTTGCAGAAGGCATAGATCATTTAATCACTAAACCTTTCGATGTAATTTTGTGCGACCTCACTCTTCCTGATAGCTCAGGCGTAGAAACATTCAGACGCATACACAGACTCACTCCTCTTCATCCACTAATAATACTTACCGGCAATGATGATGAGACAGTAGCCATTCAAGCGCTGCAAGAAGGCGCGCAAGATTATTTGGAAAAAGGTGAGCTTGATGGACGTTCTCTTTCGCGCTCAATAAGATATGCAATTGAGCGCTCGCGGCTTATTCAACAGCGCGATGATTTCATGGCGACACTTGTGCATGATTTAAAAAATCCACTTATTTCCACAGACAGACTTTATCAATACATTTTAGAAAAGTACTTTGGCGAAATCGATCCACGTTTGCAAGAAGTAACTGCTGTGCTCAAGCGTAGCAACGAATCGGTCATGCAGTTGCTTATGAACTTGCTTGAAATTTATCGCTATGACGTAAACGCACCTCAATTTGAATATGAAGAAGTCGATCTTGGATACCTGGTGAAAAAATCTACTTGCGATTTAATTCCACTTGCTGCACTCAAAAATCTTGAACTCGAAAGCGCTATTCTGGACGAAACAATCAAAGTGAAAGGCGATGTCCAGGCAATCAAGCGCGTGCTATTTAATATAATTGGAAACTCAATCAAATTCACACAAGATGGTGGAAAAGTGAGAGTCGGCGTGCAAACAGAAGAAGAACACGCCCTCATTACAGTGGCCGATAACGGCATGGGAATCTCCGATGAGGCTCAAAAGTTTCTCTTCCAACGCTTTTATCACACTGGCAAAGTGAAAGACTTTCCACTTGGTACCGGACTTGGCTTATATGTCTGTCGACAAATTATTGAAGCACATTCTGGCCTAATAAATTGCAAGAGCAAATCTGGAGAGGGCACCACTTTCCCAATAAAACTGCCCCGCACACTAGATCGGGCAAGTTAGTTCATCACTTATCTTATAAATTAAGGGGCTGCACCCTGAAGCTATGAGGAACTTCTCGAATGCAGCCTTCCTCTCCTGGGAGGGAGAACCTTATTTGAAACTGGTTGTTTATGCGGGTTGTTTGCGATAACGTTCAGAGCCGTCCGTTGCTACACCAATTACAAGTGTAATCAACCCGCCCCAAATGGCAGGCCACCATCCAGATACGCTCAATGCGGCAGGCATCACACTCGACGTTAAAAGAAGAGTGTAAGCTGGCAACAACCAGAATCCTAAAATCCAAAGTGGAATTAGTATCAATAAACCGAGGCCAAGCGTGCTGACAGCTACTACTGCAGTAATGGCAGTTGCCACCCAAGTCACGACAACACCCAAAATACTGAATACAAGCGCAAGTCCGATAGAAGTCATAAATCCGCCACGAACATCAATTCCACCAATCATCGGCAAAATGAAATGAAAGGCAAGTGCCAACAAAACTAACCTGATTAGAAATGATGTCATCTTAAACCTCCCGGAAAAATACTCAATTTCGCTCCACATGATTGGTCGTAGCACGCCGCCTCAATTACGATGCTTGAAAAGGCGCTTTACAGCCTTGAGTCAGTAGAATTTTCTAGATTTATCGATTAAATCGGCTACAATTCAAAAACTATGGCTAGCCCCAGAATTTTAATCATCGGTGGCGGATTTGCCGGCGTTAAATGCGCCCGCAAGCTGCGTCAGGCGCTGCCTCAAACTCAATTTGAAATTGTTTTGTTCAACCAGGAAAATCACATGGTTTTCCACCCGCTTCTAGCAGGCGTGGCAGGTGGAACATTGCAGCCTAAAGACGTTTCAGCCCCACTGCGCCAAATGCTCAAAGGAGTCTGGTGCCGAACAGAATGCGTCCTATCTATAGATTTAGATTCTAAATGCATCGAGTACGAAGCTTACGACGAAACAAGACGCAAAATGAGCTTTGACTATCTAGTGATTGCGGCTGGAAACAAAGTCGATCTTTCTGCTATTCCCGGCATGAACGACCACGCCTTTTCATTTAAAACAGTGGGAGACGCACTTGCACTGCAAGCTCACATTATGGAGCAAATGGAAAAGGCCGAAGTTTGTGACGATCCGGCCCAGAAAAAATGGCATTTGTCTTTTGTAATCGTGGGTGCCGGATTTTCAGGTGTTGAAGTTGCTGGTGAAATAAACGACCTCGTTCGTCGCAGTCGCAAATTTTTCAGTCATATAGAAGAGGAAGATATTTCAGTTACCATCGTGCATTCGCGCGATCAGATTCTGCCCGAACTAGATGCTTCTCTGCGAGCATTCGCTCAAGATCGAATGAGCAAAGCTGGTGTGCGTATACTATTAAATGCGATGGCAAGCCGCGCTACGCCACTTGGTATAACGCTCAAAGACAAACGCTACGTGCATGGTGCCACCATTGTCTGCACTATCGGCACAAGTCCACTTGCGATGATTCAAAAATTGAATGTCAAAAAAGAGCGCGGACGCATCTGCACAAATCCAGATATGTCTGTACCAGGCTATGCAAATGTCTGGGCAATAGGCGATTGCGCCGCCGTTATAAATGCACTTGATGGCAAAATTTGTCCCACAGTCGCTCAATTTGCAGAACGCCAGGCAAAACAAGTTGCCGAAAATATAATAGCCAATTTAGAAAATAAGCCAACCAAGCCTTTTCACTACAAAATGATGGGCTCAATGTGCGCAATTGGTGGCTATGATGCCGTGGCAGACATCATGGGAGTGCGACTGTCAGGCTTTATTGCTTGGTTTATCTGGCGCGGCGTTTATTTAATGAAACTGCCCTCTGTTTTTCAAATAGTGAAAGTGGGACTTGAATGGGGTTGTGATCTAATATTTCCCCGAACTCTTGCTCATTTGAAAGCAGATAGATCTAAAAGAATCTGGCGAGCGTTTTATTCAGCAGGCGATGCTGTAATTGAAGAAGGCGATGCCGGTACTGAATTTTATGTGATTGAACGAGGCGAAGCTGAAGTTGGTCGCAAAAAAATTAATGGCGAAGGCGAAGATTTAATTGCAGTGCTTGGACCAGGCGACTTCTTTGGCGAAGGCGCATTGCTCGATAATCGCCCGCGTTCTGCCACAGTGCGCGCACGCACAGATCTTGAAGTAACAGTAATGGGATCAAATGTATTCACTCAAATTTCAAGCGCTCTTAGTCCCTTGAAAGATGCAGTCGTAAAAGCAATAAATCGCCGCACTAACATTTGGAAAAGTCTGCACGAAGTGCGAGAAGTGTTAGAACTCGTTCCACTCAAAGCTTTGATTCAGCCTCTGCCAGAATCGCCGTTAAGCGCTAATTATCACGTTGTTGATGCCATTCATAAATTGAATGTGAGTCGACTGGACTTTTTGCCTGTGACCGATGACGACGGTCGCTTAATTGGAATGATTACGCGCTCAGATTTATTGCGTTCGATCGAAGTTGCAGCAGCATTACCTGAGGGTGCGGAGATGAATATCACCGCCAAAGATATCATGGTGCAAAATCCAATTGCCATCACAGTTTCAGACACTGCCGCTCTTGCCATAATGACTATGCGCGAGCATGGATTTAAAGTGGTACCAGTAGTTGAAGATTTAGAAACGCGCCGAATAGTAGGTTATGTCCGCATCGAAAATGTGATGGACCATATCGCTCAGAAATTATTGGTGCGTGAGAAGACATCTACTGGCGAAGTGCGCGTCACAAAAGAAATGCCAAAATTGAAGATTGAGATTTAGAATTTTTGCGCGATCTTCAAGTGGACTTTGAGCTGCCTATAACGCCGATTTTTTCACGCTCGAAAAGTCTTACTGTAACTGGCTTTCAAAACGACTCCGTAAGAAAAACCGTCAGTTTTTAATACCTGCTGACAGGCGCATAGTTTTCAGTGCCAAACAAAAAAACACTTCCATCTAATAGTAAATTTGCACACAATTTCTCACACTCCGACTTCAAAACGCTGACCCAGCAGGCGTTTCAAAACGTATTTTTATTGGCGTTATAGGCAGACTAAACCCCGAACAAATTTCAGACTAAACGAACACCTTGACGCGCATACTTGCACTAGGAATATCGCTCATTTAGCTAGTCTTGCGCGCTTTGGCACATTCTTCGCAATTTGCAACCAGACGCGAAAAACGCATGTGTAGACCATGCGATATATGCGAGATTAAAGCAAAGCTGGGATTTCGTCTGCCACGTTCAATCTTACTTATAAAAGCTCGATCAACACCTGACTCTTCAGCAAGCTCTTCTTGCGACATACCAAGCCGTTTGCGGCGGGCGGCAACAGTTTTCCCTAAACATTCAATTATTAGTTTTTGATTTTGTGCTTTTCTTTTGTCTGCCATTTTACAACTCTCCTCATACTTATAGAGCTAGCGGTTCATAGCTAGTTCATTTGTAGCGTCTAAGGTAAAAAGTCGTGACTGATCGGCATAAAGCCTCGAAATAACGGCATCGTTCCTGAACTATTTGCTATAAACAAAACGGCTGAAAAGAATCGGTAATCAGTTGATTGGAATAGTTAGATTATGGACTCAAAAGATAAATCTAATTCACAACCTATAAAAGAGCTTGAATGGCTGGCTAGCTTCTTTATAAACCATGGACGTAGCGACATCGCTAAGAAAATATTTGAAGAGGTCAAAGGTTTGCAGTCTAGAAAAAAAGGTGGACAAAATAGTAATTTTCACCAAGACGATAAGAACTCGCAAATGAACTCTAACTCTTCAAACGAAAATTCTTAGATGAGGCTGGGAATTTTTCCCATACGGTTAGGCAGAGATTCTACAACCATGCAAAGACGCCACTGCAGGCGTTCCATGTCGATTGGGCTTGTAATCAGAGTGTAATACTCAGTCACATTACCAGGCATTGGAACCAGAATGGTCAGCCCTTCCATGGTTTGTACAATGCTAGTTCCGGGCGCTGTTTTTTCAAATGTATAAAAACAAACGAGCGCGTCTGGATACATGCGATTCCAGTTGTCCAGTTTTAGCAGTTGCAGATTAGTAAGATTTGCGCTCGCTTTGACAAGTAAATTTTTGAGCAAGGCTCGCGTACCTTCTGGGTGAGAATCAAGCGTTCCCATTAAAACATTTGATTGTAAACCCTGACTATCTTTAAACGTCATCATTACAGAGCGAGGATCATTGCTTGGAACTTCTTTCCAATTGCTTGGAATTTGAACAGGATGTTTAAATACAGCAAAATCACGCTTGGTTGAAGTTATGCTTGAAAGCTGATAAATAGCCAGTCCCGACAATGCCAGAATTATTACAGTCAAAAGGGTATACACAGACCGCTCAGATAAAAGAGGTTGTCCTTTTGGCTTTTGTATAGCTTCTTTGAAGGTTGCCATTTCAGAAATACAATAAGATACAAGCAAAACAAAAATAGAAAGCAAAATTACAATGCCTGAATAAATCAGTCCTGATGCTCTAAGCAGAGATTCGTGATTTTGATAAAAATACGAAATACCAAAATTAAATGCTGCTGCAATTGCCATCAAAACTACAAAAAACCTTGGTTTGCGCAGTTTGTCAGATAACAGTCCCAGTCCCAAAATCAAGGCAGGAAGCCAGAGTGCAAAATAAAAATAAACAAGCCCGGCACTAAAAAATAAATCTTGCCTGGTAGGACCAATGAATACATGCCAGTTCATAGGAATTGGCAAATCAACAAAAGATCTGGAAAATGACGCCATTCCACTAGCAAATGCTACCAATGAAAAGACTTTGGCACTATGACGCTCATTTGCATTCTCATTTTTGCGATGAGCTAAAAAGGCAAGAGCAGTAAGTACACAAACAAATAAAACTGCTCGCAATATTAGCCACCATTCAGGCAGCTCTAGGTCTAAATTTATAGAACCTTTAGCAGCAAATAATTGATATTGTTCTTGGGCAATTCTTTTTAATCCTTCAAAAGAACCTGCAGCAGCAAATTTATCAAGCACATTTATTGGAAAACTAAATATTGCACCAAGACAAAACGAAGCAAACAATGCACTCAAATGCAGAGGCAATTGCCCTAATCGCGCAAGTGCGTATAGATAAAAGAAATACGGAAGACCTATATCTATGACGCCGCGGAAGAGAGCAAGAAAAAGCTCATTTGTAACATTGAAATCTTTGAGTGCAGAGCGTGCAAAAATTTCAAGAAAACAAAAAGTCATGATGCCACCATAAATAGGTAGACGACCAATAGCAGGCCAAAGCGGCGACGACTTGAGGCTCATCGACCAGCCCACAGTGTGCATTAACCACAAGAGCCAGAGCGAAAAAATAAGCAGCGCAAAGATAGAGTGTTTAGGTGTGCGAGTAAAAGAAGCAAGCTGAAAAACATATTCCCAAATTAATAGCGCCGAAAGACAATTGAGATAAAACAATCGTGCCATCGAATCATTATTCAGTCTTCTTATTACCAATAGAATAAATACGACCACAACATCAAACAAAAGCACCCAGGAAAACCAGTGCACAGTTATGGTAGTAAGTGGCTCGCGCCAGATATATGGAGCAGCCTGTAAATAAATAGGAAAAAATACCGGACCCAAAATACTTGAAGCCATACTTGGCTCCGAGCCAAGCATTCGCACTACAGGCTCACTGCCAAATATAAGACACAAACATGTAAGTATTATGAGCAAAACAGGTGTAAGCAATTTGGGACCAATTAAATTCTTAATTGAATTTGATACCACTTTGCTTGAGCCGATAAGTTTAAATACAATGCCCACGCCCAGAAAATACCAGACGGGCCATAAGTAACCGTTAAATAGTTTCAAAGACGAAAACATCTGAGAGCCAAGCTGGGATAAGTCTCCACGCAGGGTTGCAGCAATAAAAAATGTGCCTATAGAACAAAAGTTGATGGTCATTAAAGTGCCCACATCAACAAAAGTGTCCTTCACTTTTTTTGCCGTAAAACAAATAGCAAGAGCTATGATCGAGCCAATCACACATCCAATTAAAACGCCAACTTGCTGATAAGAAACAGAAGGCAATAAGGGCGCAAGTAGCGCTTTTAGAGGAGTAGTACAAGTAAGCTGGATACCAGTGATGCATCCAATTGCAAGAGCGCAAATTATACTTACAATCCAGTCTTTGGCGTTGTCACGCTTGACCTGGTATTCGTTAATAAAATAACCAAACAAAATTGCAGCAGTTAAAGTCCAGTTCCAATAGGATTTCTCGCTCGTCACGATACAAATACTGAGCATGTACACAGCACTACAAGCTAAAGCAGCATAGGCGAACCTGTTTGAAAATGCGCTTCCCGAAAGAATAGAGGACCAACCAGCAGCAAGTGCCACCATCCAGGTAACTATTACCCAGACAGCCGCATTCTCGGTGGCACCAGACACTGCCTCAATGGGCACATAAGCACCAAAATGCAATTGAGAAATTGGCACAAGCAAACAAAGTAAAACACACAAGCGAAAGACCGGCAGCATCACGGCTAAACTTTCAGGCGGCGCTTCGCTTAAATCAAGTCTATCTTTAGAATAGTCGCGCCAGTAAAAACGTGAGACCACATTCCAGATAGATTGAATGATTTTATTTTGAGTAATTTTCTGCCAGTATGGCGCCACTTTGGGCTGTTCGACAAAAGCTTTCAGTGGCTTTGTTAGCCAATCCACAACATGAGCCAGAAAAGGAAATAAACCAGCCAGATAATTGCCGAATTTTCGCAAGGTGGCAATAATTTGAAATGGGTTCATACTATTTCGCCTCCCCTCGCCGATAATATTTAAAAACTGGAATTCCAGCAAGCCAGGCTATTAAACCAGCAATTTGATTCTTCCAGCTTATTGTATATAGAGCAGAGTAACCCCAGATTACAATTACAATCACAGCTAGAAGAATAACTAACCAGTTGCCGTTTTTGCCTATTCTAAAAGGGCGTGTCATATCGGGATCTGTATATCTCAAACTAACAATGCAAATGCCATAAAAGATTGCCACAAAAGCATACATAAATCCAAATGTTTCTACTAAAAAAGTGTACGCATCAGCAATCAGGCCGGTCTTTGTAAGCAAGTTTGCAGTTAAAGCGATTGCAAGCAAACACACCAGTTGAAAATTGAGCGCAAATCTAGGTACGCCAGTTTCAGGATCTAGTTTGGCGAATTGACTGGGAAACAGATTAGTCAAAGCCATCGAATAGCTTACTCTTGCAAGCCCCATCACAGCAGCAAAGCCACAAGCAAAAATTGATAAAATTACTAACCAGACAAAAAATTGTCCAGCCAAACTTCCACATAAATAAGAAGTGATACCAGGACAATTTGCCTCCAGATTAGTACCAGTCACGAGCATGGTGGCACTATCGCTCGACAAGCTCAAGGGACCTGCAGAGGAGATCGATAAAGCCATAGCAATATAAATAATGGTGGCAGTAATCAGGGTCAAAAACAAAGCTCGTGGGACAGCATGCCTTGCATCTTTAGTTTCAAATGAAACACATCCGGTCGCTTCTATAAAAGAGTATCCAGCAAGTGCAAGCATCGAGATTGACGCCAATTGCTTGGCAAATAAATGCGGCGCAAGCAAATCTAAACGGGCATTCGACATGAAATTCTCAATTGGATTAGTGGCTCTCGTCACTACTAAAAGCGTAAAACACAAAGCCATTAATAATTTTATGATAGTGAAAACGTCATTTAGTTTGGAAGCTTTACCTGCAGGCAGAAAATTGAAAACGGTAATTAAGCCAAAGAAAAACAAAATTACAAGCGGTCCAAACCACAAAGGACAAAGTTGGGCTCCACCAAAAACGAGCAGTGAAGCCAGATTGCACACTCCGTTTGCGATACAGGCAAGACCCACTGTGTTTGCGATCCAAAAAAGCCAGCCGCTCAAAAATCCAAGCAACTCGCCTTTGTCACCAATTAATCTCTTGAGCGCATAATATTTATAAACATACGGCCCGCCGGCCGCAGGAAACATAGAAGACAATTCCATTAAAATCAAAGCAAGGGGCAAAGTGACAATTGCAGCTAAAATCCAGGCTACAAGCGTGGCTATCACACCACCTCGTGCAAGCATCGATGGATGAATAAGCCATGCCATCGAGCCTATAAGACATCCAACTCCAATCATCCAGGCGCTGAAAGGAGTAATCTCTACTTTCAGTTCGTTAGTTGGCATACTTAAATTTACCAGCGGTGATAAGCTGGGTGACCTGGTTTTACAGCGACAAAAAGACCCTCAGCAGTAGCGCAAACTTTACCGCCAGCAGATAATTCACCAGATATGGTGGCACGGTCTTCTTTGGCTTCGACCACCCGAGCAACAAGTTCCAGGGGTTGATCGAATGGTGTGGGACGAAGATACTTTACTGAAATAGAAGCTGTGACTGTGCAGGGTGGCTGCTCTAATTTGTTTTGATTTTTCAAATGCCAGGCGGCTGTCCAATTCAAATGACAGTCAAGCAAACAAGCAATCAGACCGCCATAGAGCATGCCAGGGAAGGCTTGATACTTGGGGTCCGATTCAAAGCGACATAAAAGCACGCCTTCGTCGCCCTCTTTGGGAAAGCTTTTAATTTGCAGTCCGTCTTTGTTGGATGGACCGCAGCCGTAGCAGATGCTGTTTGGCGCGAATTTGTCTTGCAGGCTCAAAGTGTTTGTCATGACTTTTTATAGTAACATATTGGCATGTGGACAAAGATTTACATTAGTTTGGCAACTGCGATTCTGGTTTTATGTGGGTCTGCTTTTCTTATGAAAAAGGTTGTTTTGGCAAAACATAAAATCTCTCACGATCAAGCGATAGCAAAATACAAACCGAAAGTGGAGGCGGTCCTCAAGTCTTTCTGCCTAAAAAAGAATATTTCATATCCACCTAAACATCTATACTTAGTTGGGCTTAAAGAAGAAAAAGAACTGCGTATTTATGCAGTCGACAAAGAGGATGAAAGAGACCTAAGCTCGGCCAAACTTTTACATACTTACAATATTTTGGCAGCCAGTGGCCAAGCCGGTCCCAAACTAAAACAGGGCGACTGGCAGGTGCCTGAGGGCTTCTACAAAATTGATTCTTTTAATCCCAATTCGCTTTATCATCTTTCTTTGCGAGTGAATTATCCAAACAAAGAAGACAAAGAACATGCCGAGAATGAAAAGCGCACCAAACTTGGTGGCGACATCATGATTCATGGAAGCAATGCATCTGTTGGATGTTTAGCCATGGGCGACGATTCTATCGAAGAAATCTATGTGCTTGTAAGTGATGTTGGCAGAGAAAATGTGGATGTCATTTTAGCTCCCTGCAATTTGGCTCAAACAAATTGCAAAATCAAAATGACAGAACAACCTTTGTGGCTCGCTCCACTTTATAAGCGTCTTACCGAAGCGCTAAACAAATTGAGTTTGTCTTGATTTTCTCAACTAGTGCTTTTTAGCCCAGCGATACTCTGTCACCATTCCGTCTGAATGAATGATTTCTCCACCGCGCGGATGACTTGGAGCATCGTAATAATAATCGGCCCAGGGGTCCTGGTAGTTCGAGTGTCTTTGTGGGTATCTTTTAGTCTGAGCTTTAGCTTGAGTTTTTGCCTTTCGAACTTTCTTCAAAACAGGTGCATGCACCGCAGATGGTGCTGAATATTTGAGCTTGTCTTTGTTGTTCAAGTCAGATTGACTCTGGACATTTTGATTGTTTGCACCTCCTGTAGCGGGAAATGCTTGAATAGGCAATTTATTCAATTGATTCAAAGCCCAGACGCTAAGTGTGATGCCGCATGCAAGCGTGAATATCACAACCACCGCCGGCAATATAAATTTCAAGGCGTGATAGCCCAAGATCTGAGCAGAAATTTTCAGTTCGTTGAAATTTGATCTTGATTCTGATTCTTGAAATTCATCAAGTTCCAGATCTTCTTGATCAACTTGAATTTCTTGATTTTGAACTCTATTTTCTGGAAGTGTTACTGGAGCCAAAAGACAAACACCGCTTAGTATCCAAGCGAATTATAAGTGACGATTGGCAACCCGACTTATTAAACCGGTCTTATTTTCAACTCAAAATATATACGCTAAATAGCGCGCCAATAGCTTGGTAGATTAATTCGCAAGCAAGCCTATTTTTAGCTCACCTTATAGATTTATTTCTTGGGCTTATTGAAACTGAATTCGATATAACCATCACAGAAAGGCGGATCGACCACAGTACGACTATCGCCCGATGACTCTTCACTCACGCGCGCATCCCAAGAACTCTGTCCTCGCACCGAGAAGCGGACCGGAATACCCGGCTGTGACACAGTCAATCTGATCGCATTATTTTCTGAGCCCTGAGTTTTGATATTGGCATTCGTCCACTGAATATGAGTGAGCGATTGCTCCCAGGTATTTTGCTGAGGCACCCAGAAAAACTTTTCGGATTTGAGTGAATACTCTACGTCTTTGCGCTTGGCTTTTGATTCGGGGTCCACTTCTTCATAGTGATAGTGCGACAGATTTTTAGCAATCCACTTAATATCACCACCTGAAAGAGTGGCCATTTTGCGTTGCACATCGTCTTTGGCAACAGCGCGTATTTCAAACACGCCGCCATGGCTTCGCAATACTTGCTTGGCAACAAGCAACTGGTCATCATAATAGAAGGCTATATTTCCACCCACATTTGACACCACTACCGAACTTGCATCTTCTTCAACTTGGATGGTGGGCTCGATACCATATTTTTTAAGCACGTTATTTACGTCTGCTTCCATTGAAGCAAGCAGCACAAGCGTATATTTCAAATCGGCTTTTCCAGATGGCGTATCATTTAGCAGCCTGAATTTAGCCGAGCTCATAGCCGAACTGAGTTGAGCACAGGTACCATCGAGATAGTTTTTGAAAGAACCGGCACCCGCTTTGTTTAATTCTATACGAATAGCCTTAGTGGACAGAATGGCTCCACGTCCGCGCTCTAATGCATCTTCGATTTCAGCACGCTTGGATGTAGGCATAAGTGCGTTAACTTGCGCTGTGCGCATTTCTACTCGTTTAGCTGCTTTTAGCATTCTATTTTGCAAAGTATCTTTTTTGCCAGACATTGCTTTGAGCTTGGCTGGACTCCAGCTCAGCGCATTTTCCGAATCTAGATTTATAACTAGCTGTCCGCCTTGTTTAATATTCAAGCGCAGAACATAATCTCGCACCAATTTGCGAGAGCCCTGTTTGACCTGGTCTTTGAGAGATTTATCAACCTCAATTTTGTAGGATGACATCTTGTCTTCTATTTCGCGCCGAACACGCTTAAGTATGAGCGCATCACAAGCGTTTTTAGCCTCGCTATAACCTGCGGGCGAAAGTGTGTCTATAAGCCCTTCCGATGCCAATCTTTCATCAACGCGCGAATTTGTGAAATCTTTTAGTGAATTTTGCAATTCCTGAGCAGCGATTCTTTTTTCTTCAGCACTAAAATCTAGTTTGGGTAAATTAAGCGAGTCGCCCCAGGAGTTACGCTGGTCTAAGACTTGTTTTAGGTCTTGTCTCAGCTTTTCATATTCTTCATTTTTGGAAAAGCCAGTACTTCTAAATCCGGTGACAACGTCGGAGCGGAGCTTTATATTTTTGAGCAAGTCTTGAGCACTTGCCACTACCTTTTCTTTCTGAACAGCACTGCTTATATCGGCATCATCGGCAAATACTGGCTGAGCGCAAAAAGCAAAAATGAAAGCGACAATACAAGGAACAGTTTTTGACAACATTTCAAAGACCCATAAAAACAGAACCAATTAAATTAGAGTATGCGACGACCCAAACTGGCAAGAATCAGATCTGTTGCAAGTTCCGCCGTTTTGTTGCGAATATCATTTGCCGGATTCAACTCGACAATATCTATCGAGCGCAACATCCGTGACTCGGCAAGCAAAGTGAGTGCCTGCAAGCTTTCTCTATAGTTTAGTCCGCCGGGAGCTGCAGTGCTCACACCGGGGGCTACATCTGGATCGATAACATCGATATCGAATGACAAGTGAAATCCAGCGATGTCGGAGCCAAGCGAATTTATAGCCAGATCCGTAACCTTACTCAATCCCAAATGGTCTATATCTCGAATTGTGTAGGGAGTAATTCCAGAGCGATCGATCATCTCCCGCTCTGGAGGATCAAGATCTCTAATGCCTATTAGAACTGAACGATTAGGCTGCACTTTAGGCGAGAAGCCAAGCAGGTTAACCATTCCTTTGTCGCCATATCCAAGCGAAACGGCTAAGGGCATGCCATGTACATTGCCACTACTACTGGTATCAGGAGTGTTGATATCCCCATGAGCGTCAAACCAAACCAGACCAAAGTTTTCTTTCTGTTTACGATAATAGCTTGACACACCGGCAATACTACCGATAGCAAGAGAGTGGTCACCACCGATGGTGATTGGAATAGAACCATTAGACATCGCTTCTTCAACAGCTTCTGCCACTTTTAGCGAGACTTCGGTAATTTCGGGAACGCACTTTGGAGCCGAGCCATGTTCTGCCCAGCAAACAGAATTAGGAACGTTCACTTCCACTTCGTTTCTGACAGTAAAACCAAGCCGCTCGATTTTCTCGGCAACCTCAGCCACTTTCATAGCTGCAGGCCCCATACTCACTCCGCGATGGGGTCCACCAAGATGCAATGGCACAAAAATTAGTGTCACTTTTTCTAGTCTCTTTTTGCCCAATTTGAGGTCAGGAACAGTCTCCACCTTAGTTTCGTGAGACTTCTTTGATTCTGTCTTCATCTTGTTTCCTACAAATTTTTACTGCGTGCTATACAAGCCATGTTGACCAGATGTAACACATCTGCATCATTCATATAAGTCTAGTGTATAATTTTCCCTAACTTTTGTCCTTATTGGCAGCCATGTAACTTGGAGGTTCTCTCTGTGATTCGGCCCCTCATAAAACTTTTGTTTCTAGCTAAAGCGACTTTTGAAGTCGGTCGCGAACGCTTGGAAGACTGTGTGGATGCACTAACTGCAAAAGCCACTGAATACAAATCATCAGGCACAGACCGGGTTTCAGACGTCAAAGAGAAATTGAAAGAGACTGTAAGTGAAGTCTCTCAGAACATTTGGAATCGTTCCGAAATTCTTGAAGGTCAAGTGAAAGAAAAAATTCGTCGTCAAGTAGCTGATTTTTCTCTAGGTGCCCTCGGTGATGCCACCGAGATAAACGAGCTTAGAGCCGAAATTGCAACTTTGCGAGCTGAAATCTCTGAACTCAAACAAACTAAAGTCTCAGTTTAAGATCACTTTTAAAAAACTCATTATTATATAGATGTGACTGAAGCTAAGAAACGAAAGTCTAGGGATGCAAGCACGTCTGGAAGCGGGCGAAAACGAAGCTCGCGAACACTTGCCATCAAGGAGCTTGTCGAAAGCACTGTCACAAGAGCAAATGAACCACGCCCAAAGCACAACTTGTCGGGCGGCAAATTGGTATATGACACTCGAATCGCAGACGATTGCATCCATCCCAACGAAGTTGTAAAAGACGAACGCTTCTGGAAGATTGCCCGCACCCTGGCTAGTTTTGCTGCTGAATCCTTTTCAGAAACATATGTGCAAAAGAAGGTCATCACTGCTCAGAAAAGACGTGAGCGCAAAGCTTCGCGCATCCGTCAAACGCTGGTAGAGCTAGGTCCCACCTTTATCAAGCTAGGTCAGTTTTTATCAGTACGCCGCGACATACTCTCTGAAGAACTAGCCGAAGAGCTGGTCTTATTACAAGACCGAGTGCCACCCATTCCAATTGAGCAAGTAAGAGAGACTATTGAAGCTGATTTAGGCGCTTTGCCCGAAGTTATTTTTTCGCGCTTCGAAGAAACACCCATAGCTTCGGCAAGCATTGGACAAGTGCATCGAGCTTGGCTTTTAGACGGACACCCAGTCGCAGTAAAAGTTCAAAGACCCCATCTTGCTACCAGGTTTTATCAGGACTTAGGCTACATGCGCTTTGTCACGCGCATAGGTTCGGTCATTCGCCCGACCGGCGATTGGGATGCCTGGCTCAGCCTGTCTGATGAGTTTGGTAAAACTTTATTTGAAGAGCTGGATTATTTACAGGAAGGCAAAAACGCAGACCGCATAAGGCATATGCTCAAAGAGCACATGGACATTCGCATTCCTCGTGTATTCTGGAAGTACACTGGACGGCGAGTCTTGACGCTTGAATATATTCCTGGGATCAAAGTTGATCAGATAGAACAGCTTAAAGACACAGGTCTTGACCTGGTTCATATCGGTAACAGTTTGATTAATGCTTTCATGGAACAGGTTTTGCTACATGGATTTTTCCACGCCGACCCCCACTCGGGAAATATGGCTGTGGATGAGCGCGGCAACATCGTACTTTACGATTTTGGCATGATCAGTGAAATCTCCGAAGAGCAGCGTCGTGCCATTTTTGGTTGCGTCATTGCCGTAATAAAAGAAGACGTGGTCTCTCTGGTCAAACACATGCGGACCATTGGCGTCATAAAAGAAAACGCCAATTCAGAATCAATTAAAAAAACGCTCGAGCCTTTTCTTGCTTACTACCAGGGCAAATCGATTAGGGACCTTGACTTCACTCATCTAGAATCTGAAATAGACGAAATTGCAGACGCCCGCGCCATAACCCTTCCTCCAACACTTGCCTACTTGCTTCGAGCAGGTTCGTCGCTTGAAGGTATAGCAAGGACCCTCGATCCCAATTTTTCCTTTGTAGAAGCGGCTAAGCCGTCCCTCAAACGCCTCTTGATGAGCAGTCCAGAACAGGCACAAGAAGCGATGAAACTGGTCCAGGGCGAATATACAAATCTGATTCGCGGGGTCTGGAATCGTTTCTTTGGACACTTGACCAAGTCCAAATCCGATAAACCTGCTCTTATTTCTCAGTCAAGCATTGCAAAATCTTCACAGACCAATTTGCAAGCTTTGAGCCCGAATCAGAATGCTGAAGTTGAACTGGATTCAGTAGCTGAGATTTCTCAGTCTCTTGTCGAATCAAGAGAAGAAAAAGAAATAAGACAATTGAAAGAGGAACTGACAAGGCTCGAAAACGAAGTCAAGGCCCAAAAGCGAAGTAAAATGGTCTACCTTACCGATTCGGTCTGGTTTATCGTTTTTGCAGGTTTTTATGCAACTGCCACTTTGATTCCTGAAACTAAAGAATTTGCTCCTCTTTTTTTGATTGGAAATGTATATATGGTGGCAAAAGTATTAGTAAACCTCGTAAAATCAACAAGTCGCTAACACCGCCAATCTAGTAAGATTGCACAAGATGTACAGGCGACGTTGTAAAGCAAGTAAGAAAACGGCGTGCGTGGCAAATAATCGACGAGGGTGGGGAGAGAGATAGAATGCTGAAATGGCAAGCAGCGGCCCGAACTGATGCAGGTTGTCAGCGACAACGTAACGAAGACAATTACTGGATGAGCCCGGACCAGCGCGTATTTGCAGTCGCCGACGGTATGGGTGGCGCAGTTGGTGGCTCTAGAGCGAGCAAATTGGCTGTTGAAGCCATCGAAAAACTGTGGCAAGACTCACCACTTACTAATTTTACTGAAGACGAAATCAAGAAATGGCTGGAGTCAGCCGTTGCTCATGCCAACTCACGAGTATGGTCCGAAGCCGAAGAAGACGCATCGGTTCGCGGAATGGGCACGACGGTTGTCGTAGCCTTTCAGTCTGATAATAGTGTGCTCCAAATAGCTCACGTTGGCGACTCACGAGCTTATCTATGCCGCGAGGGTAAACACAAACTTTTGACCAACGACCACTCAGTGGTTCAAGAAATGGTTCGCGCCGGTCGATTAACCGAAGAGCAAGCCAGAATAAATCCCTACAAGAACTTGATTACTCGCTGCCTTGGTCATGAAGAGCGAGTCGAAATCGAACACACACTAGTCGAACTCAAACCCAAAGATTGGGTCATTCTTTGCTCTGATGGTCTTCCTACCGTTCTTCGCGATGAAGAAATCGGCGAAATTGCCGACGACAAGAAAGATCCAGATGGCGTTTGCGATGAATTAGTCAAACAAACGATTGATGGCGGCGCACCGGACAATGTCACGGTCGTAGTCATAAAATACAGCGACGGTTCCAACAACGGCAGCAGCTAATTCCGCGAGAGTCAAAGCTAATGGACAGTGGTCTTTGCAGTCGTTGCGGTGGAAACCTAACTTCAAACGGAGTTTGTACCGTATGTGGTCAGGACGCGCACAATCCCTCAGCCAGTGCTCAAATGGGTAGCGGTCACGGCATGCAGTCTGGTCAAGCGCAAGCGACCAACAGGCGCGCAATTCTATTTAACAGGCTAACCAACCAAAGATTTTCGCTGGTGCAGTCGGTGAGCAAAATCGGACGCGACCAGACGAATCATATTCCAATCACAAACGATCATTATATATCGCGTAATCACGCCTGGGTTTTGCAAATGCAAGGTGGTTACTGGATTGAAGATCTCGGCTCTACCAATGGCACCATGTTGAACGGCGAATTGCTGCGCGAAAGACAGCAAATAAACGCGGGCGACTTGCTCACCCTTGGCAAAACCGAACTTGTCTTCTTAATGGAATAAGTTCAGTTCATGGTAGGCAAGTACGATAATTTCAAAATTCTCTCAGAGCTTGGGAGAGGCGGTATGGGCATTGTCTACAAAGCCCAAGACAAACGCCAAGGAAATATAATTGCGATCAAGCAGCTATTGCTTGAATCGGTAGACCCTCAAAAACATGATGAATTCAAAGATCGCTTTATACGCGAGTCTCAAACTGCCCTCAGGCTCAATCACCAAAACATTGTCAAAGTACTCGAAGTATCACAAAATCCTGGTGACTATTTTTATGTGATGGAATACTTGGATGGTCGCAGTTTGCGTGATGATTTACTTAAGCGCTCAAAGCCTTATTCAATTGAAGAATTCTGGCCAATCTTGAGACAAGTGACAGAAGGACTTTCTTTTGCTCACGCCATGAATGTGGTGCATCGAGACGTAAAGCCAGACAACATATTTCTATTGCGCGACGGCACGGTGAAGATAACCGACTTTGGTATCGCGCGCGCAGCCGACTTTGAAGCAACACATCTCACCAAAACTGGTGTCATGTTAGGCACCCTTGCTTACGTCTCACCAGAACAATTGCAAAATGCCAAAAACGTGGATCACCGAGCAGATATTTTTTCTTTAGCCGTAGTCACATATGAAGCGCTTTCTGGCAAGCTACCTTTCACAGGCGAAGGTATCGCTCAGACAATAGTTAAAATCATGTCTTCAGAAGAAGTACCACTGGATAAACTAAATTCACTGATACCCGAAGAGCTTGCAGCAGTTGTCTCAAAAGCTTTACGCAAAAAACCAAAAGATCGTTATCGTGCCGCCAAAGAATTTTTGCGCGACTTTCAAGTATGCGCTGAAAAAATTTGCGGTGACTTAGGTAGCTCTCTAGAAGACCTAAATACATGGGTTGAGCACAATGTGGAAAAGCCGATTGATATATCGGCTTTTGACTCGGGAGAATCGAGACAAAAAGCACTCGATGCAGAGCGCGCCAAAGCAGAAGCGGTCACTTCATGCTCAGACATTGTGGCGGTTAGTGGCAATGTTTCTAATTCTAGCTCAGGTGCTATTGTCAGTTCGCCTAATTCAAAGCCACAAGACGCTACTGAAGTGAGTCATGGTGGCGGCGTACCCTTTTTCAATTTAATAGACTACACTCCTATTGCGTGGCTCAAAACAATATCGCATTTTGGCGATAGTCGCAGTCCCTTTGAAGAACCAAATGCGGTGGCATATCGCTCTGGACGCTTGGTTATCTCTGATGCAGCCAGACGCGAAGCTTATGCTTACAATAACGACGGGCGCTGGGTTTTGAACCTAAAAGCAGATCCACGCGTTCCCCAATCAAAAACCAACGGCGGTCGTCTTTCCAAACCAAGCGGCATAGTGATAGACGAGCGGGGACGAATTTACGTTTGTGACTCAAGCGATCATTTTATAAGAGTCTTCAATAATCAGGGAAACTTTATAAAAGACTTCAAAAATATCCAAGGCAAAGAAGGCGGTCTGCAAGGCATCGCCCTCGACACCACAGGCTTGCTATATGCTAGCGATCAAAATAATGGTTGTTTGCAGGTGTTTCAGTCAGAAATGGGACTATGGGTAAGAACAATCGGTGCCAAAGGGCGCGAACCAGGTCAGTTTCAATTGCCTGCCGGACTTACTTGCGACAAACAAAATAGAATAATTGCCTCAGATTATGGTACCAGTCGAATATCCATCTTTAATAAAACCGGCATGTTCATTCGTTCATTCGGCGAAAAAGGAAAATCGTCTGGCATGTTCAACTTGCCCAAAGCGGTGGCAGTCGACCGAATGGATCGCATATTTGTTTTAGACTCACTCAATCATCGAATTCAAGTATTTGGATCATCGGGAAATTGGCTTTGCACCTACGGCTCGCTTGGTAAAGAAAAAGATCAATTTTGCGGTCCCAGCGACTTATGCATTGACAATCAGAATAACCTTCTATTTGTAGCTGACAAAGGAAACAAACGAATTCAAGTTTTGGAGTTAAAGTTCAAATAAGATGTCGACTCAAATCATACTCGCCTCAATGTCTCCCAGACGCAAAGAAATCATGCAAAATATGGGACTGGATTTTTTGACAGTTCCTGCCGATATCGACGAAACACTGCCCGATGATATGCCAGCAGATACTGGAGTTTTACAACTAGCAATAGAAAAAGCTCGCACCACCCTCGATATCATCAAAAACAATGGTACTCTCGATAGTACAGTCAAGAAATTAGTCATTATTGGGGCTGATACAACTGTAGTTTTAAATGGACGAATGGTAGGCAAACCCGACGACAGAGCGCACGCCATTGAAATTTTGCAACAATTAAATGGACAACCGCACGATGTTTTCACTGGTGTTTGTGTGATTGCGTGCGATTTGGAAAATAATAAAATTGAAGAGTTTAGCGACCTGGCCAAATCCAAAGTTTATTTTCGCCATTTGACTCAAACCGAAATCGAGTCTTATGTAGACTCCAAAGAGCCTATGGACAAAGCTGGAGCTTACGCGCTTCAAGGCATAGGCTCGGCTCTTGTAGAGCGAATAGATGGGTGTTTCACAAACGTGATCGGACTTTCTGCACCACTTGCAGTATCACTCCTGCGCAAAGCCGGACTTTCCATTTTAGGCGAAAGCAATGAAAAACAAAACGATAAAGCAAGAGTTTGAAAACTCTAAAGTATTTACTCTTGCAAGAGAAAAGTTTCCCATAATGGAGCTTTTGCAAGCTCATCTTATAAAGAATAGCAATATGGCAGGCAAAACAATTGGCTGGAATTGTCATTTAACTTCTATTACAGCAGTTGCAGCCAATGTACTTCTCACCGCTGGTGCCAAGCTATATATGAGCGAATGCAACCCAAGCACATCAGAAGACATAGCCATAGAGTATATGCAAACTCAAGGTGCCACCATCTACAAGGGAAGCGGAGCCAAAGAAGAAGTCTTATCCAAATCGTGTCACGTCATCTCAGATACCGGACTGGATTTAATTTCCACATATCTGCAAAAAGAATCGCTTCACAAATTTGGAGAAAACTTGAGTGGTGCTTGCGAAATAACTACAAGCGGCATCACTCGTTTGCGCAAGCTTAAAGCCATACCGTTTCCTGTTATAAACTTGAATGATGGGATCATAAAATCTCGCATCGAAAATTTTCATGGCGTGGGCGAAGGTATGGTTGAGGCCCTAAATTCGCTCATTGGCAAAACCTGGCAAAATCAAACAATAGGTGTAGCAGGCTACGGATATGTTGGTGCCGGCACTGCCAGATATCTTTCTCTGGAAGGTGCCAATGTGGTGGTTGCCGAAATTGATCCAGTTAGAGCGCTTTTAGCTCATTACGATCGTTTTTCTGTTTCGAGCTTAATTGATTTGGCTCCAATCTGTCCCATTATTATTACCGCCACAGGTCAAAGCAATTTACTAGACGAACATTTCTTCGATCGCTGTCTTGACGGCGTCTTAATCGTTAATGCCGGGCACTGGAGTGATGAAATCAATCTAACACTTCTAGCTAGCTTAGCCAATGAAATCGACGAGACAAAGCCCGGAATCAAAACTTTCTTATTGAAGAAATCGGGTAAAAAAATATCAATCGCTTTAGATGGCAACCCTGCAAACGTCGTTCTATTGACGGGTTCCATCGAACCGACCCTACTTCACTTGACTTCCGAAATCTTGTCGATGGCATATTTGATTAATCTATCTAATACTCAAAGACTGGCTTTTGGCGAACTTAAAGTCCCAGACGCGGTAGAATATACAGTCGGCAATCTTGCGCTGGAAGCGCTAGGCCACAGAGCTGACTAATATTTATCGCTTCTAAAAATGAACCAAAAAATTATCCTATTCTCACTTATATCCTGCATCGCCTTTGGTGGCACACAATTACAAGTCCAAGTCTGCGCCCAAGAAAAAGAAGGCTCGATGGACGACGTCTGGAAAGACAATCACACAAGTCCAGTTGCTAGCCCTAGTACAACTCCGGACGCTGCTCCAAGCACTAGTTCGGCTGCCACACCAATTATATCTTCACCCGATTCATTCTCGGTTAGCAAATTAAAAGCGAGCGAATTCGTTAATCTGGGTAGCTGGCCTCAAATCGGTCCATTTGAAGACACCGACAACAAAGACGTTTTAAAAGACAGATTCGAAAACAAACTCACCATTGCTGCAACTGATGATTCAATTACATCGGCCCAACTTGACTTGAGTAAGAATACAGGCAAGTTTGATGACAAAATGCGCGTGCAAGTGGCACTCGATTTTTTACTCGAATCACTTGGAGCAAAATCGGGCGATATTGCCACCATCAATAATTCTATAGAAAGAGAATTCGAAAAAATAAATCAAGAAGCAGTAAATATTGGTGCGGGTCCCTATCAAATCGCGCTAGCTAAAAGCGCTTCTGAAACTCCCGGATTTTCAATGACTGTCACAAAAGCAATTACAGTTGAAAATACAATTGCCACCACAAGCGGAATCACACCACCTGATCAAACAAATCCTAGCTGGAATCAAACGCCCGCTAAAACCGAACCAGGCCTAGAAAACACATCACCCTCAGTGCCAGACAATCCTGAAACTCAAGTAAAAACAACTCCAAACGGCACAACTTACACAAGAACACCAAAGACAACTCAGACTGCTTCGATCAATCCAAATTCGAGCAAATTCTCCATTCAGACAACTTCTCCAACTTCTGCAACTCCAGTTAGAACCACCCCTGAGCGCACCCCTCCTGCGACCAAAAGCAAAGAAGAAAAGCTTAGACAAGATTTCGAAAATTTAGTGGTTGGCTGGCAAAACATTCGCCGCTCGGTTGTGAAAAGTAGACAAACTCAAAACCTAACTAGAATACTGGGCGGTAAGGCGCTTGCAAACCAGAGCCAGGCGATAAAGTGGCTTTTAGACCACGACATGTATTATGAGTTCGAACCACGCTCACTCAAGATGACTGATTTCAGAGCAATAGTGCCCGAAACCAAATACGAGATAGACATCAGTATTCAAGAGCGTCAGAAAAAATTCAGCGCAAAAACAATGAAAATACTTACTGACGTCGAAAAAGACTACAAGGCAACATATACAGTAGAAAAAATCCGTGGTGCATGGCTAATAACTGATTCCGTATTGCATGCCAATTAGGTAAAATTCCGTAAGGGATTAATTGAGGACTCAGATGAAATCGATTTTAACTAGCTCGCTGGCAGCCCTTACTTTTGTAGGACAAGTTTTAACGGCGCAGACACTTCCTGTTGAAGCTAAAACACACAAGCTCTCTGCCACCAAAGAGGAGCCGAGAATTCAATTAGCTCGCTTGCCTTTCACCAAGTCGAAAGAAGAGAAGGAAGAAACAGACAAGAAAGACGAAAAGTCCGAAAAGTCCGAGAAGTCCGAGAAGTCAGAAAAATCAGAAAAATCTGAAAAGAAAGACGATAAAAAGGTCGAAAAGAAAGGCGACAAGAAAGACGATAAAAAAGTCGAGAAATCAGAAAAAACTGAAAAGACTGAAAAAGCGGAGAAGAAGGGTGGCTTCTTTGGTGGCAAACCAAAAGAAGAAAAGAAAATTGAAAAAACTGAGACTGTAAAAACAGAAACCAAAGAAGAAAAAGTTGTTGAAGAAAAGCCCGTCGCCAAAGCAACTAAAGAAGAAAAACAAACTAAAGAAGACGCACCCAAGTTCACACCAGACGCAGCTCTTATAAGCATTTTAAAAGACATCACTAAATCATTGCCTCAAGCAGGCGAAGAGATGGGACTCACCACTGCCGATGAAAAAGCGGTTGTGGAGCAGGCACGACTCATTTTGGACAAAGCCATTTCAAATGAAGATCTTCCAAATGATCGAATCCTAGCCAAAGGCTCAGACAACAAAAAATCAATGCAAACAGAAGCCTGGGCATCAGGTGAAGTCAAAGTTTCAGACAAACTCACAGGATCTGTTGCATGTGTATGGGGCAAACGAGTGAAAGGTCTTTTCACTGTCACCATAGCTGGTGAAAGCGACAAGACAGTAGACAATGGCTCCAAAGTTGGCGAATTCATTGTAGTGCTCACGGGCAAATCACCTGTACAAAGTGGCTTCGATATTCAAAGCCAATCAGAAGTAAATTTCTGGAAAGGCGAAGTCGCATCGGTCAAAGTTGAATCAGCCTGCCTGCCCAAAGAAGAAACTTCAGGCGAAGAAGAGAAATCTGAATCCAAAGAAGTAGAAAGCAAGGGGGCAGAGCCTGTAAAAAAAAAGCCTCTAGCAATTCTTGATTCGGTTAACACCAAACGAATCAAGCAATACCAAGTAGAGCTTGCTTCCTACAATAAGCACGAAGAAGAGCTTGCAGCCCTTGCGCAGGCTAAAATTGAGCAGGAACAAAAAGAAGCTGAAGAAAAACTGGCATTAGCAGATGCTGAAGCCGACAAAAAAGCCAAGGCTCAAGAGTCAAAAGAAAAAGAAGAGACTGAAGTCGCGGAGAAATCGGAAGAGTCGAAAGAGTCGAAAGATCCAAAAGACTCAGAAGAAAAAGAAAAAGTTGCAGAGAACAAATCAGAAAAATCTGAGAAAACAGAAAAGACCGAGAAAATAGAAAAGACCGAAAAAACTGTAGTGGCTGAAAAACCAGTCAAAACTGAAAAGTCCGAGAAATCTGAAAAATCAGAATCGACTGATAAGACTTCACTTGCAAGTATCAATTTGCCACCAGTAAATTCTGGTCGAGTATGGGACAATCCTGCCGCTAACTCAACAATTAGACAACCAAGCCTTGAAGCCAATCTTGTTTCTCCAGAGCGTGCCATCGCCGGCAAAATGGTAACTGTTTCTGTAGTAGATAAAGATTCAAAACCCGAACCATCAGTCGAGCTGAGTTTCAATGGTGCCACCATCACCACCGATTCAAAAGGTCAAGCTAACTTTCTGGTGCCAGAAGATGCAACTCCAGGAAGAACGCTTCACATCTCGCTTTCTGCAAGACCAGAGCTAACTCCAGATGTCGTCGATATTTTGCAACCATTAATGTCGGCTGTTGATGGACAAGCTCCAAGTATAGATAGAGTCTCGCCGCTAGTTTCATCGAACAAGCAGCTTATTATCAATGGACACGATTTCGAAGGAATGTCGGCTGAAAATCACATTCTTATAGACAATCAGTTCGAAGCACAAGTAATCGCGGCATCTCCCGTTCAATTGCATCTCATGATTCCAAATAATCTGGTTGCAGGTCCTCACACAGTTTCTGTGCAAAATTCAGGACTTAGAAGCAATGCATCGCGCTTTGAATACATAACATCCAAAGTGTCTACCGATGAAAAAAAAGGAAGTCTGGACAAGCTGACTATACAGGTGCAAGGTACAAACGATCCAGTACACATAAGAGTAGTAAACAATTCGCCTGACGTAATCAAAATAAATAAAGGCAATAATCTGCTTGTAACCACAAGTGGTGGCAGCGTCAATTCTTACGTCTTGCAAGCAAAACGATTGAAAAAAGGCGAATACAAAATAGATACCAAAATAGAGTTATAGTCAAAAAATTATGATCCAGGCACCGCTTTCAAGGCAGTATTCGCAAAAGTTAGAAAAACTGATACCAGGCGGCGTCAATAGCCCCTTTCGCTCGTTTCAAGAAGTGGGCGGACATACTCTTTTCTTTTGTCGCGGTACTGGCTCTAAAATTCTAGACGTAGACGGCAACACATATATAGATTACGTTGGCGCCTGGGGTCCATCTATACTTGGTCATGCAGCGCCTGAGTGTGTGGCTGCGGTATACGAAACAATGAAGAAAGGTTTCCTGTTTGGTGCCCCGCACGAGCTAGAAATCGAACTAGCCGAACTAGTTAAGCAATGTCTTCCCTCGATGCAGAAAATGCGCTTCGTAAACTCTGGCACAGAAGCTGTGATGTCGAGTATTCGACTAGCACGCGGCGTTACTAAGCGCGACTTAGTCTTGATGTTTGAAGGCTGCTACCACGGTCACAATGATGCAACACTTGCAAGCCATTCAGATGGCATTCCAGAAGATGTACGCAACAAAACAATTCACGCTACTTTCAATAACTTAGATACAGTCGAAAAAGCCTTTCTTGAAAATCCAGGTAAAATTGCCTGCGTCATTCTTGAACCAGTAACAGGCTCGATGGGCGTCGTAATACCAAACGACGGCTTCTTACAAGGACTGAAAGAACTTTGTCGCAAGTACGGTGCTCTTCTAATATTCGACGAAGTGCTCACAGGATTTAGAATCTCACTTGGTGGCGCCCAAGAGTATTACGGTGTCCGCCCAGATATCACATGTCTAGGCAAAGCGCTTGGCGGTGGAATGCCGATTGGTGCCTATGGTGGCAGTGCCGATATAATGGACCACTTAATGCCAATTGGAAAGGTCTATCAAGCAGGGACGTTTTCTGGCAATCCAATGTCGATGGCAGGCGGTGTAGCCACACTGAAGAAACTGATGCTTACAGGCGTTTACGGCTCTATCGAAGAAAAAGCCAATTGGTTATTTGGTGGACTGAAAAGTGCATTGCAAGAAATCCATGCAAAAACAGGAACCACTGCACCAGTTCAAATTCAAAACGTGGGCTCAATGTTTTCACTTTCTTTTTGCGAACATCCCATCACCAAATTTGGTGACGCCCGCTCAATAGATGCAGACGCCTATGCCAAATTCTTTCATGCACTTTTAAGTCGCGGCATTTACTTTCCGCCCTCTAGCACTGATGCTGCCTGCATCTCGCTTGCTCATAGCGCAGGCGACATAACAGATACCATAGAAGCGTGTACCGGCGCGTTTTTAGAAGTGCTTGTTGGTTAATCTGACTTGAATTTTTGACTTCCAAAGTACATTTAGAGTATTTGTTTTGATCATAAGCATTACGGGAAGAAATGCTTATGATTGACAACCCCGCTTCAAAGGAGATATCAATCTTCTTTCGAAGAAAATCGATTTAAAATTTTCTTGGTCAAAAACAAAGACGCACTAACAGAAAGGAAAACAAAGGGCGGAAAGTAAATTGGCACTACTTTCAAAACGTCATTGTTGATTTCTCTGTTTATTTGAGCAGCCTTAGCTAAATCCTGTTGTGGACCTGGAATTTGGTGAATAAGATTAGCCTCATATCTTCCATATCCCACAAAGAAAAAAACCACGCACAATTCGATGTATAGTCCAAGCAAAATGCCTACTATAACTGAGACAGTCAGTGCAATTTTTCGCTTAAGACGAGAATTAGAAACCAGATCTCATTCCAACTAAGTCAGAGAATGTTTCCCAGATAACTGAGAATTTGCCGCCCGAAGCGCCTTGGGTTAAACGAGGCAAGTGTTCGATTGGAATCTCGATTAGTTTAAAACCGGCACGCTGAGCGCGGATGCAAAGCTCAGCATCAACGAAAGGCGAGTATGATTGCAGTTTGATGCAATCCATCACATCTTTTCTGAAGAGCTTGATTGAGTTTACGTCTTTGTTTTTGTTGCCGTAGAAAATGCGCAGCATCAAGTTGTAGATTGCTGATTGCATTTTTCTTCTTGGTGGATCGTTGCGCTCAATGCGCCATCCGATAACGAAATCATGATCTTTGAGACCTTGAGCCATTTTCAGGATTTCGCGTGGTGCGTATTGGTAGTCGCCAGGCAGGGAGAAGATAAACTCTTTGTTTCCAGCCATATAGAGTTCTCTTATGGTTTTACCAAAACCTTTGTTGGTTTTGTGATCGATAACTGTGATGTTGGGATTTAGTAGAGCTTCTTCTTTGATGCGATCAAGAGTGGCGTCTTTGCTGCCATCGTTGCATACGATAATTTCGTAGCTGTTAGTGATTTTGGAGAGCAAGTCGCCAGAATCGCGAAGCAAGCGACCGATGGTGTCCTGGTCGTTGTAAGCGGGAATGATGAGCGAGACCGAATCGAGTTTGACGAAATTCTCAATCGTCTGTCTGCTAGTCGGACGTACAGGCGTTAGCTGTGTCGCAGTAGGCATTACACTTTACTCCCAGTTTTGCTTCCAATGAACTCTTTGATTTTGTGGCAGACATATTCGACATCGTCTTCGGTCAAGCCTTGATGCATCGGCAAGCTCAAAATGCGATCGGCCATATATTCTGTCTTGGGCAAGAAACCGCGCTTATTGCCCAGGTGTTGATACGCCTTTTGCAAATGAGCTGGAATCGGATAGTGGATAAGCGCTTGAATAGAGGCTTGCGTTTCAAGCCATTCTCTCAATTCTTCGCGTTTATCAGTTTGAATTACATATAAATGATAAACATGGAAATTGTCTTTGGCTTCAACCGGAGTTTCGACCACGTCTTTTAAAAGCTTGGTGTAGAGCGCTGCCAGCTTACGACGCTTGTCGTTCCATTCTTTTACATAGGGAAGCTGTGCTGAAAGAATGGCTGCTTGCATTTCATCAAGACGGCTGTTTACGCCAAATTCATCGTGATAATAACGCTTGGATTGACCATAATTGCGAAGCATTTTGAGACTTTCGTATTTTTCTTCGGAGTTGCACGATACTGCACCACCGTCACCGAAAGCGCCAAGATTTTTACTTGGATAAAAACTAAAGGCACCATAATCACCGATAGTTCCAGCCGCTTTACCTTTATATGATGCACCAGTTGCTTGAGCGCAATCTTCGAGCACCACCAATTTGTGTTTGGCAGCAACTTGCATCACTGCGTCCATGTCCACCATTTGTCCATATAAATGAACAGGAATAATCACTTTTGTATTCTTCGTGATTTTCGCTTCTAAATCAGCGGGGTCCATCACCAGAGTGTCTGGGCATACATCTATAAAAATTGGGGTTGCACCAGTTTTGGCGATTGCGCAAATGGTGGGGACTGCAGTATGAGCAACCACTAATACTTCGTCACCAGTTTTTACACCTGCATCTAAAAGAGCCAAGTAGATGGCGTCTGTGCCTGAAGCGCAGCCTACTACGCGTTTTTCTGGCAGACCCAGGAAGGCGGCAAACTGGTCTTCAAAAGCGTCCAGTTCTTTGCCCAAAATATAATGACCAGAGGCAAGAACGCGGTTCACTGCGGTGTCGAGCTGTTGCTTGTAGTCTTGGTAATGTGCTTTAAGATTGCCGAAAGGCACAGATTTGGCAGGTGTTGGGGTTGTTGTCATTGACCTTTAAACCAAGGAAATAATTAGGCAAACAATCATAATAGAAACTACACTTGTCTACCTAACTTCCAATTAATGAGCAGCCATTTTTCAGGCTTGGCTACATGTTAGAATCTGCACTTATTCAAGGGAACGGGGACTTCGGTCACCATATTAAGTGCATTTTATGTCAAACAATTATCTATCTCAGTTCAAAAACAAATCAGTCCTGGTCACAGGCGGAATGGGCTTTATAGGCTCCAGCCTGGTGCTTAAGCTAGTTGAAGCAGGCGCTGATGTCACAGTAATTGACGCCATGATTCCAGACTACGGCGGTAACGAATTCAACCTTGAGCCAGTCAAAGATAAAGTGCGTATCAACTTCAGTGACATACGCGACGAAAACGCAGTCAATTATCTAGTGCGCGGCAAAGATTTTGTTTTCCATTTGGCAGGTCAAGTCTGCCATTTGATGAGCCTTTCCAATCCTTTTCCAGACATTCAAATCAACATCACAGGCACGGCCATATTAATGGAAGCGCTGCGTAAGCATAATAAAGATGCCGTGGTTGTATATACAGGAACCCGCGGTCAATACGGCGAATCTGTCTCGCTTCCAGTAAACGAAGAAGCGCCGACCAATCCCAAAGGCATCTACGAAATTTCAAACCTGACCGCAGAGAAAATTATTAAGGTCTATAACGACGTTCATGGCATTAGATCAGTTTTGTTGCGATTAAGCAATATTTACGGTCCGCGCTCGCAGATGATGCACTCGCGCTTTGGAGTTTGCAACTGGTTCGTTCGACTAGCCATGGACAACGGGACCATTCAAGTCTTTGGCGACGGAAGCATTCTGCGCGATTTCTGTTATGTAGATGATACTGTCGAAGCCATTTTACGTTCAGCCATCACAGAGCAAGCTTATGGCGAAATCTTTAACGTAGGCTCAGACATTCCGGTCAGCTTCTTAGAGCTGGTCAAAACAATAGTTGATGTAGCAGGCAGTGGAAACTGGAAATTTGCCGAATTTTCTCCCGAGCGCAAAGCGCAAGAACCAGGCGATTTTTATTCTGATATAAACAAAATTGCATCGATTGTGGGCTGGCGTCCAACAACCACGCTTGAAGCAGGCATTGGTAAAACAATCGAATACTATAAAGAGACACGCGACCACTACTGGCAAATCGAAAAACCAGAAGATAAAAGTGCTAAGACTGCCACCAAAACTGGTGCTGCTGTCTAGTTCGAGTGTAAGTAATTAAGTAATCGAATCGGGATCAGCAAGAAACTTATTTTCTTTGTTCGCTCTAAATGTATCGGCGAAGGTTCGCACGCCGCCTATAACAGCGTCAATATTTTCGTGCGTCATAATACTTCGACGATTGGGGTCTGTTACTTGTCCGTGACCAATATTCTTTACTGCTTGCTGGATGCACCAGGTTCCATAATCTTTTATAGAATCGGCAAATTCCATTTCATCGTCTGTGATACCAAGCACGTTGAATAAGCCAAAACCACCAGATGGAAGCATACACCATGCTTCTGGAGCCTCGTCTGCGTACCAGACTATGGCATGTTTCAGTTCTGACTTAGAATAAGGATCAACAGGTCCATTAAGGGAAACGCGCACACCAGGTGATAATACACCAGCATGATTGAACACATAAAATGCCATGGTACGAAGTAATTGTGCAGGCCATTTGGCTTCTATAGGACTTTTTACGATTAGCTCGATTCCAAAACCTGATACTTCCTGATGCCCATACTGAAGCCACGGAGTGGACAATCCAGCAGTAACATAAGTCCAAAATGGTCTTAAGGGATCGGGACCGTAAGCCAATATTGCCAATTGCTGCTCGTCCGCCAAAAGCGATGGCTCGCTTGTATCAAGCGACATTGTTTTGCGCTCACTTGGTTTGTAATTGGCAGGAAGTTGACGTGGTGGCGGAGCCCAATTTGCTGGATCGCTGTAAGAAGGAGCGCCGAACATTTGATGATAAATCTCGTTTCGCACTTCCCACGAATCGACTATCAGTGTGCGTCTTGCTTGCTCGTCGCCGTGCGTATCGATTTGCGCCGAAATCAACTCAGATACACTTGGCCTAGTTTTCTTTACTGATTGGCTTGACTCGCTGGATTCGGCAGATTCGCCTGCTTTATTTGAATCGCCCGCCATCTGCTCAACGAATGTTTTTTTCTTGTTCGAATCATCTTTTTTGTGTCGTTTTTTAGACATTATTCTTCGTCCAGCTTGAGCAATGCCATAAAGGCTTCCTGTGGAATTTCCACTTTA
>CAZSHS010000004.1:122260-146145 GCA_964606665.1 uncultured Candidatus Obscuribacterales bacterium | reverse complement strand
GTCTTACCTTCTTTTTGTTTCTCGAGAAGTTTGCGCTTACGCGAAATATCGCCACCATAACACTTGGCGATAACGTTTTTACGAATAGCAGACACATTTGAGCGCGCCACAATTTTTCCACCAATAGCGGCTTGAATAGGCACTTCAAACATTTGTCTGGGAATCAGTGTTTTCAGTTTACTGGCAAGCAAACGTCCGTAAGATGCTGCTTTGTCCTGGTGCACAATTGCTGAAAGTGCATCAACAGGATCGCCTGCAATTAAAATATCGAGTTTAACCAAACGCGATTCACGATAATCGAGCAAGTGATAATCTAAGCTAGCAAAGCCTCTGGAGCGCGACTTCATCTGATCAAAAAAGTCGGTGATAATTTCGGACAAAGGCATTTCGTAATGCAATAAATTTCTTCTGGCATCAAGATATTTCATATCTACATAAACACCACGTCGTCCCTGACACAACTCCATCAAAGCACCAACGTATTCGTTTGGACAAATAATGTTAGCCGAAACATAAGGCTCTTCCATCTTTTCTCTATAGTTTGGCTCTGGCAATTTAGCCGGGTTATCGATCATCACCACATCACCATTCGTTTTGGTGACGCGATAAATTACAGATGGTGCTGTGGTAATAAGATTTAAATTGTATTCGCGCTCAAGTCGCTCCTGGATAATTTCCATGTGCAACAAGCCAAGAAATCCGCAACGGTAGCCAAATCCAAGCGCTTCTGAACTTTCTGGCTCAAAAAACAAACTGGAATCGTTTAGCTTCAAACGCTCAAGTGCTTCACGCAATTGAGTGTGCTGGTCGTTGTCGACTGGATAAACTCCAGCAAAAACCATAGGCTTTGCCGGTTGATATCCAGGCAGTGCCTCGGGCGCGGGGTTGAGCACACTTGTAATCGTATCTCCAACCAGCGTGGCAACGTCCTTGATAGAAGCAGCTAAGTAGCCAACCTCGCCAGGTCCAAGTTGATTTACTTTTACTTGATTTGGCTTTAAGATGCCCAATTCAAGCACTTCAAAATCTTTATTGTTCGCCATAAAACGAATCTTGTCGCCCACTTTGACAATTCCGTCAATAATGCGGAAATAAACAATGATCCCGCGATAGCTTTCATAAAAGCTGTCAAAGACCAGAGCCTTAAATGGTTTTTCAGGGTGATTGGGCGGCTTGGGGACATACTTAACGATAGCCTCAAGCAAATCAATAATTCCGATATTTGCTTTGGCACTGGTTTCTACTGCGTTGTCGGTTGGCCAGCCAATAATTTCTTCTATTTCATGACGAATACGCTCAACATCGGCACTGGGCAGATCTATCTTATTTATAACGGGCAAAATTTCTAAATTGTTATCTACTGCCAAATGCACATTTGCCAGAGTCTGGGCTTCCACGCCCTGGGTGGCGTCTACTACAAGTAGTGCTCCTTCGCAGGCAGCCAGGCTTCTAGAGACTTCATAGCCAAAGTCGACGTGCCCGGGAGTATCAATTAGATTCAAAACATATGTTTTGCCATCGAGCGCCTTATAGTCCATGCGAGCCGGCTGAGCTTTAATGGTAATGCCGCGCTCACGCTCAATATCCATTGTATCCAGCACCTGCGCCTGCATCTCGCGCTTGGTGATGGTGTTGGTGGTCTCGAGCAGCCTGTCCGCCAACGTCGATTTACCGTGGTCGATATGGGCAATAATCGAGAAATTGCGGATTAAAGAAGGATCTGTTGGCATTAATGTCCGGGAATAAACTCAGTTAAAATTATCAAGATCAAAGGATAACAAAGTTATAACTCCCTAATTCAAAGTACAAGAATATATAACAATACGTGTATATGACAAACGCATTCGTTCAAGCACTAAAACAAAAGCCAATTCTTGCTGACGGCGCTATAGGCACCCTTCTCTATGCACGCGGCGCCTCGCCCGAGGCAAGCTTTGAGCAACTTAATTTATCTAACCGCGATTTGGTCCAGCAAGTGCATGTTGATTACCTCAACGCAGGCTCGGAAGTAATCACGACAAACTCATTTTCTGGCAACAGATTCAAGCTTGAAAATTTTGGGCTCGAAAAAGAAGTCTGGAACATCAATTTGTGGTCTGCCAAAATCGCTCGCAACGCTCGTGAGATTGCCGGTAAAGAAGCATTTGTAGCAGGCTCGATTGGACCTACGGGAAAACTATTGCCACCTGTTGGCGATACCAAAATTGAGGACCTAGAGGCTGCATTCAAGCACCAGATGGAAGGTTTGCTTGCAGGCGGCGTTGATTTATTCTTGATTGAAACAATGTCTTCTATAGACGAATTGATGGCAGCCGTTCGTGCCGCACGTTCTTTATCCAAACTGCCTGTGGTGGCACAGCTTAGCTTTGCTCCAGAAGGTCACACTCTAATGGGTAGCGCGCCCGAAGATATGGTTCGCTTGCTGGACGAATTAGGCGATGATTTGCCCGAAGTAATTGGTATTAACTGCGGTGCCGGTCCTGGTCCTGTATTTGATTCTTTGTTGCGCATGTCAGCAGCATTTGCCAAACGAAATGCCTTTCAAAAAATAGTCGGATACTCGGCTGTACCAAACGCGGGACAACCAAGCTTGTCTGGCGGACGCTACATGTTCATGAGTCGTCCTGACTATTGTGCATCATATGTAGACCCACTAATTCGAGCAGGCGCCAGATTAATCGGCGGTTGCTGTGGAACCACTCCAGCACACATCAAAGCGATGCGCGAAACGCTCGATACTTACATAACGGCATCCAAGCGCAAAGCAAGCGATTCTACTCTACAAGATCTGCCTTCACAAAAAACAAGCATCGAAATTGTAGTTCCCAAACAAGCATCGCCAGCGTTAAAAGATGCCGCCTCCACATTTAAAGAAGACCAAGGCGCAGAATTACCAGAATCAAATAAACCGACTCTGGCAGAGCGTCTTATGTCATTAAAAAAAGACCCGAAAAAAGGCTTTTTTGTAAGTGTCGAATTAGATCCACCTAAAGGTGCAATTACTCAAAAGCTAGTCAAAGCTGCCACAGCCTTAAAAGACGCAGGGGCAGATTCTATAAACGTAGGCGACAGCCCTATGGCACGTGTAAGAATGTCGTCGCTTGCAACCTGCCAAATAATTGGGCAGAAAGCGGGAATCGAGACTATCATTCACTTCACCACCCGAGACAGAAATTTAATGGGTATCCAAGCCGACTTGCTTGGCTGTCAGGCTCTTGGCGTAAATAATATTCTTGCTCTCACTGGCGACCCACCCAACTTAGGCAACTATGCTCATGCGACCGCGGTTTATGACGTCGACTCAATTGGACTGATTCGCGTAATAAATCAGTTGAATGAAGGCAAAGATATTGGCGACAACACAATTGGTACACCAACTAAATTATCTATTGGTTGTGCGCTGAATCTTGTCTATGACGATCAAAAAGACGAAGTCGGTCGTTTTCGCAAGAAGCTTGAAGCCGGTGCTCATTTTGTAATGACCCAGCCTATCTACCAAGTTGAAGATCTGACCAGATTTTTAGACGAGTTCGGTGATGTTAATCTTCCAATTTTAGTTGGTATCATGCCTCTCCATTCATCAAAGCATGCCGAGTATCTTCACAACGAAGTGCCTGGTATCACCATTCCCGAGCACATTCGCGAAGCAATGGCGAAAGCAGGTGTGGATGGAAGCAAAGTTGGTCTCGAGCTGGCGGAAGAACTACTCGAAAAACTGAGATCTATTTGCCAGGGCACGTATCTGGTTCCATCGTTTGGTCGTTATGACGACATGTGCGCTCTGATTGAACGTCTAAAGAAGACAGTTTTGGTTCGCTAGAAGTAAGCTTGCGTTCAACAAACGTGCGAGCTGGTTTTTCTATGAAGCGATAGCCAAGATAACTTGACACTAAGCACAGTGTAATAAAAACAAGAAAGTCAAAATCGGAGCGATGCTCTACAAGCCTGGCTCGATAAAACAAGAAAAATGTAAAATGACATAGATAGAGAGAAAAGCTGATTTCCCCTAAGAATATTAGCGATGGCTTTAATAGCAAATTTGACACCAAACCTTTGCCGTATGCACAAAATAAAATAAGCAAAGAAAATGGCAACCACACTACTGCAGAGTTGGCGAACCAAAATGCAAAAGGCTCACTTACATTTGAAAGCATAGTCCGAACAAAAGGTGTCACTGCAACACTACAAGCGACATATACAACCAGAAAAATTTCGATAAGAGAATTCAACCAATAACTCTTTTGAAAATAATCTCGCGTCTTGAAGTATATAAAGGCTAAAATCATTCCCAAATTAAAATCAAGAATACGCACAAGCGGATTAGTAAATATCAAAGACTGTTGACTCAATCCATAACACATCTTCGGAAGATGCTCAACCTGAGCATATATAACAAAAACAGTAGCAGCTATCGCTGGCACCACTATTGGTAGCATTTTCAATAATATTTGTTTGCTTTTAAACAACCAGAGCGCAAGCGGAAACATGGCATAAAAAAACAATTCATTTGCAATCGACCAGGCGGGCGGATTAAAACTAAATCCCATCTGAGTATTAGGTATCCATGTTTGAATCAAAAAGAAATTACTCACTAGAGCAAGTGCATAATCACTTGCAATTAATTTGTATGGAAATAGATATGAAGTTGGCAACGCCAAAATAGCGGCGAAGAGCCAGAATAGATGCAAAGGCCAGAGCCTTGCAAGGCGCTTAATCCAGAATGCTTTGCGCTGTGTCTTGTTTGAAATATCGCGATATACGTAAGTCAGAATAAATCCTGACAATATAAAGAAGAAAGTCACTCCCTGCGGAAATTCATACTCTTTTGGCAAAAAAGACAAGATATCGAACTGAGGTCTGGCGTGATAAAGCAGAATGTACAACGCAGCGAAAAATCGGAGCGAAGTCAGGCTTTCCAGCCGTGCTTGCCCACGCTCGCCTTCGTTCATTAAATTACCTTGTTTACCTGCCCCGTTGAGAACCGGTGCGATTCTTGTTCACTTTGGGCACATTTACGCTAGAAGTCATTTTCTTTGCGCCAGCCTGCTCGGCTTCTTTAGCCGCGCTTGAGCTCTGGTCGCTAACGACCTTGGGTGGCTGCTTTTTGCGTTTACCGATATTTGCCATAAATTCCAACCTTTGAAAAATTATGCTTAAGCTGATGTCAGCAAGATAATGATAGCATATACTATCCCATCTGACTATTGCGGGGTTCTTGTCTTGCAGACAATTCGAATTTTGGCATCAATAACAGTAATTGTTGCACCATATGTAATGGCATCAACCGCCAATGCATTTGACCATCCAAAAGAAACTTATATAGCGACGTATAGCGTTTCGTCGCCTAAAGTCGATGCTGAAATGATTTTGGGTTCTGACGGAAAAGGTATTGCACTAATGAAAATGAACGATACCAACACTAAAGTACGTGAGTTTTCTGATTATGCAGCCAATATCAAAACTACATTTGACGACAGCCGTAAATTAGCCCTAGTAGCGAAAATGACTGAAAAAGATGGCGAAGCTTACGATATGGATCGTTTCAAAAGAAATGCAATTAAAGAGTTAGGCGATAAAGTTATCGAAGAACATCCTTGTAAAGGATACATATACGAGTACAACGGATACACAGGTGAAGTCTGGATCGGAGAAGATTGCAAGTTGATCGTGTTTTCTGAAGTAGTTACAAAAGACGGTAAAACAACCGTAACTCTTAAGAAGATAGAGCAAAAGCCGGCTGCCGAAGAGTTTAAATACGAAATTCCAGCAGAATACAAAGTAATTTCTGAAAAAGAAACCGTTCAAAAAACCACAGGAGAGCAAAAGTGAAAAAATCGAAGATTTTGGTATCGGTCGCATCTATGATTGCACCATGCTTAATGGCATCCTCAGCAATGGCGTTCGAATATCCAAAGAAAGCATATGACGCAACATACGAACTGGTAAATCCTCAAGGCAAGTCTGAAATGCGCATGGCATCCGACGGAAAAGGTTTGACTCTAACCAAAACTGAAATGTCCGGCCAGAAAACTCGTATGATTGCCGATTTCAAGAAAGGCGAAACGGTCACTCTTCTTGACACAGCAAAAATGGCAATGAAAACTAAAATGACCGAATCGAACAATCAGTCCTACGAAGATGATTGGTACAAAAAGAAAAAAGCCAAGTCGCTCGGTACCAAAGTTATTAACGGTCACCCATCACACGGTTGGGAATATACCCAAGATGGCACCACCAGCCAAACATGGATTGGCGACGATTGCAAAATCATGACCCAATCAACTACAGAATCTAAATATGGCAAAACCACAATGAATCTCAAAAAATTGGGTCCAGCTCCTGCTGCCACCGAATTTAGTGCCGCCATTCCATCGGGCTACAAAGTAATGAGTCAGTAATTGAGAACAAGGCTTCATTAAAAGATATCCACGACATATCCGGACTCTGCTAGGATTGAAGAGTGACACTCCAGATAGAATCCAGAAGCTGAAAGAAATAGTGACGGATTTAAGGAAGGAAGGTCAGACTGGAAACGCTGAGCTTATCGAAAAGGCGCTTAGTTACGATGAATCTTCCAAATAAAATCGATTTTGAAGAACACCTGCATCATTATCACTCCGAGCATTCTACGCTTGGCTGCAAACTGACTCACATGATTGGCATTCCACTGATTGCTATGTCCTTTTTCGTGCTCCCTTTCAGTCGCAAAGCCTTTTTAAGAATGCAGGTTGGAGGCTGGCTCCTACAATTCATCGGTCATTTTGTTTTCGAAAAGAATAAGCCGGTTTTTATGCAAAAAAATACTCCGTTGACTCTCGGCACAGCTCTAGTATTCTGTACTCAGGAATGGAAAAAATTGTTCGGTCGCCAAAAGCTCTGACCCTTCATCCGCGAGACTTGAGTGGATAACTTCTTTCGAGCCCTAATCAAAAACCTCGACCCTGACTCCAGTTCAAAGCATCTGGTGATTAGTGAGCTTGGCAAACGGTCCAAAGACCGAGACGGACGTTATCGCGAAGCTGCCCTGCGCGAACTTATGAGCTGCTACGACGGCACTGAGCTGCACTACATTCTTCTTCGATTAAACGACTGGGTGCCTCAAATTCACGAACTAGCAGTGCATTCTATTGAGTCTAGACTCAAACTCGATTATGGTATGCACTTTTTAAGCGAACTTGAAGTACTGCCTGCCCTCTGGCGCTCTAGTCGCTATGATTTAAGCGCAATTCGCCACAGCATCGAAGATAAAATAATTCAAGTCGAATCAAGCAACGGGCTGCGCATAAAACTTGACTCGCCAAAGAGAGAAGTTCGTCAATACGCTTACCAACTCTGGCTTTTAAAAAACAAGTTAGAAGCCCTTGCCGTATGTGTAAGCTCCAAAGATACAGAAATTCGAACCGTGGCGGTGCAAGAAGCCCTTCTTGTGCTCAACGAGACCGAGGTGCGCACATATTTAGACAAATGGCTCAAAAACAAAGTCTCCGGAGTGCGTCTAGCGACGCTTAAATGGATTCTTTCCAAAAGCAGCCTGGACGATAAATTGAATTTTGCACGACAAGCACTTTTTGACAAATCTCGCGTTGTCAGAGCCTTTGCTCGCACCGCTTTTAGCGACCAAGAATGGAAAGACATATATCTAAAAGAGTTAAAACTAGAATCAAGTGTTCATTCTACACTCTCTGCTTTAGCGGAGAGTGCCACCAAAATTAGTTTCAGAACGCTTGAACCATTTTTGCATAGCGAGTGCGGCAAAGTGAGAGCAGCAGCCTATGCAATGCTGTTTAAAAATCTTGTTGAAGACCTGCCCACCGAATACACGCTTGAGCGATATGTGGCACTTGCATTTCTCGATCATAGTGGCAGATGTTCGCGCGAAGCAAACAAAGTCTTGCAAAAGAATCCCCGACTACTCCCATTGGACTATTTATGGTCTGTGGTGGCAAATCCCACCTCACCGCGCGCTCGCGCAATTGCACTTGCAGTGATAGCTCGCAACTCAAAATGGTCTAGCCTGCCTTATTTATTAAAGGCTCTTTCTATACAAGAACCGCGTTTCGAAAAAACAGCCCGTGATGCCATCAATCGATGGTTCATGGATTCGAACAAAAGTGGTATCGCAGCCACAGACCAGGAAAAAGCTGCGTGCCAAGAAAGCTTGATGGAACACGGGCACCACCTGCGCAACTCTTTGCGCAACGAACTGAGATTTTGTATTGATAAATCGCAGTTTTAATCTGCGAATTAATTTGCCAAAAGTCAATTTCTTTGCAACATTGGATGTGTGAGTGTTGTGCCATAAAACCTAGAATGGAACGAAGATGAAGACTAGATTTGCCCTCTTTAGGGTGGCTGCTGTTCTTGTCCTTTGTATACAGGGTGTTAGTGCAAACGAAATTAAGGAGCTTGAGTATTCAGTCAATCAATTGAGTACAGCGAAGTCTGTGCTCATCAATAGAGAGTCACGCCTTAAAATAGAGCGCGACAAACTACAAACCGAGCGAGAAACGCTGTTGAATGCACTTGCCACCATAAAAGAC
Organism: uncultured Candidatus Obscuribacterales bacterium; assembly: GCA_964606665.1. GTDB lineage: Bacteria > Cyanobacteriota > Vampirovibrionia > Obscuribacterales > Obscuribacteraceae > Aved-18. Next base: position 137,605 of record CAZSHS010000004.1, on the reverse strand, counting down.
CGACTCACTGTAGTTGATATCAGACTGTGTAAAATCGATGGGTGCTTGGATAAGACCAGCAGCAAGATTAAACGGGTTGAATTGGCGCTGAGTAGCCTGAAATAGAATTTCTAATCATCACGCTCAGGTAAAAACTTATTCCACTCTGCAGGAAATACACTTCTGACGGCAGACTGAATGGTGTGCCAATTTTTCTGAAGCGCTATTCCCAGGACGATAATAGCTATTCCAATGAAACTCAAAATCAACGGAAACGACTGCGAATCGCGGAAAAAGTGATTGGCAATATGGAAAATATAGCCAAGAATCAAAAGCACAGACGCAATCAAAACTGTTTTGCGTTGAATTAAAACTGACACAAGCATAATTAAAACGTAGACACCTGCAAAGCCCAGTTCTGCTGTTTCGTTTGCTTTGTGCATATTTGCAAAACCAATAAAAGTCGAAAAAGATCCAAACAAGTAAAGCCAGAAGGCAAAGTCGCGATCGTCTTTTCTTCTTAAATCGACGATGTATGCGACTGCTAAAATAGCCAACCCAATTATCAACGTTATGTAGTCGCGTGTGCCAGACTGGAATATTTCTTTTCCTGATATCAGAGACGCAACATCAAGGGAAAGCGCCCACAAACAGTAAGCCATGGGTGCAGTAAGAAATGGAAACCTAAAGAAGCGAAGTGCAACAGCGCTTGCCACTATAGTGCTCAATTCTAAGATTATGTAATTTCGCTTGTATGTTCCAAACAGCATCATGTAATTATTATGGAAGTCATCTGCTGGCCACAGTCCAGTCATGCGCATAAAAGAGTACACCATAAGTGGTACCATGCACACAGATAGGGTGCAAAGCAATCCGCCTGGAATTCGCATATTCTTGCGATACCACAAATAGTGCGCGCTGAATAAAAACAAAAGTGAATAGCTAAGCGCCACAGTCAAAATTCCCGCGGCACCAATTTTGTCCCATGAAATAGCGAGATACCAACCCATCGCCACAAGCACCAAGCCCGTGCCGAAATAATAGGCAAGATTGATAAAATTGAAACTAGGCGTATTAGCGTTTTTGCGCTTGAGAGCATCCCAAAGTGGTTCGATTTGTTCAGCCCGAAGCAAATCTTTATCGGCAGCCCATTCGAGGTCCTTTTTAGTTAGTTTCACGCCTTTCGCCTCTGGTGACTACATTTCCACAATAATGCCTAAAGACTCGATTGTAGCAGTGAGCAAAACAGTTTTAAAATTGTCTTTTGGTCAGTTATACTTCCGCTATGAAAATCCTTGTCACCCTAGCTCTTCTCACTCACTATTTTTGCTCCATGAAAGCAGCAAAAAAAATGTTTGTCCAAGTGCAGGTTATCGAACAGTAATTAGTTCATATTGAAGACATTTCCAGACGGTCTATAATGGATCTAAGAGGAAATTCTTGATGGAACCAGTTTCCGAAGACACCATAAAAGATATTAGCTGGCGCGACATGCCATTGTTCAATGGACGACAGTGGCTGATTGCTATTGGCTTATACACATTCATATTCATCTCATTGATTTTTATGTTCGTTCCAATAATGGTTACAACAAAAATGACCGCTCAAGAACAAGAACTTGCAGAAAAGAAAAAGGATCTCGAGCTGAGGGCATCTTTTACAGCTGAAAAGGAAAATCAACTTTGGCTAATTTCTACCCTGGTTAAAATCAAAGACACTATGACACCAGAGCAAAGAAAGTTGCTACGCGACTCTGGCATTGAGTGTAAGTTCCATGTCAATCGCGATGGAACGACAGGTGCAGTAAGACTAATATTGCCATCTTCAGATGAACAAAAGAACGCTCTCGTTTTGAAATTGATTAAGGATGCAGAGCCTTTTCCTTCTTCTACTTCGGAAGTAGCAAAAAGGAGCACACTATTATTATCTTTCAAAAAGGCTCCTGAGATCGGAATTTACAGAATTGAGTAGATTCAGCGGGCGAGTCCTGCCAATGAAATATTTATTGGTTCCTATGGCGGCCTGCATTCTACTTCCCGCCGCTTTTTTATTCATGCCTTTTTCATCAATGACCAAAATGACAGAATTAGAAGCCCAAGTTAATGAGCTAGAAGAAAAGTTGAAAAGTAAGTCCATATTGGTAATCGGAGTTCAAGGTGGCAAGGGTAGTTTCAATGAACTCGCTGCGCAAACTCAAATGAGGGAAAAGCCCGAACAGAATTTCGAGTTGAAATATTTGCACACGACAGAAAATGTTCTTTCTGCGTTAGACAAAAATGAAATCGAAATCGGGCAGTTTGCTGTTCGCAACACATTAGGTGGAGAAGTTGCAGAATCGGCTGAAGCGATGAAGAAGCACAAGTTTCATATAATTCGTGAATTCAAAATCAAAGTCGCACACAATTTGATGATTTTACCTAGTGCCACCGCATCTGATATCAAAACAATAGTCGCTCATCCTCAAGCTTTTAAACAATGCCAAAAGAATCTTGCAAGCAAGTATCCTAATCTCAAGCAGTTTAGTGGAGATGGAGATTTAATAGATCCAAGTACTTGGGCGGAAAGACTTGGTCGCGGAAAATTGGATAAGACATATGCGATACTGGGCAACCGTGCTCTAGCAAAGCTAAACGGGCTTAAAATGCTCGAAGAGAATCTGCAGGACTCTAACGAGAATTACACCACTTTCCTGTGGGTCCAGAAGAAATTAAAATAATTGCTTCGCCGAAATAATTAGAGGATGATATTTTGACGGCCAAAGTTTTACGTGTCTGCGTAAGCAAAGCAAAAATTGTGGAATGGAGAGACTAACTCGTATCCACAGGCATATTTAAGTTGCCTGTAGAAGGAGCGATTAGAGTCAGTAAAACGAATTTGCAAGGCGACCAACAAGCAGACCTAACTGTTCATGGCGGACCAGATAAAGCCGTGTATGGCTACCCCCGACCCAAGGACTTTCAGAAGAAAATCTGTGCATTGGAGACAAGCTACAAATTGGCTCAGCGGTGCTTGCAGTCACTCAACCAAGGCTGCCTTGTTTCAAACTTGGTATCAAATTTGGTGACGAAAAGCGTCTCCGCCTAGTCTTCGTAGACACCCTTTAAAGCATTGATAATGTCATTGGCAATTTCAGGATCGGCAATGGTTTTGCGCAACTTAGGTGCCAGTTCGTCAGACATCCATTCAAGCGCGCCTTCAGTATCTGCCCAGAGATAGCAATACTCCATTGCATAAGCAACAGCTTCGCTATCATCACCAATACCGATAGGATCTGGCAATTCTTGCGGTAAATCGACAATGTCGGACAGAAACACCGGCACATGAATATTGCATTTAAAAGCTTCGATGAGCGCTTGCGCAGACCGACTTGATGCACCATCTTGTCTAAAATATAAAAGCGCGCGAGTATACTTAAACGCTGCGGCAACTTCATCTGGATACTGTGCAAAAAGTTTTTCCAGCTCGTCGTCTTGCCCAGCTTCATATAGACATCCCGCCAGATCATATCGGATGCCTTGATCATCAGAGGGATTCAACTTCAACAACCTGCGGCAAAGTGAAAGCGCTTCGTCTAGTTGGTCATCCCATCTAAGCTCAGTGGCAAGCTGCGCCATGGCATGCATTACAGGACGCGTTTCCACCGCCTCCCAACCACGACCTTGGTATTTGGCTTCCCAGTTTTGACCAAGATCTTGTTTGGCAGCCTCAATTGCTTTTCGCAAAAGGTCCATGATTTCTTCGTCATCGTCCGATTTCTCAGCTAGCATGATGAAATCTTCCGCTGTATTGGGCGAAGAACGCTGTGGCATCTTAATTACGTTGTCATTGTTATTGCCCTTGGTCATTCCGGTCACTCCTTGGCGCGCTTGGCAGTCATTATTATATGCCCACAACGCATTACACGGATATTCTCTCAATACAACAAATGTTATTATCGATTAGAATCAAAAACAATGCCTAGCCCGGCCTGAAGAAATGAGAATTTTCGCTCGATTTATCTACCTAATCTCCATTCTGCTGATTGCCACTCAATTGCAGGTGCGTGCCATGATCATGCCTTACCCTAATTCGATTTCCAAAATGGCCGCTGATGCATCTTTACTGGTAAAAGCAAAAGTCCTTTCAACAGAATTTGCCACCGTAGCAAAGAATCATCCAATATCCTCGCCCTATTGGCGAATTAAGAAAGCGAAATTGCACATCATTTCCTTTCTAAAAGGTAAGACTCAATCTTCAGAAATTGAAATGCTTTATCGGTCCGACACCCCATTGTCTGATAAGCCTATGTTTTCTTTGGATGCTTCTGCGGACAATCATGCACATTTCAAAATAGAGGCAAATAAATGCTATTTTCTTTTTCTTCGTCAAAATGAAAACGAAAATACATATATTCAGTCGTCGACTAATTTCACTATGCGCGCGTGGGAAGGTTTTTATCGGGCTGCTGATTGCCTACCTGTTAATAAAGAATTGAAACCAGACAAAGCAATTTTTCTTGAATTAACTAAAGAACTCAAATCGCAGGATCCGGCGACTGCCCAATATGCCGCACTTACTCTTATGGAGCTCTCTCGCGATAAAAACTTACTGACCTCTGATGGCACAAGCGATTTTTCACGCAAATCTGTACTTGAAGCAATTTTTGCAAACAAGAACGAGCTACCCAAAAGCTTATCGTCCCCAGACTTTCTCAAGTCACTTTTAACAGAGATTGGCTCCTACAGTCCCTATTCGCGCGATGATTTCAGAACGCGTTTTTTGTGGAGCAAATCACAAGGAAGCACGCATTCGTGGAGCGATTGGCCTAAGATAGACAATTCATCTTTAGCGCCGGCTTTGCCGTTTCTGATAAAGACAGCTTCCAGCACAAAGCCAGATGAAATACGCAGCATGGCGATTTTGTCTTTGGGGCTTTGTCAGAACAATCTCAACATGTCAAAAACAATAAGTTCTAAGATTGAATCGTGGTTATCTGATAAAGACGATAATGTGCGCGCGGCAGCTTGCGCATTAAGCGCTGATTATCCGTCTATTGCAAGCAGTGATAAGCGCGCTAAATTTTTGCAAGATCCATCAGCCAAAGTGCGCAGCATGGCTGCACTTTCTATAGGCTATGCACAAGTCTATTCTTTGATTCCTCAACTTGAAAAAATGCTTGGTGACCGCGACGACAAAGTCAGAGCAAATTCAGCCCTAAGCCTCATGAGTATGCCTGTTGATAAAACCAAACAAGTTCTACTGACTAATCTGTCAAATAAAGAATTTGGAACCGGCTTTCTATGCCGTTTGGCAAGCAAAGATCCATTGATGGTACAAAAGCAATTGATAAGTGAATGTAGAGAAAAGTGGACTCATGAAATGGGAATTCCATCAAATGGTGCGCAGATTACTTTTCAAAACGGCATGGGAACTGACCCACATTATCTAGTCAGAGCGATAGTTAGAGATTATTTGAAATCGGTCTCTTTAGAGACTCGTAGCACAAAACCTTATAGTGATTTAGTCGAATGTCTCAAGGATCAGCCAGAGTTTCAAATATGAACCGTATACGATACCACTTATCACTCAACCTGACCTTTTTTGCAATCTCCACCCTTCAGCCATTATGGGCTCAAGATCACACTATGCCGGTAGAAATAGATCAGTCCATTGATGCTGAACAAGAAAAACTGAGACAAAAAGAATACGCAGAAGGCACCAAACTTTTTCAAGCTAAAAAATATGCAGAAGCTTTGAAACACTACAGCAAAGCGGCAGACAACAAATGTGATGACGGTGAATGTCGCATCATGGTTGGCTATTGTTATTTCCATATGAATCAATACGATAAAGCGCTCAAACAGTACCGGTTAGCGGCTGAAAACGGCAAACGTATTTCGGTAAAAAACAAAGCTCAAAAGTTAGCGCAGCGTCTTGCCACCATGATGAGTGGAATTTGCCCCGGCAACTGTCTCAAACCAAGCATGAAAGGCTGGTGTAAAATGAAGGTTGAAGGCACACCTGACCGATTGGTCTGGATGGTTTATCCTTATCTAGATGCAGCCGGCAAAGGCGGCTCCGAATACTGGAGCAACGACCACATGGGAGAAGTTATTGAATATGTAAATGGTCGTCCGGTGAACAAAGGCAAATGTCCAATTTGTAATGGCACTGGAAAGATTACTTTGACGAAATAACACAGCAAAGAGAAGTTAAGTTCATATATCTAAGGACAGTTGGCAAATGGTTGGCATAATGCCAACATAGCTTATAGCGACTCTGGAGAGTTGATGAAAGTAATTAACATCATCCTGATTAAGAATTTTGCTAAAAAACACAATCAGGCAAGGTCCCCCCTAGACGCTTGGACCAAAGTAGTCGAACAGGCCTCCTGGCAGCACTTAATGGATGTAAAATTAAATTATCCTAGTGTCGATGGAGGGCTGAAGGGCTTTTATACGGTATTCAACATGAAAGGAAACAGCTTTAGACTGGTAACAATTATCACCTTCCCTGTTCAAACCGTTGCAATAACAAATGTTTTCACACCTGCCGAATATGATCAATGGAGCAAATCTCAATGACGACAGCAATCAGTAGAAAAAAATACGCACAACTACTTGCAGAAAGTTTGCCTCGCATCATAAATTCCGCGAAAGAACATCAAAAAGTCATGACAGAAGTTCAGGCGCTAATGGTGCGCGGAGATTCGCTGGGGTCCGAAGAAATGGCCCTGCTTCAATTAATGATTTTATTAATTGAAGACTATGAAAAAAAGAATGTTTATTCGACAGAAGACTCTGCGACTCCTCTAGAAATACTTCAACACCTTATGGAAGCTCGCGAACATACAGCTAAAGATCTTTGGACAATAATTGGTGATAAAGGCACAGTATCAAAAATTCTCAGCGGAGAAAGAGAGATCAGTAAAATCCAGGCAAAGCGCCTTGGGGAGTACTATCACGTATCCCCAGCTCTTTTTATTTAATTCACAGCAAACTAGATTCAGCACGTTTTGAATGTTTAGCTTCGATCACGCTCACTCCCTTCTTTCTCGAAAAGTCTTAACTCATCGACTACTAACTTTAGCGTGCAAGGAAAAATCTGCGCAAAACTTTCATACCAAGCGTCACTGTTTTTACCGCTCTTCAACGTAATAAGCAAACTAAACAATACTGCATACAGCTCATGTGGACTTCCAGATAATTCGCGGTACTCAATCTGCAAATCAGCAGGAGCGTGATTAAGATCCTCCGCCACCGCTTGTCTGAATTCAAGACTAGAAGTTAACCCGGTCAATCTCCCGTGCGCGTATCCACATCTGTTAAAAAGATTTTGCGTTAATGTCAGACTTTCATAGCCTTCCCATTTTTCTGCAAGATAAATTGTTTTCTCAAGCGGCGCATATACGGCGGGGCAGTTTTTATCGAACTGATTAAGCTCTTCTTCGGTCAATTCTTTCAATACCGGACAAAATTCCATAATGTTTGGCACTAGAATTATTCTTAGTCCCATTTCTGTAAGTTGTTGATTAATATTAGAGGGAATACTGGACAATGCTTCATCAATAGCTTTCAAGGCGTCATCGGAATACTCTGTTTTGTAAGCAACTGTAATTTCCATAATGACATTGTACCGACTTAGTAACTAAGGCGCTTTCACGCAGCGAAAACCTAGATGATTTCCGGCCGTATTCACTTCGCCTTTGCCACGCGTGCCGTTCATATATCTGATGCAATATTGATCTGAACATAAAAAAGATCCGCCTCGATGAACGCGCTTTTTCACATTGGGTTCGGCAGGATCCCACGATGTATCTGGACCTTTTGGATTGCGAGCTAATTTTATATTCTGCGCTTCAAGCTGAGCATAATAATCAGCCCGATACCAATCAGAGCACCACTCCCAGACGTTACCTGCAATATCATACAAACCATAAGCGTTAGCAGGATATTGGGCTACTGGTGCGATTCCAGCAAAGCCATCAGCACCTGAATCTTTTACTGGAAATTTTCCCTGATAAAGATTCGCCATCCACTTGCCACCTGGTTTTAACTCATTGCCCCAAGAATAAGTTTTGCCGCTCATTCCACCGCGACAAGCAAACTCAAACTCTGCTTCTGTGGGCAAACGCTTTCCTGCCCATTTTGCGTAAGCCACAGCATCTGGATATGCAATTTGAACCACGGGATAATTAGCCCGCCCAACAATATTTGATTTGGGACCTTCGGGATGCCGCCAGTTCGCGCCATGTTGGTAACGCCACCAGGCGAACATATTATTGAGAGGCACCACTTTTTCAGTCGGTGTAAAAACTGTCGAGCCCGCCACCAGATTTGCAGCGGGTGCTGTAGGAAATTCTTCTTTAGTCGGTGCTATTTCAGCAATTGTTTTATAGCCTGTTGCTTTGACGAATTTTTCAAATTCTGCATTTGTAACTTCAGTCTTGTCCATCCAGAAACCGTCTACATATACGCGATGAATTGGTCTTGCATCCTGCATGGTGCCTTGCCCGCATGATGTATTTGAATCGCAAAGAGTCTTTGGATTGAGGCTGCCCATCGAGAATTCGCCACCAGGAATCCAGACCATATTTTTTGGGGCTTTAGAAGGCGCTTTTAGAGCATTAGACTTCGTTGGTAAGAAGTCTGCGGGAAATACACCAGCGATGGCTTTTAAACTCAAGAACAACGACACTGAGCTTAAGCCCAATGCCATTGTCCAATGTGAAGTTAAAGACCTGATGCGCACTATTTGCTTGGTGTGTTTATTCGGTGCATTACCGCTTCTTTCACAGATTCCATGTTGAAAGATGCGCCTTTTTGCATGGGCGGATATTCAACAAAAGTCTGTGCCATTTTGGCAACTTCTTTTTGTACGAAGACAAAACGCCAGAACTCATTTACAAACCAGTTGTAATAAGTGATGGAGCCGCCTTTGCCGTCTGACATTCCGGTGCGTTCGTATGGGTCAAGACGCAAGTTGGTCAAAATAGGCCAATCGACTTTTTCAGTGGCACCAACCCAGCCATTTGGTTGATTGGTGAAACGATATTTGTAATCGTTGATGCGCACTGCACCGAGCGTTCCTTCAGTGAAATAATAAATCTCGTGACGCTGCGATGGACCTTTGCCTGTGATTAAATCCATTTGGTTGTACCCATCCAAATGTACTTTGTAATTGCGATCACCTACTTGTTTGCCTTTCAGAAGCTCATCTTTGTAATTAGGCACGCCAGCAGCAGCCATGAATGTAGGGAACCAATCAAGACCGGAGAAAATGCTATTTTCTACTTTTCCGGCAGGAACTTTTCCAGGCCATCTAACGATTGCCGGAACTCGAAAACCACCTTCAAGAGCAGTGCCTTTTCCACCTGCAAATGGTGTTTGTCCACCGTCTGGCCAGGTGAAATTTTCAGCGCCATTGTCTGTGGTGAAAACTATAATGGTATTGTCATCGATACCAGCATCTTTAACGTGTTTCAAAACAGATCCGACGATATCATCAAGCTGTGCCATCCCTGCTTCTTGCAAAGACCATCCGTTTTCGGAGTTGCGCATTGCTTCATACTTTTCAGACAAGTGCGTATTGATATGCATTCGGGTTGGATTTAACCATAAGAAAAATGGCTTATTCTCGCCCTTTGCTTTGTCGATAAATTTTAGTGAGCCTTCAAGAATTTCGTCATCTACAGTTTCCATACGTTTTGGAAAAAGCTCTCCGGCATCTTCAATTTTTTGTTTGCCCACTTTGCCCCAGCGCGGCTGGACTGTTTGATCATCTGTATCTGTAGCCCAGCTATGAAGCATATTGCGAGGTCCGACTGTCGCTTTCAATTCTTGCGGATAATTGCGATGGGCAGGATCTTCCATAGCATCTAGATGATACAAATATCCAAAGAACTCATCAAAGCCATGAACAGTTGGAAGAAATTGATTCAAGTCTCCCAGATGATTTTTGCCAAATTGCCCGGTGGCATATCCTAACGACTTCAGAGCTGTAGCTATAGTTATCGCCTGATCAGGAATACCAAGTGGTGCACCAGCTTGCCCTACTGTCGTCATGCCAGTTCTTATAGGCAACTCGCCAGTAATAAAATTAGCTCGTCCTGCTGTGCAGCTAGCTTCTGCGTAGTAGTCGGTGAAGCGCATGCCCTCTTGAGCCATTCTATCCAAGTTTGGTGTCTTGCCAGCCATAATGCCCTGGTTGTAGACACCGATGTTTGCCCAGCCTACGTCATCTGCCATGATGCAAATGATGTTTGGCTTTTTGGCATCAGCGCAAATCCCGGAATTTCCAGCGAGCAGAACTGTCGCTAAAAAAAGGAATAAGCAAAATTTCTTCGCGTTGTAATTCACGCTAAATCTCCCCCCAGATAGTGCTCAAAGCCTCAGACACATTGTCAACAGGTCCTGAAGTTTTCATATCGGTCCACATTACCATATTAGCGTCGCAAGCGGCTTGCATCCTGGTTAGCATTTAGAATAGTCTTCCAAAACACAGAATCCTTTTCCTTGATTAAACTCTGTCCCCACCATCCTACCGAAGAGTTCGCGTCGGCAGCAATTTGAATCATTCTTTGAATCTCTACTTTGGTGGGTCTTCTATCGCCGTAGAGTTTTGCTAGCAGAAAATTATGTCCCTGATCGCGCAAACTAAAGGCTTGCAAAATCATTAGATGCTCTTTGTTTGGTAGGTTTTCTTTGAGCCAACGCAAATGCTCTTGAAGAGCACTTTCATAGTCAAGAATTATGTTTGGACCAGTATAAGGTCCGTGTACTTTCATCAAATCTTTTGGAATTGCATAAATATCAAAGCCAACCATGTCGCTGTATTGGCTTACTGATTTGACGTTTTTAAAATAATCCGAAAATTCATTTGTCTTGACTATATATTCGGAAACGGGAGCGTGAATCATCACTACTCGAATTTTTGAATCTATCGATTTCACGCGCTCATACAGCGCCTTGCAGGCAGCCACTCGATTATTTTGAACAGGCTCATCAAACGAGTAGACACCAAATACAGAGTCGGGTCCTACCCAATTTAGATATTCTTTCAATGGATCTTTTTCTATTGGCGGAATAACACCAGCAGGATACAGAATCTCTGCAGGAATTAGTATTTTGATCTTATGTTTGCGAAGCGCATCAATAGCCGATTTATTCTTAGCATGATTTGGATAGAAATAGGCATCATACGCAAGTGACTGCGCCTCAGGAACTTCCTGATAAACAGAAAACGGCATGAAAACATCAATACCAGCTTTTTCTAACTCACCAAATATGGTATCAAAGTCAGCCTTTTTACCTTGCTCCTTAGGTACGCCCGCAGCTATGAAATGAATTTTCTTACCAGGTGCTGCAATTACATCGCAATTAATGAGAGCTAGGGCAAGCCACGCAAGTGAAACTATTAAAAGACTTTTCAATCTCGTCAAGCCAATCAGTTCAGCTCTCCAAGCATCTTCATATCAAATGTTTTCAACTCGTTCAATTTATTGTGTTCGACTAAATTCGCCCAATCAGGATTACTTATTAAAGCGCGACCGACAGCAACCAAATCAAACTCTTTTTGCTCAAGTCTCTTTTCAAGATCATGAAAGGTAATTCCTTCTTCGGCAGATTTTTCTCTACTGCCAAACTCCTGATTGGTAGTGACGGAGCCAACTGTAATAGTTGGAACCGCAGTAATTTTCTTGACCCATCCAGCAAGATTGAGATCGCTTCCTTCAAACTCTGGCAACCAAAATCTGCGCGTTGAGCAGTGGAACATATCAACACCAGCCTCTGCAAGTGGTGTCACCCACGCTTCGAGTTCGGCGGGATTATGCGCATTTTTAACTTCATACGCATTCAGTTTCCACTGCGAAATCCTGAGTATAAGCGGGAAGTCATTGCCAACTTCTTTACGTACTGATTTTACTACTTCTGCAACAAATCTTGCACGCTCACCAATAGTGCCACCATATTTATCGGTGCGTTTGTTTGTCTTCTCCCAGAAAAATTGGTCTAGAAAGTAACCATGCGCTCCATGCAACTCAAGTCCATCGAATCCCAATTGTTTGATATTGCGGGCAGTGCGGATATAAGCTTGGATGCTTTCTTCAAGACGCTTCACCGAAGGCTCCTCGCCTATTTTGGTTCCATCTGTCGAAATCGAAGAAGGTCCGCAAGCGTCTTCTGCTCTGGGATTCACTCCATTAGAGTCTGGCTTAATTCCCAAATGCCAAAGCTGAGGGAACATCAAACCGCCTGCTCCATGCACCTTATCAATTACATTTTTCCATCCAGAAAGAGCGGCCTCGCCATACAGGCGGGGCACAGTGGGCTCCCAGATGGCTCCTGAAGCGGTGTCATCTACAAATGCCCCCTCTGAGATAATAAGCCCCGTGTTGCCGGCGGCGCGCCTTGCATAGTACTCCGCTACATTTTGACCGGGCACTCCATCTGGAGATTGGCGTCTGGTCATTGGCGCCATCACAATTCTATTTTTGAGGGTCAAGTTTTTAAGCTTGTATGGCTCGAAAAGCAGCTTAGAAAGCACAGTCGTGGTTTGGGTCATTGCTATAAATCCGTAAATACTAAAGTGAAAAGATACGCCAGCAAAAGTATAGCCCCAAACCAGACCCAATGGAGACCTATCGTTTGGAGATATTTGGGCTTTTGGGGTCGTGCCATGTTAATTTTTCAAAGAACGCATTACTTGTTCCATTTTCAGGCTTGCCGGCTTCAAATCATCGAAAAACACGATTTCCGCCACAAGAACACCCGAAAAGAAGACAATTGCTAAAACGCTTACAGTGAGCCCAAACACCCTAACCCACTTGGAATTCTTATTGAACCTAGTGTCTTTTCCTCTAAGCGCGACGATAAAGCCGAAAATCATGCCAAGCACGCCAACAGCCGTTATTAGAACCAGCATAATTTTGCCCATTGAATATTCTGCTTCCTCCCTATTTAATTAAAACATGGAAGCTTAATCAGTTTAATAAGGAGCGAAATGAACAGAGAACTTTTCAGCTTAGCTTTGGCATTATCTTTCTGCCTGACTCAACCTGCATTTGCAGAAGAGGAAGAAAGCACTGAAACCAAACTTCCTACAAAAATGTCTGTGGAAGAAATAAGTTATGTCGCTCATGTGTCGCGCAAGATTCGAAAGAACTGGCCAAAACCAGAAGTGGACGAGCGCAAAGAATTAACTGTTTCATTCTTGGTTGATAAAGATGGCGAAATCTCTGAGTTAAAGGTGCTCAAATCAACAGGCTCTGAAGAGATAGATCAAAATGGTCTCGATGCCATCACTAAAAGCGCACCGTTTGAAAAGCCCCCAGAAGAAATGAAAACTCCGAAGAAACTGAGACTTAGCTTTGTTTTTCAGAAGGAAAAGGAAGAAGTAAAACCTGAAGTTAAAGACCAAGAAGAAGAAAACAAAGGTTAGATTTATTCCACCTATAGCGTTGATAATTTTGTCGCAGCCAAATTGTGATTACATCTTATATCCAGGCTTTTTATAAAGTTTGGACATGTTCTTATCAATTTCGGGCTTGTATACCTTTTCGCCCCAATCTTCTGGACTAATTTCTTCGAACGCCACAGAAAAATAGTCGACGCCTTTATTCAAAATTTCGGCACCTTCTTGCACTATGCGCTGCGCCAACAAAGTCTTTTGCTCTTCAGAGCTTCCTGGCCAAAGTTTTACGATGATGTGCGGCATGATGAGACCTCCCAGTTATGGCTTGGGTTAGTATACACCCACTCCATAAAGACAAGTTCACCTCACTCGACACCCATCTGCGTCTTTTCCGCGCATGGCTCTCCAGCGAACCTGAAAAGTCAATTTGTTTATCACAACAATAAAAACTTTGCGCAGCCGATCTTCCGGACAGACTAGTGGCTTCACGCCATGCCAAGAATCATCAGTTCGATAAAACATGAAACTGCTGTTGTTAGTTATTTTCGAGCTGGCTACAGTTTCAAACTGGTCAAAACCTGGCGCTGAATGCGGGTCTATGTCATGTCCACTTCTCAAAACAACGGTCTGGCCGCCCCATGACTCACTCCATTCTTCATCTTTGTGAAAATAGAAAATGTGCGATCCAAGCTTTCTTCTTGCATCCACATGAGGCGATACTGAACATCCAGTTTTGGCGTAGTGCCAGTGCATCGTGAGCACAACTGGTTCGTTTGCTTTCAAACCATACATGTCACGAATAAATCTTTTGTATTGGTCACCTTGCAAAACTGCAATGAACTCATGCCATGCTTGCGACAACTTCAAACCGGGTCTGTATTGAAGTGAGAGTCGGTCGTGACTTTGTTGACCGTATCCGCGCTTCTTTCCAAATTCGCTTTCCATTTGCGAAGGCTCGGGCAATGTTTCAAACAATTCTTCAAAGGTTTCCTTGCTGAGAAAATCTTTGATATTTATCCAAGGATAAGGATTTTGATTTTGAAAATCCGAACTTGAAATGTTTTCAAATGTGGTTGAATTCAAAATTGTCATATCGATGTTTTGTTTTTACCCTTAACTGAAGATATCGCCTTTTCGTATTCTTTCATTTGCAATTCAGCATTTGAAAGACCGGTCTGAATCGTTTTAAACCAAGCTGGACCAATTTTGCCTGACGGAGCTTCCTTCGCTAAACGAATTGCTTCAATATAATTTTCTTTCGACCTGCCGGTTAAACTTCGGTACAAGGCAAAGTTCTTTTCTTGAAGAGCTTTAAAAGCCTGTCTTTCATTGCTCATAGCAAGATAAGATTCGACATTCACCAGTGATGGTAGAGTTTGGGCAGTGTGATTTTTGGTCAAAAGCTTGCGAGCAATCTCACCATATGCAATGGCAGAAAAGTCTTTGCCCTGAGCAAATAAAACGTTATTCAAACGAACAAGATATTTGCCTAATTGCTCAGTTCCACAACTCGATTTGCGTGCTGATTCCAAGTTATCTTGAAGGAGTTGAGCAGCCTTATCAGGCGCGGTGACTTTTAATACATTTGCTTCTTCAAACGCTTTCTGGGGGAAAGAAACTGCGCTATCAATTTGTCCCTTTAAAAAGGGCTCCTCAAAAGAGTCTGCAATATATTTATGATTGAGAGAAATTATTTTCGAATTTACTTCGTCCTTATTTTTTTCTGCAACGCTTAATGCTTTAGCAGAATTTTCAAATGCGACTTCGGGCAGATTTAGTCTAAAAGCGATCAAAGCAAGGTTATTCATATCGATAGCAGTAACAATGTCATTTGCTCCATAAGCAGCCATATCTATGGCTAAAGCTCGCTCAGCAACTGCCTTTGCGTTCTTATAGTCACCTTGCAAATCGTATGCTCTTATTAAGTTACGCAGTTCTGCAGCTAATTTTGGAGACTGACTTCCATACTCTTTT
>CAZSHS010000004.1:121453-122248 GCA_964606665.1 uncultured Candidatus Obscuribacterales bacterium | reverse complement strand
GTAATTGCTCTTAGATAATATTCGGCAGCTTTTGCGTAATCTTTTTTACTTATTTTGTATAAAGCGACATTCTTTAATCCAGCAATCAGTCCGGGATTATTTTTGCCAAGAGAAGCTTCGTCTATAGCCAGATTCTTCTCATATAAAGGCCAGGCTTCTTCTAGTTTGCCTTGTGATTTATAGATTAGTGCAAGACAATCATTTCCGGCTGCAAGCCTTGTGTCCTTAAAGCCTTTCTTCTTAGCTTCTTGAAGTGCCTCCTTGACCAAATCTTCAGCCTTTGCGAACTGCCCGTGGTTCATTTCTTGGCAAGCTTTTGACCATGAATCATCCCACTCAGAGGCATTTGGAAGAATCGACTTTTTAGATACATCCGCTGAGTATTCTTTGTCCAGTGTTTGAACAACTTTTGACTGCAGTAGAATTACACCCACCAGTACAACCAAAACGATGATTATGAGCAATTTTCCGTTTTTAGATTTCGAATCCTCACTTGCCATTAACCCACCCCGCACCATTTGATGTAATTTGCCAGTTTAATATTTTGGCAAAATCTCGCATCAATATGCTCATCCTCAGGGATGATTCAGGCTGCTAGCTCAGCTTGATTAACGGAGTTTTAGAGATTACCGTTATTGAGTCTTCTTTGTATTTCTTCGACCAATTCCTTCGAATCTTTAAGTCCAAACCCAGTCCGGCTTCGAACAACTTTTATGGCGTCGATGAGGCGTTTTTTTTGAATCAAATCAATTACACTGGGATCGATGTTTTCAAAATCAAAAGCTTGAATGGCTT
>CAZSHS010000004.1:0-121443 GCA_964606665.1 uncultured Candidatus Obscuribacterales bacterium | reverse complement strand
GTCCGCCCAAAAGATAAATCTAATTCACAACCTATAAAAGAGCTTGAATGGCTTGGTTCGATTGAATGGGCCGATTGGCATTGCTCAGCCTGTTTTCAATCACCAATTCTTCACAACCAATCAACGAAATCAATTTCTTAACTTGTTTTTGCATGTCTACATCGATTCTATGCAAGTTAGAAGCAAAGGGAATTTCTCTATTTTCGAGCTTCAAAACATAGCGACCAAATCCATCGTTACCCATTTTAGATTTCTCAAATGCAATGGCCTTAATTGCAGAAAAAGGAATTGATGACTTTAGACTCGGCACAAGCCGTCCTTCACTGATTGTCACTTCCTGTTTTTTAGTGTCAAATAACATCCTGGTTTTAAAACTTAAAATAAACGCAGCAAATAAAAACGCAAATGTCACTGCCACGATTCGTGACCAAAACGGCAGCTCACCAACTTGAAAGAAGAAAACACCACAAGAAATAATTATCACCGCAAAAACGATGTGATATGGTGCAAAGCCAGTTTCAAATGCTATTTGATGACTATCGATTTTGGCAATTTTCATGCTCCAATTATTCCTTCCTTGCAGCAGCTCGAGATTTCACTAAAGGCAGTATAGCGCAACTAAGTCCAAGAATTATCTGCCGAAAGACAAAGCTCTTTGGGGCCAAGGTGATGGCGATAGTAGTGCCACCGCTATCAGTACCAGAGCATCCACTCAAAGCGAAATGGGTATATCTGACAAATCAATTCACTCTAAGTAAGTAGACGCCAACTCGTTTTATAAGCTCAAAGTGTTTATCGAAGGTAAGAACCGAAGCTCCATCTCGAAGAGACAAAGCAGCAATCCAAATATCGTTGGTTGGTATAGGGGTGCCCGCCGTTTTTAACTCAACTACCAATTCTGCATAAATACGTGAAGCTTCATCATCCACATCCAAGACACTAACTACAGGATTCGAAATAAACAATTTCAATTCTTGTTCATTCTTCGCTGCGCGACTGCCCATCAAAAATCCAGCTCTCAACTCACCAAGAACAATAGCTGGAATTCCTATATTTTTAGATTGAGATATCAATTTGATTGTTTGTGCATCACCTGCTTTGAAATGACTGTAGGCTGAAGTGTCAATACACAAATTGCTCATTTCCAAACTTCCTGGTCAATTTTATTAAAAACTGAAGTGTTCTTCTCGAACGCTTTCAAATCAGCCTTACTCCAAGTTCCAGCCAATTTTGATAGGCCATTGTCAAAGGAAGAATCACTATTTACACCGAAATACTGACCTAATAAATCAAGAATAGTTTGATTTAAAGACGTTCCCCGTCTATTTTTTTCTTTCACCAATGCCCTGGCAATTTCTGGTGGAACACCTCTAATCGTGATTTGTTTCATGAAATGCCTGCAAATTGTGATGTCACTGAAGGCATTATAGTACTTTCAATTGAGCACGTCAAGAGCCCGAGAGCGAGCTAGATTCTAAGTCGTGACCGCTTTTTTGCCTTTGATATTGAAGTATTTGGCTTGGGGATGATGCACCACTATGGCAGATGTACTCTGTTCCGGCACGAGCTGAAACTCTTCAGTCAACTCGATTCCGATACGACCTGGATCAAGAAGCTTGAACAACAATTCTTGGTCTTCCAAACTTGGACAGGCTGGATATCCAAAACTATATCTGGTGCCGCGATATCCTTGCTGGAAGAGCTTCTCAATGTCTTTTGCGTCTTCATCACCAAATCCCATTTCTTGTCTTATACGCTTGTGCACGACTTCGGCTGCGCCTTCGGCAGACTCGACTGATAAGCCGTGGAAGTATAAATAGTCGGTATATCTGTCACTTTCAAATAATTCTTTGGAATATTTTGATGCCTTGCGTCCGACGGTAGCTACTTGCAGTGCCACCACATCTGGTTCGTCATCGCTAAAGAAATCGGATATACAAAGCTTCTGTCCGTGGTCCTGACGCGGGAAGGTGAATCGCAAGCGTTCGGTTTTAAAATCTTCTTTGTATATAATCAGGTCATTGCCTTCAGCTCGACAAGGAAAATATCCATAGACAGCCTTTGGCAGAAGTAGACCTTCATCCTTGCAGCGCTGCTTTAGCTCTTCTAGTTCAGGCAGAACTTTTTCCTTCAACATTTCATCGTATTCAGAATTAGACATCGAGCCTTGACGAATACGCCATTGACCGCGAATCAAAACATTCTTATTAACATGCTTGAAGACTTCATCAAGCGAAATGTCTTCTAAAATTTTTGTTCCAAAAAACGGTGGTTCGGGGATTTGATTCTTGGACAGTCGCTTAATCGACTCTGCCCGACCCGTATCGTCAAACAGAGAAACTTCTTGATCTGATTCAGGTGGTCCATCAGCTAGCTTGTCTTCTTCTGAATCTGTATCTGGACTTAGTTCTAAGCGCGAGGCTTTAGCTATAGCAGCGGGCGATTTAGTTTCTTGTCCGGTGAGCGCGTAGACATCATTTACATGTATATCTGTTTTGCCTTGCTCACGCAAAGTGAACAGTGCTTGCATGATTTTGAGGTCATCGAAAGCGTCAGCTCCATAGAACAAATTGCCTTTATAAACAGACCGGCAATCTTCTTCTACATATCGACGCGTTAGCGCGGCACCGCCCAAAATGACTGGAGTTGAGATGCCTCTGTCGTTCATAACAGACAGGTTTTCTTTCATGATTACTGTCGATTTTACAAGCAGACCGCTCATGCCAATGCAATCGGCGTTGTGCTCCAATGCTGCAGAAATGATATTTTCAATTGGTTGTTTGATACCAAGATTGAATACTTTATAGCCATTATTGGAAAGAATAATATCGACTAAATTTTTACCTATGTCGTGCACATCGCCTTTAACCGTGGCCAAAACCAATGTACCGCGTGTGCTGCCATCGGCTTTTTCCATAAAGGTTTCAAGATATCGAACTGAGGCTTTCATTGTTTCGGCTGATTGTAAAACGAAAGGCAATTGCATTTTGCCCGCGCCAAATAGGTCGCCTACTACTTTCATGCCACCAAGCAGAATGTCATTAATAATATCGAGTGGTTTGTATTTCTCTAAAGCGATGTCGAGGTCTTTTTCTAAATTTACACGATTGCCGTTAATAATGCGCTGTTTTAGCACTTCTTCGATGCTCTTTTTAGAGGTATCTTCGACTGCTTTAGGACCCGATTTTTCTTTGCTCTTGTAATAATCGAGCATAGCAAACAAGGGATCATAATCTGGTGTGCGCTCATCGAAAATAAGCTTGCGATGGTACTCGCGCTCTTCTTCTGAAATTTGAAACAAAGGCAAAATCTTTTGAGCGTTAACAATAGCCGAGTCCAAGCCATGCTCGACTGCATAGTGCAAAAAGACCGAGTTCAAGATTTTGCGAATCTTAGGATCAAAGCCAAACGAAATATTACTGACACCAAGTATGGTTTTGACACCGGGCAATTTAGACTTGATCAGACTAATACCATTTAGTGTCTCAAGTCCCAATCTACGATCGTCGTCATTTCCAGTAGACAGAGTAAATGTAAGAGCGTCGAATAAAAGATCTTGGGGTCTAAGTCCGCCTTCTAACGCCAAGTCGTAAATGCGTTTTGCCACTGCTAGCTTTTTCTCGGCATCTTTAGCCATGCCAGACTCATCGATAGTGAGAGCAATAGTTGCAGCCCCATATCTTTTGATTAGAGCAATTTTCTTTTTCATCGCTTCAACGCCATCTTCCAGGTTAATCGAATTAACTAGAGGACGACCAGTTATGTATTGAAGTGATTCTTCAAGCACGTTGAATTCAGTGGTATCAATCACAAGAGGCAGTTGCATCTGTGTATTGAGGCGCTCAATAAACAATGTCATGTCGCGCACTTCATCACGACCAACATAAGCAGTACAAACATCGAGTAAATGCGCGCCTTCGTGTTCCTGCTCGCGAGCCATATTGACCATGCCGTCCATATCGTCTTTTTCGAGCAATTGTTTGAACAGACGGCTGCCATTAGTATTGGTGCGCTCGCCGACAATAAGGGGAGGCTGGTCTATTTCTAAGGGCACGCTTGTATAGATACTTGCCACCGCAGGCGTATTAATTGGATTGCGTTTTGTGGGCGCGATTTCTCCAACGACTTCAACAACTTTCTTTAAATGTGCAGGTGTGGTGCCACAGCATCCACCTATTATGTTGACACCATCTTCTATTGCAAAACGTTTAAGAGAGGTGGCAAGCTCATCTGGAGTAAGCTTATAGACTGTCTCTCCGCCGATATTCTCTGGCAAACCCGCATTAGGTAAAACAGAGACATATTTAGATGTGTTGCCACAAAGATAACGAACAGGATCAAGCATTTCGCTTGGACCGGTGGCACAATTGATACCAATTACATCTATATCAAAATTTTCAAGTGTTGTGAGCGCAGCAGAGATATCAGTGCCTACAAGCATTGTCCCCATGGGTGGTGCTTCAATTGTCACCTGGGCAATAATAGGAATGCGTTTGCCGAGTTGCTTCATTGTGTCAAGCATTGCCAAAATAGCTGCTTTAGCCTGAAGCAAATCTTGACCAGTTTCAAACTGAAGACAGTCAACGCCACCATCAATTAGTCCGCGAACTTGCTCGGCATATGCAGTTCGCATGGACTTAAAACTAATATGTCCAAGCGATGGCAATTTAGTGGTCGGACCAATTGAACCCGACACAAAGCGAGGTTTGTCTTTGTAGCTAGATGCAACTTCACGAGCCAGTTGAGCCGCTTTTTTATTTAGTCCATAAGCTCTATCTTGCAAATCGAATTCGGCAAGAACAACTGGTGATCCACCAAATGTGTTTGTTTCCACAACGTCGCAACCGACATCAAAAAACGAGGCGTGTATTTGCTTAATGGCATCTGGTCTGCTTTCGACCAAAATTTCAGGACAATTTTCGTACTGGAGATAGTCGTCTAAAGTAAGATTTATTGAGTGAATTGACGTGCCCATGGCACCATCAAAAATGATCACCTTTTCTTTGAGTACTTCTAAAAACGAAGGGGATGCCATTTAGATGTCCTCCGCTCCAGTTGAATCAGGCGCAGCAAAGCCTCTCATTTTGGCTAAGTTCTGACCGCGCTCACCAGTGCAATAAGTGATGAAGTCTTTTACTTCTTGCTTTGCGTTTGCGTCATAAAAGAAATACAGAGGCCTGATTAAGGGATAATCTGAGTCACTTGCAATAGGCTGTGTACTATTAGAAGACTTGTCTTTTTTAATTCTGATCGTTTTTGTTTTGCATTCAGAATGAGTGTATGGAAAAGCGACAAAACCAATTGCCATCTTGTCTTTTGCTACTTCATCCACAATTGATTCATTGGACGAAGTTATCTTGGCACCTGGTGCTGATTTAACTTCTTTACCTTCGAGCTTGGCTAAATGCGACAAAAAAAACTTAGTCGAACCAGCATCCGCTTCACGCATCACAGGCACGATGTCGCCTTTAAATTTGGCGCCGAGTTCTTGCCATTTTTTGGTGCGCCCCGAAAACACAGAAGCCAATTGCTCTAAGGTAAGTTCGTTAATAGGATTAGCAGAATTAGTCACTACGGCAATAAAGTCTTTTGCCACCATTACCTTTTTTAATTTAGCATCTTTGGCTTTAGCTTCAGCCTTCTCAGAATCTAGCATTTCTCGCGATGCCGCTGCCATATCGGAATTGCGCTCAATCAAAGAGTTGATACCGGTTCCGGTGCTGACAAGAGTAAGCGAGACAGGCTCTTTGGGTTTGTCTTTCATAAAGTCTTTGGACCAGGCTGAAAGAAGAGTTTCCATAGTGTCTGAGCCGGTGACACAAACCATCGGAGTCTGGGCGCGCGAATCTGGCTTATTGCTACACGAAATACAAAAGAGTTGGCAGCTCAAGCATAGTATTAAAGCTATTAACTGAGCTGCCTTCACTAGATTTTCCTTTAAAGTCCTAAGTGGGACTAGGCGGTGACAGCGCTTATTTTAGCAAGCGCAGTTTTGATGTCTTCGACTAAGTCTTCAACATCTTCGATACCAACAGATAAGCGAACCAATCCGTCTGTAATTCCGCGTGCTTCGCGGTCTTCTTTTGGAATGGAACCATGTGTCATAGTCGAAGGGTGACACATAAGCGATTCGACACCACCAAGTGACTCTGCCAGGCTAAATAATTTGGTGCCTGTCATGAATCTTTGTGCCGCATCCTGTCCGCCTTTAACAACAATGGATAGCATGCCACCAAAGCCGCGCATTTGCTTTTTAGCAAGCTCGTGGTGAGGGTGATTTGCAAGACCTGGGTAAATTACTTTTTCAAGACCTTCATGACCGCTAAGTAATTTGGCTATTTCCATAGCATTTTTCTGATGTTGTTCCATTCTCACGGCAAGTGTTTTGACACCACGCATGGTGAGGAAGCAATCTTGAGGACCTGGCACACCACCGCAAGCATTTTGATGGAATTTGAGTTCTTCATACATCTCAGTGTTGCTCGTCATTAATGCACCGCCAACAACGTCTGAATGTCCCCCAATATATTTAGTGGTGCTGTGCACAACTATATCGGCGCCCAAGTCGAGCGGATTTTGCAAATATGGACTTGCAAATGTGTTATCCACTACTGTGATAAGGCCTTTGCTGCGAGCCAATTTAGTAGCAGCTTGAATGTCAACCAATTGCAACATAGGATTGGTTGGTGTTTCCAGCCAAAGCATACGAGTTTCTTTTGTGATTGCTTTTTCAACATTGGACAAATCGCGCGAATCGACAAAAGAAAATTTCAAACCGTATTTGGTCATCACACGCTGGAACAATCTGTAAGTCCCGCCGTATACGTCTTCGCCCACGACCACATGGTCGCCTTGCTTGAGCATATACATGATGTTCATTTCTGCAGCGAGGCCGGAAGCAAAACAAAGACCATATTTGGCATTTTCGAGCGAAGCCAAACACTGTTCCAAAGCGGTTCTTGTAGGATTGCCTGTGCGGGCATATTCATAGCCTTTGTGCTTACCGATACCTTCTTGCACATAAGTAGAAGTTTGATAAATAGGAGTTATCACGGCACCCGTTGTGAGATCTGGTTCTTGTCCTACGTGTATCGCTTTGGTGGAGAATTTCATTTTCGTTCCTTATATATAGATGTTGAAATCAGTCTAGGCAGTTGCGCCCGCTTTTGATTTTTTCTGGTCCTTTTCTTGGTTGTCGATGGTCTCTTTTAAGTGAGCCATAATGTCGTAACGAGTAAGCACGCCCTCTGCTTTTCCATCTCTTGTCACCACTACCATGGCGTTGCCGAGTCTGAATAACTTATAGAGCGCATCTACTTCTGAGTTTGCTTCAAGCTGCGGAAACGGCTTGCCCATTACGTCTTGGACTTTCATCTTCGATGGGTCTTTGCGCTCAAATACAACTTGCATACAAACAACATCGTTTATGTGACCAGTGTTTTGACCGCCCTGCGTAACGACCGGCAATTGATCAATACCGTGTTTGGCCATTAACTCAATTACCTTTTGCACTGGCTCATCGGGAGAAACGGTGATCATTGAACCACCCACTTTGCCGTGCTTCTCTTTGCGCGCAAGCAAATCGCTCAAGAAAAAGCTGTGCTCAGGGGAGGGCAAAAATCCGCTATCACGCATCCATTCTTCTGAATAAATTTTGCTCAAGTAGCCTCTGCCACCGTCAGGCATGAGCACTACCACAACGTCTTCGGTCGACATGCCTTCGGCTACTTTGAGTGCAGCGCACATTGCTGTGCCAGAAGAGCCACCAACAAAAATGCCTTCTTCGCGAGCCAGACGACGAGCCATATTGAATGACTCTTTGTCAGATACTCGAATAATTTCGTCCACTATTTTTAAGTCTGCGTTTTTAGGAATAAAGTCTTCGCCAATGCCTTCGACTTTATAAGAGCCTGCCATGTCGCCTGAATAAATACTGCCTTCTGGGTCGGCGGCAACAATCTTAATGCCAGGATTTTTTTCGCGCAAAAATCTGGCAGTACCAGATATGGTTCCACCAGTTCCGATGCCTGCTACAAAAGCAGAAATCTTGCCCGATGTCTGTTCCCAAATTTCAGGACCAGTAGAGACCGTGTGAGCCATCGGATTATTGGGGTTAGCAAACTGATTCGGCTGAAAAGCGCCAGGTATCTCATTTGTCAGTTTGTTTGCCACTGAGTAATAACTCTCGTGCGAACTGGCTGAAACACTAGTTGGCACTATGACAACTTCAGCACCATAGGCTCTGAGTAGATTTATTTTTTCTGGGGCAACTTTGTCTGGGCAAACCAAGATGCATCTATAGCCGCGCACGGCTGAGATTTGAGCAAGTCCTGTGCCTGTGTTGCCTGAAGTTGGTTCGATAATTGTGCCGCCTGGCTTGAGCAAACCTTGCTTTTCGGCTTCCTCGACCATTCTTAGCGCCGGTCTGTCTTTGACCGAGCCGCCGGGGTTAAAGGTTTCCATCTTGGCAAGAATTAGAGGTTTAAGCCCTTTGGAAATTTTGTTGACTCGAACTAGTGGGGTCGACCCAACAGTCTCCAATATATTTTCGTAATACTTCACGAGGAAACATTCTCCCTTTATATAATATGCGTGCAGGTCGTCATTATACCTAAGAAATGTCCCAAGAAAAAAACCAGCAATTTATTTATCGCAAACAGGACCTTGAGCAAAAGCGCTGGGACCCTGACTCTAAGCTGGGATTACCCGGTCATTATCCGTTTACGCGCGGAATTCACCGCTCGATGTATCGCTCCAAACTCTGGACTATGCGCCAGTACGCGGGCTTTGGCAATGCTCTGCAAACCAATCAACGATTTAGATATCTTTTAGACAACGGTCAAACCGGTCTTTCAGTGGCTTTCGACCTACCAACTCAAATGGGTATAGATTCAGACGATCCGCGCGCTCTTGGAGAAGTCGGTCGCACGGGCGTTGCCATTGACACTCTTGCCGACATGGAATTGTTATTTGATCAAATTAATTTGGGCAAAGTTTCCACCTCAATGACTATTAATGCCACAAGCGCCATCTTGCTTTGCATGTATCGCGCAGTAGGAAAAAAGCAAGGCGTAGAGCCAGCCTTGCTCAAGGGCACGATTCAAAACGACATTTTAAAAGAATACCAAGCGCGCAATACCTACATCTTCCCGCCTAAAGGCTCGATGCGCTTAATCACAGACATTTTTGATTTCTGCGCTAAAGACATGCCCAACTGGAATTCGATTTCCATAAGCGGCTATCACATTCGCGAAGCTGGTGCTACAGCCGCACAGGAAGTGGCGTTCACACTTGCCAATGCCATTGCCTATGTCGAGGCGGCAGTGTCAAAAGGCTTAAAAGTAGACGATATCGCTCCACGCTTGTCATTTTTCTTTGTTGCTCAAATGGACTTCATGGAAGAAATTGCCAAATTCAGAGCAGCGCGCAGACTTTGGTCCAAAATAATGAAAGAGCGCTTCAACGCTCAAGATCCACGCTCGCTCATGTTGCGCTTTCATACTCAAACAGCAGGCTCGAGTCTTACTCTACAACAACCAGACAACAATATTGTCCGCACTACAATTGAGGCTCTAGCTGCCGTTCTTGGCGGAACACAATCGCTACATACTAATTCCAAAGACGAAGCACTCGGCTTGCCGACTGAAGCTTCAGCCCTCACAGCCCTTCGCACCCAGCAAATAATTGGATACGAAACAGGCGTCACAAATACCGTGGATCCTGTTGCTGGCTCTTATTACATAGAAAGCTTGACCGACAATCTTGAAAAAGAGGTGCTCGATTATCTTGAAAAAATCGAGAAAATCGGCGGCGCAGTCAAAGCTATCGAAGCTGGATACATTCAAAAAGAAATTGAAAATTCAGCTTATCAATATCACAAAGATGTCGAAGGCAAGCACAAAATAGTAGTTGGCGTAAACGAATACATAGATAGAGACGAGGAACAAATTCCTGTATTGCGTGTTGACCCAAGTCTTGAAGATGAACAAAAGAGAAGCTTCGCCAAAATAAAAGCGAAACGAAATAATCAAGCAGTCGAAGATGCGCTTAAAGAGCTGCTCAAAGCCGCAAGCAATGAGGACGAAAATTTATTGCCATATATTTGCACTGCAGTAGAAGCTTACGCATCTGTAGGCGAAATCAGCGAAACACTCAAAAAAGCATTTGGAAAATTCCGTCCTTCTCTTAACTTCTAGGAATCACAAAGCCTGATGACACCTACAGTTTCTATCGTCATAGTAAATTGGAAAACGCCTGACTTACTGATGGCTTGTATTGAGTCAATCAAGAAAAATGATACTGGACATGCCGATTTCGAATTTTTGATTGTAGACAACAATTCACAAGATGGTTCAGTTGAGCTGCTTTCCAAAAATTATCCCGACATATTTTTACTTGCCAACGACAAGAATCTTGGTTTTTCTATCGCTTGTAATCAGGTCATTCCAAAAGCTAAGGGCAAATATGTTTTGCTTTTAAATCCAGATACTCTGGTCGAAGATAACGCCATATCCAGAATGGCAGCCTTTCTTGACCAGCGCAAAGAATGCGGTGCAGTGGGACCCAAAGTGCTAAACCCGGACGGTACGCTGCAACTAGCATGCAGACGCTCATTTCCATCACTTGAATCTGCATTTTATCGAGTAACTTATTTAAGTCATTTGTTTCCAAACAACAAAACTTTTGCCAAATACAATCTCACTCACGCTGATCCCAACAAAGAGCTTGAAGTGGACGCATTATCTGGCTCATGCATGATGGTTCGCAAAGAAATAATCGACCGAATTGGTCTTCTGGATGAAGACATATTTATGTTCGGCGAAGATATCGACTGGTGCTGGCGTATAAAAGAAGATGGATACAGTGTGATTTATTATCCTGAAAGTGTGGTGTATCACATACATGGAGCATCCAGTCGGCTGAGACCGTTTGGCGCCACAGTGAATTTGCACAAGGGCATGGAAGTTTTTTACAGGAAACACTATGCTAAACAATACTGGGCCCCGATTAACCTGCTGGTGTATGCTGCAATCTGGATGAGGGCCGGTCTTTTCATTGTCGTGAATCAACTCAAGTCGATCACTGATAACAAGAAGAAAGAGGCTATTGACAAGCAAATAGCTTTGTCGAGTTCAAAGCCAAAAGAAGCAGAAAAAGCTCAAGAAGCAGACAAGTTCGAAACACCAGTTAAATGAGACCAGCGAGACCCGTTAGTTATTAAAGATGGCAAACCCAAACGGAAATAATTCAGTCCTCGTCACCGGAGCTTCCGGAATGATTGGGCGTCAAGTAGTTGATATTTTGCAGCGCGAAAGTTATGGCGTTGTGCGAGCCCAGGTGCGTGACAAGGCGGCGGCGAAGCAGCGCATCAATAACGCCTTTGATGTGGCGATGGCTGATTTTAAGACAGCCGACTTCAGTTTGATGCTCGAAAAAGATTATCGCGAAATGACAAGTGGCTGTCACACCGTAGTTCACACTGCTGGTCTTGTGCACATGCCTGATGCTCAATATCAAGAATACGAAGTAATGAATGTCCGCGCCACTCAGCAGTTAGCTGAAGCTTGCAGGGCAAACAAAGTCAATACACTTGTATTTTTCAGCTCCTCGGCAGTTTATGGACCTGGTCCATTCAGCAATATTGACGAAACTGCCCCTATTAAGGCGACAAGCCCTTATGCAGTTTCAAAATCAACTTCAGAAAATTTCTTGAAGACACTCGATGGTATTCCAAGAATTATTGTCCTGCGTCCGTCGCTTGTTTTTGGCGAAGGTGACCGCGGCAATCTTATAAAGATGATTCGCGAAATCAAAAGCGAAAGATACAAACACATTGGTGGCGCAAAGACCGGCAAATCAATCATCTATGCACGCGATGTGGCCAATTCTGTTTTGAATGTACTGCAAAAAACACCACCCGGCTATCACGTCTACAACGTTGCCAACCCTCAACCAGTGACTGTTTTCGAATTAGCAGAATCGATTGGTTCGGCACTAAACATGAAAATAGGCTCTTACAATGCCGGTATACTGAAGATGGGCGTCAAACTGCTTGAAACCTTTATGCCTGGAAAAGCACCTGTAACCTCTGAACAGCTAGAAAAGCTTACTACCGAAACCACATGTTCGGTGAACAAACTGGTAAGTGAGACTGGCTTCACACCCAAAACCGATTTAGAAAAAGCGCTAAAAGCAGAGATTGCCTGGGCAGACCAGAATAATTTGTTGTAAACATAAGCATTTCCACCTAAATAACTGGGCTAATGGGTTATACCGATGTAGAAAAAAATCGGTGCCTTTTGCATAATAGTGAGAAGTTGGAAAATCGGACCATGAAAAAGCAAGCAAAACAATTTATGGCAGCACTCATCGCTCCACTTTTGCTGGCCAATGCCATGAGCTTAAGCCTGTCTTTACCGGCGTTGGCAAGCGAAGAAGCCAAGCAAAAGGTGCTTGAAGCTGGCGCAACGCGCACGGTCAGACCCATTCGCGACAAGTGGGCAGTTGTTATTGGTGTCGATTCATTCAAAGATAAGCGCATTCCCCAGCTTCACTTCTCGGCCAAAGACGCCGCAGACTTTGCCAAGTTTTTAGTAGAAAAAGCAAACTTCGCACCAGATCACGTTTTGCTTTTGTTGAACGATGATGCTACCCACGATAATATTTTTTCTGCTATCTGCGACGACTGGCTACCAAAGCGCGTCGACGAAAACGATCTAGTCTTGATTTATGCCTCTTCGCACGGTAGTCCCAAAGAGCTGGACCGAGGCGGAGAAAATTTCCTCATTTGTCACGACACAAACGAAGACAAACTTTTCACATCCGGAATAAATTTGTCTGACCTGTCTCCTGTTATTAGACGCCGCACTAAGTGCGATCGCGTGGTCTTAATTCTCGATGCATGTAATAGCGGTGCTGCAACCACTGCAAGCAAAGGCTTGTACCGAGCAGTCAACTTCGACCCCGATGCAATAGCTGGCACCGGTCAGATTGTTATCTCTTCAAGTTCTGCAGAGCAACGCTCGTGGGAATCGAAACGTTATCAAAACGGCGTATTTACCCGCAACTTAATCGAAACTCTAAGCGACGGCAAATCAGACATCGTAAGTTCATTTGACAATTTAAAAGACAAAGTTCAATCCGAAGTGCGATTCGACCGTCAAGCCTTCCAGACACCATCAATGTCAAGCAAATGGGAAGGCGACCCGCTTATAATTTCGGCAAAGCCATCTTCACCCCAAGCCCTGCCTTCAGATGACGATAGTCCTTATACATATAAAGCATTCGTCACTGGTGGTGTAGTGAAGAAAACACCTCCGCCAGAAATAAAGCGTCAAGAGGCTATTCAGCCGATTCAACAAACACAGCAGACTGCAAGTCCTGTAATACCTAACCAACCGGCGGTTTCCAATTCGCCAGCCACGTTGCCTGCGCCACAATCGCATACTACTTATAGTTTCAATTACGGCTCACGCGCTCCTGAAGTACAAAAGAAAGCTGCTCCTGTCGGCAAAGAGGCTGATTACTGGTTCAAGTTCGGTAAGTAGTCAGGCGATAAGGGTTTCCAGGTAGCAATAACCAAAAGAAATTCCAATTTATTGGTAGTGAAGGTATTTCTTTCCGGGTTAACACCTGCTAAATTTAATGTTCAACGCCAGGCATGAACGCCAAGTTCTAGAGCTTTTACGTTTTGTGTAAAGGAAAGACATAATCCTGGCAGTGAGATGAATTTCAGCTACCATATAAAGGTTGCTTACAGACGGGGGATAACAGATATCGTGTCTAGCGGAAACGAGGGCAGCGCCTTAAAAATTCTCATTATTGAGGACGATGTTAACATCGCGAGACTCATTGAGCTCGAACTCGGTTATGAAGGATATCAAGTATCAGTAGCCCATGAAGGCAATCAGGGTCTGGATCTTTTCAAACGTGACCAACCAGATTTGGTACTTCTAGATGTGATGCTTCCCGGACTCGATGGGGTGGAAGTCTGCCGCAGACTGCGCGCCATGTCCAAAGTCCCAGTCATCATGCTTACAGCCAAAGACGGTGTCCAAGATCGTGTAGTCGGTCTTGATTCAGGTGCCGATGATTATCTAACAAAACCTTTTGCGACAGAAGAATTACTTGCTCGTATTAGAGCTGTGATGAGACGCAAACCGCAAGAAGGAATTCTTACTTATTCTGATTTGTGGATGGACCAACTCAATCGTGTGGTCAAGCGCGGCGAACGCCAGCTCGATTTGCGCGCCAAAGAGTTCGATCTCTTGAGACTCTTTATGCAGTATCCAGAGCAAGTTCTCTCACGCGAATTTATTTTCGACAAAGTATGGGGCTATGACTTCATCGGCGAATCAAACGTAATTGAAGTGTATATTCGTTATTTGCGATCTAAACTGGAAGATGCCAGCCAAAAACGGCTTATTCAGACAGTTCGCGGCGAAGGCTACGTGCTGAAAGAAGAAGACGGCTCACGCTAAGTCTCTAAGACGCCTCTCATGACAACATGATTTCTGGCTAATAGAACGGCTTTTAGGCTTGCGCAAAATGAAATTGTAACGTTATTATAAGGATAGCCGGTAGCAAAACACGGGTCTAACCTTATGACAAGCGCTTCAATCTCCGTTTCTAAAAGTCAGGAAGTCACGCTTGATCTCGATATTGTCAGTGTCGACGAAACAGGTTCATGGAAAGTCTGCTTTCCATGCCACGTGCCACAGACTATGCAACCGCACAAACTGGAGTTGGAACAAATTCTTGAACGAGTTTTTTCCAACTGTTCAAACCCAGCTTCCAATCTTGCATTAGCTCGACAATTGGCAATCAACTGGTGTCAGCAAAAGGGCCGCGAGCTGGGAATAGCTATTCGCTTCTCCTAATTCTTTTGGACCATTCAAATAACTCACTACAGATTGCTAGTGTCTTTTTGCATGGTGCTGTGCAAAAAGGTAACTTGAACCCTTAATCTGACATGGTCGTTAGATAAAGGGTGCAACTTAGCTAAGTGCAGAAAGAGGTGCTAAAAAGCACCTCTTAATTGTTGTGAGTTATTCGCTCAAATTAGATTGACGTCAGCCGCCAGAATCAAAGATTATTCTGCAGCAGAATCTTCTTCTCCAACATCGCCCAGATCTTGAGCACCCGTCGGGTCGACGAATGGGCTTACAGAAACCACCGAATCATCTGTACCAAGCTGCTGGATACGAACTCCAGTTGCCATTCTTCCTTGCGAACTAATTTCAGAAACTTGCTGCCGTACCACGACACCGTTGGCGGTGGCGATGACAACATGGTCTTCAGGCCCTACTACAGTCAAGCAGGCGAGTCTTGATGTAGAAGACTTGAACTTGGTTCCGATGATGCCTACACCACCGCGACCTTGCTGTCTGAACTCGTCGAATTTGACTCGTTTGCCATAGCCGTCGTTTGTGACCACTAAGATACTGTGAGTATCTTTTGGCTCCACCGCATCGAATCCGACAATCTTGTCTGTTTCACGCAAGGTGATAGCACGTACACCGCGAGCAGCTCGACCCATTGGTCTCAGCTCTTCTTCGCTGTATCGAATACACATACCATTGCTTGTGCCGATTAGTACATCAGACTTGCCGGTAGATGTTTTCACCCAGCCAAGCTCATCTCCTTCACCAAGAGAAATAGCGATGATGCCACTACGTCTGATACTAGCGAATTCGGACATTGGCACTTTCTTGATGTAAGCACCGGCTGTGAGCATAATCAAATGTGACGTGTCTTTGAATTCAGCCACCGGAATAACGGCTGTGACATTTTCTTCTTGGCCAATCGGTGCCAGGTTGACTAGAGCCAGACCACGAGCAGTGCGTCCGCCTTCTGGCAAGTCCATTACTTCAATAGGATAGACCTGACCTCTACTTGTGAATACAAGCAAGCGGTCATGCATATTGGCTACAAAGAAGTGTTGGATTTCATCCTCTTCACGTGTCTTCATACCAGTTACGCCGCGAGTGTTGCGACGTTGACGCTTAAATGTATCGAGCGGAATTCGCTTGATATAGTTCTGGTTTGTGATGAATACAGCCATTGCTTCATTAGGCGTGAGGTCTTTAGCCGAGATGTCGGTATCGACTTTGCCTTCAATGCGAGTCTTGCGATCGTCGCCATATTTGTCGCGAATATGTATAGATTCTTTTTTGATTACATCAAGTACAAGCTGGCGATTATCGAGCATCTCTTTGTACTCTTTAATTTTGGCTTGAATCTCGTCATATTCTTTCTGAATTTTGCCTGTTTCTAATCCTGTCAGGCGGCGCAATTGCATTTCCAGAATTGCGTTTGCTTGCAGCTCGTCAAGACCAAATTTAGAAATCAAACCTTGTCTGGCTTCTTCAGTCGAATCAGCCTTGCGAATAATTTGAATTACTTCTTCGATATTTTTGAGTGCTTTTAAATAGCCTTCTAAAATATGGGCGCGCTCTTCGGCTTTGCGCAATTGATATCTTGTACGGCGCGTCACCACATCAATACGGTGATCGATGAATTCTTGAAGCAGTGCAGACAACTGCAGAGTTGCAGGACGTCCACGCACTAGAGCAAGAGTATTTACTGGGAAGGACTGTTGCAACTGAGTATGTTTGTACAAGTTGTTCAATACAACTTCAGGGTGAGCATCACGTTTTAGCTCTATTACTACTCGAAGACCGCTTCTATCCGTTTCGTCGTTGACGTCACTTATTCCTGTCAAACGCTCGCCGCGCACAAGCTCTGCCACGCGCTTAGCAAAGGCTTCAGGTCCCACCAAATGCGGAAGGGTAGTGACAATAATGGCCATTCGAGATTGACGACCGTTTCCACCTGGCAATTGTTCGATGGTGGCATCGCCACGAACCATGATAGAACCGCGACCAGTAAGAAATGCTTCTTCAATCGCTTCAGTGCCCATAATAGTCCCGCTCGATGGAAAATCAGGACCCTTGACCCATTGCATCAATTCTTTGGAAGTAAGTTCAGGATTATCGATTTTGGCAATGATTCCATCCATCACTTCTCTCAAGTTGTGAGGAGGAATATTGGTTGCCATACCAACTGCAATACCTGCAGATCCATTCAATAATAGTGCCGGCACTCGCGATGGCAAAACGACTGGCTCTTTGCGACTGTCGTCAAAGTTTGCGCGCATGTCAACTGTTTCAGCATCGATGTCAGCAAGCATTTCCATCGCAATTGGCGCCAGACGAGCTTCTGTATATCGCATAGCAGCAGGCGGATTATCTAAGTCGCCGAAATTTCCATGACCATCAACAAGCATGTATCTTGTGCTTTCAGGCTGAGCGAGCCTGACAAGCGCATCGTATATAGCCTGGTCGCCGTGAGGGTGATAGTTACCCATAACTTCGCCCACTGTCTTAGCGGCTTTACGATATCGCTCTGTTGGCGCAAGCCCTTGCTCGTTCATACCAAAAATAATGCGTCTGTGCACTGGCTTCAAGCCGTCGCGCACATCTGGAATGGCTCTGGAAATGATGACAGACATGGCATAGTCTATGAAAGACTTGCGCATTTCCTCTTTAAGGTCGATGGTAATTATTCGTCCTGTCCCGCCCGAACCGGCTCCACCGCCGGCATTGCCGCTTGATTGGCTCACTATTCAAGAACCCCCTGATACACGTAAATATAGATACCATGCCGCTTTGAAGCAGCTATAAGAAAGATAAATTATATCATGAAAGTATCGTGGCGATTTCGCCCGAAACCTTGAGTTTTCTTAGGTTTGACTCAGGTCTTGACCCCCTCATTCTAGGTAAATTATTCATTCAAATCAATTAATTGGAGATTCTCAATTGAGTAAGGATTCAGAAAGCTCGCGTCTTAGAGACGAGCGCTTGAAAAAACTGCAGACTCTGCGCGATCAAGGTGTACAGCCTTATCCCTATAAATTCGATCGCACCCATCAAAATAAAGACCTGCAGGAAAAATACAAAGACCTTGCCAACGAGAGCGAAACTCAAGATGTGGTCAGGGTTTGCGGTCGAGTAATGAACGAACGCAATACCTGGATGTTTGTCGATCTATATGATGAATCTGGAAAAATTCAGCTTTTCTGTCACAAAGAAAATCTTGACAAGGAAAAATTGCAAACACTCAAACTCTTCGACAAAGGAGACATCATAGGCGCCACAGGCACCGTGCGAAGAACAAAGGCTGGTGAATTATCAGTAAAGGTCACAGACTTTGAATTGCTTTGCAAATCACTTCAACCACTGCCAGATAGCTGGAGTGGATTCACCGATGTGGAAGCAAGATATCGCCATCGCTATGTAGATTTAATTATTAATCCAGAGGTGCGAGAGACTCTTCGCAAGCGCAGCTTGACCGTTCGCACTATTCGTAATTTTCTAGACAGCAGAGGCTATCTCGAAATCGAAACACCAACACTGCAAGTAGAAGCAGGTGGTGCCGATGCTCGTCCGTTTGTCACCCATCACAACACGCTCGACTTAGAATTGTATTTGCGCATCGCCACCGAGTTGCATTTAAAGCGACTGGTGGTGGGCGGCTTCGAGCGCGTGTATGAAATTGGTCGCATTTTCCGCAACGAAGGAATTAGCACAAGACACAACCCCGAATTCACAATGCTCGAGATGTACTGTGCCTATGGTGACTACAAAGACTTGATGGACTTCACAGAAGAGATGTTGCTTAAATGTGCAACTGTAGTTTGCGGAACTGGAGACCTCGTCTATCAAGGACAGACACTCAATTTCAAAGATCCATTTAAACGTCTTCGTATGGTCGATGCCATCAAAGAAGTTACAGGCAAAGATGTCGAATCGATGAAAACATTTGAAGAAGTAAAAGCATGTGCCACCGAACTTGGTGTCAGGCTCGATGGCGAGAAAACACGCGGCGAAGTTATAAATAGCATCTTTGAAGACAAAGTCGAACATACGCTTATACAGCCAACTTTCATCATCGATTATCCAGTCGAGATTTCTCCGCTCACCAAAGCGCACAGAAAAAATGCAGGCGAAGTCGAGCGCTTCGAATTAATGGTTGCCGGACGCGAGCTAGCAAACGGATACAGCGAGCTTACTGACCCACTAGATCAAAGAGCCCGACTGGAAGAACAAGCACGCAAAAAAGCTGCCGGAGACGAAGAAGCTATGCCTCTAGATCTCGATTTCTTACTTGCAATGGAATACGGCATGCCACCAACAATGGGTATAGGCATCGGTATAGACAGGCTTGTAATGCTGCTTACAGACTCTGCTTCCATTCGCGATGTCATTGCCTTCCCGACCATGAAACCGCATAAAGAAGAAAAAGCAGAAAAGCCAGAGAACTAAGCTTTTTGATATTTGAATCGCTGAGTAAATTCCTGAAGGAATTGTTGCTCTGAGGCGCCAATGCCATCAGTCAAGGCACGAAAACGTGATGCCATCGGGTGTCCGCTTTGTTCAAACAAACCCGTCACTCCTTGAAAGATTTGCATTTGATTAGATAGCGCTTCTGTATAATTCTTGCCTAACGTGACAGCTTCTGCCATTTGAGGTTGATGCTGATTGTATGTTTCAGCGAAATTCCTAAAGCTGCGAATCAAATCTGCAGCTCCTGGTACTTGCAATTGATTGGCAAGACTTGCAAATCTTTCGATTTCTGCCTGAGTAATTTTTCCTTGAGTGGGATCGCGAGCGATTTGATCATTGTCTGGACTGCCTATCATCGAAGAAACCATGGAAAGAAGCTCTCTCACCCGTTCCTTGTTTTCTGGCGTGTCGGGAATTTTAGACTGGTTGGCTTCTAAATTACGAATGTTTGACACCAAGCCTTCTTTGGCATCAATCACTGGCAAGCTACTTTGTAAAAGCTGTGGAAACCTGGATTCAAAAGCCGCTTTTGCCTCAAGGGTTTTACGATCCGCATCAGTCATAGCTGATTTAAAATGTGATCCAAAAACTGAGTCCAGACTCTCACCATTTTGAACTTTTTCCCTGCCTTCCTCATATTTGCTCACTTCAGGAGAGGTGCTGGGAAAGAATTGCGCTAAGCCATCGGGACGAGACTGTGCCAGGATGACACTGTTATCGGCGCCAGGTCCCTTATCCAGACCAGTAAATCCAGCTAAAAGCAGGTCTGAACTGGCGAATCCTTTCACATCGGCCTGTGGCGACTTGAATATGTCATTGCCGCTCATCATCAAGTTTGTGTGGTCAAACGGCTGATCGTTTCCTGCAATCTCGGTAGCTTCGGTCTGTTGCCCGCCTATTACCGCTTGTTCACCAGGTGCTAGACCAGGTTATTATTTCCTCGGCGGGGGAAGAGGCTTACCTTGAAAGTCAGGATTTATTATTAATTATAAAACCTGGAGCCTATTAAGCTTTTAGAGATAGTGAATGCCTTCTTGCGATATCAATCGCAAGTCGTCAGCTATTTCTTCAAAACTATCATATCCAGGAGCGGCATCAAGCTTGCCATCGTCTGCAAAACTGAGTCTTACTGCACGCATCAGAATATGCTCAATTATTTCTGGCAGTCCGCCGCGGGTCGAAGTTGGTTTTTCTGTTTTAATTATTTGGGAAAAATGGAAATTACCCAGATCTTCTTCTTTATGCACAATATCAAGTAAATCATCAGTGACACGCTTCAAATCAAAATCGCGCGAGTAAGAAACTCCGCTCAATAAGGGCTTACGACAAGCCACTTCCCAGAGCAATAATCCAAAGGCGAGTAAATCGTCCGCTTTTAGATGCGGATAATATCGAGGAGTTGTGACAATCAAAGATTTGCGTTCATCATCAGTCTCACCGTATTCGGTGGCGCCAAAAAATCCACAGTCTACAAGAATTACTCCGCTATTTGTGACCACCATGTTCTCTGGCTTGACGTCACCGTGATAGCCAAATTCCTGATTATTATTCAGTCTCTGTAGTGTGAGTGCTAAATTTCTTAGCACCGCCACTGGTACTGGACCAGAGCGCATGTATTGTCTAAAAGTTTTACCTGCAATAAGTGGCATCACCGAAAAGACGCGATCTTTTTCGAGCGAATAATCATCAATACTAACAAGCCCTTGCTCTGATACTGACCTTGTTCGAGCAATTTGAATCTTGTGAATACTATATGGGGACGCTTCTTGCACAGAATATCTGTCAATCTTTTTGACAAAGACTTGAGTGGGAACCGCCTCATGTGGTGCCATGGTTCCAACCGGGTGCGAATCGCGCGTGAACTCAGGATTGGCTGCTTCCTC
This sequence comes from uncultured Candidatus Obscuribacterales bacterium, assembly GCA_964606665.1. GTDB lineage: Bacteria > Cyanobacteriota > Vampirovibrionia > Obscuribacterales > Obscuribacteraceae > Aved-18. Next base: position 100,214 of record CAZSHS010000004.1, on the reverse strand, counting down.
TTTGGGCACTTTTATTGCACGCTCTGATTGAGTCAATCTATCAAGCGATTTAAAAACGAATGAGAACGTGCCCTCACCAACCAGTTCTTGAATAGTGTAATTACCTATTCTCGCCCCGATCCAGTCGCTAGGGTGCCGGTTGGACATTCAGTCCCTTGTTTTCAATGTAAGTATCTAAACTATTTCTTCTTCAGAAGAAATGGCTTGTCGAGCCAACTCTTCAACATGAGCAACCACTCGATCAAATTCATCATCAGACTCGATGGTGCGGAAAATGGAGTGATCTTCTTTTTGAATCAAACGCATGATCACAAGCGACTCATCATCATCGTCGTCTTCATCTTCGGCCGCCGCTGCGGCTGCTGCTTCATCTTTGAGCTTGAGCAAAATGCCGTAATCGTTGCCTTCAAATTCGATAATATCTAAAATTTGACAGTTGTATGAAGTACCATCCTCACCCTCTAAAGTGATGATTGCATCGTCATCAGGTCCTGGTGTAGGTTCGTTGTTCATTTTTATCTTCCTGTTTAAGTTCTGCTTGCCAGCTGTCCAAGTTTATCGAAATCTTGCTGCGCGCCCAACCCTATTAATTCATCTCCTACACCAAACGTTAAGTCGGGCGATGGATTCGTTATCAGCTTACCATTTTGATTTACGGCCAGGATCATGACTCCAGAAGTCTGACGAATATTGGCATCCTTTAATGTTCTGCCAACAAGGGTAGAACGCTCTTTAATAGCGACTTGTTCCATCCTCAACTCATGCCCTGGAGCGTGCATGACAACATCGAGAAATTCCGTTACAAGCGGATGAGTAATGGACGCTGCCAAGCGCTTGCCGCAAATAACGTAAGGTGAAATTACCATGCGCACTCCAGCTCGCTTGAGCTTGGCTTCACTACCAGGGTTTGCCGCGCGTGACACAACGTCAATCTTTTCGTTTAGCCCTTTGGCGGTAATCGCAATAAAGGCATTTTGTCTGTCGTCTGGCAAGGCGCAAACAATACCTTTGGCTCTCTCCAACTGCGCTTCAATCAATAAGTCGTCGTCCGAAGCGTCGCCCATCAGTACTAATATGCCTCTGAGTTCGGCTTGTCTGGCTCGTTCTGGATCCTGCTCCACAACTACAAAGGGAATTTTATTAATGATAAATTGTTCCGCCACCTCTTGTCCGGTGCGTCCATAACCGCACACAATCTGGTGATCGGTCAATTTGACAATTTTGTGCTTCATCAATCTTCCTCTATTAGCTTCAATTAATAGCTCCACAATATCGCTCAGGATGTAAAGGACAAATCCGATGCCTGCAAGCATAAGCAGAATTGTGAAAATTTTTCCATTATCATCGAGCGGGTGCGGCTCTCCAAAACCTACTGTAGTGATTGTCATCACTGTCATAAAAAGCGCGTCAAGCGGCGGCCAGCCCTCAATCAGCACGAAGCCAATAGTGCCTACCGCCACCAAACCGCCAAGCTTAAAAACGTTTGATATCAAACGCTCATGGATACTTTTCTTCTCGTAATCAATCATTTCTTAAATAGACTCAAAAGGTATTATAAAATTCTGGAGCCCACGGCATATTAAGGACTATCCTTATTATGTTCAAGAGTTTCTGCGCCAAGCCACGGGCAATCGGCGCCAAACGGGGCTCAGTGTCCCAATGCACGTATTTTGAGTCAAAATAAATCGGAGAATCACATACCAAGATGAGCACAGTTCTGGATTCACCCACAAAAACAGAAGGCAAAGTAGTACAAGTTATCGGCGCCGTTATCGACGTTGAATTTCCAGCCGGTCACTTGCCTGAAATCTATCATGCCATCGAAATCAAAGGCACTAACCCCGCTGGAGACGAAATGTCCGTCGTATGCGAAGTGCAACAGATGCTTGGTGATAATCGAGTAAGAACAGTTGCCATGAGCACAACCGACGGTATGACTCGCGGAATGACTGCCATCAACTTGGGCAGACCTATATCGGTTCCAGTTGGAAAAGGTACCTTAGGAAGAATTTTGAACGTACTTGGCGAGCCTGTAGACGAAATGGGTCCAGTCAAAGCTGATGACTACTGGCCAATTCACCGTCCATGCCCAGACCTCACCGACCTTGATACATCGACCGTTATTTTCGAAACTGGTATCAAAGTTGTCGACTTGCTTGAGCCTTACACCAAAGGCGGTAAGGTCGGACTCTTTGGCGGAGCCGGCGTAGGCAAGACCGTTATCATCATGGAACTTATCCACAACATCGCCAAACAACACGGTGGTTACTCTGTGTTCGGCGGAGTGGGAGAGCGTACCCGTGAAGGGAACGACCTCTGGCACGAAATGAAAGATTCAGGCGTTATCGACAAAGTTTCACTGGTCTATGGTCAGATGAACGAGCCACCAGGTTCGCGTATGCGCGTTGGATTGTCAGCCTTGACAGTAGCTGAATATTTCCGAGACGTATCCAAAACTGACGTGTTGCTCTTCGTAGACAACATCTTTAGATTTACTCAAGCCGGTTCTGAAGTATCCGCCCTTCTGGGACGTATGCCATCAGCCGTAGGTTATCAGCCCACACTGGCAACAGAAATGGGTTGGTTGCAAGAGCGCATCACATCCACCAAAAATGGTTCAATCACATCTGTACAAGCCGTCTACGTCCCAGCCGACGACTTGACTGACCCAGCTCCTGCCACCACATTTGCTCACCTTGATGCCACCACAGTATTGTCGCGTCAGATTGCAGAGTTAGGAATCTATCCTGCAGTTGATCCGCTAGCCTCTACATCTACCGCTCTCAAGCCAGAAGTAGTGGGCGAAGAGCACTATGCAGTAGCTCGTGGTGTTCAACAGACTCTTCAAAAATACAAAGACTTGCAAGATATCATTGCCATTCTTGGTATGGACGAATTGTCTGAAGATGACAGAATCACAGTTAACCGCGCAAGAAAAATTCAACGCTTCTTGAGTCAACCATTCCACGTAGCTGAAGTATTCACCGGCATCAGCGGTAAATATGTCACTCTGAAAGAAACAGTTGAATCCTTCAAACAGATTCTTGCTGGCGACTGCGACGACATGCCAGAACAAGCCTTCTACATGGTAGGCAACCTGGATGAAGCCAGAGAGAAAGCGAAAAAACTTGCTGAAGCATAAGAGTAAAAAATAAAATCAAATGACGAAAGAAAAAAAGGCAAAAGCCAAAGAAGAACCAACCCGCGAAGACAGTCGTAACGTATATGTCTTTGGCAGATTGGAAAACGAAGTGACGGTTCCCGTCATTCGCAGACTCCTTCGGCTGGCTGAACTCGATGCACATGCGCCAATCACGCTGTACATCAATTCTTCCGGTGGAAACGGCTACAACGCCGACGCCATCATTGCCATAATGAATTCGATCAAGCCCAAAGTAAACACTGTTTGTCTTGGACACGCTCTGTCTGGTGCCTGCGAAATTTTAGCCGCAGGTACCGGCGAGCGCTCAGCTTATGAATTTTCGACCATCATGTTTCACCAGACTATCTGGGAAGCGGAAGGTGACATCACCAACCTCGAAATTCAAGCAGCCCAGGGTCAGCGTTTTCGCAATGCCCAAATCGAACTTTTGCACAAATGCACTGGTGCCAGCAAAGAAAAATTGCGCAAAGACATCGAGCGTGATTATTATATGTCCGCTGAAGATGCTCTTGAATACGGCATGATCGATAAGCTCATCCGTCACAAAGGAAGAAATGCTGCTGCTCCACTTAAACTGGCTGCCAAGCCAGCTACAAAAACAGCCGCTAAGCCTGCAGCTAAGCGCGCTTTGGCAAGCCGCACAAGCACTCGCGCTAAGTCTGCTGCTCGCACCGCTAAAACAAGAAAAACAGCAACTCGCAAAACCACGAAAAAATAATCGGAGTTCAAACAAGAGACCATGGCTAAGTCATTCAAACTCAAAGTAATTACACCTGAAAGAATCGTTTTTGAAAAAGATGTTGAAAAACTCACAGCTACAGCTCGTGATGGACAACTTACTATCCTTGCCAACCACGAACCTCTTGTAACCGCCCTTGGTATCGACGTAATGGTAGCCACCGCTAGTGGTGAAGAGTACAGCGCCGCCATCATTGGTGGCATCTTAGAAGTTGGAACGAACGAAGTTACCATACTCACAGATACCGCAGAAATGGGAATCGAAATTGACGAGGCTCGTGCTAAACAAGCTCACTCAAGAGCCGAGGCAGAGAAAACCCAGCGCACCGACAAGCTCGAAACACACGCAGCAGAACTGGCACTTGCCAGAGCCGTCGCTCGTATGAGAGCGGCTGAAATGGCCAAAGCCCGCAAGAAACTGCACCACTAAAATTTTAAATCTGAAGTTTTTCGCTTCAATAGATTTTCAACGTACATTTTTTTAAAACTGTCGTCTAATGCTGCTTTTGGAATCAGAAGTAAGTATTTTGAGCTTCCAAAAATCAAACAATACAGTTCGCTCGTTTCATGAAACTCGTATAAAAGCTGCCATATAAGTTTCAAATCTCCAGAATGGGATTTGACATGGATTTCATTTTCAGACAACGAAACTTCAATTACTTCGTCTTTTGCAAAAGCCTGCCGTAAGCCAGATTTCACTGATTTGAACTTGTAAACTATTAGCGCAACGCCAAAAACCAAATAAGTTAAAAAATACGGCCATTCTTCTTGCAAACTGTGATGACGCTGACGAGCCATGACACACAAAAGAATTCCGCCAAATAAGAAACTAATAGCCGAAGCAAAAGCAACTGATTTGAATGATACATACTTCCAGTGCGCCTCGACTAGCTGCATAGCAGTAAATCGACAGTCAAGCGTAACGTTTGCAGATTCAGCTCTGTTCAAGTTAGCATCGACAATCATACTACTATCATCGGTTTTGCTAATGGCAACAAAATCTGATTTAGCTGGATTTTGCAGTAAATACTGATTGTGACTATCAAGATAATCAATTTTTGAGCGCTTGCCTTTGGTATAAGAAAACTGTGAGATGTTCGCCACAAGAATTTTGCGCACTTGATCTACTTGTTCCTTATCTGCAAAATCACGCTTGGGCAGCACCATCAGCGTATCACCCAAAACACAAAACAAAAGATGAGGTGTATCGTAAGCGTGCGAAAAAGCCTTCCACTCATCAAAGAACGTTGTTTCGCCATTGATGAATTGCATACCCTTTTCACTAATTGCATAAGTTACTGGCTCTAAAAATAAAAGATTCGCTTTTGAAAAATTTCGTTTGCGTTCAAATCTCTGGAAAACATAAATAGCTATAAACGGAATTGCAGGCGAAATCAACGCGCAAATTAAATGCATCAAGCCTTCGACCGGACCCAAGAAAGGATATTTTCGAAGTGCTGTAACCATGAAAAATGCTACTGCAAAAAAGGACGAAAAAATAAATATGATCAGTCCCGGTCCCACCAGATCAGTTTGACTACGGTGAAGATAAAACGCCTCGTTGATGTCGTCGGCTCTAGCGTGAGCCCTGACAAGAATTGGTTCAGTCACTATCTATCAGTATCAAAAGCATCTGGATCTTTGGTATTTGTTTCCCTGGAATTGGCCTTATCGTCTTTCGATTTATTCTCGCGCAGAGCAGCGCTTGGACTTTTACCTTTTATGCGCTCTGACACTGTATTTGGTGACAAAGTCAAACCTCGATCGGTAGACGCAGGAACTTCTGTTTGATGAATATCCGATGGTATCTCATTTTCTTTAGCAATAGGTTGAGGCGCTGAATCTTCTTGAGCTGGTTTTGCACCACCAATATGACCAAAGCGAGTCTTTTGGTAATCATGAGAGTCTATTGTCGATTCACTACTCGATTTTTTGTCTTCTTTTGACTGAGGAGCTGTTGAAGCTTCCGGCGTAGATGCAGAAGTAGATTTATCTGAAGCAATTGGTTGCTCGACTGACTTTATATTCAGACCTTGAGATTCGGCTTTATTTTCCTCGCTCTTTTCGCGCAACTGTTTATCTTGGAAAACTTTCTCCATTTCTTGAATGGAATTACTTTTCTCTTTTGCGGTTGGGCTTGTAGTCTTAATGAAAGCCAATGCCACCAAAGCGAGTATTGCCACCACTGACACTGTAGCCAGTGCCAAAGTCATGGCAAAGCTTTTCGCTTTTGCAGTATGCTCTTGGGGATGAGATGAAACTGCTTGAGGTCTAGTTTGCGGTGAGCCCGGCATCGATTGGCGAGGTATGGGCGGTGCTTGAAACTCTTGAGCCTGCGGAAATGCGTTGTGCGATTGCGGCACAGCACTTGCGCCCTGCGGCTGCTCCAAACTTTCAAAAGAATTTGAATCAGAAGCCGGTCTAAAACTAGAACCGCTATTTTGATCGAAATGCACCCAACCTGTTTGATACAACTCAGGACTCATGTTTTGCAAACCATCGAATTCAGTACCAAGACCAGATGCCTGTCCTTGTGATGAATACGCACCAGATGCACCAGAATTGGTGGCAGAAGTTGGCATCATAATGCGCTCTAAATCGTCGCGCACTTGTTCCATTTGTTGATATCTATCATCTGGTTTGCGTTGCAAACATCTGCGGCAAATATTCTCCAACTCGACAGGGAGCTGAAGACGAGGTGCCACATCAGCGAAGTAGGGTGGATCCTTTGTACACTTCGCCATAAAGGTTTCATGCAGATTGGGACCCATATGAGGGAAATATCCAGTCAATGCGCGGAACATCAATACACCAAAAGCGTAGACATCGGCTCTGCCATCAGCAGCTTCGCCCATACACTGCTCTGGTGCCATATAAATAGGACTGCCAACAACCTCGCCAACACGCGTAAGGCGCTTAGAATCTTGGGCGATACGTGCGATTCCAAAGTCAAGAATCTTCACCTGATCTTTTGAAACGATATCAGTAAGCATGATGTTTTGCGGCTTCAAGTCGCGATGCACGATACCCTTTTGATGCGCAAACCTGATGCCATCGGCAATCTGTTTGAAAATATATACAGCTCGTCCCGGTTTTAAAATTCCGACTTGTTCAAGTAATTCATCAAGACTAAGCCCCTCGACATATTCCATTGCCAGATAACCTTGAGCGGTATCAGTCAATCCAAAATCGTAGGTGGCAATAATATTGGGATGATTAAGCTGAGCAAGAGCCTTAGCCTCACGCTCAAGCCGTTGCAAATTGACTTCGTCTTTAGCAAGTTCTGGTGGCAAAAGCTTGAGCGCTATGTCGCGGTCCATTATTTTCTGGCGCGCCTTAAAAACGATACCCATACCGCCGGCATTAAGTACTTCGATAATTTTGTACTTGTCTATCTCAGCACCAAGCATCGGGTGCGTTTCTTTTTCAAGCGGGTCAAGAGCCATTTTTTAAATCCCTATCCTGGATTCCAGAGATAATCAGTATAGGGGAAAAATGCAGCAGTTTGATGATTTTAAGCCTTAATTTGAAGACTTGTAGTACTTCTTGACATTCTACTTCTTGGTACTCTCAACGATACACAAGGTGGACTTCACACGCCTTTCAGGGGATGCGCCATATATAAGTTGCGCTTGTACCCCAGATTCAGCGGGCACAAGTCCTGGGGTGCCAATTTCATTAAAAAATGCCTTATTCTTCTCGTCCAGTTTTTGAAGATTTACAACCATTGCAGTGGAGGTCCCACCATCGAAGTTGAGCGCCGTATGGCATCCAAGCATTTGGAACATTTGAGCTAAGTCGTCGAGGCTTACTCCTTCAGCAAAGTCTTTTTTCTTACCGCCTTCAGCACATAGAATTTTTATCTTGCCATCATTAGTGATACCAATAGCAGTTCTTGCAGCCTTACGTTTAGTGCCGATGGAATCTTGCAATTTGCCTTTCTCGTCTTTGCGTATAAAAGCTTCAGACTCAGAAGTCATTTTTGGCAATATCTGAGGACCGCCTTGTAATGCGCTTTCCAACTTCATTCCTTTTTGAATGGGCTTGGAATGTTTTACTATTTCGATAGTGGTTTCGTTCTTTTGATTTATCAAAAATCTAATTTCGGACCGATCGAATATTTGCGGTAAAAATGGCTTGAGCTTGGGATTTTCTATTAGTGCTTTATTTTGCCTTGGCTCGCACATTTGCTTTCCATTTATGGCTACATAGCTTGTGCTGTCACCGTCGCTTAAATTGAAGAAGCCCCCATTGACTGAAAATATTGCCTCAGAATCAATAATAGAAAGGCTTGGCTCTTTTACTTTCTCCGAAATGTAAGGAGTTATTTTGAGCGATTTGTTTTTTGTGTCTACGGTGAGGCAATGAACGGTAGAACCCTTCCACTGAAGCTTTGAGTAGGTAAGACCGTTTTGAACTTTAATTTCTTTGATTGTGGACAAATTTGTTGATTGTTCAAGGTCTTGCTGGGTTTCTGCGGACTGGCAATGAATTGGTTGCGTTAGCGAATTAATCATTAAAACTGCAAACAGCAATTTAGGACTTAGAGATTTTTTTCTCACTTCTTCTCACTTATTTTGAATGCCGCTTTCATGATAACGCAAAGGGCGTTTTTAGATTAAATTGGACCGATAGGTCGATTTCGGTCTATTTCAAAATCTAAGAAAAACCTATCAGTTTTTCTTAGATTTTAATACCAAACTAAAACTAGGTATGCTTTTCGGGCATTTTGTTTTTTTGCGAAACAAGGGTCGTCCGAGTAAACTGATAGGAAATCCCAAAGGTATTAAATGAAAGACAACCGATTAATTGCTGGAATTCTGGTCGCAGGACTCTTCTTCTCGCCAGTCACGAGTTTATTTGGAAACTCTACCGATATCGGTTCGCTTCACGCAGAAGAGCAACTGTCTGCTGATTCGCCTCCAGCTAAATTAAAAGCGAAGCTGGCTGAGATTGAAAAAGCAATAGCCACATCGCCATCAGCCAAAGCTTATGGCGCCAAGGCTAACGTTCTTGTTTTTATGGGCGAAAAATCGAAGGCGTTATCCGCGATAAGTAAAGCCATTGATCTTAGTCCCAACACTGGAAAATACTATGCTTATCGAGGCTTGATTAAGTCAACAATTGGTGATTTGGATGGAACGATTAGGGACATCGAAAAAGCAAAATCAATAAGTTACTTAGATTCTGATTACTTGGGACTTCTGGCGCTAGCTCAAGCTGACAAATCCGATTTCAAGAACGCTTTAAAAAATGCCGAGGCAGCTTTAAAGGAAGAGAATGATAACTACTCAGCACTATACGCTAGAGGAAAAGTGAGGAATTCTCAGAAAAATTACGAAAAAGCACTTAACGATTTTGGTAAGGCCATTACAAAAAACGGAAAATTACCAGAAATCTATTTAGAACGAGCTGCCGTCTGGGAAAAGATAGGCAATAAAAAGAATGCTTTGGCGGACAGGGCCATTGCTCAAAAGCTTAAGTCGCAAGCTAACAGGTGAAACGGTCCTCAGTATTGGGCATGAAACTAGAAGACTCTAGACAGTATCCAATTCAACCAAAATGGCGAAACGCGGAAACACAGGCGATTCAAAAAATGAGCCTTCGGAAAAACCTTCCATCGGTGGCGCTCGCGGTTCTGGAGCCAGCGATAGCCGAAAGAAAACTGATTTGTTGTCGGAATTCGAATCTCCAATAGCACCTGAAGCTAAGAAATCAAAAACAGCAACAGAATCCAAAGGCTCGAATGACGCACATAAGGGCACTCGAGAAGTTGTCGACTCAATGAACACAGTCTTAGACAGAGCCTCTAACAAAAGATATAAAGATTCATCCAAAGATGTTCATCCTGCTGGAAGTTACTGCTCGGCAACAAAGCATGAGCCGGGGTCTTCGAAGTGCCTGCCAGCCGAACAATTGAAAGCTTTGATTGCGCAAGCACAAGCTCGGGCGGAAGAGGGCGATCTGAAAATCAGCAAAACCAGGCCGGAAGCACAGCCTCAGACAGCACAATCTGTTCACATTGCCCAGAATCTAGATCTAAAAAGTCTGGAAAAAGGTCAGGGAGCAGCAATTAAGTATCAGGCGTCGAATCTTGAGCCTTTCGCTCCGCAAGCCAAACCTTCCGAGCCAACCAAGCACACTGAGCAAGCCAAGCACTCTGAGCAAACCAAACACCCTGAGCTAACCCAACACATTGAAAATTCATCGGCTAGGTCTGGGGCGACGCAAAGGAACGAGCTGACATATGGAGAGAAAGCTTCTCCGGAAAATCCTGCCATTAAGCCCGCAAAGACTAGTCGATCATTCAGTGCGCCTGAGTATCAGATTCATCAAGAAAGTTTGGACTTTTACCAAGCACACAAAAAAGCCTTTCAAGCTGCAGATGAGCGTTTTCAGAAATTGCCAACAGAGGCGCCGCTGCCCGTTCAAAAAGGTGACGTCTCCACGAGAAAAGCCGAATCCACACCCCCCTTGCGCAAACAACAGTATGAACGCATAGATCCTTACTATGCACTCAACTATCAGTTGGCTAAAGAAAACTCGCTTTTCAATCCGCCGCAGGGCGATTACAGAGTCAAATCAATCGAACAGGCCGATCCCAAAAGGCATCCAGATGCGCTTGCCTTAGACATCCCAGAATCTCGCATTCTTCATAATGTGCCGGCCTTTGGTGCACAACAAATATTGCACAACGCAGAAAACGCAGCAAGCGGAGTTCCGATACGAGCAGGCGAAATAATAGATTCCATCGAAGCAATGATGGAAGAACCGCAAGATTCATCGAATCAGACCAACAAGTCTAATCATGAAGATAACGACGACCGCCGTTTCATCATGCTTTTGGACGGCAAGCATAAAGGACTATTATTTCCTGTAAAAAGATCTGGCGAGCAAACCAAACAAGAAGGCACCATAGCTAGTATCACCAAAGTATTTCTTCCTGACGGAAATTTCAAATTCGTTAAGGGTGATAAAAGCGCCGGCAAATTCAATCTCCCCAACCTGAAAGACTTTATAGCTAAAATGAAAGCGAAAGTTACAGGCACCCCCCAGCCCATTCGCATATCGGAAGCAATTTTTCCACACACTGTAGTCAGTCCTCAACACACTGGCACTATTGCAATAAAAGATCTCAAACCTGGAACGGCAGAGCCCGAGCCGCTTGCATCGCAACTTACCAAAGCTCAAAAAACAAAGCAAGAAGAAGCGAAAAAACAAGAGACTAAAGAATCACGCCCAGAATCGAAAACTGGCAATAAAGACGCTTACCAAGGACGCTTGCCCGAAATCAAAATGTCCTACAACAAAAATCAGCCTTCGACTAAAGATTTCACCAAGCTGCGTCCGCAAGAAAAGCATCCAATAAAAGAAACTGGAGAAGTGAAAGAGACTGCCGAAAGCGAGCATTCAACACGGATTCGCGACATATATGCCAAATTTGACATTCAACTTCCCCGCAAGAAACTGAGACCAGAAATTACAGAATCTGGCACCTATAAAATCATATCGAATCAAACTTCGCAAAAACTACCTGTGGTATCAGAGGATAAAATGAATGCACCATCTGAAGTAGCAAGCTTTTTTCAGGACGATGACAATTTTCCTGGTGGCGACCCACGAAATCCAGAGAATCAGCCATTCCCAAAGATTGCAGCATCTGCCAGTGAAGAGCCTCGTCAATCCTATGTAGTTAAGCAAGGCGAAACCATCGAATATATTGCCGTTGCTGAATTGCAAGAAGCAGGGCTTGCACCACTAATTAGAGAAATAAACGACATACTTTTACAACAGTTCTACGACCACGAAAACGAGCAACCTGTCTCGATTCTCCCTGCAGGTGCTTTGATTCTTTTGCCAAACAAAAAGGACATTATCGCCTATCGTCTGCGCGTGGCAAGAAATAGACACTAGATTCAATCAAGACCTATGAGATTAGAGGTCTCCGCCGCCAGCATTTGAAGGCTTGTCGGGAATGCTCGGTCTTAACTCTTGCTCTGATGGCCAGTGAACAGCATCTGACTGCGGCGGTTGAATTGGGTTTTGTGGCTGAGCTCCCGGAAGAGCTTGCCCAGTCTGAATTGGCAAAACTGGTCTTATTGGAATATTTTGATCTTCGCCTGGCAAAGGAAGAGCACTTCCAGTTCGCGCTGGGGCTTCCTCAATGGTCGCACTGGGGGCGATACCATAATCTGGCGAACTCAAAATTGACTGAGGTGCAGTATCTGGTTGACGCTTCACTATAGGTGGAGCCGCTTTAGGTACGCTTTGAGTCTGAGTTTGAATTACGTGAGCTGGAGCTTGATTAGGCTTATGCATCGGTGGCACTTGCACAGTGGGCTGCGCATGTGGCATTGCATTCTCGCCAGTGTACTCAGGCGCGTTAGGCTGCTGAATGCGAGCAAGACTCTCACGCACTTGCGAGTTATATGGTCCTTGTGGATCAATTTCAAGATATTTCTCGAAAGAATTGACCGCTTCTTGCAATTGACTTTGAGCTTGATAAATAAGCCCAAGTGCATAATAGGCATTAGAATATTTAGGGTCAACTTGCAAGGCTTGATGATAGGCTTCCAGTGCGCCGTTTGCGTCATTGAGTTTAGTCATAACGAGACCCAAGTTATAGCGCGGGGATGGATCTTTGGGAGAAAGTTCCATTGCTTTCTTGTACTCTTGAGCGGCGTCTTGATAGTTTTCCATCAATAAATGAATGTTGCCCAAATTGATGTGTGCCTGGGCATAATCAGGTTTTAAATCAATCGCTTTTCTAAATTGCGACATCGCACCGGAATAATCTTTGCGACGTTGTAGGGCTAAGCCTAAGTCGTTAAAAGCCTCATGCGAATTAGGATTTATCTGGACTAATTTTTGGAAAATCAATGTCGACTGATCATATTTTCCTTGCAAGTCCAAATTGTCGGCAAGCTTTTCTAATAAGTCTACATTATCCGGATTAGCGGCTAAAAGTCTTGTTAAAAGGGTCTCGGCGCGCTCGGGATGACCTTCGGCTTCGTTCAATGTTGCCATTGCAAGTAGCACGCGCCTATCGTTGGGAGCCAGATTAAGCGCCGATTCAAGAGAGGAGCGAGCACCAACTAAATCTTTCATTTTCAAAAGTGTCTCGCCCAATTCCTGATACGCAGAAGCATCAGTTGGTTCGATAGTGATACCACGTCTATAATTGGCCGCGGCTTCATCAAGGTTGCCGCTCAGTAAATAGTTGCGACCAAGATTGATATAAGCTTGACCATCTTGAGGGTTAATCTTGAGCGCTTCTTCAAATTGTTTGGTAGATGCGCTGATATCGCGCTGCTTTTGTTTGATGATACCAAGGTTGTAATATGCATTTGCGTTTTTGCTATCAAGTCGCAACACATGCTCGAATTGATTAGTCGCTTTATCCAGGTCGCCTGTCAATTGGAAAATGTAACCTAGACTATAATTGCTATCGACTCTTTGTGGATCAAGTGTAGATGCGCGTGAATATTCGTCTATAGCGCCTTTGTAATCTTTCATTTTGGTGAGAGCATCACCCAATTGATCGTGCCATTCGGCTTTGTCTTCCTTAATTGAAATTGCTTTTTTCAATTCCCCAGCGGCTGCAGGGAAATTTCCCTGTGAGCTGTAAATGCCTGCCACTGCAGCATGCGGTTCAGCAACGGAATCGTCCAATGCAATGGCGCGCTGAAATGCTTTGCCTGCATTATTCAAATCACCAAGATGCAAAAGGCAGTTTGCCAGGTTGTATTGCATCGAAAAATTGTCGCCTTGATATTGCAGAATTTTTTGATACTGCACCACAGCGTTTTTATAATCACCTTTGTCTTGATACGAAGCAGCAAGATGTGAGCGCGCCTTCAAATGCTCCGGGTATGCAGCAAGCACTTGTTGCAATTGACTAATAGCTTCATCGTGTTCGCCTGCGCTGCGCAGTGCAATACCCATATTCAAGCGCAGTAATGGCACGTCAGGTCTCAAGCGGACGGCTTGGTCGTATTGACCGATGGCGGCTTGCAGTTCACCCTGGCTTTGCAATAAAGCTCCAAGACTTTCGCGAGCAAAAGCGTCATGCGGACGCAGTGCAATAGCACGTTTATATTCGGCTACAGCATCTTCGATATCGCCATGCTGATGCAATGCTGCTGCCAGACTTAAGTGAGCAAGCGGATCGCGGGGATAACTCAATGCCACCTGACGAAAAGCTCTCAGAGCCTTGTCAAGGTCGCCTGCCTTAAAATAGGACACGCCCTCATAATACTTGTCCATCATCGGACCGCTTATTAGAGCTTCATCTGCAAATGCCGGAAGGACGTTAGAGCTTGCGACAAATATTGAAAGAGCCGCGTAAATTAGTCTTTGCTTCACCCGAGCATACTCCATGTATTTGACAGAATTTTCTCACAGTGCAAGGCTAATATCGCGATATTTTGCGCTAAATTCAGCCAAAATTTAGTTTATCAATCAAGCACGCCAACTGTTTTTTCCACCGCTGTAAGGATATCTCCCGAATCGATGATAGCAATGGCTTTCTCGATATCAAGCCAAACTGGGCGGTCTTCTTCCATAAATGGAATTACTTGGCGAGCGCATTTATATGCCGCTTCAACTCCTGCCCCGGGGCGCTTACCGCGACTTTCTATGTCGACTTGGGAGTATGCCACTTCACCAATCTTTGTGTCTATGCCAAGTCGCAGATCCAGTGCCTGCAAGGCGCACAATAGTTCGATAGCTAAGACAGTCTTGCTGTTTTTCAAAATGTCTCTAGCTTTGCGAGCGCCTATAGTGCCCATGGAGACATGATCTTCTTGATTGGCGGAGGTCGGAATGGAGTCAACAGATGCGGGATGACATAGAGTTTTATTTTCCGAAACAAGGGCTGCAGCCGTGTATTGAGCGATCATATATCCAGAATTCAAGCCACCGGCAATAGTCAAAAATGGTGGCAAACCACGCGACAAAGTGGGGTTAACCAAGCGCTCTAGTCTTCGTTCTGAAATATTGGCAAGTTCAGACATGGCAATGGCAAAATAGTCCATCACAAGCGCAACCGGCTGTCCGTGGAAGTTTCCTTGCGAGACCATGTTTCCATCTATTACTAGTGGATTGTCGGTCACTGCATTGAATTCAATCTCCAACACCTCGCAAGCGTGATAAACAGCCTGACGACTGGCTCCATGCACTTGTGGCATACACCGAAGCGAGTAAGCATCTTGCACCGCACTGCAGTGCTCGTGACTTTCCATTACTTCGCTGTTTGCAAGCAGCCTGGTCAGATTGCAAGCACTGGCAATTTGTCCTTTGTGTGGACGCAATTGATGCACTTGAGCCATCATGGGCTTCTTAGAGCCAAGTAAAGCTTCAAGCGTCATAGCTCCTATGATGTCAGCCATCTTACAAAGATATATACCTTCGCTCACTGCCAAGGCGCCAACCGCAGTCATAACCTGAGTGCCGTTTGTGAGCGCAAGCCCTTCTTTGGCTTCGAGCACAACTGGTGCAAGTCCAGCCAGTTCTAGTGCTTTGGCACTATCCAGTGTTTCGCCTTTATATCTGGCTTTTCCCTCACCAATGAGAGTCAGGGCCAAATGCGCAAGTGGAGCCAGGTCGCCGCTTGCCCCGACCGAGCCTTGCTCGGGGACAATGGGATGAACTTGCTTATTTAATAGATCTAACAGTAAGTCAACCACTTCGGTGCGAATACCCGAATAGCCTTTCGCCAGGGCGTTTATGCGAAGAAGGCTAATTGCGCGCACAGTGGCTTCATCAAATGTTGGACCAACTCCAGCGGCATGACTACGCAGAAAGTTTTGTTGCATATTAAGTATGTCTTTTGGGTCAATTCTTACGTCTTTAAACTTGCCAAAACCAGTTGTAACACCGTAGACAACTTGGTTTTCAGCAAGCATTTTGTCGACCACAGATCGGCTTTTCTGCATGGCGCCGCGGGCTTCGCCCGAAAGTTCGACTTTCTTGAATTGTTTTGCCACAGCACAGACTTCGCTCAAAGTCAGGTTATAGCCGTCTAGGGTCAGATTTTGGTCAACATTAGTAGTCATAGGTTGGGTTTCTTCTTCTAAAATTTATTATTAAAAACTCTCTCTTAGGCAATATACGTGGAGGCAGAGAATTCAACCTGAAAACGCCCTAAAAAAGAACAGGACAAGGGTGTAATAAATCAGATGAAAAGACCCGTATGACAACCGGAACTTTTCAGGCACAATAGAGTCTTAACAGAGCATACTAGGCTTAATCCTGAGCCTTTTCTGCGGTAAAAACCATGGTAAGATTCTCTTATAGTCCAATAGACTTATAAATATGGCCGAAAAGGTAACATGTGGGCTCAATGAAGAAGTTAATTGATCTAAAAACTAATAAAAGAAAGTGGTCGTCTGTATCGTCAATGACGATTGCTTTGTCCCTTGTCCTTTCTCTGAGCATGAGTTTTCAAATTCAAATGCCCAGTTTTGCATCATCAAATAGTCAGTTGGAGAGTCTTGAGACCAAATTTTTCTCGCACACTTATCCTAAAGAAGGAATGGAAGAGCGACTTGATCGTTTAGAACAAATGGTTTTTGGCGAAGGCAAAGAAGGTCCTCACGAACCACGTCTGGCAAAATTACTTGAGACAGTGCCGCTCGATTCAGCACCACCTCAAAGTCAAGCACAGAGCCAACCTCAGAACCAGCCTCAACCTACTGCGCAGTCGCCTCAAAATAATACACCTTCAAGACAAGAAGCACCAAATGTAGCATCATCTGACGATGATGGATCTGTCGGTAATTATCCCGCCATTAACGCTATCGAAGAAAAAACTTTCAAAAAGAATTTTGCTAAGGAGCCTATTGCCACTCGCTTGAGCAGGCTCGAAACCAAAATTCTAGGCAAGGCTTCTAATTCAAACGATTTGAGCGAGCGCATGGACAAACTCAAACAGGCATCTGGCGTGGACATTACCGCAGTGGCTCCTCCTGGCAGCGAATGGTCAGATGACGATGACGATATCGACTATCCAAGCCCAGGATCGCAGCCACAGTATCGCTCAAACAATGTTCCCACAAGCAGTCCTTATGTTCCTCGTTATGGGGAAGACGGACGCTCATTTAGTGGACGCGACATAAGACAAGATATGAATCGTGCTTTTGGACGCAACACCGCAGGTAGTGCCCCAGTCGCATCAGGCAGTTATGGAATGGGCGGCTCTAGCTCGTCCTCATCATCTTCTGGTAGTTACGGGATGGGCGGAACTTCAAGTTCTAGCATGCCATCAACTGCATCTTCTGATCGTGGTGGCAATTTGAATCAATTGGCATATGCACCACGCTCGATGCCACCTTCAAATTCAAGTACATCTATTCCACAAAGTTCGATGCCATCCGTTCCTGCCACCGCTCCTCAACGTGGTGGATTGAATCAACAACTCGATGCACTTGAAAAACAAATTTTGGGCAAAACGTATTCTAGAGATGGGATGCCGGCCCGTTTAGACAGACTGGAAAAAACTGTCTTTCCTCAACAAGCTAATCTCACTCAACTGAGTCTTCCCGAGCGAGTCAGCCGCTTGCTGTCAGTGGTACCGGCAGGACAGCCTCAACCACAAGGACAACCTCAACAGCGCATCGCCAACAAAATGGATGATGACGATTTAGACGATGATGGAAACGGCATTCCCAATGCGCCGCAACGCCGAGGCGGAATAGGCAAAGTTCTTAACTCGCTTGGCAATATGGTCGGCGGATTTGGAGTGGGCTCATACACTGTATCTGGCAATTCGATGGTCACCGACCCACAAACTGGTTACTTATACGATCAAGCCACAGGTAATCTGATCAACCCAGCATCGGGTGCAGTAGTTGGTCGCAGATCTACAGGTTTAGGAATGAGCACAGGGATTCCTGTATCCATTCCTACCGTGATGCCAAACTATGGCTATCGCAGCCTCAATAACGGATTCGTTCCTTACACAACAGGCTATCCAACTGCATCTCCATATGTTACATCGCCATATGGAGCGACTGCGGTCGGTCCCAATAGTTATGGAATTCCGCAAACTCAACTGATGAACACAACTTCTCCATATGCCACACCGTATGCTGGCACTTATGGCGCAAGCCCCTACACCACGAGTCCCTATGGAACCGGTTACACCACAATGCCTTACGCTAATCCAGGTTATGGCATAGGTGGAACGGGAATACGTTTTGGAACCGGATTTGGTGGCATAAACATGGGAGGCCGCTGGCCTTAAGTGTCGACTAAAAAACTTCTCCTGGTTCTTGGTGCAACCGGTTTTCTAGGTAGCATCGTAATCAAGAAACTACTTGCCGAGAATTATTCAATTCGAATTGTAAGTAGAGGCGAAGGAGACTGGCAAAATAACTCAGCTTCGAAATATAGAAAGCTAGGTATCGACGTTGTCATAGGTGACCTTTCTACTCCACGCATAGTTGAGCGCGCAATCGAAAACGTAGCTGCCATCGTCAATTTGGCAGGTGTTTTAAGAGAATCCAAAACTGCTCGCTTTGAAGTTTTGCATGTCGAAATTATTCAGCAATTGGTTCAAATGGCGCAAGCTTCGGGCATTGAACGTTATGTGCATGTCAGTTGCCTTGGTGCCAATATCGATTCGCCTAGTATGTGTTACGAGACGAAATGGGCGGGAGAAGACATTATTCGTCAAAGCAAATTTTACTGGACTATTTTCAGACCTTCTTTTTTATTCGGTGAGCGCTTCCCCCTTTTAGAAGAGTTGAAGCCACTTATCACATGTAAAATGTTTTTGCCGTTTGTGGGCTCAGGGCTCAATCGTATTCAACCCATTTTTGTAAATGATGTGGCAAGCTGTGTCACTCAGAGCATTTACATGCGCAATTCTGTCGGACAAACTTACGATTTGACCGGACCAAATCAATATGCCATTTTGGATTTGCTTGCCGAAGTGCGCTCGACGCTAGGAATACCAGGAGACCCAATGAATATTCCAAGCAATTTTCTGGAAAACAAATTGGCTTCCAGTGCAATCAAATTAGCTTCTCAAGCACTACCAAAAAACTTTCTCAACAACGACATTATCAAGTTGGCGGCTGAAAATTCTTGTGGTTCCCAAGATGTCATGTTGAAAAACTTTGAAGTCAGAAACGCCACGGTAGAGCAGTATTTCGACAAGATAATCGATTCGCTAAGGCAAAAACCAATTACTAAGTGATAGAATCTCGTGGTTTTGAAGCGCATTTACAGTTCTAGGGGACTAAAGCATGCTCAGGTTAAGTAAACCAGTTCAGATTCTTGAATGGGGCGAAGGCACCAACACTACAAACCAGATCTGGACTCCCATGGGGGAAGGCAAAGTTATTAACAATCCCAAGCCAGTTGACGGCGTTACTCTTGTTCGAGTGGAAGTTCCAGGAAACCCAACTAAACAAAACACCAAAGACCAGACTGTTAAAATCGCTCAAGCTGGCGAAGGCATGACGCCTCAATCAGACATGAAAGGCGAAGTGGCTTTTGGACGTCTCAAAGACATTATTCGCGAAGGCTCTAACTCTATCGTGGAAATTGAAATTCCGTTTGCGATAAAAGTAGACAAACGTCGCTAATTTAAATTGCAAAATTCAGTCTTCGCCGATCGCTATAAAATCGTTGATCTTCTCGGTAAAGGCGGCATGGGCGAGGTTTATCTCGCCGAAGATCTGACGCTCAATATCAAAGTGGCAGTGAAAGTGTTGCCTGCCTCGCTTGCCGAACTGGGTGCTGCGCGACTACAGCGCGAAGCCATTGCACTTGCCAAACTCAATCATCCAAATATAGCTCGCGTAATTGATTTTGCTCAGACAAAAGACGAGTCACCATATATGGTGATGGAATATTTGAGTGGTGAAACTCTCGACCAGATTATAAAAAAACAAAAAATACTGGATCTAAAAACAGCGCTGAACATCTTTGCGCAAATTTGTCGGGGACTGGAGTTCGCTCACTCAACAGGTGTCATTCACCGCGATTTGAAACCATCTAATATTATGGTCTCTTCTTCAGACGAAAAAGGACTAGAAGCAAAAATTCTCGATTTTGGCATAGCTAAAGTCGCCACCGAAAATCAAAGATTGACATCAACTGGCGCTCTTGTTGGAAGTCCACTCTACATGAGCCCCGAGCATGTGGAGGGAATTGCAGATCTGCCGACCTCAGACATTTATAGTCTTGGTTGTTTGATGTTCGAATGTCTTGCTGGAGTGCCACCAATAAAGGGTGCTAACGCACTTGAAACGCTTTCCTTTCATCGCAGCCTAGCTCCACCATTAATTTCTGACCTGGCACCAGAGCACAATTATCCAAAAGAACTTATAAACCTTGTTGATGAATGCTTGCGCAAAGCACCACAGAGTCGACCGCAAACAGCAAAAGAAGTCGAAGAACGATTAACTCAAATCAGACAATTTCTTGAATCTGGACAAAGCCCAGATGAGGCTCAAACTCAACCAGTTAAATCCAAGTTCAAAATCAATCAGTCGGCTTTGTCTTTGGGCGTGGCTTCAACACTTGTTGTAACTATGCTCGCAGTGGGAATTTACGCCGTAATAAATTTGCCAAAAACAGACGAAAAGGTAATTAAACAGGCCATTTCCGAAGTCAAACAGGAAAAAGAAGCAGAGATAGAAGTGCACGG
The DNA here is from genome assembly GCA_964606665.1 of uncultured Candidatus Obscuribacterales bacterium. Classification (GTDB taxonomy): domain Bacteria; phylum Cyanobacteriota; class Vampirovibrionia; order Obscuribacterales; family Obscuribacteraceae; genus Aved-18. The sequence goes on along the minus strand of CAZSHS010000004.1, from coordinate 79,653 downwards.
AGCTAAATCTCCTTTTGAGGAAAGTGATGTTACCTCACGAATAAAAGAGAACGGAAGTATCGAAGTAAAATTGCCTCCAACCACTATGGACGATGATTTTAAGGCGATCAAAAATGGCAATGAAATTTTAATGGTATCTAGTGAAGCTTCCGGTCGTGGTTTTTATAGCCTCACCAATTTGAAACTAAGCACCATAAGCATTCAATATGGACAAATTGAAGACAAATACTGCGACGCTTTTACCAAATTTCCATTGCTTGGATATCTGAAAGTTCAGTCGCCCAAACTTACAGACAAAGGAGTTGAAACAATAACCAAACACAAGCATTTTAAAGCACTGCATCTTATGTCTGACAAAATCACAGATCGTGGTGTGTCGTTTATAAGTTCGCTCAAGAATTTAGAATCGCTTACCCTGGCTTCCACCTCAATAACGCCTGCATCGATTGATTACTTGCTCCCGTTAAACGAACTCAATATGTTGGTTTTGAAAGACATAGAATTCAACGATGCATTTGCTGAAAAAGTTTCCAAACTGAAAAATCTGGAGATTTTTACTTTGAATCACTCCAAAATCCCAGATTCAAACAGTCTGAGATTTTTGGCTAATACCAAAATCAATTCGCTAATTTTAGAGAACATAAACCTGGACAAGATTCTTTTCAAGCACATTTTGAGCATTAAAACGCTAAAAACGCTCGAGATAAATTATTGCACTTTCACCAAAGACGCTTTCGAGCCCATGAGGCAGAATGAGACCCTGACGCATTTGAGAATTTTTAATTCAGAAAACATCCATCCAGAAAATTTTGAAGACCTGAGAAAATCAAAATTACAGATTCTCAATATCAAGAATTGTCCAGTCGATGATAATTGGGCACTGCGCTTAGGTTCCATTCCCACACTTAAGACTTTGATTTTCCAAATGATAGACGCTGAACCTTCGATCAAGTCTGAAATAGAAAAGACATTCGAAAAACACTATCATCGAAAGTTAGAAGTGCGATTCAATTAACGAAACCATTTTGTAAACGGGCTTAGATAATTGCTGAAGCCAGCTTGACCAACAACTAATTTTCGTTCGTCTAATTTCATTTTGCCGTGCACTTTGCCTAAAGGATCAACGATCACACTTGGACCGGTGTTTGCAGCAAAAACAAGATAGCGCCTGTTTTCCACAGCACGCATAACTGAAAATGCAATCATCTGATCACCTACGTTTGATTGATGGAACCAGGCGAGATCAGAAATATTGACTAAAATCTGACCGCCAGCTTTGACACTAGCGGCGGTGAGATCCGGTGAAATACATTCAAAACAAATTAATGGTGCGACATCGCCTGATGTCATTTTAAAAACCACAGGTTTGCGACCAGCAGAAAGTCCTTTGCCCGCTGGAGTGTTTGTAAGAGATCTAGCAAAAGGAAAAATGTTCAAAATAGGTGGAGCATACTCACCAAAAGGAACCAGATATCTTTTTCGATAGGCTTCCTGAACCAATTCGCCGTTTGACTTAAATCCAAATGCGGCATTGAATTTATCGTCATCTTTGGCACTATCAAAACTATCGATTGCACCAACCACCATATCGCAATTGCGCTGACGCGCAAGCCTGCTTAGCTTACTTACTAAGTCTGGCTCATGGTTTAAAACTACTGGCAGTGAGCTTTCAGTCCAAATTAAAAGACCTGGTTTGGCATCTTTTGTTATGTCAAAAAAGAGTGTTTCAAGCTCACCCATCGAATAGCGATGCTTTGTTTTTTGCATCGATATATTGATGTTACCTTGCACAATGCTTACGTCGTTTGAAATTTTCTTCCAACATTTAGCACCGTCCAATTCGCCTAGAACAGTAATAAGTGCCACTATAAGTAATGACACAAACAGGTGAGACAGGGCAGATGATTTATTTGGTGCGGCAAGCATTTTAAAATGAGCCTTACCGCTGAAAGTGGCATATAAACTAGCTAAATTCAAATTGACCAGCACAAGCAAGAACCCAAGCCCTATGCCACCAATAATGGAGGCCCCCTGTAAGAACCAAGATTGTTTGTACTGACTATATTCAATCATTGCCCAGGGCACGCCCATAAAATCTGAAGCGTTGCCTAACTTATTCATGAACAAGACCCAGAGCAGTGGCAACAAAATTAACGCTGGTAATTTCCATTTGCCAGATACTTTCACCGGCAAATAGGTTCCGGCAAGGGGCAATAGACGAGCTACGATTGCATATATCATCACGATCGAAGCCTGATGGGTGGCGGCAAAAACCCAGGCAAAACCTGCCATCGCCCATCCTTGGGCTGAATTAAAATTCAACCAATCGAGCGGTTGCAGCCCCAAATACCAGCTCAAATAAACCAGGTTGTAACCCAGTCCAAAAGCAAATCCAAAAACGCCGGCTTCTATAAAACTGCGACTCACAGACAAAAGCAAGAAAAAAGGCATCAAAGCAAACCAGGCCAAATACCACTGGTCGTGAAATGGTGCTGGACCTGGCGCACACATTCCAAGCAAAGCTCCAGCTAAAACAGCGATTGCTGCCGGTTTGAAACCGACAGCAATCTTATTTCCTGCACCGCTTTTATTGTTAGCGGATTCGGCTTTGCTTTTAGTACTAGCTTTCTTCTTTTCGATGGTCTTATTAATGAGCGTTCTTTTCCTTCAAGTTCGCCATCACTTTTTCAGTAATTTCAGCAAGCAATTTTGGATTCGCTTCCAAAAAGTTTTTGGAGGCTTCGCGACCTTGACCGATCCGCTCATCCATATAGCTGTACCATGCGCCTGAGCGCTTGACCAATTGCAATTCGGTGGCTACATCAAGAACGCAACCAGTAGAGTTAATACCCTCACCATATATGATGTCGAATTCGGCAATACGAAAAGGTGGAGCAACTTTGTTCTTAGCTACTTTCACTTTAACTCTGTTGCCGACTTCTTTTCCGTCGTGCTTGAGTGTTTCTATTCTTCTAATATCAAGTCTAATTGAAGCGTAAAACTTGAGGGCGTTACCACCAGTGGTTGTCTCGGGGTTACCGTACATGACACCGATTTTTTGACGCAACTGGTTGATGAATATAACCGTTGTGCGTGTTTTGGAAACGATACCAGTCAATTTACGCAGAGCTTGGCTCATCAAGCGTGCCTGCAGACCAGGCAGGCTGTCGCCCATTTCGCCTTCAATTTCAGCTTTAGGCACAAGAGCTGCGACCGAGTCAACAATGACCAGATCAACTGCACCTGAGCGCACTAGCTGTTCGGTAATTTCAAGACCTTGCTCACCTGTATCTGGCTGAGATATCAAAAGTTCGTCAACATTGACGCCCAATTTTCTAGCGTATTCAGGGTCCATGGCGTGCTCAGCGTCGACAATTGCTGCAATGCCGCCTAGTTTTTGTACTTCGGCTGCAATGTGCTGAGCCAGAGTAGTTTTACCAGATGATTCTGGACCATAAATTTCGATGATTCTTCCGCGTGGAATTCCACCTACTCCAAGCGCCACATCCAGTGACAATGCACCTGTTGGTATCACGTCAACTGTTTGATTCTTGGACTCGCCAAGACGCATAATGGAGCCATCGCCGTAGGACTTTCTAATTGCGTCAAGCGCAAGACCCAGAGCTTTGTTACGCTCAGGCGATTGTCCTTTCATATCATTTTCTTTAGCCATTTCGCTAGCCTTATCTTCTTTTTTAGCTGCGGATTTTTCTTTGGTTGCGGTAGCCATAATCTCTCTCCTCAATAGTAACCTCAGGCAGTCGTCTCGTGCACAACACAGACACCCTATCCTTTTTTTTTTAATGGCCTTTTCGCAGCACCCTTCCGTTTTTTCTCGCCGCCCCGACAGCGGTTTGACCGGATATATCTGATGAATAGCGCATCGGCTCTTAGTTTTGTTCGTTTTTCAACGGCTTTTATTATAGCCGTATTGAAACCAGGTGCAAAACAATTTCTTTCAAAAAAAGGATATACGGACACTCACAAATAACTATCTGAAGGCTGAATCGCCAGACTTTCGTTATAAAAGCAAGGGCACGGGTATAAGAATGTTGGTATCTAACAAAATTAAGCCAAGGCTTAATTACTCGGGTTTTCGTCCCCTGTGTATATAAAGACGACATCTTCGAGCAATAAGTTCAATTTTCCCTACTGATTTAACGTGGAAATAGGTGGGACTGATGAAGGCCGCCCAAAAACTGGTTGCTTTGAAGCAAAGCGAGATTTTCGACTCATTCAACCCTGTTGAGTTAGGACGCCTTTTAGGCATTCTTGAAGAGCTGGAGCTGCCTAAGCATCATTTGCTTTTTAATCCTGGCAGTCCATCGAACGCCATCTTCTTTATAGAGAAAGGTCGGGTCCGTGTCACTCGACTGTCTCCAGAAGGCAAAACGGTCATTCTGGCGCTGCTTGGTCCGGGCGATTTAATCGGCGAGGCAGCCTGGGAGTTGGGCGAGCACGATAGTTATGCTGAAACGCTTGAAGAGAGTCGTATATATCAGATAGATAAGGAAGTTTTTCGCAATTTTATTCGCGAAAATCCCGAATTCGGCTTGCGTCTTTTGCAAATAATAGGTGGCAGGCTGAAACAAGCTCAAGCACGAATAGAGGATCTTGTATTTAGACAAGTCCCAAGTAGGGTTGCAAGATTGCTTTTGACCATGGCCGAAAACCACGGCAAAGTTACGCCTTCTGGAATTAGAGTAGAGTTTCCTTTGACTCACCAGGAAATTGCCGACCTTGTCGGTTCCTCTCGCGTGACTGTAACTCAGATTTTAAACAGATTTCGCACCAGTCGTTGGATAGAAATTGAATCGAAAAAAGTGACCATTCACAATGTCGACGCATTGGAAGAAATGGTTCGACACGCATAAAGTCAAAAGATCATAAGCACCATATTTAGTGACTCTGGAGTTTAAATGAGAATTGCAATAGTTGGGATGCTTCTAGCAAGCCCCAGAGAAAATACCGACATTGCGTAAGTCTATTCAACGACTTTGGCAAGTCTGGCGCAAGAATGAATGATTGGGTCAAATTGAGTCACCAAGAGGCTTTGGCGCTTTATTATAGGCAATTAAGATCAATCGGATAGAAATAATGTTGGCAACTTGGCTATGAAGTGTATACTTTTATCACGGCATTCATATTTCCTTTATATTCCCTGCCAGACTCGCTCAAATGAGCTGGTCCAGCCATCGATCCTTCGCTTAAGCAAGGGGGTTATTTCGCCATGCGTTTAGAACTACTGTATGCACCTGGTTGCTCAACTTACAAACAAGCATTAAATGCGCTTGAAATTGTGATTGCCGAAGAACGGCTTCCGCTGCCAGTCGAACTGGTCGAAGACGGAGCTGAAAATAAAGATGCTCCTCAGCTTCGCATAGACGGAGAAATAATTTCAAGCAAGCTAAAGCTCTTGCAAAGCGTTGAGATGCTGCGCGATCTCATTAGCGAAAAATGGAGTGAAATGGCTGTTCATCAGCTTGTCAAACCAACATAGAAAGTTTTATACCCGCCCTCAATTGACCAATTCATCCCTCGAAAGAGCTTGCTTTTAAAGCAAGCTCTTTTAGGTTCAGATATACTTTTTCATCGAATTTACCTGCGAGGATAAAGACATGCCTTTGAGCACTGACATCAAATTGAAGACACTTTCATACGTCATTATTTATGTGCCTGATACCAAAGAAGCCACCAGCTTTTATACTGAAAAATTAGGCTTCAACGTAAAAATGGAAGAACAAGGCTGGGTTGAATTAGAATCTGGTCCTACCACTATTGCATTGCATGCGTCAGAAGAAGGCATGAAACAGGCATGCGAAAAGACTCTGACACCCACTCTAGTTTTTAAAGTCGACAATATCAAAGAAGCCTTCGAAGCGCTCCAAACTAAAGGCATCAAGTTTAGCCAGAATGCGCCACAAGAAGTATGCGCCACCACTGACCATGTCGGATTTTCTGCTGACTTTACTGACCCCTTTGGAAACAAACTTTCTATTTATGGCGAAACTAAAAAATAGTCTTGTTCTAAATGCGCTTCTAGCCCTCAATTTCACATTTAACCTACCTGCTTTTGCTCTGTCAGAAGAAGTTAGTAAATTGCGACTTGAGGGCAAAGAATCGTTGCAGGCGGGCAAATATGGCGAAGCAATTGATTCTTTGAAGAAAGCTTATTTTCAATCAGGGCGCGATGATTTAGTTGCAAAAGATTTAGCAGAAGCTTATTTCGCCCGCGCCAAAACGCACGAGAATAGTCCGTCAGAAATGCTCGACGATATTTGCATCGCCACATTTTATGATAACGACTCGCGTCATATCGTTCTTTTAAAAGGCAAAGCAATCTCGCGTTTGTACGGCTCTGATTGGGATAAGCAGTCTCTGGCGGCTAAAAAAGCGCTGGAAGACAATAAACCCGAAGTGGCAATTGTTCTTGCCACTGAACTAATTTATGCTCAAGGCGCATCTGAAGCCGATTCTAAAGATACACTTCAAGCTGCTTTGAAAAAACTAGAACTAAAAGTATGGCCCAAAAACTGGGACCGCGAAAAAATAGATTACAGCCACTATATGAATACTGTTTCTACCTGGTTGCGTGGAGCCTGGGCACCACCAAGTGCAGGCAAAAGCTCGCGAGTAGAAGTGATTTTCAACATAAAAAGAAACGGTGAAATTAAAAATCTCAAAGTCAAACAAAGCTCTGACAATGCCATAACAGACAAAGCAGCAATGGACGCAGTCCGGCTTGCTGAGCCATTTAGACCGTTCGAACAAGGTTGGCCAGAAGAAGTTACAATCGAATTCAATTTCGATTACAACCAGCACGCTGTCGTTGCCGAAGCTAATCGAGACAAACTGGTCAAAAACACTTTGGACGGAATCAAGATAATCGAAGATGCCAAACGTGCTTCCAAGCGCAAAGACTTCGATGAAGCTATAAAAAAATACGAAGAAGCAATTGAAGTAAGTACAACTAAATCAAAAGCGTTTATGGTTGGAAAATTAGTTGATGCACTTATTAATCAAGGCAATAAACTGATGTCAAAAGACGATAGAGATGTGCCACTAGACGATGTTTTAAAATGCTACATGCGAGCATTTACTTTAGATTCAGACTACTGGCTCTTGAAAGAAAAGATTGATATTGCGCTAACCAAAAGTGGCAGCAGCACACCACTTGACACCATGAAACAGTTTTATTCTAAAGTGGCAAAAGATCCAGATAAGGCAGACAAACAAGCAGCAGCCGGTGCGAATCGCTGGATTTCTGAGCACGAAAAATAATTTTTGACCGCTTCAGGAGCATTGTTTTCCTTGCCTATAACGCACGATTTTTTTCGTTCTGAAACGCTTACTGTATCAGCGTTTACAGAAGGGCAAGTGAGATCTTATATGCATTTTTACTAGATGCAGAAACAAACTGCGCTTTAAACTCCAAAACGCAAAGCCAGTCAGCAGCTAGTAAAAATGCGTGGTTTTTCTCACGACCCAATTTGAAAATCCAGTCTAGACAAGCTTTTGCAAACGTGCGAAAAGTGACTCTTATAGGCAGAAAGAACCTCAATCATTGATTGCTCTTTCTAAAATTAGTCATTCTCTAGAGTAACCCAGTTCTGCTTCTAAAACGCGAATCATCAATTAACCTACAATAACCGTTTTGCCTAATCGGGCGAAATACAAAATTGGGGTTACAGGCAGTCCTATTACAAGTGCGAGATCCGATGCATAGGCTTTGATTTGCTCTTCGTGTTGTTTGCGATGCTTCTCTAAGTCAGCTAATTCAAATCGGTCAGTTTTAAAATCGACCACATACCATTTATCATCTGCGGAAAGAAAGACACAGTCAGCGCGTTTTGTTAGAACAGAATCAGACTGGCTCACCATGTAAGGAAATTCAGCATAACGCTTTTTGGCGGTTTTAAAATGCTGGCACAGTTCGCTTTGCAAAAATATCTTTAGCAATTCCGCCGATTCTGCAATTACCCGGTCTCTTTTCTGAGGATGAATAAGCGCTGTCCCCAACTGATGAAGAGTGGCTAACTCAGAAAAGGTGGAGTGAACAAATTCATTAGGATCTTCAGGCAAGTGTTCCATTAACAAGTGGAAAAAATCGCCAGATGTTGTAGCTTGCGGCTCTTCGTCTTCAATGTGAGGCGTGATGCGAATGTCGCCTCTGAAATTGAGCGTGATGTCTTTTAGAGAAATTGGTATCTCTTCCATCAAACTAAAGTCACAAATTGGCTTTTGAGTTTCTATTTCCTCTGGTGTCAACACTTGAGGCTCGACTACTAATAGATCTTCGACATTGACCCCAGAGATTTGATAATTAACTTCAGTATTATTCAAGCCGCGCAATGTCCGAAGCTCAGGCACGCTTGCTGCACTGTTTGGCACCGCAGTGAAATCGAGTCCTAATGCCTCTGCCATCCAAACGCGAAAAGATACTTTGGTCGTATTAGTCTGTTCTAAAAAGATTCCAAGATAGTCGCGGGCTCTAGTCATAGCCACATACAAAAGACGTCTGCGCTCGGCAGCATCCATCTCACCCTCGATGGTCTGGGCATATTTCCACCAGGGGCATTTATCATCGTCGTCGCGCACAGTGTTTAGAGCAAAGCCATAGTGCGATCCAAATAAAAATCGATCTTTTGGCCTGCTTATTTTATTAGAAAAATTAGGCAAACAGATAGCTGGAAACTCAAGACCTTTAGATGCGTGAATGGTCATTATTTTGACCGAATCGGTAGTACCAATAGGAGTGTCAGATTCGCGCTGCGAAAATTCGCGCATTAGTGCCAGACGCTCGGCAAATTCAAGACAGGATAGCTCTTCTTGATCTTTGGCAAGAGAAACTAGCTTCCACAAGTTGCGCGATTTTTGCAGACCGTTTGCATTTTTAGAGCTGGCAAGCAAAACCAAATCATAACCAGTTTGTCTAATTACAGAAGCTAGCAAGTCGCCGACCGGCATGTGACGAGCATCTTGAATCATACGGCGAAGAGATCTTACTGCTCGCGGCAAAAGCTCATACTTGTGTCTGTCTTCTGAGTCGCATGCAGTTTGTACAGCTTGCCACAATCCAGTTTGACAATTTGGTTTTTGAGCAATTTCATGAATAATATCGTCTGCTATACCAAACAAAGGTGAGCGCAAAATACCTAAAAGAGAGTGACTGTCTTTTTGATTACCCAGGAATCGAAGCAAGTTTTCCAAATCAAGAATTTCTTGGCGCTTAAAAAATCCAGTCCCTGCATAAGTACTAAAAGGTATGCCATAGCGAGCAAGCCCCCATTCAATTGCAGTAAAGTCGCTATTGCGTGAGAGCAATACAGCAAAGTCACCATAGCGAAGTGTGCGTGTCACTTCGCCTGCAGCATTTAACAAAGGTGCTTTTGAATTCACTTTTTCTTGAATCCAACGTGCCACCGCCGCGGCTTCCAAATATTTCCTTTCTGCAAAAGGTGAATCCAAATAATCGCAATTAGTGTCAACGATTACTAGATTTATATTCGAGGGCTCTTCTTCCAATGCCTTTTGCCTGAACGGGTCTAGTGCATCAAAGCGCGCTAAATAAGAGGCTTTGTCTTTATCGTCTTGACTGATTAAGAGTCGCTCAAAAACATAATTGACGAATCCGACTAAGTTAGGATGACTGCGAAATGACATTGAAAGACGCGTCAATTCGTGCGACTCTTTTTCTGGGTCAGAATAAAAAGATTTCCACTCGTTAAAAGTAGATACGTCTGAACCTTGAAACTTATAAATAGATTGTTTCTCATCGCCAATCACAAACATGCGTGTGTTGGGACCAGCTAATAGTCCGACGAACTGTGACTGAATCTTGTTTGTATCCTGAAACTCGTCTACCAAAATGGCGTGTGTTGTGTTTGAAAAATACTCCTTTGCAGGTGAGTTTGCACTCTGAAGAAGGCTTAGAGTTTTACCTATCAAATCATCATAGTCTAGTTTGACCAGGTGTGATTTTTCTTTTTCGTACAAAAGACGAGCTTGATTATAGAGACTGACGAACCATTCGATAGATTCAAGTCCGGGCATCATATCTTCTGTAATTTCGCTTGGCAAATCACCAATGCGCAATTTGACCAGCTCGCGCATAGTGCGCAGACAATCTTTTACTGCTTTGGCGTCATCTTTATTGCCGCCGATGCGCAGATTTACATCATCAAATAACCTGAACAAGCTCCAGATTTCAGCCGATTTTTTGTGGTCGTGATGCAAATCGTCGCTTTGAAGACCTTGATGGATAGCCTCTATAGTCCGAATATAACTTAAGCGCTGGTCTTCGAGATTTCCGCTCACAGTAATTTGACTCATATCCAAATGTGAGCGAGTCCAACTTGCATGAGATACCACTTCGCGCATTATCTGGCACTGCATATAGTGACGCCAGCTATTTAGATGCTGCAATAGACTTGAGCGATCTTTGTGTTGCATTTTCTCAAGCGCTTGCCTGAACTCAGCACCAGAGAGCATTGCCTTTTGCAAAAGGGTGCGCACTTCTTCGAAATTTAAATCAACCAGTAGTTGAGCTTCAGGCAATTGCTTATCGCTTGCCATCTGAAATGATTTATCAATAGACTCAATAACTAAATCTGCTCGCTCGACCTCATCAAAAATTTCAAACTGTGGATCGAGCTTTGCATCACTTGCAAAAGTTTTCAAAATAGACTCGCACAGTGAGTGAATAGTGCCTATTCGTGCCGAATCAATCTCACCCAAAAACTTGGTCCAACGAAGTGACTTTTCAAGCTCGCCGCTTTCTTTGTTTTGCTCGGCTAATTTCTTAAATTTAAGCTTCAACCGCGATTTCATTTCGGCTGCAGCTTTGCGAGTGAAAGTAACAGCAATTAGATTATTGAGATTTAGCTCTGCGTTCTGTTTTAATATCTCTACATAACGCTCGACCAGCACATGCGTTTTGCCTGAACCTGCGCCAGCCGACACAAGCATGTTTTTGTCGATGCTATAAGCAGCGTGAGCTTGCTGCTCAGTTAGTCCGGTATTTGAGGTGGTGGCAGAATTTATGTTTGACACTATTCTGTCTCCTCCGCTCCGCTTGAGACTGCCGCGGATAATTCGGGGATACGACAAATTCTTGCATGATCGCAAGATTTGCAAACATCGCTGCCGTTTGGTCTGACAGAAAAATTACCTTTACTCATGCCCTTTTTGAATGACAAGATTTTATCTTCAGTTAAATCTAACAATTTTGGATCTTCGGGATTTTTCTTTTCTTTATCGAAATCCAGTTTACCAATTGATTTTCCAGAGGTGATACTCAAATAATTGCCGGTATTCACCTTTTCGCCTGGATAAAGCACTTTCATGCAAGCCATTGCATAAACAGGCAACTGGATATTGCGACCATATTGCGCCTCTTTTTCGCTGATGGCAGCAGAGCTAGACTTATAATCAATAACTTTGAGCGGTCCGTGTATAAGCGATTGCGCAGGCAAATGGGCAGGACAGTTATTGCCAATTGCATCTATGCGATCTATTTTGCCTCTTAGCTTTACAGTAGTTTTGTGATCACTCAATACTAGTGGTGGCACATTATCCATGCCAAAAGAGGCTTCCACTTTAAGCGGTGTAGAACCATCTTTGTCTTTGTGCAGACGCTCTATTTCTTTGCACACAAAACGCTCGATTCGAAATGTCATTTCACGTTTTTGAAAAGGCCAGAACTCTTGCCCCAAAGCATTAGTATTGTCTTCGAGCCATTTCATGCCCACTTCAATTGCTTTAGAAAGACGCGAATCTATTTGCGACTGCTCCACACAATTCAGACAAATATTATCTTGAATAATGCCCTGATAAAAAACTTCAAGCACTTTGTGATAAGCCTGTCCGAGATCTCTTGTGTCGAGCTTAAGTTCGGGCTCTTCAATGGGATTTATGGCAAGCATATGATTGACCCAATATCTAAATGGGCATTTTCCATAATCGTTTAAGCGCGAGGCGCTAAAAAATTCAGGCACATTTACACTCATGGTGCCAGTCTGAACAAGCTCCTCTAAATTGCCGTTATAGCGACTGTCGCTCTGAGCTTCCTGTCTTGCAAGTAACATAGAAATAGATTCTTGCAATTCTTGAATGGTATCAAAAAGACTCGGGTGATTTATTTGATCACGCAAGCCAGAATTAAAAAGAGATGCTATTCTGCTTCGAACAGAAATTGGCTTTTCCAGCCCATCGACAAGTGGTAGTAATTCTTTGATTTGATATTTTTCTGGCTCACTTGCCAAAATAAATGAAGGTAGTTTTTCTTCTCCATCCTGATCCCACATCGGGTGGCTAATGACAGTTTTATTCACAGCTCTATCCAAAAGAGAGTGGAACATGCCAGTTTCAAAGGAAGGGTGTGAGCGCAAACTTTCTATCTTGATGCCAAAGCGCTCCCAGTTTTTTTCTTCTTCTGTGGTAACAAAACCTTTATTGCGCTTAGCCCTTGGAAAATCGCCTTCAACCAGACCGGCTATAAAGACTTTCTGGTAAAGTCTGTTTGGAGCAAAATCAAACGAACAAATGGTGACTGGCTTAATGGAAGTTTCGACTCTTCTAAAATTAGCGCGCTCAATTGCATGCAAAAGCTTTTCATCGAATGCGGCATAGTCGTATTTAACGATGTGCTCGGTTTTGGATTCTGATGCATCACTTAAAATAGAATCTTCAGTTACAAAAGAAGCAAGACAATTGCGCAACTCGAATAACGATCTATCCACTACCCAAGCTGCTTGTGGATTTAACTCAGCTAGAACCTTAATCTCTTCTATATCAAATACACGCTCTAAAACATCTTCGCAAAATGCCACCATTTCAGTCAGAGTTTTATGACCTTGAGGTGGTGTCAAATGATCGAATAATTTTTTTAGTTTAGATTTAATCCCAACTTCATGAGCTAGGTTCAACCATTCATTTGCGCCTTCGACAGTTTTTTTTGTGTAAGAAAGCTCGATTAATTTTTCTATTTCTTCAACGCTTAATTCATAAGCTGCAGCTTTAAAATAAATACTTCGCAAGATACTGAGCAAGTCGGCTCTTTTAAAATTGTCTTTGTGCAAACGCAGTAGCTTTATTACATGCTGCACTACAGGCTGACTTTTCAAATCGACTGTGTCATCTATGAAATAAGGCAAGCTTGCATCTACAAACGCAGTTTCAAGGCTTGCTCGGTATTTGCGCATGGATGGCACAAGCACAAGAATCTCAGAGCCTTCGATTTCTTCATTAACCATAGCGTCTTTGACCAAACGCACAACATGGTCCATTTCAAAAGCACGGTCGACCGTTTTAAAACATTCAATCGGAGCTTGCAAAAGCGGGTCTTTACTGAATACTCTTTTTTCTGCCTGCGGAAAACTTTCAATCAAATCAGAATGGTTTGCCCCCTTCCAGATATATTGAACATTTTCAGGGTCGTTTTCGTCGTAATCGAAGACTATTTTCAAATTATCAGCATGGGGTGCCAACTCACTAAAAACCCCCATCTGCAACTTGTTGAAACGATCGAATCCATCAAAAGCGATGGTATCAATATTCAATTTGTTTTCGGTGTCAGAAGCAAGCACTTCTCTGCATTTAAAAGCCAAACGACGACTGTCGATATAACCCAAATTATCTAGCTCATTCCAGTATTCGCCATAAATACGAGCAAGTTCTACATAACGCGACTCATTAAATGCAGTATCAGTTACTCTGGTCATAACGTCTGTGGGACTGAGTCCAGCTCTTTGAAATTCGTCAATTAATTCAAGTAAGGCTGCATATGTCCCTTTGAATTCGGACACCGGCTCCAGGTTTTGCAATTCTCCACGTTTTTGCAAATTGCTCATGGCGCGCCCGACGACCGTGGCTCTGAGAGATTCGGGAATAAGCTTGAAAGACACCAAAGAGCGGCGCAAGATAGAAGCGCACATGTCGTAGAAAGCAAAAATTCGAAGCCCAGCCATCACTTTGATGTCGGACTCTTTCATATTTTGCACAATCAAACTTTTGATAAACTTTTCATAGCGCTTTGACGGCACAATTAGCCAGACTTCAGAGCCAGCCTGCAATGCCGGTTTGGTTCTGCGCATAAGCTCGCTAACCAGACATTTTGTTTTGCCTGAGCGGTAAGGTCCAATTAAAATTTCGGCTTTGGCCAAATCTTGTTTATACTTTGCGGAGCGAATGAAATTGTGCCCGTCGAGATTCGAACTCGAGGCCTTCGGCTTCGGAGACCGACGCTCTATCCATCTGAGCTACGGGCACGTACCCGCTTATTTTATCAGATCAATCGGTGGTTTTGGGCTTGTGGCCTTGTCTTCGGCGTCTACAATCTTTTGCACGATTTGCGAGTCGTCGTGGCCGTCTTTACCCTCGTGCAACAAGTCTGCTCTAATCCAGTCAAAAATATGTTTTTCTTCTGCATCAGGATTCAATTCATCTCTTAGCTTAGGAGACGTTCCCAGTGGACGCTTGGCGTCTATAAAAGTCAGGTGATCGATATTTTTAAATGCTCTTGCTCTTCTCACGTCGGTCTTGCCAATGAGAGCAGCCACATTTTTTTCATCTACAACATATACCGATCGCATAGTCTCTTCGGGCAAAAAGAGCGCGCTTGAAATTGGAGTGATTCCATCATTTAGAGCGTAGAAAAAGGGAGTTTTGGCACTGTGTTTCAAATCAGGATTGATTTGCACGGCTGCAATATCGCGATTTAGAAGTCCAAGAGCTGGATGTTCGCGAGCCAAGTGCGCAGGCATTTTGGTGGTAAAAAATGTATATGGATAAGTGACAGTGTTTTCGATATATCGAAGAGCAGTCGGCTCCAGATATGGATTGAGCAAGTAGCCACCATATGCGATGACCTTGTTTTTGACATGCTTGGTCTTCTCGTTCAATTCTTTCAATCGAGTATTAATAGAATTAGCACTCGATATTTCACCTTTGGGTCCAAGCAATAATCTTGATTTGAATTTTCCTGCCCAAATAGGCACTGCACCATCTATGTCATCCCAGGCAAAGTCTTGCAATAGATTTTCGTTGCGGTCGAAATAAAGTTTGAGCGCCAGGCTGTGATCAATTCGAGTCCACGGCCAGGATAATCTTTTATAGATGCTGTATTGCATCCAATCGGAAGAGAAAAGGGGCGAGCCATGGAACATGGTTCCCATAGCCAGTAGAACTTTGACTTTGTCTGATATCTCAGGTACAACCATCGCTTCATAGGCCACGTTACCGCCCATACTAAGCGCAACCATAGTGATTGGTTTTTGCCCGCAAGCATCGTAAAGCCTTACAAGCTGATCACGAAATGCCGGAACAGTAGTTTTCACCCGAGTAAGCGTGGGATAGCGAGCGAGAAAAACTTTGTATGTACTATTTATGCCACTATCTTTGGTGATATGTCCAACCACATGCTGCCAACGAAAATAGGGCATGAACTCTCCGCGCAGGCCATGGACCATTAAAAGAGGCTTGCGATCACCAAGTGGAGTTTCGTCATATTGATAGAACTCAACCCCCTTGGCTTCCTTCTTCAAGAATTTAGAATTGAGTGGTGGCAGTTTGTATTCTGAGCTGAGTGTCTGAGTTGTATTCGATAAGGAAGAATTTTTTGAGTCATTAGCTAAGACATTTATTTCCGCACCTTTCGATGTCAAGCGCGAATCTTCAGCAAGCACGGGCATAAAGGCACAGAAGGACATCAAAGTGCTTGCCATTAAAGCATTCACTGCCTGTCTTTTACTTTTGAAGAGGGTGCTATTTTTCATGATGCCTTTTAAATTCGTGAACTATAATTTTCAGATAGAAATGTCATATAAATTGTAGAAAAGCTTCTTCTCTGTTTACTTAATCTAACAAATTCTGCATCATTTCTGTAAACAAACTTTAAAGGATTTACCAGCAAATAACTTATGAAGAAGTCAAGAATCTGTTTGTTTTTTTCTGATACTGGCGGCGGTCACCGTAGCGCCTCTGAAGCAATCGAAGCCGCTTTGCGCGAATCGATGAATTCAATTAGTTCGAGCATTGTGAAGCCCGAGCTTTTAGTCGAAAACATTGTCGAAAAAAGCCATCCCGTAAACCGTTACTTCGTCGAGTTCTACAACTACCTGCTGCGTCACAATCAGGCAGGAATGAAGTACTACTACTGGTTCATTGAAAACACCAAGCCAAATAACTCAGAATTGGGCTATCGATTGGCAAAGCCCTACTTGACTTCACTGCTTGAAGAAATCAACGCCGACGTCATAGTGTCAGTTCATCCAATGAGCAACCACTACTTAGCTCGCGCCATCCAAGACACTGGTCGCGCCGGCAAGACCAAACTTATTACTGTAGTGACTGACCCCAATGGCGATTTCTGGAGTGGCTGGGCCTGTCCCGATGCAGACATGACCATTGTTCCAAACGACCTGGGCAAAGCTACTCTTATTAAATACGGAATTGACCCTAATAAAATCAAAGTACTGGGCATGCCTGTTCACCCCGATTTCAGCAAGCCAGTTAGTTTTACCCCAGAAGAATTCCGCACCCGTATGGGTCTTTCACCCGACCTGCCTACTTTGTGTTTGAACTCTGGCTGGGCTGGTGGCGGCAATATCTTATCTGTTTACGAGGCTCTAAATTACGTCGATAGACGCATGCAAGTCATTTTCTTGTGCGGTCAAAATCAAGAGCTTTATGCAAAAGCGACGGAGCTTTCGGCAAAATCTAAGCATCCAACCGCCGTACTTCCTTTCCACGATCGAATGTCGGATCTCATGACTGCATGCGACCTGATGGTTACTAAAGCTGGCGGTCTTACAACTTTTGAAGCCGTGGCACGCAAATTACCACTGGCTATAGATATGATCACTGAGCCCATGCCACAAGAACTGGGCACTGCCAATTTGTTGTGTCAGGAAGGTCTTGCACATGCCATTAAAGCGCCTGAAGACATCATTCCAATTGCACTGACCATGCGCACGCGCAAAGAACTGGGCAATCTCACTTTGCCTTCTCGTTATCAGCTCGACAGAACCAGTGCAGTGCATGACATAGCCCAGACTATTTTGATGGAAACCGGCATTCATGCTCTTCCTGGGCAAGTTAATCAAGTCGGTCAAGTAAACCAAGTCAGTACCAGTTTGAACAATCCTGGTCAGGTCTTGTTCTAGACAGGGTCTAAAAACTAGATTACTTCGGCAGCTTGTTCGAAAGCGTGATAGCTACTGCGCACAAGTGGTCCAGAGAAAACATTTTTGAATCCAAGTTCAAGACCTATTGCTTTGAACTCTTCGAACTCTTCGGGAGTGACGAATCTGTCCACTGGTAAATGATTCAAAGTCGGCTGCATGTATTGTCCTAGTGTTACTAGATCAACTCCTGATTTGCGCCAGGCCTTCATGGTGTCAATCACTTCGTCTTTCGTTTCGCCCAGTCCAAGCATGATACCAGATTTGGTGACAAAGCCTTTTTCTTTAGCTATTTTCAAAAGTTCCAAACTGCGCACGAATTTGCCTTGTGGTCGCACTCTTAGATAGAGTCGTGGGACTGTTTCTATGTTGTGATTCAAAACATCAGGTTTGGCATCGAGCACAATATTTAGTGCATCCCAGTTGCCTACAAAATCTGGAATCAATACCTCAATTTTGGTTTTGGGGCATGCCAGGCGAGTTTGTCTGATTGTCTCTGCCCACACAGCCGCCCCACCATCTTTCAATTCGTCGCGATTGACCGAAGTGATAACGGCATATTCAAGATCCAGTTTGGCAATAGCATCAGCCACTCGACGCGGTTCATCTAAATCAAGCTCTGTCGGTTTGCCTGTGATGACATTACAGAATCCGCAACTGCGGGTGCAAATATTGCCCAGAATCATAAATGTAGCGGTCGAATGCGACCAGCACTCACCCCGGTTGGGACATGCAGCAGATTCGCATACAGTGTGCAAATCGTTGTCAGTGATGAGCTTTTTCACCTTGGCGTAAGCCGGCGAGCTTGGCAGCCTGACCTTTAACCAGTCTGGTTTGGTGCGCCCTTTCGTTTCGCCTTCTGTTAATTCAGCCAAAATTTTATTATTCATTTATATTCGTGCTTCTTGGATGTGCCCCGAGCCTCGATCTTAGCCAAATTATAAAGATTCGGCCCACCTAAATATGACATACTTTCATGGTCAAATTCAACTAATGAGCCAAGAGCCATGCCAAGAAAACCAATAGAAATCACCGAAAAAATCGAGTATCTCTCCATCCTGGACGAGAACGCTAATGTTGATACAAAGCTTGAACCAAAGCTCGAAAACGATACACTCAAGAAAATGTATCGCTTCATGCTATTGGGGCGCAGAACTGACGAGCGCATGCTTAAGATGCAACGCACAGGCAGACTCGGCACTTTTCCCCAGGCTTCAGGTCACGAAGCAGTGAGCATCGGCTCAGTCTCGGCTATCGAAAATTCTGACTGGCACATTCCGGCATACAGAGAACTGGCCGGTATGCTTTATCGCGGCTGGTCGCTTGAAAAAATCATCTTATATTGGAACGGTTATGAAGAAGGCGCAGTTCCGCCAAAAGGCGTGAATGACCTTCCTTACTGCGTTCCAGTTGCAAGTCAACTCTTGCATGCAGCAGGCGTGGGCATGGCCATGAATATCAAAGGCGATAAAAAAGTTGCTCTTACCTATTTTGGTGATGGCTCTTCATCTGAAGGCGATTTCCACGAAGCACTCAATTTTGCTTCAGTTTTCAAAGCACCTGTAATTTTTGTTTGTCAAAATAACCAGTATGCAATTTCGGTTCCGCTAAGCAAACAAATGAATTGCAAAACTCTTGCTCAACGCGCCGTTGCTTACGGCATGCCTGGAATCAAAGTTGATGGCAACGACGTACTTGCCATGTATGTTGCCACCAAAGAAGCTGTCGATCGGGCCAAAGCCGGTGGCGGTCCTACTCTTATCGAGGGTTTAACATACAGATTCACGCCTCACACCACTGCCGATGACCCCAAACGTTATCGCAGCGAAGAAGAATCAAAAGAATGGTTTGGCAAAGAACCGCTCACACGCTTTGCTAAATATCTTCAGAACAAAGGTGTCATGACAGCTAAAGATTTAGAAGAAATGGAAGCTGAAGTTGACGCTGAAATTAGAGCTGGTATCGAGCGCTCGGAAACACTTTCTAAATCAGAAGAATTGATGAATCCACTAGCGATGTTCGACCATCTTTACAGCACCGAAACTGAGCACTTAAAAGAACAGAAAGAAGAATTGAGACTGTATCTCGAACACAAGAAAAAAGGCAAAAAACAACAGAATCACACGGCTCAGTCACAAATGAGCAGCGCGAAATAGGAGTTATCGAAATGGCAGGCACAAAAGAAATGAATATGGCGAAAGCCATAAACCTCGCCCTCCACGAGGCTCTTGAGCGCGACGAAAACGTAGTGGTCATGGGCGAAGACGTTGGATACGACGAAGGCGTTTTTCGTATCACCGAGGGTCTTGTTCAAAAATACGGCGAAAAAAGAATCATTGATACTCCACTTGCAGAAGCAGGCATCATGGGCACCGCAATAGGCATGGCAATTTATGGATTGCGTCCTGTATGCGAAATTCAGTTCTCTGATTTTGCCAACTATGCATTCAATCAAATGGAATCGCACGCAGCTCGCTTTCGCAACAGAACTCGCGGAGAAATCAAAACCCCGCTTGTAATGCGCATGCCATCAGGTGGCGGAATTAGAGCGCTTGAGCACCACTCAGAATCACGCGAAGCGACCTGGGCACATGTGCCAGGTCTGAAAGTAGTGATGCCGTCTGGACCAAGAAGCGCTCGTGCACTGCTTCACAGCGCCATTCAGGATGATGATGCCGTTGTATTCTACGAACCAAAATCACTCTACAGACTCTTCAAAGAAGAAGTGCCAGACGAGATTGAGACATTCCCAATCGGCAAAGCTCAAGTTGTGAAAGAAGGAAAAGACCTTACCGTCGTTTCTTTTGGTGCAAGCTTCAGAGTAGCTCTAGATGCAGTTGAAACACTAGAAGAAGATCAGGACGTAAGCATCGAATTGATTGACCTGCTTTCAATCTCACCAATGGATCATGCCACTATTTGCAAGTCGGTAGAAAAAACTGGACGCCTTGTAGTTGTACATGAAGGTCCGCGCAATCTTGGTATTGCCGCTGAAATCATCGCTCGCGTAAACGAACATGCGTTTCTTTCACTAGAGGCGCCAATCAAACGTGTTACTGGATACGATGTGCCGATGCCCTATTTCTCGAAAGAACAATTCTTCTTGCCCGACGCAGACAAAGTTGCGCTTGCCTGCATTGAAACAATCAAATTCTAGGAGTACATAATCAAAATGAGTCAAGACTTCCTTCTTCCCGACCTTGGCGAAGGCATTCACGAAGCTGAAATCATCGCCATCAAGGTAAAAGTCGGTCAGAGCATAAAAGAAGACGACATTCTATTTGAAGTAGAAACAGACAAAGCCGTGGTCGAAGTTCCTTCGCCATTCACTGGCGTGGTCGAAGCCATTCACGTCAAAGAAGGCGAAACAGCAAAGACCGGCTGCAACATGATCACTATTGGCTCTGGCGCTAGTAGCGATAGTGCAAAATCACCAGCCAAAGCAGAAAAGGAAGCGGAAACAAAAACTCAAATACTAACTCCAGTTGGTAAAACTAGCCAAGCAAGTGGTGGCAACGGCAAAGCCACTCCAGCTCCGGCTCAAACATCTGCTAAATCACATATACCGGCACATCAGGTAAATCGCGATATTCCAGTGCCTGCAGCTCCAGCCGTTCGTGCTCTTGCACGCGAGTTAAAAGTAGACTTATACGATGTGCGTCCATCTGGTCCTCACGGGCGCGTGATGAAAGAAGACGTCAGATCATACGCAGTAGGTGCGCTTGAAAGTCGAATTGGATCGGGATCGGGATCGAGTTCGGCAGTAGCAACTAGCTCACGTCCTGCTCAACCTGCAATTAGTCTTCAGGATAAATATGGCGGCGGCGACGAGAAGCCATCAATGCAAAGCACTCCAAGCAATTTGCCAGACTTCTCCAAACAAGGAGAAGTTGAGCGCGTTCCCCTTCGTTCTATCAGAAAGAAAATTGCTCAAAGTATGATGAAGTCGTGGACCACAATTCCACACGTCACCACCTTTGATGAGGCTGATATCACAGGCTTAAACGCATCACTAAAAACGGCAGAGAAAAGTTTCGCAGCAAAAACGGGCTCACGCCTTACTCTTACTGCAGTGGTAATCAAAGCGGTAGTGAGTGCGCTGCAAAAATATCCGCAGTTTAACTCAAGTCTTGATGATGAAAAGTCCGAAATAATTTTCAAAAAATACTACAACATAGGTATTGCAGTAGCGACTGAAAAAGGCTTGATTGTGCCTGTTATTCACAACGCAGATCAAAAATCACTCACTCAAATAGCAATCGAGCTTCAAGACATTGCAAACAAAACTCGCGCTGGCAAAGTTGAGCTTGAAAAATTGCAAGGCGGAACATTCACTATCACCAATATTGGTGCCATAGGTGGGACCAACATGTCGCCCATGATTAACCACCCTGAATGCGCAATTCTAGGAATGGCTCGTGGTGCCGATAAGCCTGTTGTTAGAAACGGCAATATCGAGATTGGAACAATCTTGCCACTAGCTCTATCGTTCGATCACAGACTGGCAGATGGTGCTGAAGCTGCATATTTTGTTCGTCACATCATCAATCATTTAGAGCACCCACTCAACTTCATTTTGGAGAACTAAAAAATGGTAGTAGGAGAAATGGTCGAACAAGTCGACCTGGTTGTAGTAGGCGGCGGACCTGGCGGTTATACAGCAGCACTTCGTGCCGCTGAGCTTGGTATCAAAACCATCATGATAGACGAGCAACCAAGACCAGGCGGCGTATGCTTGAATATGGGTTGTATCCCGTCTAAAGCACTTCTACACGCTGCTGAAGTGATAGAACTTGCACGTCACGCCAAGAAAATCGGTCTTGAATTTGGCGAACCCAAAATAAATGTAAAAGAGCTCGTTGCCTGGAAAGACGACGTATTAGAAAAATTGTCGCAAGGCATCGTTGGCATGTGTAAATCAGCCAAAGTAGAAAGGCTAATTGGTCGTGCCAACTTTGCTGATTCACGATCACTTCGTGTCGAGCGCGAAGGTGAGTCTGCAGTGCGAGTTAAATTCAAACATGCAATTTTAGCTACTGGTTCAAGCCCAACCAAGCTACCCATGCTATTTCCAAA
This sequence comes from uncultured Candidatus Obscuribacterales bacterium, assembly GCA_964606665.1. Classification (GTDB taxonomy): domain Bacteria; phylum Cyanobacteriota; class Vampirovibrionia; order Obscuribacterales; family Obscuribacteraceae; genus Aved-18. The sequence goes on along the minus strand of CAZSHS010000004.1, from coordinate 57,397 downwards.
CAAAGACGACATCAATAGCGATTTGATTATGGACTCGACCTCTGCATTAAAAGTAGATGGTGTGCCAAAGAAATTGCTCGTCGTTGGTGGCGGTTACATAGGACTTGAACTAGGATCTGTTTATGCTGCTCTTGGCTCAGAAGTGACAGTAGTGGAAATGACAGATGGTCTTTTACCTGGTTGCGACCGCGATTTAGTCCGTCCGCTTCAGAATAAACTTGCCACTACTTTTAAGAATATTTTTCTTGATACCAAAGTGCAAAGTCTTGAAGTAAAAGACAAAACTGTACATGCAAAATTCGGACCACCCGAGGGAAACAAAGACATTCCAACTAATATGGAATTCGACAAAGTGTTGATTTCAGTTGGTCGCAGACCAAATTCAGAAGGTGTGGGACTTGAAAATACCGAAGTCGAAATAGACAAACAAGGATTTGTTGTAATAGACGAACATTGCCGAACTGCAGATAAAAGAATATTTGCCATAGGCGATGTGTCTGGTCAGCCGATGCTTGCTCACCGCGCTATTAGACAAGCTTTTATTGCAGCCGAAGTGCTTGCAGGTAAATCGTCGCAGTTTGATAATCGAGCTATTCCTGCCGTTGTTTTCACCGAACCTGAAATTGCCTGGTGCGGAGTAACTGAAACCGAAGCCAAAGAAAAAGGCATGAAAGTAACAGCAGCCCGCTTTCCATGGTCAGCCTCTGGACGAGCAATGACAATTGCTGATACCAATGGCAGCACCAAAGTGATTTACGATCCCGAATCGCATCGCGTTTTAGGTGTAGGCATCGTTGGTCCCCGCGCAGGCGATCTCATTGCCGAAGCAGTACTTGCGATGGAAATGGGAGCTTGTATCGAAGATTTGGCAGCAACTATTCACGCTCACCCAACTCTTTCTGAAACAATCAACGAAGCGGCTCTAACTGCCCTTGCTCGCATCGAGCGCCAGGCAGTCAAAGTCTAAAATTTAGAGTCGAAAACCTAACACCAAATGCCATGGTCCTTACACTTTGTGTATGCGGCCCGGGCCCCGGGGCCCGGGATACGGGTGAAAGCATTTATGCCCGAGTGCGAGTTGTACGTTACTTGTCCGCAAAAACAAAAGAATTCGCCGTACAGTCAGTTTAATCGAGTCAAATTAGAGCCAATTATTTGCCGTAAGCATTATGCAACTGACCACAAGCAGCATTGATATCGGTGCCGCGCTCTAAGCGAATAGTGACAGTTTTACCGCTGCGTGAGGCGAGGTTTGCAAAGCGCCTTTGCGCATCAAGAGAAGGGCGGTCGTAATAAGCATTGCCCGAATCATCGAAAGTCGGATTATATGGAATTAGATTGATATTGCAATTGATATCACGCACAAGCTCAGCTAATTCGCGTGCTTGATCAGCACTGTCGGTGACACCAGCTAAAAGAACATATTCGATGGTTATTCTGCGATTAGAAACAGATTGATATTCACGCAAAGACTCCATCAATTCTGCTATTGGATACTGTTTTGTAATAGGCACCACTTCTTCGCGAGTCATTGTATCTGGCGCGTGAAGCGACAAAGCAAGAGTGACAGGTATTTTTTCTTTAGCCAGGCGGCGAATACCTGGAATAATTCCAGAAGTCGAGACTGTAATGTGACGCCCACCTATTCCAACTTGCTCGATTAATTTGTGGATGGATTCAATTACATTTTCTGTATTTAAAAGTGGCTCGCCCTGTCCCATGTAGACCACGTTGCCTACGCGCTTGCCTGATTCTCTTTGAATAGTCATGACCTGGTCGACAATTTCATTGCTCGTTAAATTGCGCTTAAATCCTAGGTATCCAGTGGCACAAAAGGAACAACCGACCGCGCATCCGACCTGACTGGACACACAGGCAGAAAGGGAGTCACGGTCTTGAAATGTCATGAGAACAGACTCGACTAACTTTTTGTCTGGCAGTGCAAAAAGATATTTGCGAGTGCCGTCCTTGCTAACTTCTAGGTGTTTCTGCTCAAGTGCGCCAATTTTGGCGCGCTCAGCCAACCTTAAACGTAAATCAGCTCCAAGGTCGGTCATTTGCTCGAAAGACCCGGCCCACTTGGAATAAATCCAGGAATGTAGCTGTTTAGCTCTAAACTTAGGCAGGTCCATCTCTTTGACGAACGCCTCTAACTCTGCCAGGGAAAGTCCCGACAGGGCTAGCTTTTCAGACTTTGGCGATTGAGAAATTTTGTTGCCTTCCATTGCAAAGAACCGCGTTTCTTACCAGATTACCAGGTAACATGGATAGTTTAGCGGTATTATATATTTCCGCAAATATTACCTTTTAAGGGGCTTTTAGATGTCTGACTGGGATGAGAATTTTCGCAACTTCGTCAAGGGAGTTTTCGGAGATACCAATGAGCGCAAGGTTCAACGGTTGCAAAGTTATGTCACCAAAACTAACTCATTTGAAGACCAGATGTCCAAACTGTCCGACGATGAGCTTCGCGGCAAAACTGACGAATTCAAAAAAAGAATCAACGACGCTTTAAAAAACGTTCCAGATACAAGACTAATTGCAGATGACGTGCCAAAAATGCCCGGTCAACTGCGCACTCAAAAAGATAAAGTGCTTGGCGAAGTATTAGAAGAACTCTTGCCCGAAGCATTCGCCACTGTACGCGAAGCTGGAAAACGCGTTTTGAACATGCGCCATTTCGACGTCCAGATTTTGGGTGGAGCGGCATTGCACTTCAACAAAATTGCTGAGATGCGCACTGGTGAAGGTAAAACACTTGTCGCTACATTGCCTGTTTATCTAAACGCCTTAGCTGGGCGCGGAGCCCACGTAGTCACAGTGAACGACTACCTGGCTCGTCGTGACGCTGAGTGGATGGGTCAACTTTATAAATTCTTGGGACTAACTGTGGGACTGGTTTATTCACACCAGCCCGATTGGGAAAAATCTGAAGCTTACAGATGCGATATCACTTATGGTACCAACCACGAATATGGCTTTGATTATCTGCGCGACAATATGCGCACAGATATAAACGACCTTGTGCAGCGTCCATACTTCTTTGGTATCGTCGACGAAGTCGATAACATCCTAATTGACGAAGCAAGAACACCATTAATTATCTCAGGTGCACCAGCCGAGTCTTTCACCGAAGTCTACAAGAAAATGGCTCAGATAGCGCCATTACTTGAGCGTGCTTCGGACAAAGAAGCAGAAGACGCAGATTATTGGGTAGACGAAAAACAAAAATCTGTTCTTATTACAGAGCGTGGCGTAATCAATGCTGAGAAATTACTTGGTGTCAAAGACTTGTTCGACATGCACTTCAACCTGCACCACCATTTGGTCCAGTCGCTCAAAGCAAAAGAATTATTCAAGTTAGATTCTGAATACGTCATTCGTCCAAACGAAGATGGCGTGCCCGAAATCACTATCGTAGACGAATTCACCGGCCGTATGATGGTTGGTCGTCGCTGGTCAGAAGGTCTGCACCAAGCTGTTGAAGCCAAAGAAAACGTACCGATTCAAGAAGAGACGATGACATTTGCGTCAATTACCTATCAGAATCTTTTTCGTTTGTATCCAAAACTTGCTGGCATGACCGGTACAGCCATGACAGAAGCGCCAGAGTTTCAAAAAATCTACAACTTAGAAGTTGTTGCCATTCCCACTAATCGCAACGCTCAACGTATCGACTATGCCGATATCATCTACAAAACAGAGATGCAAAAATACTACTCTGTAGTTGAAGAAATCATTGATATGCACTTGTCGGGACGTCCGGTGCTTGTAGGTACAGTTAGTATCGAGCGCTCCGAGTTACTGAGTGAGCTTTTGACTAAGCCACAACGTATGAATGAATATATTCTGCGCAAAATTCACAAAATGGCGGACTATATCAAGAAACATAATCTCGACTCGCAGCCAATTAAAGAGCTGAAAAAAATCATGGAGCGCCCAGGCGCAATTGAAGCTGACAAGCTCGATGAAGTCGTTCGTCATATAGATCGCGAGCACGGCAAAAAACACGCCGAATTAATTGAGCGTCTGTTTTCAATAAATGTCACTGCACGAGCTATTTCAGCCATTCGCAAGGGCATTCCCCACAATGTTCTAAACGCCAAACATCATGAAAAAGAAGCTTCAATCGTTGCTCAGGCTGGACGAAAAGGTGCGGTGACAGTTGCCACCAACATGGCTGGTCGCGGTACAGATATTCTGCTTGGTGGTAACGCCGAGTTTCTTGCCAGAGAAGAAATCAAGAAAGAGCACGAGAAAGCAAACGGCAAAGACGCTGAACCATTAGATTTCGAATCTCCCGAATTGCATCAAAAGCTCAAAGAGCTAACCAAGAAACACAAAGAAACCACAGACAAAGAACATGATGAAGTGGTTAACTTAGGCGGCTTACACATCCTTGGTACAGAGCGTCACGAATCACGTCGTATCGACAACCAGCTCAGAGGTCGTGCAGGACGACAGGGTGACCCTGGTTCTGCTCGTTTCTTCCTTTCTTTAGAAGACCAGCTAATGCGCATCTTTGGTGGCGAAAAAATCGCCGCCCTGATGGACATGATGGGTGCTGACGAAGAAATGCCTATCGAGCACAAAATGGTTACTCGCTCTATTCAGAATGCTCAGAAGAAAGTGGAAGCGCACAACTTCGACATAAGAAAACACGTTTTGCAATACGACGATGTTTTGAACACTCAGCGCGAAGTGATTTATCGTGAGCGTCGCCGGGTTCTCGAAAACACCGACCTCAAGAAAAATATCAAAGATATGATTTCAGAACACGTCGAGCTTGTGCTGGAAGCTTATATCGAGCCCGATGCACCATCTGATGTTTGGATGGAAGAAGGCTTGCCCGAGATGATTGCTGTGCTTGAAGCTGACATTCCTCAAATAAATGAGCGTCCAGTTAAATTAACGGCTGAGAATTTGGCCGGCAATTCATATGACGATCTAAAACATAAATTCATCGAGATAGCAAACGAAGCCTACGAAATCAGAGAGCAAGAACTTGGAGCAGAAGTCTTGCGCAATATGGAGCGACAAATTCTATTGCGCACAATCGACACAAAATGGGTCGACTATTTGCATAACATAGACTTGTTGCGTGACGGCGTCAATCTTCGTAGTTACGGTCAGAAAGACCCTCTACAGGAATATAAACGCGAAGCGTTTGATATGTTCACCATGCTTTTGCGCCACATTCAACACGAAGCTATTCAGCTTATTTTCCGTGCCCAACCAGTGGTAGTGCCGCCAGGCATGAATATCGAAGACATGGAAGGAATGGAAGGCTTAGATCTTCAGAGCCTGACCGAGCACTTGCCGCCTGAACTTCGCGACGCACTTGCTCTTCATGGTATCACCCTAGAAGACAATGATGAAGAGTCTGATGGCGAAGAAGAATCTGATGAAGATGAAGACAAAGAAGATTCAGACGATGAAGACACTAAAAAAAAAATTGAGCACACTCCTGTCCTAAGCAAAGATGAAGCTACTCGCATTTGATACTAGCTGTGCGACAGTTTCTCTGGCCTTAGCCGAAGATGGTGTGATTAAAGCCCAAAAGCTCATTGCGCCAAGCGAGGAAAATCGGCAAGAGTCGATTACTCTTTTGATACCAGGTGTCGAAGAATTGACTCATTCTCTTGGTTGGCAGCCAAAAGACTTAGACTTAGTCGTTGTCGGTATTGGTCCTGGTAGTTTCACTGGTCTTCGCATTGGTGTAGTGACAGCGCGAAGCATGGCTCAAGCACTGGAAATCGGTCTTGTTAGTCAAAGCACATTTGATTGTTTTAAAAGCCAGGTAAAACAACCATCTGGTTTTATACTGGATGGTGGTCGAGGTCATTATTTTGTTTCGGCCAAAGATATAGCCCCTTGTGTCATGAGCGAAACCCAACTGAATGAGACCATTTCAGAAAATAAAAATTTGATCTGGCACCATTTCAAATCAGATAATACAAAAACAAAATCACTGCCAACAATCGAAAATATGGCAGCCTGCCTTGCTTCCATTGCATTCAAAAATTTAGAGATTCAAAACAAATCTCGCGCCGAACTCAAGACCAAATTTCCATATACAAACGTTAGACCTCTTTATCTACGCGAAGCATCAGTAACTTTAAAGAAAAATCCTGCTCATGCGCAAAAAAACTGACACCATAACAATTCGAGAGTTAAACGAAAACGACGCATTTGCAATAATGCAAATAGAGCCGTCAATTTATGGTGACCATCACTGGTCCAAACAAACATTCGTTAATGAATTAACCAACGAAAAAAGTTTCTATTACGGTGCCTTCGACAAAGACAGTCAAGTACTACTTGCTTACACAGGTTTCTGGCTTATCGTTGGAGAAGCTCACATTACCACTCTTGCAGTGCATCCAGACCATCGACGCAAAAGTATTGGCGAGCGTTTACTCATTAATACTATTATCAAAGCGCGCGAACTTGGTGCAGAATGGCTCACACTTGAAGTGCGCGAATCAAATGAAGCTGCAAAAGGTCTTTATTTCAAATACGGTTTTTCTGCTTTAGGTTTGCGCAAACGCTATTACCAGGACAACGGCGAAAACGCTCTTGTACTGTGGACAGACAAGATATCGGAAAAATCATTCCAGAATATTTTTAACGCCCGTGTGGCTGAACTGGGTCTTGAATCTGTCTAGAAGCAGCGCTTGTGATGGGCGTCACGCTCATCGATGTAATTGACACCGGTCTTGAGCGCGAAGACAAATTAGGTCTTGGTCCGTCAATAACTGGCATATCATCAAGCTCTCGAATAGAGTCTCGCACACCACCTTTGCGTGAATTTACTTCAGTGGTAAGCAATGTGGTGTTTAGCCAACGAAAAGGGAATCCTATTCCCACAAAAAGTATGGAAAAGACTACGTCGTATGGCAACGAATACCAGGACAAGTTGCGAATATATTCAAATATCCAGGGCTGCCACGGCAATAACTCTTTTGAGCCTTCTACTAGGTAAATACTCAAATAAGCAGCAAACAAATAACCGATACCAGTTAAGTGCATAACGAAAAGCGATGAAACAATGGCGAGCATCTGCGACATTGAGGTGCGTCTGTTGGCTGTGATCATGCCCGAAAGCCACGACGCCAGTACAAAGCCCATGAGATAACCAAAGCCTGGTTCTTTGTAATAGCCTAGTCCGCCGCCAGCAGACAGTGGAAAAACTCCCAGATATGGTCCTAAAAATCCAAGCATCAAGAACATCACTGATGCTACAAGGGCTATAACCGGTCCACACACATAACCTAGAAAAACAGCAGTGGGAGCCAGGAAGCTATAGGCAGAATAGCGCACCATCCCTGGTTCGCGGTCGACCGAAGCCCAGATGTGTTTAACTTCATGCGCCCAATTTTCGGGCAACATCGAAAAACCCTGACACGCAAGCGACTGTAAATAATTGGCAATATTATCCTGGGTAGCAGTCGGCAACTCTACCGTTACAAAAGCGGCAAGAAACAACAACTGTATCCCGGTTAAAATAAGCACAGCTTGCCCCAGCAGGGACTTTCTCTTCTTGTTTTTGAAAATGTTCTCTGTCACGCGCTGTTCTTCAACCGCCAGGAAGGCTTAGATCTCATATGATTATGCTTCTTTTTTATAATCAGGAGAATAGCTTGTCAAAAGAATTACTTCTAAATAATTTTTCTGATAGATTTTTCATCTACTAACGATACCGACTAGATATATGGAATCCCCGAGCGAAAACGAGTTAGAACCTGCAAAGCTTGAAAGCAAGCTCAAAATCGTGCTGGCTTACATTGCCTGCTCGCTTATATGGGGAACCACCTGGTACGCAATTCGAGTCTGCATTGCTGATGGTGGTTACAGCATTTATCCAGCCATTGCGCTTCGCTACACACTTTCAGAAATAATATTAGCCGTCTGTATTGGCTGGCTCTTTTTGCGCAAAAAAGCGAACAAAGCTTTGCTCATCAATAAAGAAACGCCCTGGATTCTATTAACCGGTGCCATAGCAGGATTTGGCGTGGGTCTTTTGTATAAAGCCGAAGAAGTGATACCAGGAGGACTGGCTGCAGTGGTATCATCCACGGCGCCTATTATCGCAGTCTTTCTAGCTTCCGGCTCCAAAGTCGAAAATCTTTCAATCAAAACGCTTGCAGGCTCAATTATTTCGCTCATAGGCATAGTGCTCGTTTTTCACGATCGCATGAACGTCTCGCCCCAACACGCAGGTGCAGTCGGCTTGCTTGTGGCAAACTCATTCTTGAATGCGACATCAAATGTGCTGATGAAAAAACACATAAGCAAGACAGACGCATACGCGCGCAATTTCTTTTTCTTTCTATCTGCGGCAATTCTGGTCTGGGGCATGGCTCTATTCGTCGGTCCCTGCACAATTCCATCAAAGCCATTTGAAGGCGCTGCTCTTGCGCCTACAATCGCCCTTTTACATCTGACTATTCCTGGAACGCTTGTTGCTTTTACGCTGTTCTTTTATTTGCTCAAAAACACAAGCTTGTCCAAAGCGATGACTCTCGGCTTTGTCACGCCGGTACTTGCCTTAGTTGTGGATGCTTTCTTTGAAAAACACGCAATCATGAATTTGAACACATATGCTGGACTAGCCTGCGTTTTAATGGGTGTAGGACTAAATATATTTTTGCCCCAGGTAAAGTCAATTAACAGATCAAAGGTCAATTCAAAGACTTAATCAAATCGATGTTGTCGTCGTTGACAATCAATCCGTGAATTTTCATTGTCAGTTTTCCAGTTTTAGGGTCTGCGTGCGGCTGTTCGGCTTCCAGATGCTCGACTAGAAATTTGAGTCGCGGAACTTGTCCTTTATCCTTGATGCTGGAGGAAATTTTCTGCTCGAATGCCTTGCTATCAAACCGAGAGTAAAGATTGCTTGGAATCAAATAATCAATCTTGTTTTCGTTGATAGAAATATGCCATTGCGATCTGGAGGAATCGCCAATACTGTGATTAAGAGTTCCTTCCAAGATCGTGTAATTGGTATTAAACTCTTCCTCCTCTTTGGCAGAAAGAGGTCGTAAATGAGGCCATGCCAGTTTGGGTGGACCAGAGCCATTTAAGTCAGCATCTTGTCTGCTTTGTCCGTTAGAACACGCACTGAGGTTAAGAGCTATGAGGAAACCTGTAAAAATTGCAAGTGATCTATACATAAACTCTCCAGCTCCCAAAGTTACTGGTGTAGTATAACAATCAAAATCATGCCTTCCATCAAAAAAATAATTGGTCTATCGTTACTTGGCACCGCCGCAATTGGCGTTGGCAGTTATGTCAAAGCGCGCAGAGAAGCTTTTCAATTCAAAAAAGAAGTAGTACCTGTCCAAATTAAAACTAATGGCACTGGCAGCGGCAGCAAAGGCAAAACTCTTCGCATTTTGCACCTATCTGATTTGCACATAGCGCGCAATGAATCATCAAGCAAACTGTCATTCTTGCAAGAAATCACAGACGACGAGTACGACCTGGTCTTTCTTACAGGCGACATTTTCGAGCACGACGAATCTGTATTGTATTCGCCCTATCTTTTGTCACGCAAACCAAGACTTGGTGCCTATGCCATTTTAGGCAATCATGACTATTATCAATACTCGATGAGTCGTCGCATTTTGGGGCGCATTTTTAAAAACTGGCGTCACCCTGACGATAAAAAAGTGCGCGATTTAGACAAGCTGGTCGATAGCCTAGATGGCTGTGGCTACAAAGTTTTGCGCAACGAAGCAGTACATTTAAAAGACGATAAAGTTTCAATCATTGGAATAGAATTCCCTGGAGTACCTAAAAACGAACTGCTTCAAATAAGCGAGAAGTCAGACAAAGAGCACTTAAAATTGGCTTTGTTTCACATTCCCAAAGAACTGCAATCGTTCTCTGATGCTGGCGTACACATGGCTTTTGGTGGTCACACCCATGGCGGACAAGTTCGCTTGCCTGGCATTGGTGCTGTAATTACCGATTCTGATTTACCTCGCAAAAACGCATGCGGACTTGTGAATCATGGTGATACTCTTTTTCATATATCACGCGGGCTTGGCGCCGACCCGCGCACTAATTTCAGGCTAAACTGCCCACCAACAGCTTATGTGATCGAACTTTCAGTCACTTAATCACCAAAATTCTATTTAGCCAAAAATTCCACTTCGCCATTTGTGTCAGCGACAATCTGGCACTCATCTAAGTAGAGCTTGCACGACTCATCGCCCTTCAAAAAGGCATTCCAAAATGCAAGGCTCAGTGCCTTTGTATATTCGGCATGCTCTTGGTTATCTGGTCCAGCACCGGCGAAGCGTTTGCCCACGATGCCACCAAAGCCGTGATAGCCACCATTTATGATGGCAAGATATTTGTCACGCTCGCTTAAGTTAAAAGCATCCTTGCGCCAGACCCAATCTTGCGTGTCGGAAACAACATCATTTGTGCCAGTCAAACACATCATTGGGCGCTCGAATTCGCGCCAGGCATCATCATCGAAAATCGCCACGTCTTCAAAACGCGCACCACGACCTTGAGGCGACATGAGCAAAAAGGCTTTGGCTCTATCATCTCTAAATTCACGCGTATAGCCGATATTTTTATCGCCGACTACAGTGCCACCAAGCAACAAAGCTGTATGCGAACCAAAAGAATGTCCGCCAATACCTAGATTTGATTTATCAATCGAAACCTCAGGCGCATCAGCCAAAATAGTATCGATAGAATCAAGCACAAATTTCATATCGAGTGGTCTTGTGCGCCACTTTTTAAAAGAGATATCCTGCCAACGTGCATAGTCGTCTTCGAGCTTATCGAGGCTTTTGCCAAATCGACAATTCGATTCGCTTGATGCCCCACTTAAGCCCAGTCTGCGTTCTTTAATAAAATAGCGTAAACTGTCTTCGTGCGTGGGCTGAATACAAACAAATCCATGCGAAACCCAGTGTTTGATAAGCGGTCTGTAACCTTCTTTAGAGCCGTAAGCCCCATGCGAAAACAAAATCCAGGCAAGATTTTTGCCCCCGGAGTCTGGATAACTAATTGCTATTTCAAGATCTTTGCCTCGCGCTTCATCATGCAGGACTTGCGAAGTGGTGTTTACTGCAAATGGTCCTTCGCACGCTAAAACTAACTTATTTTTGCTAGAAGTCATGGCACCAAATCTGGTGTCAGACTATACAAATGTCTAATTGTGGCAGCATCGCCTAAAGAGATAGTGCCGTTGCCATAATAGATACTCATCAAATCTGAAGAGTTGGGGCTGTGTCCTTCAATTCCCAATGCATGTCCCATTTCGTGGGCGGCAGCCGCTTGCATTTTAGGAAGCACCATCGGATTTCCAGCCTTGTCTGTACAACGAAGAACTATCACGACAGGTCGGTATGCAATTTTTTTCTTGGCTATAACCGCCTGGTATGGAAAGCTTCGCTTGGCTGTATATCCGCGAATGTCACTGGCGAACAATCCCATCGCCAATTTATTGACAAAATGATTGACGAAAAACACATGAATGTCTGCTTTTCCCGGATCGTCGACAAAATCGAAATTGAATAAACCTTCGGACGAAAAACGTTTCCACGATCCAATTCCTTGAATGGCAGCGTCTCTGTGCGCGGGATCGTAGCCAACAGCCACTGGTAATTTGCGCAATTGAGCAGGATTTGAGACTAATTGCGCCACCAAATCAGGCCAATTGCCTACGTTATCCACGTTTGCAACCGGAGCACCAAGAGCAGGGTCCATAATCGCATCTAGAGCAAGACCTTTTGAAACCCAGACATGAAGCGGCATTTGACCAGGCAACCAACGTATAACACCATGCGCACTTTTGAATTCGGGATAAACTCCACCAGGCGAAACGGCATGTCCAGCGCCTCTTGCTTGACCATGACCAAATCCTTGCGGATTCACTCTGGTCCCGCTGAAATTAGGATTTACGCCCTGATTGCCAAATGAGCTGCCACCAGGTCTTTGATAAGTACCAAATCCACCCGTGCCCGAACCTCTTGCCGCCCCACTGTTTTGATAGGAGCTGAAACCGCCCGTTCCTGTTCCTTTTTGCTGGTAAGAAGAGCCAGTAGCCGTCTTACCTGTTTGAGTACTGGTCGAATAGCTTTTGAACTGCGCTAAAGCTGCCGGTATCAAAGCGCCGCCAACTATTATCAGCCCCAAAAGCCCCTTCAGTAGCGCATCTTGACAATTTCGCAAAGGTCTCATTTCACTCTCCCAGCCTCAAGAATGCGCTATACAAAAGAACAAATGTAGATAACTAGATGATACCCGATCTGACGGTTCCGTTTATACGCCGGGAACATGCTATATATTCGAGCGTCAAAAGAGAAGAAATCGTGAGAAAGCACTTACCAAGCGACAATGTTGCAGGTTTGTTGCAATTATTGCGATAATTCTGAACGAAAAGTTAAGCCCGGGGGCATTTTGCCAAAAGTCAGGTTACAACTACATTGTGCAAATAACATCGCAGCAACACCAGTGGTGGGGAATCAGGGATGAATCCCGTTGGGGCGGCACCAACGCTGCGGACAATTTCTAGAAGATGGACGATTAAAGAACTCCTTGGGTAACCGAGGAGTTCTTTTTTTACGATAAAATTGGTCTTTCTGTTTTTGAGGAAAGCCCATGTCTAGCGACTCAAAAGATTCGAAAGACTCGAACGATTCAATAATCTGCCGAGCCATCATACTGGCGGCCGGTCAGGGCAAGCGAATGAAATCGTCGCGTCCCAAAGTTTTGCACGACGTGCTGGGGCGCCCCATGATCTCAAGAGTGGTGGGCGCACTCACCTCGATGACTAACGCAAAAATAGAACATCTACATATAATCGTCGGTCACGCCCGCGACCAGCTTCAAGAATATCTGGACAAAAACATCTCGACCCCGCTCACCTGCCATACACAAGACCCGCAGCTTGGAACCGGTCATGCTGTTATGCAAGCGGCGCAAGGCTTAAATGAAGCTCGTTTCAAAGGCAATCTGATTGTCACAGTAGGCGACGCGCCATTAATCTCGTCAAAGACTTTGCAAGCACTAGTAGAAAAACATGTAAGCGAAAAAGCAGTCGTCACCGTACTTTCGACCCATGTTGAAGATCCCTCAGGATACGGTCGCATCGTGCGCGACGAGCGCAGACGTGTCAAAGGCATTGTCGAAGACAAAGACGCCACACCATCTCAAAGACAAATAAACGAAATAAACACAGGCATTTTTTGCCTGACATGGCCCATTGTTGAAGAAGGCTTAAAATCAATCAAAGCTGACAATCAGCAAAAAGAATATTACCTGACCGATTTAGTCGAATGGGCAGTGAAAGCCGGTTTGCCAGTATCAGCATTAAAAGCTAACGACTGTCGCTCAGTGATGGGAATAAATTCACGCCCCGAGTTATCTACAGCATCGCGTCTTTTGTCGGACATAACCATCGAGCGCTTATCCATCGAAGACGGAGTGACAGTGGTCGATCCCGCATCTACTTGGGTCGACCCCGATATAGAAATTGGATCAGACTCGACAATTTTACCAAACACACATATTCTTGCAGGCGCCAGAATCGGCAGCGGATGCGTGATTGGACCAAATACTGTTTTAAAAGGCAAAGTTGAAATTGGCAACAACGTTCATGTTACTCAATCGCAAATTTCCGACTCTAAAATTGGCGACAATTGCAAAGTCGGTCCCTTCGCCCATCTTCGCGACGGAAACGTAGTGAGTGAAAATTGCAAAATTGGCAATTTTGTCGAACTAAAAAATAGCACCATCGGAATAAAGTCTAACTGTGCTCATTTAAGTTATATCGGCGACACCACAATTGGTACCAGAACAAATGTAGGTGCAGGCACAATCACAGCCAATTATGATCATCTGAGCAAAATAAAAGCCAAAACAATAATCGGAGACGACGTGGCTATCGGCAGCAATAGTGTACTAGTAGCGCCAGTCACCATAGGTAGTGACGTGGTTGTTGCTGCCGGTTCTGTCATAGTAGAAAACGTGCCAAGCTCTTCGCTTGCAATTGCCCGCGGCAAACAAGTCAACAAAGACGGCTGGGTCGAACAAAAGAAGAATTCGACTGTAAAAAACTAAGCAGCTTCTTCGGTTTTTTCTTTTTTCAAAGATTGTTGAAATTTAGCGAAGTCATCATTCAATTCTTTTGCCATTTCGTCTCTGCCGTTGGCAAGCAAGAATTCAGTAAGCCATTCAAGATCTTCCATTGCTTTGGATTTCTTAGGTAAATTAAGCGAAATTATGTTTTTCATTTAAGTGGCCTCGGATGATGACTGTCCCTGATAAATCTCATCTAGCACGCCTATAAATATTCGACGCCAAAAAGCCAAAATGCAGCTCTCGTAAGTCGAGTGCCGCAAGTTGGGTTTAGAGCCGTGGGCTAATTTGCTGGTTAAGCCAAGAATGCTCCAAATTCTTCTTTAGGAACCATGGTTTTGAGCTTTCTCATAGCAAGGTATGAGATTTTGCCAACCTGGTCGCGGGTTAAGCCAAGCTCGCCCGAGATTTCATTCAAACTACGTTCTTCGTTAGAACCGATACCAAAGCGCATTTTGATAACGCGTTGCTCTTTCTCGCTTAACTGCAAGAGTATCGCAGCGAGTTTTTCTTTCAAATAATCTGCTTCTAGAGTGGTCACTGGAGCTACTGCGCTGTCGTCCACAATGGTGTCGCCAATTGTAAGCTTGTCTTCCTCATCGTTAGATGCTGGTTGATCAAGCGACAAGCAGGGCTTGGAGTATTCCAGAGCGCCTCTTACTTTCTCGGGTTTGACGCCAATTTCTAAAGCAATTTGCTCAACTGTAGGCTGTTTGCCAAGTTTGAGAGTTAGTTCGGACTTGACACGACGGATTTTGGTCATTAATTCGTTCAAGTGAACAGGAAGTCTAACGACACGCGATTTGTTGGATATTGAGCGATTGATTGCTTCGCGAATCCACCAAGCGGCGTAGGTTGAAAATCTAATTCCACGATTAGTATCAAAGTGGCTGATGGCATTCATCAAGCCGATGCAACCTTCTTGGGTTAAGTCGGCAGATGGAAGTCCTTGGTCATATTTTCTGACCATGGCATTTACAAGTTTCATGTTAGCCGCGATAAGTGTGTTGACGGCTAGTTTGTCGCCAGCTTTAGCTTTTCTTGCAAGTACAGCTTCTTCTTGAGCTGAAAGAGCAACAGCTTTGGCAAGAGGTCTTACATTATTGAAAGCGTTCATTGAGAATCTCCTTAGATGGCAAAAGTCAGGCCCAACCGCTATGTGGTTGGCGCTTAATTGCTGGTTGATTTGTTTGTTTGGTGAACTTCAGGGGGTCACTGTATTCAATATACTACCCGTCACCAGATAGATCAATAGCATTTGTAGCCTGTAGAATACAAAACGGCAAAAAGTTTTTGAGCGGCAAAAACGCCAAACGCTCAGCATTTTAGGACCTTTTGCGGGTTTTCCCCACAAAAAAATTGAGCGTTCCGACCAAACCGATCTGCATTCACCCCTGTAGCGTAGACAGTACAGAGTCTATTTTGCGTGCACTCAAAAGGCAACTGGAACATCAAGTGTTACTATGTCCAGCGGAGAAATCTTTTGAAACTCACGACCCTAAAACCAATACTCACAATAGTTCTTGCCATTTTCTGGTTTGCGCTTGCCACAATTTCAGCAGGTGCCATTACCGAATACTGCGACGTATATGTAGAACACGAAAAGGTCTTTTCGGTCACCAACACACGAATAGTCTCAGCCATCGAGCGCGGCGAGCGCATTAATGACCGCATTGAAGACATCGTTAACGACCCAGAGACAAACTTGGACCAGCTCAATATCAAAACCGGAATCGATGGAACGCCCGTAATTCGCCTGGACGAGAAAATAATTTGCAGCGTCTATCCCCAGGACAGCGAAGCCAACGAGAAATCTGCTCCTCTTTTAGCCAGAGAGTGGATGGAAAAATTGAGAACACATATAAAGGATGCAAAAAATCAAGCAGCAAAATCGGGCGACGCACAGCCCGCCGCGAAAAAGACCAATTCCAACCTGAGCGAGCATGCAGTTCTTTTACTATTTATAGAGATTGCCATTCTCCTTTTTACATCTTTAGTTTGCGGCGAAATTATGGTCCGCCTGGGACAGCCAGCAATCATTGGGCAAATTTTTGCAGGCTTACTTTTGGGACAAACCTTTTTCGGCGCTTTCTTGCCCGATTTATCCAGTCAACTCTTTCCCATTGACGGTTCACAATCAAGACTAATAGAAGTAGTTTCGTGGATTGGCGTCAGCTTCCTTCTTATGATGACCGGAATGGAAACAGATACATCCATGCTCAAGCGACTAGGCAAGCCACTTTTGTATTTTGGCATTTTGGGATTAGCAGGGCCTCTATTAATAGGTTCGCTTGCTTCTCTTCTAATGCCTGAAGTTTTGATGGGCTCGACACACAACAAATTAGCTTTCGCTGTTTTTCTTGGCACAGTTTTTGCCGCATCGTCAGTGCCTGTAGTTGCAAAAATCTTGATGGACATGAAAATGCTCAAACTCGACATCGGTCAGCTTGTGATTGCAACATCGCTTGTGCACGACTTGTTGTGCTGTCTTTTACTGGCAGTAATAGTCGTTTTATCAGGCTCAGGCGAATCAAGCGGTAACAGTCCCATTTTAATTGCAATAATTGGAACCATTTGTTTTGTCGCTGCAATGTATTTTGCAAGACCTCTATTTTTTACACTACTTCGCTGGGTCAACGACCACGTATCAAGCAAAGAAGCACTAATAACCGCAATGATTGTTTTACTACTATCATGCGCAGCCACTACACAGGCTCTTGGCGTACACATCGTACTTGGTGCATTTGCCGCAGGCGTCATATTGTCCCAAGCTCCAGTTATAAATCACAAAGTAGTTCGTCCACTTGAAACAGTGACCATGGGATTCTTTGCCCCTGTATTTTTTGCATCGTCTGGACTAAACGTAAATCTAGGTTCTCTTCTAGATCCGATGCTTGGCACAGTCACAATTTTAGTTTCAATTGCCACCATCATAGCCAAACTAGCCACAAGCTATTTTGCAGGCAAACTAACTGGACTTGGCACTTACGAGTCTTTATCTGTTGGTGTCGGCGCGAACGCAAAAGGCTCACTTGGTCTCATTCTTGCCATGCTTGGCTATTCACTCAATGTCATATCACTCGACATGTACGCAGTAATTATTTTTGTCTCGCTCTTCTCGACAGCAGTGACGGCACCGCTTATGAAAATGTGCATGAAGCATGTTCAAATCACAGACGAGCAAAGGGAAAAAATCAAACGCGATGAACGCAAATCAAGAACCATATTAAGTTCGATTCGCCGAGTTTTGTTGCCGCTTTCAGACAAGCGTCGCAATCCCTTTATTTCACACTTACTAAATAGCATCGGTCAATCTCAAGTGATCGAAGCCACTGCACTATGGGTCAAAGAACCGGACACAGACCCTCATCACTTATTTTCTTTTATATCTAGCTTTTTAAACAAAAAATACGTAGGCTTACTGCAAAAAACTTCAACTTCTTCTAGCAAGCTTGAAGCAATAACCGAAGAAGCTAATCGCGGTTACGACTTAATCATCATGGCAACAGACGAGCCGGCAGCCGGTGCTGATTTTGTCTTTGGCGAATTAGTTGATAGCGTCATACTGAACACAAGTAATCATACGCTCGTCATCTATGATCCAGACCCTAGCGGAAAGAGATCAATCAAGCGAGTCCTTGTTCCAGTTAGCGGAAGTGAATTATCACTTGCAGCGGCTGAATTTGGAATTTCACTTGCCCGCTCGCTAAATGCACGCGCTACCTGTCTTTCAATAATCGAAGCAGAAGCAGATGAATTATATAGCGAATACACTCAAAGTGGTCTGAAAATTCAAAGTCAGGTCAGCGAAGAAATAGAATCGAGCCTAACTGAACTTGCAAGCGCTCTCAATGTCGAATTCGATTCGCAAGTAGTGCAAACTAAAGTCGCTCCAGCACAAGCAGTGGTAATGACTGCCGACCAAAACAATATAGACTTGATAGTTCTTGGTGCCGAACCCAAGATGGGCAAAAATCTTTTCTTTGGTCACACAATTAATTTCGTCCTGCGCAACGCACCATGTGCAGTGGCAGTCTTAAAAATGTAAGTGAGCATACTTAGCGAGAACCAAAACGCTCAATTTTTTTAAGCGTCGCCTCAACCTTTGCCGCATCGGCTTCTTTGCCCATTTTGCGCAATGTCTGAATTTTAAGTTTGTACCATTCAGCAACATCTGGGTCTGAGGCTATTAGCTTGTTGATATCTTTGATGGCAGCATCATATTTTGCATTTTCCATATTGATTCTTGCTCGCAAAAACACTGCGCCCGCTTCTTTTGGATTAATCAAAAGCAAAGAATCAATATTTTTCATAGCCGAAGTCACATCGCCTACCTTTCCGTACATGTTGGCGCGTGAAAGCCATGAGCGCAAATAAATTTGTTGCTGGTAAGAATCCAAATGAACAATAGAAGCATCATATTTAGTATCAGTGTGGTCTGAACTCAAAATTTTAATTGCGTTAGTATAGTCACTAATCGCCTTCTTATACTCATGAAGCAATGCATAGGCATCGCCTCTTCGCTCCCAAGTGTGCGCAAAACGCGGACTCATTTTATCCTTACCCAACAGCTTAGAACCTTCCTGAATTACACCTTTGTAATCTTTCATATCTGACAATGTATGAATTAAAACCACACGAACATCTTCATATTTAGGATTGATAGCAAGCGCCGCTTTGCAGTCAGCAATCGATTTGGCAAACTTATCGTCTACTCTAGAAAAATCGGCGCGATTTCTCAGTGCAAAAATATCTTTTGGGCTAACACGAACCCATCGATCAAGCGTTGCCATAGCCATTTTTGGATTTATCGATTTGCGATAAAACTGATAAGCCAAACTATTAACGTCTGAATCTTTTCCGTTTAGTTTTACAGCCAATTCAATCTCAGAATCGGCAAAATCCAAGTCGCCTCTCTCCAGTGCAATCAAGCCTTGAGCTGCATGTGCTCTTGCATCATTAGGCAATGCCTTAAGCACACGATCGATTAACTGCTGCGCTACATCTATTTTTTTCTTATACGCAAGTATGATGGCATACGTAGTGAGAATATGCCCGTTGCCTGGTTCCAGTTTGGCTGCGGCTCTTGCATTATCAAAATGGAGCTGTTCGATACTCACGGCTCCTCTAGCAAAACCAGATTGGGCCAGCATTTCATGCCAGAATGCCATGTCTTTTCCGCTCTTTAGTTTTGCTACGACAAAGCCGTAAAACTCAGGGGATAAAGAGTTCAGCAGAGCGTTTGCCTTGTCGATGTCGGCTTGAGACGGCTTACAATCTCCTGGAAGAGCCGTAAGTAAAAGTATCGACATTACTAATGCAATTGAATCTCTCATTATTAAAAGCTTAGCATTCCCAATTGTGTTAGTCTAAATTGGGGTCAAGAAACTGATAATGCAAGACGAAAACACGTTCAAGTCGTGGGAAGAACTAAAAAAATCCTGGTTCGCCTTCCGGGACAATTGGTTTGCGCTTTCTGTCATATATTTTTTGCGCAGTTGGCTGACACTTATTTGCTCCTGCATAACCTTCGCTTTGCTAATAGACTATAAAGGCTGGAACCTAATTGCAGCAGGCATTGTAGCGGCTATAATCGCAAGCGTTTTGCAGGTGCCTTATCTCAAGTTCTTCAAGTCGATTTCTCAAGGACAAAAAGCTGACTGGAGCGTCTTAAAAATAAATTTGAAACAAGGGTTGAACATGCTTTCGACCCAGTTCTTTGTCTCAATTTCTATAGCTGCAGGACTAGTCCTACTTATCGTGCCAGGGATAATTTTGTCAGTTCGTCTTTTGCCCAGCGCTTTTTGCGTGCTCGATGACAAAACGCCTCTAGATTCGATAAATACAAGTTTTAAACTAGCAAGTGGCTACGTCTTTCCTCTCACCATTATTTTTGCGGTCGGCGGCATCATCGATTACTGCACCGGCTTCTTTGTTCTAATAATTGAATTTGTAATCACGATATTTATGTATCGCTTCTATCTATCAAGGATGGAGACGCAAAATCAATGAAATCATTTCTTGCCATTCTCGGAAGCACAATTGCTTCAATGTTAACAATGCTTGCTCTTATAATCACCGTGCGCCTTTTCATGGAAGGTCGATACATCCCAAGCGAATCGATGCTACCTACATTTAAAATTGGCGATCGATTATTAACAGAGAAAATTACATGCTACAAAAAGCAATACAAAAGAGGTGACGTCGTAACTTATTATCCTCCGCCAATTGAAATGGCAGGACATGATTTAAGTTCTGAACCACTTTCTGTCATGGGCAGACTGACGGGCTTACCTATCTTTCCAAACGAACCTGCATTCATCAAAAGAATAATCGGATTGCCCGGTGATACCATCGAAATTCGCTCAAACATAGGCATCTTTGTTAATGGCAAATTGCTTGAAGAAAATTATGTCCTGGAAAAAGCAGAATATGATCTAAAGCGACTTGGTGACATTGGTGGTCACAATACATATCGCCAGCTTATTCAGCCATTTCCAGCGCTCGATGTTTGCGAAAAACCAATTGTGGTGCCTGATGGAGAATTATTCGTTCTTGGAGATAATCGCAACAACTCAGAAGACAGTCACATCTATGGATTCGTGAAACAAGATAGAGTGATTGGAAAAGTGTTTATGAGAGTGTGGCCGAAGTTGGCGGTTTTCGAATAGTCAAAGATTGCACCACCGACGACAACCTTAATCAAGCTCGTCGCGCACGAAAACACGCAAAAGGTCGTTGGTGCAAAGAATCAGGTATTTTTCATCAAGCGAAAAGCCGGCTATCGAGAAATCGTCGTCCTCGGTCGCTGGAATAAACTCGATTTTCTGAATTGTTTTCTGATTAGCTGTGTTAATGAGCATGATGTGCTTTCTATCGTTTGATATTTCGATACGCACACCAGTAGAGAGCGTAGTCATAAGTTCTACTGTAGTTTCAGAGCCCAGGAAAAACCATTCTTCATCTTCAAAATAAAGAGTCTCGCTTTGCTCGGTGCCCCACGAGTCACCATTGTCGAGGACTTCGACTTCTTCGGCAGACATTACATTTTCAACTCTGGCAGGCTGATCTACCAGATCGATTGCAAACATTCCATCTGGCGTGCGGACAAGCATTCTGTCGTTTTGCGGGAAAGAAAACTCCAGAATGTAACCCAGTCTTGGGATATCTAGTTCTAACCACTCTTCCATTTTTTAGCTTCTAGTCGCCGTGGGTGAAAGGACTGTGTTTACAAGTTCTTGGGCTTCTGTCTGAATTTTTTTCAGGTGGTCTTCGCCCAGAAAACTTTCAGCGTATATTTTATACACATCTTCGGTTCCAGATGGTCTTGCTGCAAACCATCCGTTATCAGTTGATACTTTCAATCCGCCGATAGGGGCGTTATTGCCTGCTGCTTCGGTTTCTATCTTGGTGATTTTTTCTCCGGCAAATTCTTTAGCTTTGACGTCGCTTGCCGATAATTTTTTGAGCTTTGTTTTTTGCTCAGGAGTTGCCACTGCATCGATGCGTGCGTAAGCTGGCTCGCCCAGGTCTTTTGTAATAAGCTTATAGTGTTCGCTTGGATTTTTGCCAGTGACGGCAGTAATTTCAGCAGAAAGTAGTGCCAGAATTATTCCGTCTTTGTCTGTGGTCCAGACGCTTCCGTCTTTGCGCAAGAAGGATGCTCCTGCACTTTCTTCGCCTCCAAAGCCTAGCGAGCCATCGAGCAATCCATCTACGAACCATTTAAAGCCTACTGGCACTTCAATTAGTTTACGATTTATTTTATTGGCTATTCTGTCAATTAAACTTGTGCTCACGCATGTTTTGCCGATGGCAGCGTCTTTTCTCCAGCCGTCGCGATGCGAGAATAAATATTCTATCGCTACAGACAAGAAATGATTTGGGTTCATCAAACCGCTTGGAGTGACTATCCCATGACGATCGTGGTCGGTGTCATTGCCAAAAGCAATATCATATTTATTGCGCAAATCAATTAAGCTTGCCATTGCATATGGTGACGAGCAATCCATTCGAATTTTTCCGTCCCAATCAACATGCATGAATGAAAATGTGGGATCGACTTTTTTGCTGACCATTTCAATAGGCAATTTATAACGCTCGATAAGCGCTTGCCAGAAGGCGACACCTGCACCACCCAGTGGATCTACACCAGCTTTGATGCCTGATGACTGAATAGCTTTTATGTCGATAACGGACTCTAATTCTTTAACATACATATCAATGTAATTGAATTTGTGAGTGGTCGATGCTTTGAGCGCTTGTCTGAAGTCCATGCGCTTTACGTCGCCCAAGCCGTTTTTCAAATATTCATTTGCTTTGTTTTGCATCCAGTCGGTGACGTTGGTGTCAGCTGGACCGCCGGATGGTGGATTGTATTTGAAGCCACCGTCTTGAGGTGGGTTGTGCGAAGGAGTTATAACTATTCCGTCTGCTAAGCCAGACTTGCGACCTTTGTTATATTGCAAAATGGCAAGCGAAATTGCAGGAGTCGGCGTGTAGCCAAGCTCTGAGTCGATCATTACATTTACGTCGTTTGCAGCTAAAACTTCCATGGCGCTTGCAAATGCTGGCTCAGACAAAGCGTGAGTGTCGATGCCAAGATAAAGAGGACCGTCGATGCCTTGCTCTTTTCTGTAAACACAAATTGCCTGGGTGATGGCTAAAATGTGGTCTTCGTTAAAAGCGCGATTAAAAGCCGAACCGCGGTGACCGGAGGTGCCGAAAGCCACTTTTTCAGACGACACATTGACATCGGGCTTATCGCAATAATAACTGGTCAACAGGCGGGGCACATTTACCAAAAGGTCGTCTGGTGCTGGCTTTCCGGCTAGAGGACTAAGCATGTCGAATCTCCAATTAATATGTAGACTGTATATAATAATCGATTGGCAACATTTTCCAGACAGGCGAAGTTAAAACATGGTCCCAACACAACCGGTAACAGCACTAAAGGAGCACTTAACAGCGCTCAACCAGTGCCAAATGTGCCCTTTGATGATTGGGCCGGTGGTCGGTCCCGGACCAGTCAATTCTTCTATTTACTTAATAGGTCAAGCACCTGGACCCCATGAAGGAAAATTTGGTAAGCCCTTTGCCTGGACTGCAGGCAAAACTTTATTTAGATGGTTTGGTCGCATTGGCATGGACGAAGATGAGTTTCGCAGCAAAGTTTATATGGCCGCTGTGTGTCGTTGTTTTCCAGGCAAGTCTAAAAGTGGTGGCGATAGAGTACCGTTGCCACAAGAGATTGAAAATTGCTCTAACTGGATGAAAGCCGAGCTTGAGATTTTAAAACCAAAACTAATGATACCAGTTGGACGACTTGCCATCGAACAAGTCTTAGGAAAAGCCCCGCTTGTAGATTTAATCGGCACCAGGTTTAGTGGCAGCCTTTATGGTCACAAATGCGATGTCATTCCGCTTCCGCATCCATCTGGTGCATCTACATGGTTTAAGAAAGAACCTGGCATCACTTTACTTGCCAAAGCTCTGGACGAAATTGATAATCATCCAGAGTGGCAAAAACTCAAATCGATTTAGGTCTAACTAGCCGCTAAGCTTTGCTTCGCGAGTCCAGTGTCTGTGCATTGAAACCGCTGCTACAAACTCTTTGCTTACTTCTGCAAATGTGCCTTCTGGTGCAAGAATAAGTCCTTCGTCATTGTCGTTCGCTTTCATAGCGTCTGACTTTTCGATCAGTTTTACACCATCACCAACTGCACAAATTGTTTTGCAGTGTTTGAATGCGTCGTTTATAAATTCTACGCAAGCAGGTTCTTTCAGAAGAGCTTGTACAGATTTTGCACCGCCTGGAATAATCAGTGCATCATACAAAACTGAGGCAGTACCAAGAATTCGCTCCTGAGCATCAATAGATTTTGTGCTGTCGCTTTTAATAGCTCCAAGATGCGGAGCGATTATGCAAGAAGTAGCTCCATTCTTTTTAAGAGTCGAGTTAATTGCGTCCACATCGGCTGCGTCAAAACCATCAGCTAGTAAAACAGCAATTTTTCGAGTCTTGATGTTTTTGTTTTTATTTAATGGCGAAAACTCAATACTTAATGCATCTGATTTTTCCACCGATTGTTTTTTTGTGATAGGTTCAAAGTCTTTCACATTGCCGTCGGCTGGAATATTTCTATTAATTGGTTTTTCAATTTGTACAGGAGTTTTGATACCCAGCGCGTCTGCAACTGCTTTTGATAAGGCCTTATCTACAAAAGATAAAATACCAACCATGCGCTCGCGAATGGCTGGATTTTTCACTTTGCCCAACTCGAATTGCAATGCTTTAGTGATATGCGCCTTTTCCCAGTCTGACTGGCTATTATAAAAAAGTGTCGCTTGTGAAAAATGATCGAAGAAAGACCGACTTCGAGCCCTCACTTTACTGCCTTCCATTTTTTCCATAAAGCTTACAAAACCACCATCGATTTTGCCAGCCTGAAACGGACAGCCACCACCTGTAGTATTAGGATCATGTGCTGTACCTATATTGACAGTCTGGCGCATATGTCCGTCACGTTGATTGTTGTGTACGGGAGCTACTGGTCTGTTTATGGGAATTTCGTGAAAATTGGGACCGCCAAGTCGAGTTAACTGAGTATCGGTATAAGAAAATAGTCTGCCTTGCAAAAGCGGGTCATTGGTAAAGTCTATTCCAGCAACCAGATGTCCAGGGTGAAATGCCACTTGTTCTGTTTCAGCAAAAAAGTTATTGGGATTTCTATTAAGAGTCATCTTGCCCACTATTTTTACCGGGACAAGCTCTTCTGGAATAAGCTTTGTTGGGTCGAGCAAATCGAAATCATATTTATGTTCGTCTGCTTCTGGAACTATTTGCACGCCTAATTCCCATTCGGGGAAATTGCCTGCTTCGATATTTTCAAATAAGTCACGTCGGTGAAAGTCTGAGTCTTTACCAGAAATTTTCTGCGCTTCATCCCAGACAACAGAGTGAATTCCAAGAACTGGCTTCCAGTGAAATTTTACAAAAACGGCTTTGCCCTTTTCGTTTATAAAACGAAAAGTATGTACGCCAAAACCTTCCATCGTTCTAAGACTTCTAGGAATGGCTCTATCCGACATTGCCCACATAATCATATGAGTGGATTCAGGCGTGAGCGATATAAAATCCCAGAATGTATCGTGAGCAGAAGCGGCTTGGGGAATTTCGTTGTTGGGCTCAGGCTTTACTGCATGAATTAAGTCTGGAAACTTGATTGCGTCTTGAATAAAAAAGACTGGAATATTATTTCCAACTAAATCGTAGTTTCCTTCATCTGTATAGAACTTTACTGCAAAGCCACGAACATCGCGAGCAAGGTCAGTAGAACCCCTGGATCCAGCCACTGTAGAGAAGCGCACAAACACAGGTGTTTTGCGCAATGGATCCTGGAGGAATTTGGCCGCAGTTATATCTTTCAGCGATTCGTAAACTTGAAAGAAACCGTGTGCTGCAGCGCCTCTTGCATGAACAGCGCGCTCAGGAATGCGCTCATGATCGAAGTGAGTTATTTTCTCTCGCAGAATAAAATCTTCTAAAAGACTGGGTCCGCGCTCGTGTGCTCTAAGACTATTATGATTGTCGTTAATTCTTAGTCCATGATTAGTGGTAAGAAACTCACCGTCTGGATTAGTAGTATTTCGATCAAGGTCAGCACTCTTTTTGTCGGCACCACCATTGCCACCACTATTTTTTTTAGTCGCCATAGAATTCTCCCGAACATAGAAACAGTCGCGCACTTAAGCGGTTGCGACTAAAAGGTTTCTAGCACGCCAATAATCAAGAGATCTTCTAAAGCAAAGAGATTAAGAATTTGCTTGCACTGCAGTTTCTTTCTTGGCAAGAAAATCAGTTCTGCATTTTTTTGCTTTTTGAACTAAATCTGCTGCTGCACCGCGAGCGAAGTATCCAGTCCATACTATTGATCTGACCGCTTTCTTTAAATTGCTTCTACCAGATTCTGTGGTCATCGCTGCTAAAACAAGAAGCCCGGCTCCAAATGCTAATTTTTGCAAAACTCTATCCTCAATGAAATGATTAAACTGCAGCTAACCATAGCGCATTTACCGCAACAATATATACATAAATAGCCACTACAACAATACAGCTTGTCCCGAAAAGTACTACTTTTAGTGATAGAGCGCAGTTTTCTAGAAAAATAAATTTTTTAGGATGCCGCAATCACTCTTTGTGATTTTCGGTATCACCAATTATTTGCGGTAGAGGACACTGCAACGCATTGGCAATACGAATTAGAGTCAAGAATGAAATATTGCGCAGGCGATTTTCCACATAAGTGACATCGGCTCTATGAAAAACAGCTTTATGACCTAATTGTTGCTGGGTCATTAATTGATCTAAGCGACGATTGCGAATAGCAGCTTCCAATGCTCTTTAGGTTTACATCGATGCTGTAAATAACGTGCAAGCCCTCAAATGCGGCAAAAATAAACAAATACCTCATTTTTACGCTAGATTCTCTTATCCATCAAACTTAGAAGCAATTCTTTCGAATTCTTACTAATTATGGTCGAATAAACTTGTTTATTCGACAAATGCTTTTATTTTATTTTGTGTTCGCAGGACCGGTGTCGCGCACGGTAGGATTCATCCCTGATTCCCCTCTCTGGAGCCCTGCGGCATACTTTATATGTGCCACTTTTCAATCAAAATTAACGGCTCTTAGCCCGAACTCAAGCGTTTAAGGGCTATTTTGGCGTCGTCATCACCCATGTCACAAGCGGTTTTGTATAGTCCAATTGCCTTTACGGTATCTTGTTTGGTGCCAGTGCCCGACTCATAACATTTGGCAAATTGGCTTATGTGCTTGGCTGTTCCACTTTTGGAAGCACCTTCAAAACTTTTGAATGCAAGCGCTGGGTCTTTACTTGTGCCGATGCCGTTCAGATAACACAATCCCACTTGATAAAGGCTGTCCAGGTCGCCTCCATCAGCAGCCATTTTGTAATATTTAAACGCCTCTTGCGGGCTGCGCTCTACAAATAAACCATTGGCGTATAGCAAACCCAAAATACCGTATGCTTCAGGCACGTCCTTGCCTGTTTCTTTGAACAATTTGACCGCTTCTTGAGGATTGCCTTCTGTGCCAAAAGCGTTCATGTAGCAACCAGCTAGAGCCATTTTTCCATAAGCACAATTTTGATCGGCAGATTTTTTAGCCCAGTCAAAACAAGCTTTGGGTTCTATTTTTGTGATACTTCCATCTTTGTAGCACTGCGATACTCGCGCTTGTGCCATTGGCTCGCCTGCATTTGCGGCTTTGAGCAACCAATCGAAACCGGCTTTGGGATCTGGCTTTGGACACGCTTTTTTATCTAATAGTATTGAGCCCAGAAAAAATTGTGCACCTGGATGCCCTTGCTCGGCTGCGCGTTGAAACCATTTCTGTGCCATCGCAACGCTTTTGTCTATGCCGGCACCACTGAATAATACACGACCCATTTCGTATTGAGATTGAATATCACCTGCGGTGGCACGATTAAATAAGTCGTCCGAATATTCAAGTTTTATTCTTATTGCATAATAAGGCTCAAGACTTTCAGAAAGCGAACCAAGTCCTGGCACGTAAGCAGGGTAGTTACGCGGTCGTGCAGGTGGTTTTAGAAGTGCTAAAGTCTCGCCGCTCCACTGATTATTCATTACAGGTGTTTGAGCCGATTTGCGGTCAAACTGAACTTCGGTTAAAACTTTCTCTTTTAAATCTTCAAATGCATCTACAAGGGTGGTACCCGTACCCTCCTTTTGCAAGGCGTCTATCAAATTGCGAGTGAACACACCGTTTTTATAACGCTTCGATTCCCATGAGCGCTCGTTTGCACTGCTCGATGTTATTACTATTTGTCCATTGCCTGCAAGCTCATCTGGGTTAAATGAATTGACGCGCAAAAGTGCTTTGCCACCTTTGCCACCATTTCCACCTTCTGCCATATCTGCTGCCACACCGCTGTTGCAAGCATCCAGCAATAAAACTATGCGCTCGCATCCGGTGCGATCTTTGATTGTGGCAAGTAAATTTTTTAATTTGATTGAAGACGAAAACAATTTACTCAGCTTAGTGTCATATGCCACCAAATAATTTTCGCCTCGAATATCCATTTCGCGCGGACTGCCATGAGTCGATGCATAAATAAGCACCAGGTCGTCTTTCTGCACTCTGCGTGGTAATCCATTGTCGCCAACTGCGTCCAAAATATTGTCTTCAGTCGCTTGTTCGTTCACCATCAAAATTACGTGGTCTCGAGAAAAATTGCCTTTCTCCACCAAGAAATCACAAAAGTCTTTTGCATCTTTTGCCGAATACTCAAGTGTCGGAATGCCTTTATCTTGAAACTTGTCTATGCCGATGATTACAGCCCATTTGTCGGCAATTGGTCTGTCTTTTTTCTCTAGTTTAGTTTCTGTTTTTTTTGCCAGTGCAAACTGACATGTGCCGCCTGGCGTGAGCAATGCGATAATAGATAGAGACAGTAAAAGATGCCTTAACACGAAAGTGACCTATTTGAGTGAAGTATTCCAAGCATATTCATTCCACGCACTGCGCTTGTTTTGATTCAGTCGGCGAATGGCGCGCTCGAATAATTCTTTGTCTCGCTCATAGGCGCTTTGATCCCAGAGTTTTCGCCCCTGCATATAATTTTCGCCAAAGTCATTCCAGCTAGTAAACTCTTGTTGGATTAACTTCGCCTTGGGCATTATAAGTTCCCAGGCTTGCTCGTCTTGCAAGTAACCTGCAAGATAGCCCCAACGACAGATACAGATATAAAGACTCAAATCCCAGGCTAGAAGCGATTTATTTTCTTTGTTCTTGTCGATTTTTTCTTCCAGCGCTGCAAGAACTCGATCAAGATCTTGATGTGATGCCACATTCATACGACCTTGCAAAAGCTGGCGTTCGTTCTCGACACTTTGCTCGTTAATTTCTACCCCGGCAAGCGACTTTGAACAAAGCTTGTCTTTAGTAAATTGAATGGCGGTGCAGGCCAGTGCCCATCTGTGCGCGGCTCCCTTTTCCTTGTGCGCATCGTCAAACTCAAAGTCGCGCAGCCGATGGAGCCAGTATTCACCACTGCCTTTATTGAGCGCTGATGCTTTTTGAAAATCCTCCTGGGCGTGCTTAAAATCGCCGATGTGCATATAGGCACAGCCTCTCCAAATATAAACGTCGCTTGACTGTAGACCTTCTTTAATGGCTTCGCCGCAGTCTTCGATTGCTCTTTCAAACTCGCACGCCTCAACTTCGCTCTTAGCCTTGCCTAGTAGTGTTTTTGCATGCGCTGGAACCTCGGCGCAAAACCCCGACTGAGCCGTGAATAAAAGGCTTGTGACGATTGTGAATGCAAATTGTCTGAGTCTTGGAAAATAAGTGTGCATGTCAACAGAGTTCAATATCTACTGCATGTAAGAATAGGAAATTGTCGCCATTTAATCTAGTATCTAAAATATGAGATCAGTTATTAACTATCGATTTTTAACTCTTATCTTGGTTGCAGCGGTCCTTTGCGCCTGCGGTGAGTCAGATGTTGACTCCACTTCCTCAAAAGCGCCAGCAGCGCAGACCATCGCCAAGCCCGGCAAAATAAGTTTTGGCGAAGAAATTATGGCGGATTTTGATATCCCCATATCTAAAAATATCGAAAATCCAGACGGGTCTAGGACAGTTGAAGCAATAGGTGAAATCGATGGCAAATATGCTGGGTTTAAAGCAGATATTTCACCAAACATTGATAGGGTAAAAATTTCTTCGCTGGGCAAAGTGAGCGATAATTTTTTAAATGAACTTGCTGAAAAGTATGAACATAAGACTAATTCATTTGTTATGAATTCAGAGACAGAATTCGTTTGCATCAACATAGGCAAAGAAAAACAGTTTCACGACATGAAGCTGTTTTACGGGACAGAAGGTGACGATGCGAGTAAGTACGCCGAGCTATATCTAAATATCGACGAGAAAAGAAACGTGCTTGAGTTCCATGAAAAAGATCCAGACTACCGCGAAGCTATTTTGAAAGCGTTGACCAAGACTTAATTATGGATATGAAGTCGCGACGCAATTATCTGATTTTCGCCATCGTGGCTTTATTCATCACGCCAGTGGTGCTGTGGGTAAATCACAGTAATCGTTATCCGAAAAAAACAATCCATCCCTTTCCAGACATGACCATTGTTCTGGAAAAAGAAGATGGTCGTTGGCATGTCATAAGTCATGAATATCCAAATTTCATGGACAAACGCGCAAAGAAGTACATCGAAGCATTTCCCGTCGACGACCAAGTTCCAAGCACATACAGTTGGCGGGTCTCTCAGTACATGCACAATTCTATGCCTGACGAGGCCATCGCAACACAAATCAAAATGATTGATTTGATAGAAAAAGCGCCAATCAAAGAGGTGTTCAAAGAAGATTTAGTAGAAGCAAAAAAACATTTAGAAGAGTTGAAAGTCTTAAGAAAGTCCGCGGCTAAAACGAGTCAGCCTTAACTCGAATAATTTTTCCGTTCTTTTTATATTCGATAAACTTGTCGTCAACTGTTTTTATATCGAGTAAATCCCACTGATCTGGAATCTCATCAATTTCTTTAGATCGGTAAATTTCGGGCAGCAAGTAGATTCTTTTCTCTAAAATCCAAGTAGGATGGCTATCAAAAGATACTTCTCTAATGTATTGGCAGAAAGTTATACCGCCTACTTTAATTTGCTCATTGTTTATATCGCATCCTCCCGCATGAAGCGCGATCATTGCTACGAAGAAAAAGTTGAGAGCACCTGCAACTATTGCAAGAATGCAAAATCCTCTAAAAATGGATCTTGTAAATCCACTCAGATTGCAAAGCCTAAGCATAAAAATTAAGACTGCAAGCAGGGGATTGAAATAAAACAAGAACGGCGCAACCCATAACAATCGGCTTCGCCAATAGTCATTTTCTCTAACAAAAAACAGTCCCCAGATAGGAAACGTCAGTAAAAACCAAACCTGGTAGTAAGTGGTGGTGGCAGTCGATATGTAAGTCAAGCCGCCAGTTGAACACAATAAAAAATATGAAATTAAACCCAAAAACAATTCCAATGCTATTCCTGCTAGCACTGAGCTTTTGTGGTCGGTCATAAAATACATTTAAAGCTCCGGCATTTTATAATTTGCAAGAGTATGTAATTGCTTGGCTAATAATTTAGATGGCACCATTGGTAGTATCGCATCCCTGAGCATTGTGGCGATACGAGAAGTCGACATAGTCATCGCTTCCGATTTTCGTGATTGATACACAAAGTCGGATGTACGAGACTGTCTCATTTTTTCATAGTCGCGCAATGCTTCCACAGGATTTGAGTTTACTTTCATACAGTGCCCAAGAGCAATCGCATCTTCCAGAGACTGGCACCCGCCCTGCCCCATGAATGGTGTCATAGGATGTGCCGCATCTCCTAGTATAGTGATGCGATCTTCACCCCATTTTAAGGCAGGGTCACGATCATATAAATTGTGAGTTAAAATCTCGCTATCTTTAGTAGCATCGATTAATTCGTTTACTGGATCAGTCCAGTCGCCAAAATATTTGAGCACGTCAGACTTAGAGCGTCTGTCGCGATGCCCCCTTTCGTCAGACATGGTGGCGAACCAGTAAACTCGATTTTTTCCAACTGGTGTGGCACCAAATTGTTTGCCACGCCCAAAGACCATGAGACTCAAATTAGGCGGATAAGAAACCAATTGCGATGTAACGCCGCGCCAGGCGAAACTGCCTGTGTATCTGGGTTCGCCATCGTTTAGCAGATTTTTTCTAACTTTAGAATGAATTCCGTCTGCGCCTATTACGATATCGCTTTGCACTTGAGTATCATCAGCAAAATGAAGCGTGACACTATCTTTGTCCTGTTCTAGTGTCCAGCAATCTTTGCTGAAATGAATTCTGGCACCAAGCGTCAATGCTTTATCGCACAAGACCTTTTGCAAATCGTGCCTATGTACAGTAATCGCTTCAGCACCAGGTCCAAAATCTGCAACGTTCATCTCCACAAGCACTTTGCCTTTGGAATTTAGATATTTACCTAAAGATGGAAAGCTTGCCATTTTGGCAATATCGCTGTAAACATCCATTTGCTTCAGGGCATTAACGGCGTTTGGATACAAAACGATGCCGGCTCCAACTTCTTGTAGGTTGGGTGCTTTTTCGTATATATCAACTTCAATTTGGACTTTACAAAGAGATATGGCGGCAGCAAGACCACCGATACCGGCTCCTACGACTATGACTCTGGTGTTTACCTCTCCAACTCCGGCATTGAATCGGCGGTTTCGTTCGACACTTCCATCTGAGAAGTATAGTCTAGACGTCTGCGTTCAGCCTCTGCAAAAGAGGAAGACTCGATGGTTATGAATTTGATCAAACTCAATGGAACCAAGTGTTTCGAGTATTCACGTTTTTGCGGCTTGTCCGCTTCTCCGTAAGATTCAATTTCGACGTAATCTGCCCCGATTCGAAGCACACGACCTGTCAGTGTAGTTCCATCAGGAAAGTGCAGGCGGGCCCAGCTACGTCCGTCGGTTAGTCTTTCGAGGCGAAGTTTAAGGTTCATCCTGTTTTTTCCTCACTTCTTCCTTAGGATCCATACTACCATTAGTTGCCTATAATGACTTATTTTGCCACTCCATAGCTTCGGCGGAGATGCGCTAGATATAGTTTTCCTGTCTCTATATCCGCTCCCTATGCGCTCGTGGTAAAGCATCCATGCCTTAGAGACCTCAATTATCTGACAAAGTTTAGGTTCTTATAAAGCCTGAAGATGGGGGCGTTATCAGAGTTTGGCGCTTTTTGCCCCAGAAGTCAAGTATTGTCTGATTGAATTCAGAAACTAGACTATAAGTAGTCGAAGTTACATTTTGTTTCTCAGTTAGAACATTTACCAAATCACTAGAAAAGGGCGCGGATGCAAGACCAAATTCTGTCAATGAAGCTCAAACAGCGTATTGAAAAATTGCAAGGACAAGAGCAAAGTTACTGGGTGGATGAGCTGTACTCCTATGATGCACTCACCAATCCCAAATATCGGTCCGAATTAGAGAAGTGTTTCAACCTGGATCCGCTGGGACCGCTTCCGCCTCGAGCTCCTGGGCAATAAAGTTTACCCCTTTTAAAGTCAGTTCTTTATCGAAGGCGTCGATGGTGCCTTGCTCTAGATGCTGACCGATATAGCGGCTCAAACCACCAGTTGCTACTACAAGCGTGATTTTATCTAATTCTTGCTTGCACTTTCGCACCCATTTCTCGACTGTTCCCAGTTGCGAATATAGGGCACCAGCAAAGATTGAGTCGCGTGTCGAATTTGAAAGCGGGCTTACACTATCGAAGACCTTGTCGCCAGATCCGTCGTAATCGATGACTGGTAGCTGCTCTAAGCGCTTGCCTATGGTCGTGAGTGTGTCTTGAAAGCCCAGTGTTATCATGCCACCAAGAAATTCGCCTTGCGCACTAACCGCACTTATGGTGGTGGCAGTGCCAAAATCTAAGACGAGCAAATTGTCGCATTTATCTCCATAGATTTTATAGGCAGCGTAACAATTGGCTAATCTATCTGTACCAAAAGTGGGATAAAAGCCTCTAATCCCTTTTTGCATGTCGAGTCGTATCTCGCGGGGGTCGAATCCTTGCTCGTGCAAAGCCTCAATTAAGGCAAGCGAAGCCGATGGCACCACTGAGCAGATATATACAATTTGATTTTCAACTGATTCGCCATTGAGACCTTCATCCAGGTCTGATGCAATGTCTGGTGCTTGCGAGCGTGAAAGAGTAGTTTGATTACTCCAAGATTTTTGCAAACTGTCGCCATTGAATATCGCCCAGGTGGTGCGTGAATTGCCTATATTTACCACTATTCTTTTATTTGTAGCAGTCATTGCGGCTTGCCTAAATATTCTACGATGCCGTCTGCAAGCGCTTTGGCCGCTTTCTCTTGCGTCTCTGGCTGAATAAGTTGTGCACATTCATCTGGATTAATGACAAAACCAATTTCAGCAAGTACTGCAGGCATTTCGCTTGGACGAGTGAGGGCAAGATTCTGATAGCGAGCGCCAATATCTGGAAATCCAAGATACTGCAACAATTTGTTTTTCAAAGTTTGGGCAAACTCTACAGATTGTGGATGATAAAAGTATGTAGATGATCCGTGCTCTTTAATTGGATTACGACCATCTGGAAGCGAATTACCATGAACAGACAAGAGTAATTGCGCACCGGCTTTGCGAGCGATATTGCACCGCTCAGCTAAATCAATATCTACATCTGTGGTGCGGGTCATTATTACTGTGGCACCATATTTTTCAAGAATGTCTTTTAATTTGAGACTAATTTGCAAATTAATTTGCGCTTCGCTAATGCCTGCACATGATAAAGCACCAGGGGCAGCTCCGCCATGTCCTGGGTCGACGCATATTTTTAAGCCTTTTAAATTGCCTGGTCCCCCATCTACCTTAATTGGGTCGCGCACATGAATGACTAAATTCTCGCCATCATATTCTGGATAATAACCCCATTGTCTTGTGCCGGTAATATTTATAGTTAGCTCGTAGACGTTGTCTGTAAGCTGCTTCCAACTGGTACCATGCACTTGACCCACGCGCGCTTTCTGGGGGTCGCTGCCTTCAAAGGCAGGTGAGTGTTCTTGCGATGACCAATCAGTGTCGGCAGTTGCACCATAAACTTTCACCACTAATTTATTGGGCTTTAAACTCTGGTCTATTTCAAATGGAAGGCGCTCTGTAAGTGGCACTATCACTTTATCACCATAAGCATCTTGCTCGATATTGACTGATTTAACCAAAGAGCTGGGATATTGCCCTGATACTGCCTGCGGTTCTAAACTAAATCGCAAATCTTTGGCTTCAATAAATACGTGTTTGTTGTCTGCCCATTTGAGCCTGAT
Organism: uncultured Candidatus Obscuribacterales bacterium; assembly: GCA_964606665.1. GTDB lineage: Bacteria > Cyanobacteriota > Vampirovibrionia > Obscuribacterales > Obscuribacteraceae > Aved-18. Next base: position 22,344 of record CAZSHS010000004.1, on the reverse strand, counting down.
ATCTTTGCCCTTGTATCCATCTACTACTAATTTGATACCAGCAGGAAGGGGAGTTAGGCGAGCCTGTCCAGGACCCGTTCTTACTATAGTTTGATCGTGAATTGTCTCTGCAAGTCTTGGTTGTAACACCACAGAGAGTGCTCCAGGCGAAACACAACTAAGTTCTTTGCCGTCTTTCTTCACTACAAATTTTGGTCTGGCACCTTGAAACTGATCTTGGGGCTGAATTTTGTAATAACCAACATACAGATCGCCTGCAGGTGGTGTTTTAGAAATAATTTTGCCGTAATCGATTTTTACTTCGCCAGATGCTTTTGCTTGCAGCGCAATAGATTTATTTTCGAGCATTACATTTACTTGAGAGCCAGGCGTTGCCCGAATTTTGAACGTGACCACATCACCTGGTATAAGCCCAAGTGAATCATTAGGCTCGGCTGATTTATCGTCGATTGTCCAAAGCGAAGGATCAATTGGTTTTCTTGGCTCGGGTCTTTTAATCTTTAAATCTTGGCTGAAATCTCCAGATTTTAAGCTGAAAGTATTTTGTCCTTGTTTGAGCTTGATTACTCCTGCAAATAATCCCTGAGAATTTACCGTTATCGGTTGAGCGTTTATTGATACTTGATTGCCCGGAGTGGTGTTGCCAATTACAAAAGTGGAAGGAGCCTCGATACTGGCACCATCTTTGGGATAAACTATATTCAACTTGCTCTGGCTTTGCGCCGAGGCAAATGGCACGCAAAAGGAGCACAGAACTCCTGCAAGAGGCAAAGCCACTAACGTGCTAGATAAAAAGATGGTGATAGCTCTCAACACAGGCAATATTGTGGACGCTTTATGAAAATCTTGCAAATCACCGATACTCATTTATTTGCTGCAAGTGAAAACGAAGATGATCCGCCGATGCTCTTTGGTTTTAACACCTTTGAAAGCCTCAAACATGTAATAGAACTGGTAAACAAGCAAGATGTTCCTTTTGACCTGGTTATTTTGACCGGTGACTTATCTGAAGATGAGACAGCTAGCTCTTATAGACGACTGGCAGAACTTTTAAGTTCGCTTGCAAAGCCGGTTTATTATCTTTTTGGCAATCACGATAACTCAAATATGGCTCGTGAAATCTTTAGTGAGTTCCCCCTCTTCAGGCACGAGCGCGAGATAATTCTTGAAAATTGGCTTATAGTCTTGCTCAATTCAAAAATAGAAGGCAAGCAGGAAGGCAATCTGTCCTCAGAAGAATTAGACAGACTCAAGTCTTTGCTTACTTCGCATAGCGAAAAACATGCACTAATTTGCCTGCATCACAATCCAATAAACATGGATCCGGAGCGCTTGGACAAATACATTTTGCAAAATGCCAAAGAATTTTTCTTGGTGCTCGATGCAAATGCAAGTAAAAATGTCCGCGGCGTGATGTGGGGACATGTGCATCAAGAATATTATTCACAGCGTCGTGATGTCACACTGATGGCTACTCCATCTACTTGTGCGCAGTTTACTCCAAGCGAAACTGGCATCAAACTAGACTATAAGCCACCAGGTTATCGCAGTTTAAAATTGCATAAAAACGGATTTATTGAAACAAAAGTCAGAAGACTTGTTTTCATGCCCTTTGAACCTTCAAGGTAATTTGCTTACCAATTCCAGGGATATTGAGCATTTTTCTGCTCAAGCAATCTTGCTTTTGCGGACTTGGCATAAAGCTCTTTGAGACTTATTAAGGGGACATCGCCTTTACTTCGTATGCCAAAAATATTCTTGAAAAAAGTGTAAAGGGATTTTGTGCTTGATATCGAGCAAAAGCTAAATCTTTCATGTGTTCACCAGCCTTCTATTGCCATCGTAGAAGCCTTGGTTGAAAATCAGGTGAAAATCGAATACTTCTCTTGAAATCCATCTAAATGCTCCCAAAAGCAAAGGGTTCCCGCCAAACGCGAAAACCCTTGCATCAAGATGGTGGAGCGTACCAGGGTCGAACTGGTGACCTCTTCAATGCCATTGAAGCGCGCTACCAACTGCGCTAACGCCCCTTGACCAAAACATTCTAGCAAATAATTTCAGCAGTGGGCTTTGAAGCAGGAGAATTTAGCGGATTTGTAGAGATTGCCTTCATAATCTTGTCTTTGTCACCGGCAAGCTTGCGTGTCAGGCACAATCCAGATTTTTGCTCGACCAATTGTTTCAGTTTTTCATTGCCCCAGCGCCATTTACTTTTCAAGTTGAGCAAGAAATACTTATCTGGCGGCCACAAGAAAGAAGCCTCGAAATAGCACCAAATAGTACATCCCTGACAAAAGCCCCAAGAGCCTTCTTCTGCTTTTCGGTTTTGCACATGAGTGCTGTGCCAGATTTCATCCAGGTTTGAGCGCCCATCTTCGTGTTTGATTTTTAGTCTTTCATCGTGCATGTGATAGCAAGGCAGTAGAAGATGATCATCTGGAGACACGACAATAGTTGATGAAATAGCTTTGCATCTGGGTTTAGCAATATTATTGCCACCATCTAAAAAGAATTGGGTGAATGCCCAATTAACACAGACATTGTCATATTTAGCCAATCTGTGAATCTGAGCAATACCTTCTGCTTGCAATAACTCGTTATCACAAAAATCAAAAACTGGACCAAGAAGTACAACCACGCCCATTTCTTGTGCCAGTCCAATTACATCTTCCATGCCTGCAAGTGACTCAGGCGTTGCAGTTGCAATGATGGAGGGACGCTCACCAAGAGACTTTGCAATTTTCAAACTTTCAATTACTTTGTAAAAACCAGAGATGCCACGTTCGCTTTTATAAAACTCTGGATCGATAGTTGAAAGAGAAAACTTGAGATCGTCTATCAAACCACGCAAGGACTCTGCTTTAGCGGGATAGAGTGTGCCTGTGTTTGCCACGCTGGTAAAAAATCCAAGTCGTTTCGCCTCTTTTAAAACGACCGGTAAATGCTTGTAGAGAAGCGGTTCTCCACCGGTAAAATCAACAACTTTGACGCCTAATCTTTTTAGGGCGTGCAAATTTTCAATAATAACTTCTGGCGCCACTTCTTTAATTGGAATATTCTCGGGCTTAACTGGAATATCGCAATAAGTGCAACGCGAATTACATTTGTAAGTTAGATAGTAGTTGGCTAAAACTGGAGGCATGAATCCTCACCTAGCATAAACTTTTGACTTACTGTACAAAATAAAGTTTGTTCGGGAGCTTTTCTCCATTTATGGCAAAGCCACCAGCAAGGTCTGAATCTTGATCGCCGATATTTACTACGATTTTAAATCCCATCGATTCAATTTTTTTTCGCACTTCTGCTTTAAATTTACTCGCCGGGCGTTTGTCGTTATCGCCGCGCATAAACAAACCATCGTATGCAACTTTGTTTTTGATCAGGTTAGCGGTGGTAACCACACGCATATTTTCCGGACGACCGGTAAGAAATATTATGGCAAAACCTTGATCACGAGCCCATTTTAGAAATTCAGCAGTGGCAGGCAAATTTGGTGCTTTGGCTTTAAAAACCCATTTTTCAAAATCCGCCCAGGTGAAGTCCTTCTTCACGTCCTGAAAATAGGGACGATTATCGAGCAGAGTTTCATCCAGGTCTGAAATTATTGCTTTGTTCAATGAGTTGGGATTAGCTTTAATAAACTCGACACAATGCAATTTGGCAGAATCAATTGCTTTGTCGAATTCTTTCTTGTATTCGGGTGTCTTGGCAAACTCAAGTCCTTCTTTGTGCCCAAAGCCGCCTGGCGAGCTAACCTTGACTGGGGCGGGAACACCTGATGCTGCGGTAGGATGACTTAGAGCCGGGTGAACAAGAGCATCTTCAGCAAAGACAGGCTTACAACCGATTGCAAACGCGACTGCGACCAAAACTGGCAGTACAGACTTCAATTTTTTATTCAATGACTTAAGCGCCTTTTCTCGATACAGGACGACCACTGTTATACGCACTGGCACCGTAAATAGACTTGTGTTTTCCAACCAGAGGGGTGACCTCAACGGTTCCAACAGATGTCTCCGGATCGGCTCCATTGTAGACGCCCCAGGAGTTAGATCCAAGCTTTTTCTTTTTGCCAAGCGGGTGGTCTGGAATAAATTTTTCAGGCATGGCAATCATGGTGACTAGAGTACCGCACAAGAGCAATGCTGCTGTGATAAATAAAGGGTCCATCTCACTCACCTGCAGAGAATAACTGTACTCTTGCAAATGTAAGACGAACCCTTGACTTTGTCTATGGGAATTGTCCCAGAATGTGACCTTAGCTAGTCATCACCTTGGCTAAATCTGTGTACATTTCAGCTATCTGACTTGTGACTACTGCAGTATTTGGATTGTCCTGGGAAAACTTTACGAACTCGGTTGCTTTGGTTTCGAAAAGTTGACGAAGACGGTCGTGAAGTAATTCGGCGTGTTTGTTCATGGCTCGGTTCTCTCTGCAAAAAATCTGGTTCATAGCGGTAGCCAGGCAGAAGACGGCTGCCGGACTTGCATTACAGAATTGGGGTAACGGCGAAACTCAAACTGAGAAGTGAATTAATTTTGTCTCAAATGATTGTCATGTTCAAGTCTTTTTTGAAAAAAGATCTGCCAAACCAACAGAATTAAACTAACTGAACTCCTCATCCTGACTGATTTTTAGCAAACAAGTTCTCAAGGTAGACGCATTTCAAAATAAAATTTTTTCGGACGCCCAGTGACACTGGCTTTGATACCAATGCTCAAGCTTCACCTAACCAAAGCGCAGACCTATTTCAAGAAGCACTCTTTTGTATAGCGACTATATATCTAGTCCCCGACTCGAAAGTCTCTTTGTAGGTTATCGTGAATCCAGAGTCAGTCAAGATTTCTTCTAACTCTTCATCCGAGTAACAACGCAAGAGCATTCCCTTTCTGCCCTTGTCCGTATAAACGTGAGTTTCGTCTTCGAGTTTGTAGTACTCACCCGGACCGGTGCCTACCTTATCGAAGCAACCAATGAAAACGCCATTGACAGCGATTATCGTTTTGAGTTGCTTAAAAATGGTGCGCGTAAGCTCAAGGGGAAAATGTTCGAAGATTGAATTGGCGACACAAGCTTCAAAAGTACCTGGAGAAAATTCGAGCAATGCCATATCTTTGACTTGAAAATTTATTGTGTGACTTTCTTGATTGGCCCAGTCATTTGCAAGATTGATGGCTTGTTCTGCTACATCTACACCAGTCACATCAAAGCCATTTCGTGCAAGCAAAATAGACAACCACCCAGAACCACATCCAAGGTCCAGCACGTTTGTGGGAGCTTTACTTGCAAGCTCGCTCATCATCAAAGTGAGATAGGGCAAGTCTGGCATTTGCGTATAGGCAGTTTTAACAGGACTCCAGGCACGATTCCAAAAGTCTACGTTCTCTGCATAAACCTGGCTGCCTAAAATATCTTGGGCAGACTTGCAAATATCGCTCTTTTGTGACTTATTATCGGTACTCATGGCGATTTAATGTTATCACTTTAGCCAAACAGCCAAAGATTTTCAGTCAAGTATCATTACAAAAGGCTCTTTGAGGTTAGATCAGTTACTAAAGGGGTATTTGATCTCTTTGGTGGTCTTTTTATTGGATTTAGGAAATAGACCTATGGCAAGGGGTCAATTTGACAGTAGAGCCTAGCCGAATACAGCTTCAAATGATGCTGGTCCAACAATCCGGACCGGGCGTATTGCCTTTGAGTGTATTGCCTCCAGTTGATGGCTTCATACCTTTTATTAGACAGATGGAGCAGATGGCGATTGAAGGCCGGATGCGTCCCATTTTCGTGTACTGGAGTCGACAGAACGCCAACCGTTTATTGCCCACTGGAAAAGCCTATACCGAATTGCTTAGAGATGCCTTTTGCGTCTCTATTTTTTCAGAAAATCGCTCCGACCCGCCTGATGAATGGGGCTTTCTCATGGAAAGCAACGGGCTGTGTCTTGTAGTTTATGGTCAACAAGCATTCGAATCCAAACCAGGCGAGCGCTATCAGTGCACCGGCTCATGCGATCCTGCCATTGTTAACGACGCCATTGTGAGACTTTTGCCCAAGTGGCAGCGACTCGACATGAACGAGTCAAATAGACTGGAAGAAATGCGTATGGAACTAGGGCTCAAAGGCAGCGCGCCGCCCTATATGGAACGTGTGCGTCAAGCCTGGCCCATAGTTAAAGCTCCGCTGCAACAAGGCATTATTTTAGACCCACTGCAAAGCCTGGCACTACCTGAGGCCGACAATTACAATCAGCCCGCACCCCAAGCAAGCATTTCTCCAGTTCAAAGCATCGCTCCGCCATCTTTAGCTGGAACTTCGCCGCCTCCAATTGGAGGCGTGCCTCCTTCGCCCTTTCAGAGCCTACCGTCACCGGGAAAAATTCAACCAATAGCGGTCGATATGGGATTGCAAGGTGTGGCCGAATATCATTCGGGTGCTGGTGCTCACACAAAGTCATCGGCAAGTATTTCGTCCTCTCGTTTGACCACGCTTGAGCCTGGGCAAGCGACACGAACAAAATCGAGCGATCAGCTTTTAATTCAAGAGCTTGATAAAGCAGTCACCGGTTTAAGTAACGAACTACCCTCAGTAGTTCCGCCTGCAGCTCAAATGATAATTTCGGATATTATCTCAAAGTTGAGACATTCTTCTGATTTGTCGCCAATATTTCAATATGCAATTGAAAATCTAGTCAAATCATCTGGTGCCGACCGCGGAATAATTTGGCGCATCGATGGCGAACACTTAAAAGTTACCCACGAATTTTCGACCAATGGTCACAACTGCTTTGTCGACAACAAACTGACTACAGTTGAGTCTTCCGCCATTATGCTTGAGTTTGTGTCCAAGTTTCCTGATGAAACAAGTTCAGGAGTAATCAGCATTCCAAACACCGCCTTAGATATTAATTTGCACAAAGTGGCACCTACTCTTTCTTCGCTCATCGAGCTTGGCGGAGTAGAGGCAAGACTAATGTCGCAACTTAAATCGCGCGGAAAAATCTCTGGCTTTTTAGAATTGCAACAGTGTAAAGGCTCGCGTGAATGGAGCACGCACGATGCCTTTGTTTTGCAAAAAATTGCAGAATTGCTTTCTGTGGTGCTGCAACAAGCAGCCGACCAGAGCAGAATCGAGATGGACGCGCAAGAGATGAAGCTCATCAACGAGATAGCCATGCTATTTCGTGAGTCGCGCGGGATGACCACTCGCGAAGCCCTCGTCAAATCAATTAGATTGGTAGCAGAACACATGGGTTTCACTCATTCTGAAATCTATTTGTTTAATCGCGAGGAAAATATTCTAGAGCCGCAAACAGAAGACTCTAATCTCAAGTCGGTCAACATGGAAATTTCTGACAATCCATTTGTTGAAGTATTTAAATCTGGTCGCGGCAAAATGATTAACGTAGAATACAGCCGCAAACCTGACCCGTTTTTCAAACACGATATGGCGCTGGTCCTGCCATTAACATCAGAAGGCTCGCGCCTTGGTGTTATTGGTTTGTGGCAAAGACAGGCTAACAAAGCCGATTTCAGAACTCAAGATAGAGAACTAGGTCTCACTATTGCCGGTCACCTATCAAACGTTATTCGCGCAGACCAAGCCATTCAGCAAATTCGCGCAGATCAGGCAAGAACTTCACTTATCAATAGAGTTTCAAGCGAAATCAGAAACGCTCTCAAGCGCGCAGACCAGATTATGGAAACGCTGGTTGAAGCACTGCAAGAATTTTTCAAACTCGAACTTTGCGTTTGCGCTTTGTATGACTCGCAGTCTGATTCGTATAGCAAATCCAAAGTTGCCTCTATGTCTATAAAGAAAGAAGGCAAGAAAAAGAAAGAAGAGAATGCTGCAATTGCCGGATTGGACCAAAACGAAGAAGAAAATTTAAATGTGGGCGACATACTTATTCGCTCACTTTCTAGCGATCTCAAAATTGGTGCCACTGTATTTTTGGAACGCCACCAAATAGACGACATCTTAAAAGAGAAAGACATAACCTCTCCCATTTCGTACACATCGGCCACTTTGGTGCCACTCTTTTATGGTGGTGTGTACAAAGCGGCATTGTGTCTAATTTCTCCCGATCAGGTAAGACAGTTACCGGAAAAAGACGAGCTTATGGTGCTCGACTTGGCAGATAGAGTTGCAGTTGTTATTTCACACGCAGAGCTATTTGCGCAGACCGAGACTGCCTCTTTCACTGACCCAATGACCGGTCTATTCAACCGTCGTCATTTTGAAACACAACTAGACAAAGAAATCGATCGATACACACGATTTGGCCACCCATTTTCTTTTATCATCGTAGACTTAGACTACTTGAAAAAAATCAACGACACATTGGGGCACCATTATGGTGACGAAGCGATTAAACATATCGGTAAAGTAGTTCAAAAATCTGTGCGCGATGTAGACACAGTTGCCCGCTTTGGTGGTGAAGAGTTTGTGGTGCTATTGCCTGAGACCGACCTGAAAGCGGCAAAAGTAGTGGCAGATCGTATTTGTACTTCTATACGCGAAAAACAAGTCGATGAAGTCGGCACCATCACGGCTTCTCTTGGTGTGGCCATTTTCCCGCATGATGCAAACGACAAAGACAGATTATTTGAATTAGCTGACAAAGCTTTGTATTTGTCTAAAACCAAAGGTCGCAACCAGGTTCGAACCGTTGCCGAAGACCTTTTTGCCGATGGCAAAGAAGTAGAAATTGACATGACAGTCAAGCTAGACGCGGACCGTTATGCTGATGCACCAAAAGACGATAAAGACAAAAAGGACGAAAAAGACGAGACTAAAGCTAAAGAATCAGCCGCCATTCGTCCTGCCCTGCCCAGTTTTGATTTGAATGCAATTGCCGAGAAAGGCATTCTGGGCTTGCTTGCCCAAGTAGTGAAAGCAGTCGAAGAGAAAGACGCTTATGACAGCGACCGCTCGCAACGTGTATATAAGTATGCAAATTTGATGGCTCAGTCTTTGCACCTGGCTAAAGAGCACGCAGAGATTGTCTCGCTTGCAGCCGTTTTGTGTAATCTTGGCAAAATGGTTATTCCCGAAAAAATATTGCAAAAGAAAGAAGCTTTGACTGAAGAAGAAATGAAGCTGGTGAAACAGACACCATCTGTGGCGGCTAAGTTTTTGGAACCGGCAAAATTACTGTTTCGCGTTTCGCAAATCATTGAAGCGTGTAGAGAAAACTGGGATGGCACCGGTTATCCCAATCAGTTGCGTGGTCCAGATATATCTGTAGAGTCGCAAGTGGTATCTCTTGTTGATTCCTACACTGCAATGACCTCTGACAGACCTTATCACAAGGCGATGTCACATGAAGAGGCTGTAAAAGAGATTCAGGCTGGATCTGGCAAACGCTGGGACTCTCGCCTTGTCAAGCTCTTTTTATCTATTCTCCAAAAGGACTTAGATGCTCATTCAGGCTCGAATACAGAGAAATTACCTGAGAGTCCACCAGAACAACCTTAACTTGATTTAATGCGTCCATTTAGGTCTTGGCAACACCGTGACATCTTGTTATAGTGAATACAGATCGTCCGAAACGAAAGGCTCTATACAAGCGGGTTTTCCACACATGGACCCCGAAAAGTCTCATTAGCTAACGCCTGAGACGGACCGATTAATCTCGGTTAAAAACAATGCAAGGAGCAGGCCCCCTGTGCGTCGGTGAGTGAACCGGCTCAGGGGGCTTGATAGTACCTGCGGTGGCATCTACAATGATTGTCGAATGTCTAAAAGCAGAAAACGATATCTAAAAAAGATCAAACACACTCCACCCGGCACCAGTCCTGGTACTATCGTTTCTCCACCTGGTGCGTGCCCCACCACAGTAGATTTAATTGCATATAGTCCAGAAAGCGTCTATGAAAAACGGATCGAAAACTGGAGCGAGGTGCAAGAAGTACTGCAAAAATATCCAGTAGTTTGGGTCAATATAGAAGGTCTGGGCAATTCTGAATTAGTTACTCAAGCGGGCGAAATTTTTGACATTCACCGTCTGGCTTTAGAAGACGTGATGAATATTCAAGAGCGGTCAAAACTAGAACAATACGGTGAGAATTCTTTTTTCGTTGTACATATGGCGGAGATGAAAGAATCGCTTGAAACAGAAAAATTGAGCATATATACAAGCAAAAGTTTTGTCATAACCTTTCAAGATGGTCCTATCGATGTTATGAACCCTGTGCGTGAGCGCATTCGCAAAGGCAATGGACTGATAAGAAAAATGGGCACTGACTATTTAACTTATGCGGTAGTCGATGCAGTAATCGATAGTTATTTTCCAGTGCTTGAAGCTTATGGAGATTTGCTCGACAAACTGGAAGAAGGAATTATAGAAAATCCCAAACGCGAAATGGTGGCACAAATCCATTCTCTCAAAAAGGAATTTTTCGGTTTAAAAAGAATGGCATGGTCACTGCGTGATGCTATAAGCGCCTTTTTGCGTGATGCAAGTCCATTATATTCACCAGAGACTAAAATATATTTTCGCGACTGTTATGACCACACAATTACAGTGCTCGACTTTGTGGAGACCTATCGAGAGTTTCTTTCCGACCTTATGGATATTTATCTATCCAGTCTCAGTAATCGTATGAACGAAATCATGAAAGTACTTGCCATCTTCACTACTCTTTTTGTGCCACCAACTTTAATAGCAGGAATTTATGGTATGAATTTCCATACCCAGTTGTCGCCGTACAATATGCCTGAATTAACCTGGTTTTACGGATATCCGTATGCCCTGGGACTAATGCTGGCTGTATCACTTTCAATACTGGGGCTTCTATATTGGAAGGGCTGGCTTGGCAGCTTGAAAATCAGATCTAAATGACTTTTAGATGGATTATCTTTTGAATTCAGACTCGGAGACAGGAGCGGATTTATCGCGGTAACTAGTACACAAAATAGCTCTTGGTCGCTCAACTTTCAAACACAGTTCAGGATCGTTAAAGCGACAATCACCACACAAAAATTCTTCGTTGCCTTGCGAGATTGACATCGCATAACATGTCCAGGCTATCAGCATCACAAAAAATGTAACTAAAGCTATTTCCATACTAAGGTCCTTGAAATAACTCAGGGGCAAAATTGCGCACCGTAGCTGATACCACCGCACCACCATAACTTGGTAGCGGTTTTCCGCTTGATGAAACAGCTCTTTGCGAAACTACACCAACAACCTTTCCCCGCTGATTCACCACCGGACCGCCGCTATTTCCAAGCGTAATGGGAGCATCTATTTCTATGGTGCGACCTGCCACTCGACTTATTCTGCCTGATTTAAACGTAGGAGCATAATATTGCAGAGCATCAGCATCTAACTGATCTGAGGCAATGGGATATCCTATTACTTGAATCTCTTGTCCTTCACTTGGTTCTACCGAATCGAGTTCCATGGGCAGAACACCTAAGTCGGCAACGCTCAATAAAGCCAGATCTGCCTGGTCGGATTTAGCTATCTTGAAAATGGTTGCATGTAATGGTTTTTGTGTGACAGGTCCTGCTTTGTGCAAGAAGTATCCGACCTCTAATGCCATACCTGTTTTATGCAGATATTTTTCATACAATTGACGACCCTTTTCGGGAGTCAAATAAGTCATATAACAATCCCAAATAGCATCCACAGTATGTTCGTAAATAGCTCGCTCTGATGTGTTCATTCGTCTACCACTTGCACCCAATGTGGACAAGTTTACAATTTCTTCAAGCTGTTTTACTCTTGCTTCAGGACCAATTGCTCCGCAAGTTTGCTCAGCGAATAAGCGCATGGCAGCATAGAATTTGCGACAATCCATCACAATGTTGTCAGCGCTATTTACTACATGGCGATTAGTAAGAAAGTAAGACTTATTGCTTTTGGAGGCAACTGTCCTAATTGGAAAAGCAGTGCCAAAGCCAACTACACGATAACCCATATCTTTAGTTGCCGTACTAAAAACAGGCAATTGATACTTGGGCGAAGCGTCAGCAATTTGCGCATATCGCTCACCAAAAGCGTCTTTAATTCTGATTTTCATGCCTACATTGAGCTGATAGACCTGATTCTTGAAACGCTTATCCAACTGCTCCCACGATTCAAGCGCGTTTACACATGGTGCTTGAAGAGTAAAAACTATTAATAGTAATATCGCGTTTTTAAGAAACCGGCTGACGGTCTTCAAAACATACCTCCAGCTCAAACACCCTGCGCCAGGGGAAACTTACCCGCACTGGACCAGGCTCAAAACGCATCGACGTGCTGATGCTTTTCACAAGCGGACTCATTAGAATTCCCAGTTTTTCCACTGAAGCTTCAGTGTTCAACTTTGCTCTGACATTGGACTGATATGCCCAATCATCTAGAAAGCGAGTGAAAAGACTTTGTTGAAAAAATCGATAAGAGGCAGCCGAGTCTGTTTGAGCTTTTTTAGCAAACACACGCGCAACACCCATAGCAAGCGCTGATCCAATAGTGTTACCAGCGGTGTTCCAGCCTGCATAACCCACTAGTTTAGATATAATGTGAGGACGCAATAACAGTTCTTGCATCAAAAGCGGGTCCGAGCCATTAGCGTAAGCAACGTCGCACAAAACGACTGGCTTATTTAGCTCTTCAAGTAAGGCCAGTGTCTCACGCACTTGGACAGTAGTATCAACATTGCGCATATCTGGACAATTGGGCAACCAAATATGATCGCCCTGCATATTGGCACCGTGAATTAACGTGACAAAATCAATATCGTCCATACTGCCTTCGCCGGTATATAACGAATGCGTGACGCCAAGCGCTCTAAGCTGCCCCTGGACTGTTTCGCCCAGTGTTTGTCCTTCGTAACGACTCAAACAATTTTGAGCCGAATCTGGACGAAATACGACTTGAGTAGAAATGCGTTGACCACGCAAATGCAATTGTTCAACAAGCCAGGCACCAATCATGGTGCTCAGGACTTCATCAGCGCCTGGATAGCAAAATATTCTATCGTCACACCCAGAAGAGTGCGCCAAATTTATGAGCTTTTCTTTTTCCAGTACGTTAAGCCCCTCTGGACCTGAATCGTCAAGGCTAATAACAAGCTTGTCTATCACTTTGTCTTTCACCAACTCGACAATATTTTGATTGATTCTAAAATTGCGAAAACGTGTTTTTAAATAGTCATCTCGCACAGACAGTGGAATTTTAGCTTCAAGTGATTCAAGCGTTCCTGGAGTGATTGCAAGCCCTTTTGATTTTCTGTAGAGCAGAGCAGACCAGGCAAATAATTCGCGACCAAAACGAGACCAGTAATCTTTTTCTTCTGTGTTGTCGTAATTGTCTGAGATGCGCATAATGCTTGACTGCGCATAGATTTTTAATTGAGAGCCAGCCAGAGTTTTCCACTTTTTTAGTTGAGCCAATCTTTTTTCAAGCGTTCGCAAATCATCTGTTGTTTGGCGCGACGATATGAGCCCGCCATAAACAATGCTATCTAATCCAAGTAAAACTACATGCGGCTTGGCCTTTTCTAAAGCAGCTTGAATCCAAGAAGACAACGAGTCAACCTGGGCGGGATACTGAAGCGATCCCATCAAAGTGCGAGGTGGCGTAAGCACATTTATTCCAGCAATTTTAGCCACGGAAGCTGGAAGAATGCTTGTTACGGGTCGATCATCTAGTGGTATCAACAACAGTGTCATTTTCTTCTTCCTGATTCCTTAGGGTTGCCCGCTAGCGCCGGCTGTATTTGAAGCTCCGCTTGTATCTTGATACATCGGAATAGCCGCAGTTGCACCAAATTTGATGCCATGCTTTTTCTCTTTGGCTTCATCGCCAACCATGACACCATTGCCACTTCCATGCTCTTTATCAAAAGCAAGTGTTTGCGCAATTTGAGCGTCGCTCATATCAGGCTTACTCCAGACAGCCGCTTCGAAAAACAAAAACTGCCCGATCATGTCGCCTTCAATTGGCGCTGTTATATAAAGTTCGGCCAAACCATTTTCGCCAATGGTTCCAACAGTCATTACTTTGCGGTCTGGTCCCAGTCTTATAGGATTGCCCAACAAGGGCTTTGCGCCAGAGTCACGATCGGCCATGGCAATAGCCACATAACTGCCTGGTTTGCCTTTGACTGTGAATTTGGCAGAATGTCCTATGGTTATGCGCTCAGGCAAACACATGATGTTCGAGCTTGATTTCTTCTTGAATTCAATTGCCACGCGAGAAGGCGTAGCCTTACCTAAACTAATTGGCTGTAACAAGGGGTCACCCTTTACATTTTGATTTGCACTTGAATCCTCTTCCTGTCCGCTACCAGCCACAGCAAATGGCGTTTTTAATGTGCGCAAAAGATTAGGCGGTCCAAACTCTTCGCCAGCCTGAGCCACACTCAAGGAGACAGACCAGGCGCAAAAGATAGCCAACAGATATACGATTGGCGATTGGAGGGGCTTTTTAGTTAGCAGTATTCTGGACATGTATGCTTCGATTATATGATTTAAGCAACAGTATAATTGAACTTATAGTAAAACTGGAAATCCACCTTGATAACCAGAGATGAAACCATTGCTTTTTTGAAGGACAAAGTCCCCTTAATGGAGGCTTTCTGGGTCGCGCTTGCCGCCCACGTCGCCTTCTTGCCCATTTTGTGGATATCTGGCTGGGCCTTGCCTTGGCCCAAATCTCCCAAAGTGACAATGATTATTGAGTACGATTTGACCAACTGGCCTAAAATAAAACCTAAGTCGGTCGAAGAAGTGGTTGAGTCACAGCGCTGAATTATCTAGATTCGATAATTCTAAGGTGAACTAAATACCCAATCCTATCGTATATACAAATAAGCGACAGAATAAAAATTTCAGTTATCCTTTTATAAAAGAGTACAAAGCGGCGGGAACCTATCATTCGAGGGTCTTGAGTTGTCCACATCGCATAATCAGGCAAAAGAAACCACCTGGGTGTATAAGGAAGAGGTATCACCTTCTTCTGACCTCCTGGAAGCGGTGTCAGGGCATGAAATCCTGGCCAAACTATTGTCACAACGCGGTATCAAATCTGGTGTAGAGGCAAGAACTTTTCTAGACGAAAAGACTTATGTGCCTACTGGCGCCTGGGAATTGCCAGACACAGACAAAGCAGTCGATAGAATTCTATCCGCCATCGAAAGTAAACAACATATTACTGTGTATGGCGACTACGACGTCGATGGTGTGACCGGAACCTCAGTACTATATTCGGTGCTGAAACAACTTGGTGCAGATGTCGACTATTACATTCCAAACAGATTGCTTGAAGGCTACGGACTCAATCTAAAGGCAGTCAGTGTCATTGCAAGCAAGCGCCGCACCAAATTGATTATTACTTGCGATCTTGGCGTTTCTAACTTTGCCGAGATAAATTTCGCCAAATCGCTAGGTGTAGACACAGTTGTTTTAGACCACCACACCATGCCCGAAATGCTACCACCAGCGGTGGCTGTGATACATCCAAAGTTTCTAAACGAAGATCATCCTTTGTATAACCTTCCAGGCGTTGGAGTGGCATACAAAGTTTGTCAGGCGCTATACGAGAAAAAAGGCACGCCTGAAGCTGCAGACCAGTTATTAGATCTTGTAACTATGGGCATGATCGCCGACATGGTACCTCTAGTAAAAGAAAACAGATATCTTGTGCGCATCGGTTTGCCCAAACTGGTTGCTACCACAAGAGTGGGTTTGCAAAAATTACTTGCTATGAGCGGACAAAAAGCCAATACCGATCTTGTAGGTTTTGGTCTAGCTCCCCGCATCAACGCAGCCGGTCGTCTATCTGACGCAAATAAAGCAGTCGAGCTTATGACCACAGAAAGTGAAGAAGTGGCAGAATCGCTCTCGCAAGAATTGCAAACAGAAAATACCCGCCGACAGGAGATTTGCGAGCAAGTCTTTATGGAAGTGGAAGCGAAACTCGCCAAAAATCCACAATTGCTCGAAAACAAATGTCTTGCCATTTATGACAAATCCTGGCACCACGGCGTTATCGGCATCGTAGCCTCTCGCCTGGTCGAAAAATATCAAAGACCGGTTTTTATCGCTCAACACGAAGAAGAGGAAAAGGTCATTCGTGGCTCCGCTCGCTCGATTGACGGCGTTGACTTGTATCAAGTGCTCAAGTTGAACGAACACTTACTTGCGCGCTGGGGCGGACACAAAATGGCTGCTGGCTTTAGTCTAGAAGAAGACAAAGGCGAAGAATTCTGCAAAGCCCTGTTTTCTACTTGCAACAAAATGCTTGAAGGCGTGGTTCTATCCAAACAAATTGAAATCGACCTTTCTATCTCGCCCGACACTTGCAACCTGGATCTTGCCACTACTATAGATTCGCTTGCACCATTTGGAATTTCAAATAAAAAACCTGTGCTCTGCATGAAAGAGCTGATGTGTCAGAAAGCCCTGCCACTAGGCAAAGACCAGAAGCACGTAAAGATATTCGCTCTGGATCCAAAATCTGGCGAAGAGTTTGAGTGTGTGATGTGGAACGGACGCGATAAAAGAGGCTTCCCCGAAATCGAAGAAGCAATCGACATCGCCTTCATGCCAGATCTCAATCATTACAATGGAAAGACGCGTCTGCAACTAATTTTAGTCGATTGGCGTCCAAGCAATTGGAAAGAACGTGCCGAAAAAGCAGCCGAGAAAGCAGCCCAGATACAGGCAGCACAGTCTGCACCAACACCAACACCAACACCAACTTCCGCGGCTCCGACTGCCACTAACTCACCGCTTGCCACCCCATCTACACCCACTGTCTCAAATGCAGAAACAGCACGTTTTTTGGCGCGCAAACAAACATGGCAAGATTTGCGCAACCATGAAAACAAGCTCGATATCCTGGCTAAAGCAACCGAGAAAATAAAAGACGATTTGATTATTTTCGCCGAATCGGCAGTTGCAGTAGAGAAATGCACATTTACAAGTAGAGCTGGCATCAAAAAGACGAAGCATTTGCTTATGTGGCAATTCCCGCCGACACTTGAGCTCTTTCAAGAAATTGTCGCTAAAACTGATGCTGAAAAAATTTATCTCATAGGCAATGCCGAAGCCAATTTCGACAATCCAAGTAATTTTCTCAAACGTCTTTACGGACTGGCGAAATTTGCAGTAGCCAAACGCGACGGTCAAATTGAAGGCGAACTTCTTACTTGCCTGATGGGCTCAAGCAAAATGGCTGTGGCTCTAGGATTGAAAGTCTTGAAATCAGTTCATAAAATCGATTGGTATGTCGAAGACGGAATTATTTTCCTCGACTTGCTAGAAGAAGCTCCCTGCGCCATGGAAGAAATGCCCGAATATGTCCAGCTTAAAAACTGCCTTAATCAAATAAGCAATTTCAGAAACTGGTGTGCTGAAAGTTCAATAAAAGATATACAATTGAACCTCCTCAACGGGGTGGCTTTGACCAACCCTGCGCAACATTCGCAAGAAGAGGACAGCCTCAAGGAGAGCAGTGCATATGACAACTCAGACCAGCAACTTGAATCTAACGAAGCTCGACTTACCACTTGATGCCGAGCAGGACAAGTGGCTAAAAAGCACCATTCGTGACGTTGCGGATTTTCCAAAACCAGGAATAGTTTTCAAGGACCTGACCACGCTTTTACAAGATGCAACTGCTTTGAAGTTCGTTCTTGATGCCCTTGCCAACCACTGTAAAAAATTGAAGCCCGATGTCATTGTCGGTATCGAAGCGCGCGGATTTATCCTGGCTCCAGCAATTGCTCAAGCTCTTGGAGTTGGTTTTGTTCCGATTCGCAAACCTAAAAAATTGCCTTGCAAAGTCGAGCGCATCGAATACGAATTAGAATATGGCACTGACTGTCTTGAAGTACATGCTGATGCATTGACTAACGGCAAGCGCGTCGTCATCATCGACGATTTGCTTGCAACTGGTGGCACAGCTAAAGCAGCTTTTGATCTCATCACTAAAATTGGTGGCACAGTTGCCGGAATGGGCTTCATCACCGAGCTTTCGTTCCTTGATGGTCGTAAGAAATTGCAAGAAGCTGGCGGCAAGGACACCGACATCTTCTCAATGATCAAATTCTAAATCGCGCTTGCATCAATAAGTAACGAAAATCTTACGCACGAAGAGAGGTCTCTTTTTAGAGATCTCTCTTCAAGTATTAAAAGCGCACATAATTTCTCACGAATTCGTAAGAGAAACCACTGAAGTTTAATACACGATGAAAGATTGCAAAAAAGACACGTCCAACTTGCGTTAGATCTTTGTACCTAATCTAGGTGTAACTACCATCTAAGTTTCTGATGGATACTTCACCAGCATAAATAGTCTGCACTCTGCCACCTTTCGTGCATAAGAGCAAGGCACCTTGCTCGTTAATGTCAATCACTGTGCCTTCAAGAGTTTGATTGCCTGACTGGCATGAAACTTCTTTGCCAATATTGACTGACAATTTACGCCAATCATTCAAGATGTCCGACTTCTGTCCGTCTAAAAGCAATTGATAATAATTTTCCAACTGCAAAAGAATCTCGGCAGCTAAAATATTAGTACTAAATTTAGTATCGGTATCACGACGCAACCAGGTCATTTTTTCTTTTAAGTCTTCTGGCACCGTCGCTTCATCATGCTGGATATTAATGCCAATACCCACAACCACAGCGGGTTTTTGCATCTCGACTAAAATGCCACCAAGCTTCTTTCTATTCAAAATCAGATCATTGACCCATTTAAGTCCAATGGCAAAGCCGCAGATTTTTTCAATTGCTTTGGCGCAAGCAACACCAGTTGCAAGCGTTATTAGTGGCATGTCTTCCATGGCAAGAGTAGGACGCAAAATAATGCTCATATAGATGCCCGAGTCAGGAGGTGACACCCAGCTTCTACCAAGACGACCACGCCCTGCGGTTTGCTCGCGAGACATGATGCATGTGCCTTGAGCGGCACCATCTTTCGCTAATTGCAGAGCGTGTTTATTAGTCGAATCTATTGTGTCCCAAACTTGCAAGATAGATTCAGGCTCGCGCCCAAATAAATTAGTTTGAAGCAGGGATCGAAGCGTTTCGACGTTTAGAATTTCGCCTTCTTGCACCAAAATAATTCAATTAACTTTTGGTAGCAGCAGCCTTAATCGAAGTTTCAATCACATTCTTGCCTGAGAGCAATTTGTGAATTGGGCATTTGTTTGCAGCACCTTTTAAATCTTCGACTTGCTCGTCGCTCAGTTTGCCTTCGACAGTAACTTCGCGATTTATTTTAGGCATTGTGCGACTTTCATTTTCTGGGTCGGCAATTTTTTCTTCCCAGAGTTTGACACAAACGCCTTCTAACGGAATATTCTTTCTCTTGGCGTACATTTGCACCGTAATTGCAGTACAGCTACCAAGCGAGCCCATCAAGAGTTCATGCGGATCTGGAGCGGTATCGGTTCCACCGAGATCTTCGGGGATATCGCAAGAAAAGCTATGCTTCTCAGATTTAATTTCTTGTTTGTAGCCTTTAGTGGATTTTACTGTGACAGAACCCATGAGTACCTCCAGAGGTGGCGCATCGACATATGTGATGCAGAGAATCTTACACGAATTTGTATAATTGAACGCGTGAGCGACTCAATTAATTCACACGTATTTATAGAAAAAACCGCCGAGCTTCTCAAAAGCGCCAAGCGGGTAGCCATTCTCACCGGTGCGGGCGTTTCCAAAGAAAGTGGTATCCCCACTTTTCGTGACGCGCAAACTGGACTTTGGGCTAATTATCGACCAGAAGACCTTGCCACACCTCAGGGCTTCTTGCAAAATCCAGACTTGGTCTGGCAGTGGTATGACTCACGTCGCAAAAAGTTACTTGAGGTGAGCCCTAATGCGGGTCACTACGCCATGGCTGAGCTTGAACAATTCGTGCCCGAACTTGCAGTCATCACTCAAAACGTCGACGGATTGCACCAGCAGGCAGGCTCAAAAGACGTGCTTGAATTGCATGGAAACATCACAGCCTTCAGGTGCTTTGCCAAGGGTCATCCAGCTAACACTGACAACATCGAATTTGGTCTGACCTCGCCCCCCAAGTGTCACTGCGGCTCGCCATATCGCCCAGGCGTGGTCTGGTTTGGAGAAAGTCTACCCGGCAATGTGTTGAGCAAAGCGCAGCAAATGGCTCAATCTGCCGATATTTTCATAGTGGCAGGGACGTCAGGCATCGTGCATCCAGCAGCCTCACTGCCTTTCATTGCAAAAGAGTCTGGTGCCACAGTGATTGAAATCAATCCCGAGCCAACCCCCATAACCGATACTGCTGACATTTTCTTGCAAGGGCCATCGGGGCAGATATGGCCTAGAATAATAGGTCTTCTAAAGTCCTAACCCCTCCTGCAGGAAAATTCATCCATGGACAAATATCTGCTCAGCATAGATCAGGGAACCACAAGCTGCCGCGCCATTGTTTTCGACCTAAAAGGCAAAGCGGTTGCAACCGGTCAAAAAGAATTTGCCCAACACTTTCCAAAGCCAGGCTGGGTCGAGCACGACGCCAATGAAATTTTTGAAACGCAAGTAGAATGTATTAAAAACGCGGTAAAAAATTCGGGCATTAAGCCAGAGCAAATCGCAGCAGTGGCAATTACCAACCAGCGTGAGACGACAGTTGTTTGGGACAAAGACACAGGCAAGCCCATTCATAACGCAATTGTGTGGCAGTGCCGTCGCACAGCAGAAGCGAGCGAAGCACTCAAAAATCTGCCGATGTTTAGAGAGCGCACAGGTCTTGTGCCTGATGCATACTTTTCTGGACCAAAGATAAAATGGCTTCTAGACAATGTCTCGGGCGCCAAAGAAAAAGCCAAGAGTGGCAAACTGTTATTTGGCACCATCGATTCTTGGCTAATTTACAAATTAACTAAAGAGCAAAATCACCTAACCGAGCCAAGCAATGCAAGCCGCACTCTGGTGTATAACATTCGTACAAACCAGTGGGACGATGAGCTTTTAAATCATCTTGAAATTCCAAAAGCAATGATGCCACATGTGGTGCCATCTAACTCTAATTTTGGAACAACCAACAAAGATATAGTCGGATTCGAAGCTCCTATTTATGCCAACCTTGGCGATCAACAAGCAGCAATGTTTGGACAAGTTTGTTTCAAGCCAGGCGAAGCAAAATGTACTTACGGAACTGGAAGCTTTTTGCTTGCAAATATCGGTCATGAAGTAAAACTAGCAGACGGATTACTCACCACAGTGGCATGGCAATTTGAAGGCGAAAAGCCAGTTTACGCATTTGAAGGTGCGATATTTATTGCCGGTGCAGCGGTGCAGTGGTTGCGCGATGGACTGAAAATAATCGAGTCGAGTAGCGAGACAGAAAAGATGGCAAAGTCGCTCGAATCAAACGACGGCGTATACTTCGTTCCTGCACTGGTTGGGATGGGCTCACCGTGGTGGAACTCAGATGTGCGCGGGACCATTGTTGGTCTCACTCGCGGAACTAGTCGCGAACACTTTGTGCGCGCGGCACTAGAATCGATGTGTTATCAAGTCGCAGACGTTGCATCTGAAATGAAAAAACACGGAATTAAAATTTCCAAGTTACGCGTTGATGGCGGCGCCACCATGAACGAATTCTTGCTTCAGTTCCAGTCTGATGTTTTGGAAATCTCTGTCGAGCGCGCTGCACAAGCAGAAGCAACCGCCTGGGGTGTAGCTCAAATGGCTGGACTTAAAGCTGGCGTTTTCAAAACATGCGACGAGCTGGTAAAGCAATGGCAAGTTTCCAAAGAAGTGGCGCCAAAAACCGACCGCAAGCACGATTATGATGGATGGAAACGAGCACTCAATGCCACTTTCGCTTACAACGTTAGTGCGCCAAGCTTGTCTGAGCACAAATCAAAAGACTCAGACCACGCCGACAAGTCCGACAAGAAGTTGGTCAAGCAAGGTTCTTAGACCAATAGTCATATAATCTAGCTGCGCTTGTTCGCTCATGAGCTTTCCTTGCATCATGTGTTCATTTCCAGCAAATGCATAATTGCGCCTGACACTTTCAGCGTACACTGCAGGTGGTGGCACATGTACAAACAGTGCCGCAAGAATATTGGCGTTATTTTTCTTGTGCGCAAGCGCTTGAAAATATAGGTCGTTGCAGACAAAAGTTCCAGCATGATTTGAAACATGGCATGGAAAGCCGTGATTGGTCAGATAGTCTGAATACTTTCTTGAATCACGGCAATCGATATGTCCATGATGAATTAATAGTCTATTTAGATTCAACGAAGAACACTTGCAGGCTAGAATGCTTTTAAATAATACCGGTATTGTACAGTGTATATTATATTATTGTCGTTTGCAAATAAAAAACTTTGAGACTCGATTTCTCAAAAACT
>CAZSHS010000003.1:187863-190131 GCA_964606665.1 uncultured Candidatus Obscuribacterales bacterium | reverse complement strand
TTGAAGGATGATTTTTTGATTTAAATTTATTAAACTTTTGGCTCAGCCGGCGTTCGCGCAGGAAAGTCAGCTTGAACTTGACACGTCCAAATTCCCCGAGTGGATGGTCGCTCCAGCCAAATATAAAGCCGACCAATTGGTTTATGCCGACTGGGAAAAAGTCCAGTCTTCGGGCGCTAAGGCATTCGATGCGTTTGAATATGGCAAAGCGGAAACTTTACTCAAACAGGCGGTCACAATGGCACAGGACATTGGTCCTGGCGATATTCGCATAGCCAAAAGCCCAGGCGACTTGGGACGCTTGTTAGAAGTCCGTGGGCGCTTCGACGAGGCAGAGCCCCTATTAGAGCAAGAGCTTTATCTAAAAGAACGCGCCATTGGCCAGGACTATCCCAAGCTCATCCCCAATATGGAAGATTTGATTCGCTTCTATTTGGTGAACGGAACTCGCGACAAAGCTGGTCCCTTGACTGAAGATTTAATCAATTTCGTGCAGGGTAAGTTTCGCGAACAAGCAAGTAAAGCAGAAGCCGAGACCAAATTGAAGAAAGGCTCGCCACTGATTGGATGGGCAGGAACCGCTCAGCTTGAAATGCGTGGACCGCTTCTTGATTGGTCTATTACTTGCGACAAGCTGGGTGATACGTATCGCTACATCGGCAAGCACGACATGGCCGAAAAACTCTACAAAACAGCACTCGACGTAAAAGCTACGGTTCTTGGCAAAAGGCATCTTTCACTTGCAAATAGTTATGACAATCTGGGGCGAGTTTGCATGAGCAAAGGCGAGAAGAAGGATGCAGAATCGTATTTTTTAGAGGCTCTTTCAATCTCCCAAGAAGTGCTTGAAAAGAACGATCCTGCACTTTTTGGACGCATGGACAGGCTGGCTAAATGTTATATCGAACAAAAGAAATTCGCTCAGGCTGAAGCTTTATATCGACAGGCCGCAGTCACTTTCGCTGGCAATAAAGATTATTTGCAGCGCTCACTTTTTGGACTTGGATGTTTGTATTCAGACCAAAGACGATTTGGCCAAGCCTCTTCTGCACTTGGTCGCGCACTTTCTTTGGCAAGAGAAACAAACGGAAGTTGTTCAATTCAGATTGTGCCCTACTTGCGAAAATACGCTTATGTAGCTTATTACTCTGGTGGTAAAGGCAAGATGCAAAACCTTCACGCAATGGCAAATTATATTGCGCCAGAAGTAAAGCCCCTGCAAGCCAGTGCATCTATGGGCAAGTTCAAAGTGAAATAAAAAGCTTCGCTATGGCTAGTCTATCTATTCTCATCGTCTTAGTAATTGCCTTATTCTCTATTACTTACTTTTGTAGAGGAATAGAAGGCCTTCCATCCTATCAGAGAGTACACTTGAAGGGAGCTATCGCATTTGTACTAGCCATCTTCTTCTTTGTTTTCAGTCTGCCTACAATCGGCACGCCACTCTTACTATTAAGTATTTGGATGACAATTAGTTCAAGCGGCATGAACATTCGCGGATTGAAGTATCTTGCAAAAGCCCTGCCCTCTGCGAAGTCGAAAAATCACGCCCAAGTAATCTCAATCTGCGAAGAAGGTTTGAACGGCGACACAAGAGCACCTGCGCTCTTTGCTATGGGCGCTCAATCAGCCATTTCAATGAATCAATTCGAAAAGAGTTTGGCTTTTGCCGATAGGTTAGTTTTGCTAACTTCTAGCGAACCGCGTGGATATTTATTACGCGGAATTGTTCAGCATCGATTGGGAAACTTCGAACAATCGTTGCGTGAAATAAATCAGGCAATTAGTCTTGAAGCAAAACAGAGTGATGCATATAAATTAGAACGCGCACGCACTAAATTTGCTTTGCAAGATTTCAACGGTGCACTTGAAGATTTGAATACATTTGCATCCTCACCGTTTTGCAATAGGAAGTTCAAAAGCGTTATCAATGAGCTCCGCTCTGACTGCCTTTTGGCTATGAAAGACAAGTCGGATTAAAAGGAATAGTTAGCAAATCACCAAAGATGTAATCTGACTCCCTCTGCAGGATCAATTTTGCCAGGTAGATCTTTTTCACCTTTGGCTAATTTTTCCTGATAAGCCTTTTCCTTCTGGACCTTGATCTCAGGGACAAAATCTTCCAAATGATCAATCTCATACTCAAGATTTGCCACCGTCATCCTCCTACTCATAGCGGATTCGGACGATTCTGAAAAAGAAGAATCAAAGGCTTTTTGCTTATCCAAAAGATTTTCGAGATTTTTCAAAACCAATTTGGAATCTTCC
>CAZSHS010000003.1:154557-187853 GCA_964606665.1 uncultured Candidatus Obscuribacterales bacterium | reverse complement strand
ACAAGAGATTCGTCTTTACGCTCTTTGTCTTTGCAAGCCTTAATCTCGGGTATGAAGTCACTTAAGTTGTCGATTTCGTATTCGAGATTTGCTACTTCCATTCTGTTATTCATGGCGGCTTCGGGTGCCTTCTTCTTATCTAATTTCAAGCCTTCACTTTTCTTCGAGCCCAGTAAAACT
This sequence comes from uncultured Candidatus Obscuribacterales bacterium, assembly GCA_964606665.1. Lineage (GTDB taxonomy): Bacteria > Cyanobacteriota > Vampirovibrionia > Obscuribacterales > Obscuribacteraceae > Aved-18. The sequence continues at coordinate 187,673 of CAZSHS010000003.1, read as the reverse complement.
TCCAACTGCTTCACTACCACTCGGTTGTCTTCAGTTTCGTCCAGCTCAACCTTCTTTGCGGCAAGCTTGTACTTGGCACGCAGTTCATTTTTTAGACTGGAACAGTCGATTCCATCATCCTTATCTTTTGCAAAACTAGCTGGTATCGCAAACAAGATAGCGACAAAAATGAAAAAAATTAAGTGCGGCTCGAATTTTTTACTCATAGTTGCGATTAAATACTATTGCCGGGGCGGTTGTCAAAGTGGAAGAATATACCTGCCCTTAAAAGGAATCAGAAATGCCCGTAAAAAGCCCCAGCAACGAGATTCAACTCACACGCATCTACAATCATCCGGTCAAAGATGTATGGGCTGCCTGGGCAGATCCTGACAGAGCGGCATATTGGTGGGGACCACGTGGATTCAGCATCGATACACACAGCAAAGATCTGAGACCCGGTGGGCACTGGCACTACACCATGTATGGACCAAACAAGGTCGAATATGTAAATAAAAGTCAGTATTTTGAAGTCGAGAAATATAAAAAACTCGTTTACGATCACGGCGGCAATGACGAGCAGAAGCCACTCTTTCGCGTAACAGTGCTCTTTTCTGAGCACGATGGCAAAACGAAAATGGACATGACCATGACATTGCCTACACCCGAAGCAGCAGAACAGTCACGCAAATTCATCAAAGAAGCAGGTGGTGATTCTACCTGGGACAGGCTTGCTGAGTATCTTGAAAAGAAAGCGACTGACAGAGATCTATTCGTTCTTAATCGCTCTTTCAACGTACCAATCGAAAAAATGTTCGAAGCCTGGACTGAGCCAAAACATCTTGCTCAATGGCTTGCGCCCAAGGGATTCGAAATGGAATTTTTCAAGTGTGATATCAAATCTGGTGGCAGCACATTTTCATGCATGAGCGGACCTGGTGGCAAAAAAATGTATGGACGCTCAGATTATTTAAGAGTCGAGAAGCCCACTCTGATTGAATATACACAACAATTTTGCGACGAAAACGAAAAGGTTACTCGCCATCCTATGGCACCAACATGGCCAGAAACAATGCTTACAACAGTTGAATTAACCCAAGAAGACACCGAACAAACTCGTGTCACCATCACCTGGGAGTGCCACGGCGAGACGAGCATACCTGAGCTTGCCACATTCATTCAAGCACGCAATGGCATGCATCAAGGCTGGACCGGGTCGCTGGACAAACTAGAAGAATATCTTTTCGAACTGGACTATAAAGCTTAGCGAAAGCAATTTAAAATCTCTTCAAAACCAGCTCTGTCCATGGGTGGATGATCGTTATACAAAACGGCTCCACTACCAGAGAGTATCACGACCGTCGGTATCGACTCAACATTGTATCTTTCAGCGGTAGCCTCTTCATTGTCTAAATCGAGGGACTGAAACTGAATGTCTTTATACTTGCTATCTTTTTTTACTGCGTCAAACACGGGCGCAAAAACTTTGCACGGTCCTCACCAATCAGCGTAAAAGTCAATTACTTTCTTGGCTTTGCGAGCTGGTGCAACTTGCGATGGAGTGTTTGGGCCCGGAGATGATGTTGACGCGCCTGAAGATGATTTAGATCCAAGTTGAGTCAATGCTTTCTGGGCCAGAGCCTTATAACTAGCATCCCCGTTAGAAATTACTAAATTGTAATCTTGCCTGGCTAGTTCAACGTGACCTAGAGCGTGGTGGCATAGCGCCAGATAGTAACGCACCATTATGTTATTGGGACTGGAGCTTGTGATGAGCTTATAAATACAATTGCTATTGCAAGCAAACTACAGCAAGTAAGAGTAAATTTCCTGAGCTTCGATTTACGCATGAGTTAATCTCATCGATATTGTTTAATCAACTCTTCAAACCCACTCTGTTCCATTGGTACACGACCGTTATACAAAACGTCATTGCCACCCGAAAGTATCACCACCCGCGGTATCGAGCGAATTTGATATTGCTCAGCTAGTGGATCGTGAGAATCCAAATTAATCTGCTGAAAAGAGATATCTCTAAATTGACTATTGTTTTTAGTTGCGTCAAACACGGGCGCAAATCTTCTACAGGGTGGTCACCAATCGGCGTAGAATTCAATCACCTTTTTAACTTTGCGACTCGAAGTAGTTTGAGATGGAGTTGATGCACTCCCGGCTGGAGACGAATAGCCGCTGCTGGAGGTGTGAGTGCCCGAGAGCTGAGAAAGCGCTTGTTGCGCAAGCGGTTTCAATTTGGTATCGCCGATTGTTATAACTGCTTGATACTCTTGCTTAGCTTGTTCAATATGACCCAAACGGTGCTGACACAAACCCATGTAGTAACGAACATAAGCATTGTTTGGGCGGCTTGCATTTATTGTTTTGAACATTGACAATGCCGATTGATATTTACCGGCTTTGTAATCCGACACAGCACCCTCAAATGTCATGGGTGCCGCCAACGCACTTGACTGAATCCAGGACAGGAGGGATAGCGTCAATAGAAACTTTTTCAGTTTTTTGATTTTCATGATCTCACCCGTGGGAGCCATCTGTATTTTAGCCCATTTGAGAACCGTGCAAGTTTAAAACTTGAAGCTTTGCGGTTATCATTAGTTGATGGACAGGCCAAACACCGCAACTAAATCATTCAGGTCGCCGCTTCGATATCCCGGCGGAAAACAAAGAGCGGTGCTCCAAATCGCAAACTTTATGCCAAAAAACGCGACCGAATACAGGGAGCCGTTTGTTGGAGGGGGCAGTGTCTATTTTCATGCACGGTCTATTGCTTTTGCCAAAACTTATTGGATAAATGACAAGTTCAAAGAATTGGTCTCTTTCTGGCGCGCCGTGCAAAATCCTGAAACATGCAAGCATATGCAGATTGAACTGGAAGAAATGCGCTGCCAGTTTAAATCTAGCGACGAAATCAAAGATTTTTTTATCTCTGCTCGCAAAGAAAAAGTTCTGAGCGAATACAGAGAAGCGCTGCTCTTTTTCTTTTTTAATCGTGTCACCTTCTCTGGTACCACTCGCGCTGGTGGATTTTCAAAACTGGCTAGTCAACGTCGTTTTACTCCATCGTCAATTGAGCGATTGACCCCAATGCCAGAAGCGTTGCGCGACACTGAAATTACAAATTTAGGATTCGAGAAAGTTATTCAAAAGCCCGGTAAAGACGTTTTCATTTTTTTAGATCCTCCTTACTTCACCGCATCCAGGCTCTATGGTCCCGGTGGTTCTTTGCACGAGTTTGATCACGAGTTACTTGCAGATTGCCTGAGGCGAAGTCATCACAAATTTTTGATTACTTACGACGATTGCAAAGAAATTAGGTCGCTTTACGACTTTGCCAACATTCAATCGTGGTCGCTGCAATACGGCATGAATAACTGCAACGTTAATCACACGAGCAAGATTGGCTCTGAGATTTTTATCTCGAATTACTAGATTCTAGAATTACCAAATTGCAAATTACGTTCTTTCATACGGGCTGAAAGCTCGGCCTTGAGCGCTTGCACGCCTTTTGCTTTCTTTTCCTCGAACTCCTTTAAATAGCAGGCGACATCAATTTCTTTGGCTACACCAATTTCGGCAATGTCTGGAAGCGGCAGTGTAATTTTGCCGAAAATTGCTTCCTCTAAAAGATTCACAAGCTCTGCTGCGTTTTCTTGAGATAGATTTTCTTTGAAACTGTGCTCGCCAATAGCCACTGTATGTGTCGCCAGACGTAGTTCTTCGTAATGCACCCTATCTTGCGGAGATAGCTCAAGATGACTTCCATCAGCGAATTGGTTGAAGGCAAAGCTATTGCGTAATATGTGTAGCTGCGAGACTTGGCCGATATTGGCAGACAGATCGACTTTCAAATATTCTTTGGAGATTTCGATTAAACGCTCACGCAAATTGGATAAGCGCTCTTCAAGATTATCAGATTTTTTTGTAACGTTATGACGATTTTCCAGCCTTTCAAGGCCCTTCAAAAGACAATTTCGAATTCTTTGACTTACCGGTTCACCTGCAGCAACTTTCAGCTCCAGTTGCGCTTCCACACGGCTGAGATTTTCCAAAATCTCATTCCACACATTTTTAGAAAAACGATATTTCAAAATAACTGGCAAAATGAAAATAGTTTTTTGAGCATCTTCTTTTTTCAAATCTTTGCAAGCGGTAAGCGCCATGCGCTCGACTCCATCTTCCAGATTCATCAAATAATCATTTTGATGACTGACTTCGCCTTCAGGGAAAATCACCAATTTCTTTTCGTCTTGTGTCAAAACCTCATGAATCGTCTTGATAGACTGGATATCCGCCGCTCCACGCTCAATTGAAAAACAACCAAGCTTCTGCATCCATCTGTATCTTCTGCTGCGATATGCACCAAAGATCTCACGAGCGGCAAGGAAATTGAAAGTTTGTTTGACCGCTCTAGATAGAGCAAACATGACATCAGGGTCTAACTTATGCGAATGATTAGGGCATATTAAAACTGTTTTTCGCTTCAAGCGCACAAACGTTTCTTCCACTTCGCTTGAAAGTTCGATGCGCAACTGTTTATAAGTGAAGAGCACATAAAGCGGCCAGAGAATTTTGACGAAAGTTATTAACGGATATGAGGTTCTAGGCTTAACAAAATCGAGCATTAGTTTTTATGTCTTTCGAGTTGAAAAGTCAAATGTGCCTTCACGCCCGGCCATTCACTTTCGATCACGCTGTACACGCATTGATCTCGGTATGTGCCATTTGGCATAATTGTATGATTGCGCAAAATGCCATCGAGTTTAGCGCCAAGACGTTCAATACCGCGTCTGCTTTGATGATTGAAGAAAGAAGTTCGAAATTCAACCGCGATGCAATCGTTTCTTTCAAATGCATGAGTCAAAAGCATCAATTTGCATTCGGTATTAACTGCGGTGCGCTGGGAAGAAGCGCGATACCAGGTGGATCCAACTTCAAGCCGACGATTTGGGGCGTCAATATTCATGTAAGTAGTCATGCCTAGTGTCTTTCCACTTTTAGCATCTATCACCGTAAATGGTATCATAACGCCGGCTGATTGAAGTGCCAACCGGCGTTCGATTTCATGATGCATTTTGTCTGGTTCAGGAATGAACGTATACCATAACTTCCACAGGTCACCGTCTCGAACAGCATCTTGCAGCCCCGCTTCATGCTCGAATGAAAGCGGCTCCAGAGAAGCATATTCTCCTTGCAAAATTATTGGATCAATCCATGCCACGAGGCGGTCTCCTGTGTTCAGTCAATTTCAATTCTAGTTATTCGCTTTCATATCTTCTTTGAATGTGGCGCACAACTCTTTGATTACATCCTTTGTTTTTGAACGCTCACACAAGGAGCCTATTGCATAAGTTTCGGCATCATAGCTTTGTGCAGAATCGCGATTGAGTTGTGACTTTTGTTTGATTGCAAGTCCCACCCAAGCTTGCTCTTTATCGCGATTGTCGACATAGATTTTTAATAGCGCATCGTTTTTGTCATTTATTTCGTTGCTGCCTTCTTTAGCTTTAGGAGCAGCTTTGGCTGTCACTTTCATTCCTGAAAGTCCTGTATCTACAACTTTCAGCAAACTGCCATCTGGATCGTAAGCGACACTATATTTAATTGACTTAATGCCCTTGAGAGTCTTCAACTGCCAGTCTTTAGCTGGTTTATCTACTTTTGCATTTGAAGCTAATGGCATTGCCATGCACGAAATCAGCAAAAGTGTGACAGCTATTTGTTTGCACATATTTTCTCTCCAGTTATTCGAACTGACTGCTACATGCAATCGGCGGGAGAGAATTATATCCACTTGAAGACCTTATTTGCGGTAGATTCGCTCGGCAGTCAATTTATCGATAAAAGGAAGCAAGTCGCCCACGCATTGTCAAGCGGAGCGAGACTTGCGCGATCTATTTAGATTTCACTTCTCAATTTGTTGAAGTTTAGTCTCCATCTCACCAAGCACGGCAAAGCGCTTTTCAATTAATTGCTCAGGAGTGTGACCCTTCTTTTTCAAAATGTGTTGATGAATGCCTTCGTCCGCTGCCCAGTACGACGTCAAAAGAAGAGATGCACCCGATGCTACAAGTGGAGGAATAGTAGAAATAAATCCAACGGTGGTGCTCTTCATAAGATTGTTTTTCAGACTATTTGCCGCCACCAAAGCCATTATGTCCTGAGCCAAAAACGCAGTCGAAATTAATGGACCCGAAATATTCGATTGCAACGCCACTTTTTGAAAACGTCTATCTTCCACTGTCGTTTTGGAAATGTAATCGTCGTACTCACAAGACCAAAAATCAATCAGAGACAAACGCGCATGAATATTGCTCAGCAGTGGTTTCGATAGTGCATCAGATTTTTCTATTTTGGATTTTAGTGCAACTAATTCTGTCTTAGCTATTTCCTCTGGATCGTAGAGTTTTTCTTTCATGTTAATGCCAAGCTTCTTGCGATGATACTTGTACAAATAGCTGTACGACCAGGAAGATAATGGTGCACTCACGATACCAAAGCCATCGCCAACGATACCAACTTTAGCAGCCGGATTAAATAAGTGTGGCTTATCGAGCGCTCTCAAACTTATTAAATAACTGGCGCCATAAAGAGTGGCAGAGGTCACATCCAGAACATAATAGATACTATTGCTTGCTTGATAAGATTTTGCATCGGCGTAAATATCGGCAAATTCATTGAGGCACCAATCGCGAAAATATTTGAGAATACGCCCTTCACTTTGGAGAATTTCCACGCCTTCTTTGTTATCTATTTGCTGCACAAGTGCATTTCTTTGTGCCATCAAAGAATCTATTTCGTCTAATCTAGATTGAACATTTTTGGCTGTACTTTTGGGATCGATCTTTTTTACTTTGTGCTTTACGGCAGTTGAAACATTGGAAGCAAGTTCAATAGCTGAGCTTCCACCTTGAAAGACCACTCCTAAAAATCCAATCTTGGTTGTGCGTTCTGCAAGCGGAACTGAAATTCTATCTGGTGTTGTAAGGTTTTTTCCAAGATCCGCACAAGAAGCAATGTAACTTCCAAGCGTCAATCCAGCAGCCGTCTGTTGCAATAAAAAATAGCGTCGATATCTGTACTTTGGGTCTTTGCTCGAAAATAATCGGTATTTGTTGTAGAAACGCTCAAGGTCAATTTCTTTCAAAAGAATCTCTGTTGTGTAGTGCTCAATTTGCTCCTCCTTGCCTGAAAAGATGCTTGCCTGAGCCGGTATTGCGCAGGCATGTATAGCTAAAAGCAAACAAAGGAACAAGGATTTTAGCACTTGATTTCTTGATTGAGACCCCCGGTCCATTATTTTAACGCGCTTGCTACAACAGAGTGATTTGTGTTTTTGGCAAGTCCTCAAAAAAATAGAAATGCCCGTTTCTTGGGCTCTTCGGTCTAGTTCAAAAACCATATCCGTTAACGGATATGGTTTTAAAAGAGGGACGAAAGGTGCAAAGCCCAAATTTCATAATTATTTGTGTGATTTGCTAACATACAGAAACAAAGTCACAAATCTGAAAAGTAGCCATGCTCGTAGTCAACTCGCGAATTCAAATCCCCTTGTCTGAACTTAACTTTGCCTTTGCGCGAAGTGGTGGTCCAGGTGGTCAAAACGTCAACAAAGTAAATAGCAAAGCAATCATGCGCTGGGCCGTAGTGGTTACAGAAAGTCTGCCTTATGACGTCAAAGCACGCTTTTTAGAAAAATTTTCCAATAGACTCACAGCAGAAAACGAAATCATTGTGACCAGTCAAAAATTTCGCGATCAAAATAAAAATGTAGACGATTGCCTTGAGAAGCTGCGCACCATGATTGAAAGTGTAGCTGAGCGACCGACTCCCAGACGTCCAACTAAACCTAGTTATTCTTCAACTCAAAAGCGTGTAGACAAGAAAGTCGCTCTATCTCAAAAGAAGAAGGCACGAAGGTCGGTTAACTTCGACGACTAATTTACATCATCCCCGTTGGCGGAATATGCAGATTGTCCATGGGACGAACTTCATTCAAATCTTCTTTAACTTCGTCTGCATCATACTCTTGCGACTCTAAATAAGAATTTTGCAAAGCTACAATTTCATCATCCTGGCAAGTTTTGATAACTTCGACCGCGCAATGAGCGTGAGTAACTACTGCCTGCGCCACACTTCCAAGAAAAAGCATGGATAGCCTTGTATGACCGTGCGAGCCGATTACAATCAAATCAGCCCTCCATTCATTTGCGTATTTTACAATCGCTTCGCGTGGATCGCCTGCAATAATTTTGACATCGATGTGCTTGAGTTCGCTCACTTTTTCAAGATGCTCGGCAAGCTCAGTCAGACTTTTTTGTAAGTGTTGACGGCGCTCCTGCCACAAAAACATAATGTCGGTTGCTTTCTGCGGATCGGCTTCTTTGGCATATTTATCTTGCACGTGATCTATTACAGCAAGAAAAACAACTTCAGTTTCTTCGTGCCAATGCAATTGCGCGATCCACTTAAGTGCAGCGATAGAACTATGCGAACCATCACAAGGAACCAGCACACGAGTCATGCGCGGTGAGATTTCGTGCGGCTCATCATGAAGAGGATGTTTGGCTATCATGACAGGGCAGTTTGCATGCGATGATACCGCATGTGATACTCCTCCCAAAAGTCGACGCTTGAGAGATTGTCTATCGTGCGAACCTAAAATAATTAAATCGCTCTTCCAATTTTCGGCTTCCTGCAAAATCATGTCCGCCGGATCGCCTTCCAGTAGTTCAAATGTCACTTCGCAATGGGGCAATTCTTTTTGTAATTCGGCAGTATAACCGCTGCAAGATAATCCGTATTGATATAAGAATTGTTCGCGCTCAACACTTTGACCGAACTTGCCGAACATCGCAAGAAGCGACTCATGTGGTTTGACCACGGCAATAACTTTTATTTTGGTGCCGGATTCCCATCTGCGCGATATCAAATAGGTCGATGCTGCAGTTGAAGTGGCCGTTTGCAAACCATCAATTGGAAAAAGAATTTTCATTAATTCGTCTCGCTAAGAGCCAAGATTATACCTCTGAGCGCTTATTGACATAGTCAAGTATGATTGAATAGACTTGTATTGGTTACTTTGGTTACATTGGGGTGTCGCCAAGCGGTAAGGCATCTGATTCTGGTTCAGACATTCTGAGGTTCGAATCCTTGCACCCCAGTTCATTCAACAAATTAAATAATGACTGACAAAATCGACGACGATTTGAAACTTCTTTGCGTGCCTCCGCTTGGCGCGATGATTGGACTATTGCAGCAGCAACAAGAAGCTCCACTTACAAAAGAAGAAGTAGAAAAACTAGCTAACGGCGCTCCATGCATAGCGATGAAGCCAGATGATTACTGGTCTATGCTGGATAGAGAAGAGCGTATGCATGTTGACGCCTCCAATGCCTGGGACGATTGGCAACGCGCTAAAGCCGACTACGGATTTGGATATATGCCGCTTATCTCAATTGGAATTCCAGGAAACGAAGAGTTCAAACAAAAAGCTGTTGAATTATTGTCCACACAAGAAGACACTTTTTTTGACATAAAAGAAAAAGATCCAACGCTTATAGAAGATTGTCAAAAATATAGTCTCAAAAATGAACATGATTTTTTGCAAGAAGATCTCGAATTGTTAGCCAATCATTCGTGCGTAATTTATTTTCGCAACACGGGCACCGTTTCTAAATTAGCGCACCAAGAAGCATTGAGATTTCTGAATCTGACAAGCAAACTCCTGGATCTGGGAGGTCTTGCTGTAATCGTTGACACATCGAGCCTTTACCATTCAAAAGCCAACTGGAAAAGTTTGGTTTCCTTCATCGATGGACTTACAGCAGAAGATACTAAATATTGGGGTGGACTTTTCGCAGCCTATGTTCAAGTTCCATTATCAAATGAGAACGATTGTTATACCTCCGGTATGCATATGCTGGGAGCACCTGATATGGTGGCATCCACCGCTTGCCTGGAAAAACTTTCAGGCTCCGTTAGTCCGTTACAAGCAGCGTATATCTTGTTTCACGAAGTTGGATTTTACAGCCTAACAGAAGGCAAGCGACGTCCATTTCAATCCGGACACACATTTCAATTGACTCTCGAATCACCGATACTCAGCGTCAATTGGGAGCCGTGCACACAAGTTCACGAAGGAACGAATCTTTTTAATCCCTATGGAATGTGGCGATTCGATTCTGTGGGTCAGAAAGAAAGCGAATCAATTTTGAAAAAACTGGGGAAGTTCTTCAAGAAATGACTCTTGCCTACTTCTTCTGCGCTTTCGCCCATGAATCTTTCAATGTAACGATGCGATTGAAAACAAGCGCACCCGGCTTGCTGTCTTTCTCATCGGCAATGAAATAACCTTGACGCTCAAACTGAAAACGATCGCCTGGTTTGCATTCACCAAGACTGCGCTCTAACTTACAGCCGTTTAAAACTTGTAGTGCATTTGGATTAATAGCATCCAAAAACTCACTATCTTTGCCTGTGGGAGGCGCTTCGTCTATTAACAAACGTTCGTACAAACGCACTTCGGCATCGACATTATCAGTGGCGCTCACCCAGTGAATAGTGCCTTTGACTTTGCGCCCAACTGGGTTGTCGCCTGGTTTGACTTCTTCGTCGTATTTGGCACGAATTTCTGTCACCTTGCCGCTTGCGTCTTTGACCACATCTGTACATGTAATCAGATAGGCATAGCGCAAACGTACTTCTTTTCCTGGCGCCAACCGGAAATAATCTTTGGTTGGCTCAAGCATAAAGTCATCTTGCTCAATATAAATCTCGCGTGTAAAAGGCACTTTGCGCGTGCCTTCCTTCGGCACGTCGTGCGGCCAATAAGAAGCTTCGAGTTCCTCGGTTTTGCCTTCAGGATAATTTTCAATCACCACTTTAAGTGGTTTTAGAACAGCCATCACCCGCGGTGCTTTCTGATTGAGGTCGTCGCGAATAAAAAAGTCCAGTTGATTCATATCGACTGTGCTATTGGCCTTTGCAATACCAACACTAGCACAGAAATTACGTATAGACTCAGGCGTTATACCGCGGCGACGCATACCAGCGATAGTGGGCAAGCGAGGGTCATCCCAACCACGAACATGCTTGCCTTCGACCAATTCGAGCAAGCGACGCTTACTCATAACTGTATAGTTCAAATTCAAGCGGGCAAACTCATATTGATGCGGTCGCGATGGGAATTTAGCATAATCAATTAAATTGTCGATAACCCAATCGTAAAGCTCGCGATTGTTTTCAAATTCAAGTGTACAGATACTATGGGTGATGCCTTCAATAGCATCCGAAATGGGATGAGCATAATCGTACATCGGGTAGATACACCACTTATCGCCTGTCATGTGATGCTTGGTGTGGCGAATGCGATAAAGCATCGGGTCACGCATTTTCATGTTGGCATTTGCCATGTCAATCTTAGCGCGAAGAACATGCTCTCCATCTTTGAATTCGCCCTTGCGCATGCGCGAGAACAAATCGAGATTCTCTTCAACACTGCGCTCGCGATAGGGACTGTGTTTGCCTGGTGTTTTGACATCACCTCGATATTCTTTTATTTCAGCATCGCTAAGCGAACAGACATAGGCTTTGCCCGACTTAATCAGGTGCTCGCCATACTCATACATTTTATCGAAGTAGTCGCTGGCGTGATAAAAACCATCCCACTCAAATCCTAACCAGCGTACATCGGCTTGGATTCCCTCTTCAAACAACGTATCTTCTTTGACAGGATCTGTATCGTCAAAACGAAGGTGACAGCGAGTGCCGCTATTGGGCAAGCTTTCACGATATTCATTAGCCAGTCCAAAATTCAAACAAATTGATTTGGCATGACCAATATGCAAGAAACCATTTGGCTCTGGGGGGAAACGAGTAATGACTTTCTGGTGACGCTTCGCCTCAAGGTCATCATTGATGATGTCTCGAATAAAATCTGATGGTTTAACCGGCACCGGTGCGGTAGAGCTCATTGTCCACTCCTGATTCAAACCGGCACTTTGCAGCCGGCGCTAAATTGCTACGAACCATAGATTTTACTGCACTTCCAGCCGTATGGACCCACGCGTGAAGAAAAAAGATACTCTTGGCAATATACTCATTTGAAGGAGGAGTCCACGACCGCGCCCACAAACAAACTCCCAATTAGAACTGGTAAGATAGAACACGAAAATGCAAGGTTTTTAGTACCCCGACAAGATGACAAATAGACCCACAGTATCAGTTGTTTTGCCCTGCTTGAACGAAGCAGGCGCGCTTGGTCTTTGCATCGACAAAATTCAAGACACCTTCGAAAAAAACAACATCGATGGCGAAATTGTAATTTCAGACAATGGATCAACAGACGGCTCAATTGAAATAGCGCAAAGTAAAAACGTCAATTTGTGCCACCAACCAAAACGCGGTTATGGCAACGCTTATCTCAAAGGATTTTCTGTGGCGAATGGAAAATACTTCATCATGGCAGACGCTGATGATACTTACGATTTTGCGTTGATACCACAGTTTTTGCAAAAATTAGTCGATGAAAAATATGACTTCGTCACAGGAAGTCGTTACCTCACAGGCGGCATGGGTCAAATCCCTTTTTTGCATCGCGTATTTGGAAATCCCCTGTTGACCTGGATTTTGAATACTCTGTTTGGCACGAAGTATACAGATGTTTATTGCGGATATCGCGGATTCAGTCGCGAAGCCTATCAAATAATCGAGCCTGTAAGTCAGGGCATGGAATTCAATCTTGAGTTGGCGATTAACGCAGGTCTTGCAAAACTGAAAGTAGCAGAGATTCCCATAGTTCTAGGAGAGCGTATTGGCGAATCGAAACTGAATACTTTTAGCGACGGCTGGCGCAGTTTGCGCATGATGCTTTTGTATTCGCCTAACCAACTTTTCTTGATACCAGGCATGACATTGCTTATTCTAGGCATGGTCACACACTTGCTTTCGATTAGCGGCATGATGAACATCGATGACTCGTTCACAAATACTTTGATTTGTTTGTGTGCCACCATTAGTAGTGTTGTTGGCGTTCAAGTTCTGAGTTTGTGGTTGCATGCAAAAACATATTCATGGCGAAAAAGATTCGATGGCGAAAATAATTTTCTTACCGGTTTTTATAACTTGTTTACGCTCGAAACCGGACTTGGAGTTGGCATCTTAATGACTTTATTTGGACTGGGAGTTGTAATAACAGCAGCCCTTTTTCAAGCTAAAGGTCAAGAACATTTTATCAACTCAGTTCAATGGATCGCACTTGCCGCAACGCTCGTCATAAGTGGAATTTCTTCGTGCTTCACTGCACTGTTTATAAGCGCTATGTCGATGACGATGCCGTTTGAATCCCGCTCAGTTTCTGTCAAAAGGTCAAATCAAGAATGAGCCCCAGCTTATTCATTGTAAGAATATTTTTTCCATGCCTGTTCGCTTTGACATCTATTGGTATCATGAGTTTTATCATGGTGGCAAGCGCACCAACATCACTTAAAGTTTCAGATGGTCCCCAGTACTACGGCATATCTAAAATGCTTGGTGATGGCAAAGGCTCCAGAGTTTATGCACAGCCCGACTATTCTAATGTTACAGCCGAATGCTTTCCCGAACTGAAAGGAAGAAAGCGAGAGACTTTTCTAGCCCCATTTTCGCTGCCCTGGCTTTATCCATTACACTTAGTACCGGCTAATATTTTCATTGCGGTTTGGACTGTATTTCTGGGAGTTTCACTTCTTGCCAGTCTATTGATACTTGCCCGAACATTCAATTTGCAAATTGGTCAGACAGCCTGGTTCTGTGCTTTACTTTTCTTGTCTGGATCAGCCTATGAATCATTGAGAATAGGTCAATTGGCACCACTTTTGATACTAGCATTTTCGGGCGCGCTCTATTATGCCAAGAAAGAAAAATGGTGGCTAGTTGGTATCGCTCTCAGTTTGCTTATACTCAAACCGCAAGAATTATTACCAATTGCATTAGCACTTCTTGCAGGCGGACGCTGGAAATGGATTCCTTCGTTTGCAGCCTGTGGATTAGTCCTTCTAGGCGTATCATATTTGATGATTGGTTGTGAAGGATATGCCGGATATTCTGAAATCATGCGCGATATTTACAACAATAATAATTCGCTGCATACAGAACTTGCTCCCACTATACGCGGTCAGCTATTACTTTTACTTCCAAACATGGTCCAACCAATTACTAGTATTGCAACAGTACTGAATCTAGCCGGCTTGGCTCTAATAATTTTCTGGAGCCGCCTGAAGAAAGATTCCGCCAATTGGCTCGAATCGACATTCTTTGCTGCACTTCCTTTTGCTTGCCTTACAGCGCTTTACTGGCATTCATACGATTTGCTCTTGTTGATGCCAGTATTTGCAATCGCGATGAAAGAAGACTTGTTCAAGCAAATACCAATTTGGCTCAAACTAATTCTTTTTCCCCTTACAATTATTTTCTTTCTCCCTGCCTATATTTTCGTGCATTACAACTATTTGCTTGAAGGAGGCAAAATCAATCCGTTCTTCATTGCAATGTTTGTTTTTACAGCCGTGGCAATTTACCTATCAGCCAGAAAAAAAGAAGTGGATATAATCAAATCATGAAACAAATTCTATTAGCTATAACTTTTACACTTTTAGCGCAGCCTATCTTCGCTCAAGGACGCGGCGAAGTGCCACCAGGCACTCAAGACGTTCCTGGGACCTCAGATGCTATGGAAGGAGAGCCAGGCTGCTCTTCCTCCGGCTCAGAAGGTATGCCCGACACTGACGCTGTTTATTTAAAACTGGTTAGCAAAGCGGCAAAGTCTGGTCTTAAAAGTCAGCTCTATATCGGCAGTCTAATCGATTTGGGAATGCACTATAACCGAGTGGGCAAATCCGCTCAAGCATGCGCGACACTGACCAAAGCGCTCGCCATTGTTGATGCTGGTGCGCTCAAACCGACGCCAACTTCACAGCGAGTACCAGACAAAATAATCGAACACCACGGCGATGGGACTGTCAGCGCAGAAGTAGTGCACAAACCAATGCCTTACGAAGAGACACTGGAAGCTTTATTTCCGCCCCTCGTCGATTCAGAAATTGCCACAAACAAATTTGTCAGTGCCGAAATGCATATAAAAAGACAAATCAAGCTCGCCACCGCAAATGGTGTCTCTGGAAAAATCAATTTGATGTCAGCTTACAGCCAGTACGCCAATCTTTGCAAAAAAATGAAACGAACTCGCGAAGCCGCTATTTATCAAAAGAAAGCCGACGATATCAATGCGACATTCAAAGGACTTTAGGCAACGCATTCACACTGTACACAATGATATCTTCGTCCTGGAAAATCAATTAGAATCACGGCACCCACGCTTTGTACCGTGCCACAATGAATACAAGCTTTTTGCTTTAGGGCTCTACAAGTATACGGTCTCGATCGCTCTTTGCGACACTTCGCAATCTCCTGCAAAAACAATTTAACCTCGCGACAATCTTCAGGCGCCTGAACAAGCAAATTAAACAAAGACAGATATTCATCTTTGATCTTTTGCGGCCAGGGAGAAATCGAGTTTCGAATTGCCCGAATTCTGTCGATGATTTTATCGTATGAAGACTTGGCACCAACAAGATTTAGATGACGAAATTCATAGCAACGCAAACACTGAATTTTGCTTCCCGAACCATACCAGATAAAAGCTTCCCCCACTTGAATGCGTTTACCGCAAAGACACCACCCGCCATAACGAGCTATGATTTTACGAGCCTTTACTCTATCTGTTTTGTTTGTATTACTATTTTGCATCGCCGCTTCCTCCCTGCCGTTAAGCTCAATTGTGCAATTGAAAGAATGAAATAAAAGGTGCAATTACACAGTGATTTTTTTGTCCTTTACGAGGTTGGGCAACAGAGCTAATATAATAAAATGTCAAATCGAAGTATGAGATTTAAAATCACGCTCGCTTTAGGTGCTTTCCTGGCAGTATCCACCTCGCCCATCGCTTGGGCGCAAGATACAAATGCCACAATTAATGGCAAAGATACAATTGATTACAGTCCTTTAGACGATTCATCTTTAGACGAAGCAGGCGAATTTACCCGTCAAAACGACGTAGTGAAGGCGTCTAAATTCTTCAAGGCAAAGCGTTATGCCGAAGCATTGCAGTATTACAAGAAAGCTTCAGAGACAATAGCAGACGATGGTGGCGCCAAAATCATGATGGGCTACTGTTACTATTACATGAAACAATATCCATCTGCGCTCAAACAGTATCAAACAGTGCGTGAATTTGGCAAAAGCGCTGCCGTGCGCGAACGCGCTCGCAAGCTAGAGTTACAGCTTTCTCAACTCATGACTGGCACTTGCCCAGGAAGTTGCAGAAATGGTTTTGTGCTTAAGAAAGTAAAAGGCAAAGACGAAATAATTAAATGCGCCATATGTGGTGGCACTGGCAAAGTAACACCGCGCAAGTAGTCTTAATTATGGCGAAAACAATTGGCAAACGCTGATGCCACCTTTAGCGTCGTAAACGATGCCAATTCCAACTGATTGTCCTGTCTCGTCCAGAATGTTTTTTCTGTGTCCAGGTGAATTCATCAAATCCCTGTCCGCCATCTCAACTAGAACCGAACCTGGAAGACTGTAAATAGTATAAGCAATATTTTCTCGCACCCAACCGCTATATCCACCAGCTCTTGCTCGAGCACGCGGGTCTTCTCCGCTAGGATTTATGTGATCAAAAAACTTGCGTTTAATCATGTCTGCAGCGTGTCCACGTGCAATCGTCGAAAGAGTCGAATCTTGTGATAATGACCCAAGCCCGGCTTCTTTTCTATGCTTATTCACCAAAGTGACCATGTAGGCTTCCATTTCACCAGTGTTAGCCCGTCTGCCACTCGCTACTCCGCCTCCCATGGGCGGCCTGACATCACCATGCGTGCCGGATGAACTCGACATAGAACCAGTTGGTCGTACAGATTGATATGCCGGAGGAGCGGCTTTCATTGCCTTGAAATTTTTCACTTGTTGCGCAAGTGACGAAGTAAGACTACTTAATCGATTGCTAATCTCGCCTTCGCTCTTGCCCGCTTTAACATCGCTTTCAATCTCGCCAAGCGCCTTTTCATAAGGAGTAGTACCAACTCCAGCTTTCTTGGCTTTGACTAAATAATCGTAGACTTGTTTGCGCTTTTCAAACGCAGGACCTGGTGCTACTGCATCTTGTGACACCACTGTGGTGGCATTGAAAATCGTGGCTACAATAACAAGTGTTTTTAGACTCGACTTCATAATCTTTTCCTTCCACCCACCATGTTATCATTTTCAGCTCGACTTCTTGTAGGCGGTAACAATGTATTCAAGTGCTAGATTTAAGCGCGGCGCCGTATTTATTTTGTCCTTCATAGTTGCAACTATCTTGGCGCCCATAGTCTCAAATGTAAGCGCTATTGCAAGCGAGAGCAACTCCCAAACGCAATCTCTACCGCAATCGGTCGTTAATCTAGACTTGTGCACACTTAGCTATCAGCTCTATCACCAATCTTTGTGCTTGCCGCTCGACCCCTGGTACGACATGATGTCTCGCGTGGCAAGCGACCGTCGCAACAATATATGCCAATTCACCCACGATTACGCCCAAAATTTAGGCGGATTCTATAGCGGACCAAACGCTGCGCGCGGTTTTGGCGAGAGTAATCGCAATCTCGACCCGATACTTTCTAATTACAAATATATCGATGCCAAATTTCCTACTTTCAATCGCGATGGCGAGATATTTCTAGCTCTTCAAGCACCGAATTACATTACTCAAAATATCAAAACCATTGAGGGAATTAGGTACACATCGAAACCAACAAGTTATCCCTACAACGAAACCGAACTTTTTTCAATTCGCCAATATCCAGGTGGTGATGACCACATAGTAGTATTCGAAGGCGGAACCGGAAGTACTGGCATCATGGGTGGTGCAGGTGCTACAGATCCATCGTGGAGCTTGATGGGTTTTGTGATCATGAAAAAGACCCAAACAGGCTACGACGCCCATATAGTCTTTCGCGGCAGCCGCAGCGGAGCGTCGCTTCTAAAAACAGTTTGGCGAGCCCAGAATTTAATTGGCGAACCCAAAGGCAATCCCGACTGGATAACTGACTTACGCGGCATGAAACAAGTAGAGCAGCCACTCATTAGTAGAGTTGGTAAAGTAACCCAAGGATTTTCCGAGTCGCTCCCGACAATGCTTGGAACAATTACGGCTTGTTGCAAACATCTTGAACAAACTTATGGTGCGCCCGAACATATTTACGTAACCGGACACAGCCTGGGAGCCGGGCTTGCCACACAATTTGTAAGCGCAGTAATGCAGGGCACATATGGAGATGAATTAAGACAAGTAGTAAAAAGCTGGCCCTGGCAGAGCACCACGCTTGTAGCTTATGCCCAACCTATCGCGGGCGATGCGACCTTTGCATCTAGTTTTGACAAACTCACACCAGCATCTGAGCATTACTGGGTAGCGGGAGATAGTGTTGTCGAGGCGACCTCGGGCCGCATTGTCGGCATGATAATCGATAAAGGTGAGCATTGCGGCGTCCAGAAAAAACTGGCGATGCTTTCTGAATGCACCGATAATCCACACGAAGTTTTTGTAATCAGAGCCGCACTCGCTCGGGATTTACTTGCTCAGACTGTCAGTCTTGGCTCCTTTGCCCAAATGAAAGAAAATAACTGGGGCTATTTTGAGAATTTTTCTAAGATGCTCAATGGTCAACCCAAAAGTTATGTGATACCAGGTACGATAGCTCCCAAGTTTGTGACAAAAGAGAATTTGCGCACGATATTACAAAACTGCAATTTCAGTTCTAACTTCGAAAACTGGCTTGAGCAGTCGTATGCCAAAATGATCGTTGATAAAAGCAGTTATATTGGACCAAAATTTCAAAGTACTTTAGACGAACGCAAAAAGCTTGTTCTAGATATCGTTTCGCAGATGAGAAAGTCGTCGCCAAGCGACAATCTTCAGAATCTGGAAAATCTAGAAAACGATTATAAGCTCGTTGACGACACGCTTGGACTGAGCAACGAAGAGCAATGGATTTATTGCGGCATGATTCTTTCTCGCTTGCAGAATTCTGAATTGACCTTGCAAGATTTGCAATCCAAATCAATTATTAATGCTTGCCTTGATTCGAAGTTTGAATAAAAATTGAGCAATGAAGAAAACCGTTCTCCAACTAAAGAATCTACACGAAAAGCCTCTACCAGAGCAGTTCCAGCCTGACGACGTCCGTTATTGCCCCGAGTTAGTCGAACACTTTCTTCTGCAGTACACACACGAAGGTGACATCGTTTTCGATCCTTTCATGGGTTTTGGAACGACTCTTGTAGTCGCCGAACGAATGAGCAGATTAGGCTTTGGAGTTGAATTTAAAGAAGAGCGCTGCAACTATGTACGCACTCAAATCAAGCACCCTGAAAGAGCTTTGCTGGGTGATTCATTGCGTTTATCCGAACTGAGCATTCCTGACTTCAATCTATCCATAACTTCACCGCCTTACATGGGTAAACATCACACAGAAAATCCATTCACCGCATATAGTACCAAAGAAGGTGGCTACAAGCAGTATCTGTGCGATATCGGCAAGATATATAAACAGATCGGTGAAAAACTAAAGTCCTCCGGCCATGTGATAATCGAAGTATCTAACTTAAAACACAACGACAATGACGTCACGCCATTAGCCTGGGACATTGCGCGCGAAGTTTCGCAGAGTCTCACTTTCCTTGGCGAAATCGTGATCAACTGGGAGCCGACTTACGCCTATGGTTATGACCATAGTTATGCGTTGATTTTTTCGAAATAGAAAATCTACTTGCCGAAAAGTTGGCAAACTCTTAGCTGCCAGGTAACGGGATCGTAGGCGATACCTATTCCTACTACTTTTAATTCAGGATCCAGAATATTGGCTTTGTGTCCTGGCGACTGCATCAATCTTTCGTCAGCAGCTTCAACTTCCAAAATGCCGTTGCCACCCATCGCAGTTCTGGCTATATTTTCACGTACGCCTTTTTTGTAGCCGGCCTTTTGAGCACGTTTAAATCCGTCTAAACCATCTGGATTAGTATGATCAAAAAATTTGCGTTTAATCATGTCGTCCGCGTGTTCGCGGGCGCAGCGCGCGAGAGTTCCGTCGGTCCCTATCGTGGGAATCCCGTTCTCTTTTCTATGCTTATTTAGCAGAGTCAGCATATAGCTTTCCAATTGACCAACTGGAATCTGTTGCTTTGATTTTTTCAGTTTTTTTAAAGTGGCTGGATCAGTAGATCCCATGCCAACTCCAGATGCTTTGATAGTCTTTCGATTTTGAACCTGTTCGCTCAAGGCTTTTGTAAGTCTTGTTATCTGCGCTTGAACCTCGGCTTCAGCCATGCCATTTTTAACGTCATCTTCTATTTTTCTAAGGGCATCATCATAGGGACCGGTACCAAAACCAGTGGCTCTTGCCTTTTCAAGATAAGTCTTCAGTTGCTGACGTTTGTCTGCGCACGGACCGGGATTAACATCGCCAAAAGCAGATGGACACTGCACTAATAGCTGCGCAGCCAAGAAAGAGAAAATTGCTAGATGCCGGATCTTCATGACCCGGTATTCTAGCAACTTTCAAATCAGTTACATTAATTGCGCAGTTACGCACTGCGACGACGTTTTCGTCTAGATGACATCTGACTATGGTCCCCATTCAATGGTTCATCAGTCTCAATTTCATCGTCAAAAACTTCTTCTTGCTCTGGCGATAAGGTATCGAACTGGCTGCTGATCCGGTCCACAAGGTCAAAACCCTGCTCTTTAAGTTTTTCGCCGTTTTCTGTAAGAACTTGAACACCCTTCTCGGCGTCTTGTTTAATTTTGTCGCGCAATTTCTTGCCCGAGGTCGGTGCAGTCAAAAGTCCACCCGCTGCGCCTGCCACAGCTCCAGCAGCGGCACCTACAAAGACTCCAACAATGAGACCAGCCTTAAAAACAGTTACAAACAGACCCAAACTCGGTAATTTAAACATTTTTAGTCACCTTTCCCTGTAATTACTCATTAGCATTGGATCTGTTTTTCGTTGCCGAGCTAACCAATAAAATGTAGCAAGGCGCTAGTCAGCCGCGCACAAATATTCTGCCTGCAATTATGTTAAAACCAGGAAGATGAATAAATAATTTGCAGCTTCTCTTTCAACCATTCAGATAAAAGTTGTCGGGAAGTTTTATTCTGATCTTTTGCAATTTTCTCGACTTTTTCTTCTGTTTCTCTATTGAGTCTCAATCTGTAAGACGTAGAAACGGGGTCTGCATAGTTATCTTCAACTACAATCGACCCCGGATGCAAAGAATATTTAGCAACTTTTCCCTCCAGCATACTCGCAGACCAAATTGCATAATCTGGCACATTTACGTATTCCATTTCCTCTTCCTCTAGTACTGAAGAATCAATTAGCTCACCTCCCAGAACCAACTTTTTGATTCTGACTACTTTGCGCTTTGTGCTCATAGGTCCCGAGAATCCCAAATCATGCGAAGCTTGGCTGTAGACCTGTTGCCTTCGGAATTCCTCTTCTGCTTGTCGTGCCATTAATTGTTGAAAGAGAATGCTGCCAGTAAGAAAACTTCCAATAATAGCAACGGACCATTTTAGATATTTTTTCAACCTGGCGACACCGACTGGACAATCGCGCGTGATCACAGTTCCATCGGTCCTTCTATACAAAGAAAAACAATAGGCGGTATCACTTCCGACCAGCTTAACCGCTTCAGCGTGGGTCATATTAGAAATATTGTAAACGTTAAGGTGACACTGAGAGCAGTATCGCTTTTTGTCGCTACCCTTCATACTCTCCCATGGCACTTTGCACGGTGAAGAGATGCGAATTTTATCAAGATCAATTTCGCTCATTTTGTTTAATCCTATGAAGAATCCACCTGCGCATAAGATTCGAAACAGAAGTTTTTTCTTTCTTTGCTTCAATGTTAAACCCTTGAATTTCGTCTGGCGACAAATCCAAATCGATACCAAACTTGTCACCACTGAAAACTTGTTGCGGAGTTAAATCCACGTCTAAGACAGTCAAGATATTTTCGCGGGCAACGGCGCGCTTGAGATTTCTTCCGACAAAACGAGACATATCAGAAACAGAATCTTTGGGAATTTTTCTGTAATCAACCTCAATCTCGCGCAAATCATCACTTAAGATTCGGTGCCCAGGAGGCAGGTCGTTATTGACGACTACTATTCGCCCGACCGCTTTCATACCAGCCTCTAGATCTCTAAACCTTTCGCCTTTGACTATTTCATCTTTCGTAAACCAATTTGTCCACTGCATTGTTGCAAGCACGGCACCAACGATGATGCTTGAAAAAACTGCAATGCCATAACGAATTTGTTTAAATGCCATCGGACAGTCTTTGGTAATTACCGTCCCATCACGCCTGCGCCAGAGTCTGATGCAGAGCCGACCTTCGGTATTAGCGATAAGTTCTGCTGCTTCTTCGCGAGTCATCTCACTAATGTTATAAACATTGAGCTCACACTTTGCACAATTGCGCACGCGATCATCACCTTTCATCTTCCGCCAGGAAGCTTTGCAAGGCGAAGCAATACGCACGTCTTCAAGATTGAATTCGTCCATAGCAATATTCTCGATGTAAAAAACTGTCCCCAAATTCCATGCTAGTAGGCGAGCATAAATTCGGTACTAGGGAAAACCCTAGCTCGCAACAACTGTTGACAATCCAGACAACGTAATGCCCCACTTTTCAGGCAAAGTCAGCTCAGGAATAGATTCTGCATTCGCCTTATATTTCTGCTTGATTTTGGTTCTGCCACTTGCGCCAGGATACTCGGGATGAGCAATTCGAGCGTATTTGCTAATCTCGCAAAAAATGTTTTGGCAATCGATTAATTGCAACGGTCGACCAAGTAAATTATTGAATTTTAGTCCAGCCTCTTTAAATAACTGGTCTTGATTAATAGTCACTATCTCAATAATTTCTTCATTCGAAAAGTTACTACAGTGACTAAAACACTTAGAAATGCCATCTTTAGCGCCAGGTCCAGCAACAACAAAATCCATTTCAGAAAAATTGATAATACTACTGTAATTTAGATCTATAGCATATTGAAAGGCAAGGAAATTACCTAATGATGGGCATTGACGCAAGATATTAAACACTTCGCTCAAGGAGCTAGCACTAGCTATTTTAAAAGGAATTCGACTGGAAAACATATACTCAATTAAGCGCAAATGATTCTGATGTTTTCTTACTTCACCAAATACGCCACCAGCAGAAGGCATCACATAAGCCATCGAATAAATAGGAATTCCAGAATTTCTAGCACCGCTCAAGATTGAGTCATAACGCTCGAAATCATATGTGTTCCAACTAATTTCACCCAACTTTTCTTTGAACAAATTCCAGGTCTCGATGCGATTAAATGTCTTGAATAACAGTATGCGAAAGAACAGTTCTTCCACACTCTGGTCGCCTTTATTTATTACTTCGCTCACAAGAAACTGACTGACACGGTCGAGCACTCTGTAAGTGTTGGTAAATTTCCAGTTGGACAAAATAGGGTCGTTTGTCCAGGGTCGCGAATCGCCTTTCAAGCGTCTCCAAAAGATGTTTTGACGCTCCACTGCAAATTGCAAATAAGAATCGAAAACAGGTGTGGGCTTCAACTTATCCAGTGCTTGCATGGTTTGAATTCGGGTTCGCCTTTAAACTTGTGTGGTATTAATATGACATGAAAACGGACAAAATTCACGACGAATTAGCCTTGCTACAAAAACAGCTCACCTTGCAAAAGCTGTCACAACACAATTTACCCTTGTTCATCACTTCGTTGATAAGTCTTACCGGAGCAATCGCTTTTTTGGCTCTGTGTTTGCTCTCTGGACTAAAGATGGGCTTTGGCGGACTTATGAATTATCTTGCTCTAGCCATGATATTTGCAGGAGTATTTATTGTAACCATCTCAATTATGATATTTGGACCAAACGGAATTATGCTCAAGCAATATTCCAAACAGCTAGAGAGACAAAATCTCGAAGAGTTGAGCGAAGAAGAATTGCATACGCTAATCGATTTTCATCGCAATCAAAAGAATTTTGATGCGGCAGATCACGCCTCAAAATATTTAATGCTCAAACTTGAAAACAACGAATCGGACAGTTAGCCTGAAGGCAACTCAATCACAAAAGTGGTGCCACTCGTTTCATTGCTCGTGCATTGCACAACAGCTTTATGAGCATCAAGCATGATTTTACTCAAGTACAAACCAAAACCTGTCGAGCCATCATAGCGTGGAATACGCGATGCGACAGCTTTGTGGTCGAATAATCTATCGATATCCGCAGCCGGAATTATTCTACCCGAGTTATGAATAATAATTCTAACCTTGTCACCGCTTACTGTTTTCTCGACTTTTATATCAACAACTCCGCCATCGCTGCTCGCTTTAACCGCATTATGAACTAGATTGTGCAACACATGTCGCAGTCCGGCTGCGACTCCTTTAATTGGAGGCAAATCACTGTCTATCGCAGTCTTAAGTGCAACAGATTTAGCATTGGCTTCAAGCGAGTTTAACTCTAACACCATATGTAGTACTGCATTCAAATCGATTAAAATAGAACTATGTGCATCGAGCATGAAGTCTGTATGATGAATTTGAAGCATTGCATTAGCCAGTTCGCGATGATGCTTGGCGCTATTGAATACAGTCTCTAAGTCGCTTTTGATATCTTCTGGCAGATTTGGTTTTTCAAGCAAATCGCCGATTATGTACTCTTCACTAATCAAATGATTTTTCACGTCGTGTGCAATTAGCGATGCTAAACCATCACGCTGTATTTGCAAATGTTTTCGTTCGCTTATGTCACTTGCTGTCGTGATTACACCCAAGAAATTATTCTTTTTATCAATCACTGGCGATGCTTGGGCACGAATCCAGCCGCCATTCTCAACGTCTTTTGCATCCTGCAAATAGCCTTCGCGCTCACAAATACGATGCTCATTCATCGCCACCGTGTAAGGCTCTTCTTCTCGCGGAACCTCTGTGCCATTTTTGTCGGTTAAAAAAGTGACGCGCTTGCGAATCATATCTCGATCGGCGCCAATGAAGTCTAATCCGGCAAATTCGATTGCCGCTTTGTTAGCCAACAATACTTTGCCTTCGGCATCATAAACTATCAAGTTATCGCCAATACACTCAAGAATGGTGTTTAAAAAACTTGCGTGATTTTCTATAGCCTGACGAGATTCAAGCAAAAGCTCGATGTAAGCTTGTGTTTGACGCTCGATTTCCTGCCTGATTAAAAGCAGAGTTTCGGCATGTGGATCATTTTTAGGAGGCTCGAATGTCATACTCAATGTATATGTCCACTAGCGGCTTCTACCGGACTTAGTTCTGGTGCATCGATCATATGAACCAATTCCCAGATGTGTCCATCGAGATCTTGAAAGCCATGCTGATACATGAAGCCGTGGTCTTTAGGTTCGTTATAGGTATTTCCACCCGCATCCACAGCGGCTTTAACCATTTGATCTACGTCGGGTCGAGTTTTGCATGACAAGCAAATTATAGCTTCTGTGCTCTTTTTAGCGTCACAGATCTCAAAGGGAGTAAAAGTTTTGAAAAATGGCTTGGTCAAAAGCATCACAAAGATTGTGTCACTGACGACCATGCAGGCGCCAGTTTCGTTAGTAAATTTGGGATCAAACTTGAAGCCTAGCTTGATGAAAAAGTCTTTGCTCTTTTCGAGATTCTCTACAGGCAAATTGACAAAAATTTGAGTGCTCATACTCGCGCCTCCAAGTGTCCAAGTTGAGAATTCTACTGCATCTTTTCAACTTTAATGATAAAAATTGACCGAAAAGATAAAATGTCTCGACCGATTTAAGCTTGGAGACCATATGAGAAAACCGAATCAGATTCTTGTGGGAACGAGAAAAGGTGCTTTTCTTTTAAGCGGCGATCACTCACGCAAGAATTGGAAAGTTTCTGAACCTTTATATTTGGGTCATATCATTCATCACTGGGTGAAAGACCCTAAATCCGATACCATGATTATTGGTGCCAAAACAGGACACTTGGGACCGACAGTTTTTCGTTCCACAGATAACGGCAAAACATGGAAAGAATCAAGCACACCCCCGGCATTCAAACAACCAGAATCGAGCAATAATCTCCAGGCACCAGAAGGTCCCAAGCCCAGATCTGTAGATAGCGTTTTTTGGCTTACACCTGGGCGTATTGGACAAGAAGGCTTGTGGTATGCCGGCACCACACCTGCTGGATTATTTGTTTCAAAAGACGACGGTGACACCTGGCAATCAGTTGATGGTTTCAACGAAAATCCAATGTATGCCTCATGGACTGAGGGCGGTGGCACTCCTGGCGGCCAAATTCTGCATTCTATTTTGCTCGACCCAAAAGACCATAACAGAATGTATTTTGGCATTTCTATCGGCGGAGTTTTTGAGTCCAAAGACAATGGAGCCAATTGGACGCCATTGAATAAAGGAGTAGAAATCGTATTTTCGCCAGTCGAGGATCCCGAATGGGGGCACGATCCTCATTGCGTAGCTCAATCGCAAGTCAATGCCAATATTTTGTATCACCAGAATCATTGTGGCATTTATCGCATCGAACGCCCAAGCGACAGATGGATTCGTATCGGTGATAATATGCCCAAAGAAATAGGAGACATCGGCTTTCCCATCGTTATTCATCCACGCGATCCCAATTGTATTTGGGTTTTTCCAATGGACGGAACCGAGGTATGGCCGCGCACCAGTCCTGGTGGCAAACCTGCCGTATACAACAGTGTCGATGGTGGCAAAAGCTGGAATCGACAGGATAAAGGCTTGCCCGCATCTGATGCCTATTTCACAGTCAAACGACAAGCAATGGACTGCGACTCGCACGAAGATATAGGCATATATTTTGGCACATCTCAAGGCGAGGTCTGGGCTAGCATTGACAATGGCTCGACCTGGAATTGTATAGTCAAACATTTGCCTGAGATTTATTCTATCAAGGTCGGCTAAAATGCAGGTAAAAATACCAAGCCCACTATTTTCCTACACGAAAAATGCCAACGTTGTAGAAGGACAAGGCAGAACACTTTTAGAAGTGCTCGACCATCTCAATGCACAGTTTCCTGGAATAAAATTCAGAATGATTGACGAGCAAAATAAAATTCGCCCGCATATGAAAGTCTTTCTAAACACAGACGAAATCAAAGACTTGGGCACCCAGGTAAACGAACAGGACAAAATAATGATTGTAGCAGCACTCAGCGGCGGCTAGTTTTTGAAATCGGGAATTGAATTCCCTTATCGAAAGGAGTTCACATGGATTTAGATCTATTGGGAAAAAATGCACTCATAACTGGAGCAAGCTATGGAATTGGCTATTCTTGCGCGAAATCCCTTGCAGGAGAGGGTGTCAATGTAGCAATTTGTTCTCGAAATGCCGATAAAGTTCGAGCATCCGCTGAAGAAATTGCTTCCATCAGTGCTGGCAAGGTTGTTGACTTTACTGCTGATCTTACTAATGAAAATGATTTGATGCGCCTCGCGCAAGAATCGAAAGAATCACTGGGCAACATAGATATATTGGTGGTAAGTACTGGACATCCTCCAACCCACCCTTTTTCTATCGCAACAGACGACCACTGGAAGCACGGAACAGATCTTGTCTTACGACCTGCGATCCTGCTCAGTAGACTTGTTTTAGATGAAATGCGTGCAAGGAAATTTGGGCGAATTATCTTCATTGGTTCCATTTTCGGACTTGAACCGGAAATGACTTCGGTAGTTCAGAGCACATTGCGTACTGGGCTCAACGCGATGGCCAAATGTATTGCAACAGAGGTGGCTGCCGATGGGGTAACAGTGAACGTTATTTGTCCTGGTTATTTTGATACTCCGCTTGTTCGAGAATTGGCAAAACAATATGCTACTTCGCAAAATGTCACTGTGGAAAAGGTCCTTACTGACTGGGCAGACTACGCTCCTGTTAAGCGTTTTGGCAAACCTGATGACTTGGGAGCCCTGGTGGCATTTTTGGCATCAACAAAAGCCGAGTTCATAACCGGTACAACTATAACCATGGACGGTGGCGCAGTTCGTCGTTACTAAATACTTGGGCAAATAAGGAAAAAACTCCCGGCTATGATTGTTTGCCACCTGCCCGATCCTTTTAGAGAAAACCTAAACGTGCATACTTGGGTCAACATCTTTCGCCCAGCTTTTGATGCCACCAGTCAAATTTAATACGTTTTTGAATCCATTTTGTTTGAGAAACTCTTGAGCGCTTAGGCTTCTCATGCCGCTTTTGCAGTAGATCAATAATTCTTTGTTCGATTCTTTCAAATCTTGCAACTCAAGCATACGAGCGGGCAATTCTTGCAGTGGTATATGAATCGAATTTGGAATCTGGCACATAGCCACTTCAGCATCGGTACGCACATCTAACAAAATCAAGTCGCGACCGGCATCAATGGCTAATTTTAACTCTTTGGCTGTCATTTCTGAATTGGCTTGGGTTGGGCACATTATGTTTTCGTCCTTTAGTGAAGTTATAGAGGGATTGTCACCACATACGGGGCAGTTGAAATTACGTTTGATTTTTAAATCGTCTTGTAAAAAATTGAGTGCGTCAAAAACAATTAAGCGCCCGCGCAAAGTGGTACCTAACTGCAGAATTGTTTTTATAGCTTCAAGCGCTTGAAGTGAGCCAATGATGCCAGCTATGACACCAAGCACTCCGGCTTCTGAGCAGTTTGGTATGGCGTCGTCTTTTGGCGGGTCGGGGAAAAGGCATCTATAACAAGGTCCACCCGGAGCGAACACACTAACCTGTCCCTCGAACCTATGAATTGCACCATAAATATATGGCTTGCCTGATAAGACGCAGGCATCGTTTAAAAGATAACGAGTAGCAAAATTATCGGTGCCATCGACTACTAAGTCGTATCCAGAAATGATAGACATTATGTTTTGAGCGTTAATGCGCCCAAAATGCTGTTTTATATTTATTGCCGAATTTATTTGCTCAAGGCGCTCTGCCGCCACTTTCAATTTAGACTGGCCCACTTGATTGGTTTGAAACAAAACCTGTCTTTGCAAATTAGATAACTCAATACTGTCGAATTCAGCAATGCCAAGCGTCCCCACCCCTGCGGCAGCAAGATACATGAGCGCAGGAGAACCCAAGCCACCAGCCCCTGCCACTAGGACACGCGAATTTTTCAGCTTCATTTGCCCTTCTTGATTTATTTCAGGCAAAAGAACATGACGGCTATATCGAATGAGCTCTTCTCTAGAAAGACTGTTCATGCCCGTATTATAGAAATGAGTCCTTAATGAAAAAAGGTGAACAGTATCACAAAAAACTTTTTTTGCACAAAAAGCTTGACACACTCTAAGCCAAATGGGCTTTGCGTTTCCAAGTACTGTGAAGTTGTATTTGAATGTAACGATTAAGAAGTCTGTATTAAGCGATTTTGCAAGGAGTAACGATCAATTGCAAATTGTGTAAATAACTCTTGCCTACCCAAAAACTGGGCTTAGACTGGTGTTCTGGTCGTTCACTGGTCACGGGAGACTCTCACATGCAAGATACATATGAAATGGATTACGAACTCGATTTATCGCCAGAAGGCGCTGACTAATCTATTTATATAAAGCGCAAAAGCCGTAGTTTCAGTTTGCAACGCGAAGCGGATTGAAACTATGGCTTTTCCTATGGGGACTAATCGGACACACTCCATGAAGTCAATCTGCCATAATTGCGCCTTGCATCACCACACGCTATGAGATTTGCGGACATAAATATGAATAAAAAAGCCATCGTCAATATTGCACTATCACTTTGTTTTGCCCTGAGCATGCCTATTGCAGGCGCCACCAAAGTAGAAGCAAAGGCATCAGCCACTCACTGGAGCTCAACTATCAAAGTCCCCCACCGCTCCTGGTTGCCTGAAAACAAGCCCAAAAGAATTCTTTTGTGCGTGCATGGACTTGGCTTCTCTAGCGAGTCTTTCAACGATTTTGGTCAAAGAATGGCCGCCAAAGGCTTGGCAGTTTATGCTGTTGATGTGCGCGGATTTGGCGCCTGGATGAAAAGTCGAGGCGAAAAGAATCAACAATGTGACTTTGAAGCTTGTTTGGTCGACATTGAAAACGCTCTAAAAAATATCCGCAAAGCTTATCCTGGCACACAAGTTTATCTTGTAGGCGAATCGATGGGCGGAGCAATCGCACTTCGTGCAACATCGCGCTATCCCTCACTGGTTGATGGGCTAATCTCGTCTGTTCCGTCCAATGAGCGCTATGCCAACTTGTCCGAAAGCCTTCGGGTAGGGACTCGTTATATTGTAGCTAAAGACGAAAAAATGAATATCGCCCCAATTGTAGTGAAACACGCAACTCAGGACCCAAAACTGCAAAAGACCTGGGCAGCGGAAAAAACTAACCGCATGGAAATGACTCCCAAAGAGCTCAAACAATTCAACGACTTCATGAAGGGCAACTACGATGCGGCTGCATTGATTGAAAAAGTTCCCGTCTTGATGCTTGCCGGGTTCAAAGACAAGCTTGTAAAACCCGAAGGCACAATCGAATTATTCAACGATGTTACCTGCCCCAATAAGACTTTATTTGTAATTGGGGACAGCGAGCACTTATTGCTTGAAGAGAATCAGTTCACCGAACAAATGGCACAGTTCATGATTACCTGGATTAATACTTGTCGGGACTAAGTCGTTGCGACTAGTTCTTTTTAGGCTCTTCAGTTCGTTTTTCAAGCTGAAGAGCTTTAATTTTTACGCTTATAGTGTTCAAATCACCTTCCAGTGAAAACTTCTCATCTTGAGACAATTCACGAGTCTTATCCGTTTTCCATTTGGCTTTTTTCTTTGACACTTTAGCAAGCATCTTGCGTAGCTTATCGCCTTCTTTGGTGGTGAGCGCTTTTTTCTCCTGAGCGGCATTGATGTCTTTCATCAATTGTTCTTGTCTTTCGTCAATGGTCCAGGTCTTGGCTGTAGCTTCGCTTGGGACGAAAACAGCAAAACCAAGTACTAGAAGTAGCGCCAAAATAGAGTTCATGAACTAATCCTCAAATCATCAATGCTTCCAGATCATACCAAAGTTTAACGGGTGGCAAAAATCATGCCCGCGGGGGTAATTCTTTCACACTTGGGTGTGATGTGGGACTTATGAGGGGCGATTCATACTGTAAATGGGGACGAAAATATAGGTAGGTGAAGCAATGGACTCTGTTCTTATTCTGGACGACGATCAGTATTTTCGAGCGCTTGTCACAGCATACTTGCGTGACGAAGGTTTAACTACCGTAGAGGCTCGAACTGGCAGCGAAGCTACCGATGCCCTTGGTCGCCAGAAATTTGCTTTAGTAATCGTTGATTACAGACTTCCCGACTGCGACGGGCTCAGTTGGATCAATTACCATCGTTTAAATGGAGTAGATACTCCTTTTATAGTCCTGTCTGGCATTCCGCTCAACAATCAAAAACAAACACGCATGCGTAATCTTCTTGGCGTTGAGCATGTTCTGCAAAAACCGATTAACCCCTTCGAGTTTATTCGACTAATTAGACAACAACTTCATATGCAAGCTGAGCCCGACATCAGCACAAGCGAACAAGAAAGAAATGGCGAGATAAAGGTTTTTTACGATGCCGATCTCGACGAAGAACTCGATGGTGAACTCGAAGACATCAAGGATACTTATCTGCACGATTTACCGGACTTGTTGCGCAAACTGGCATCCTCAATTGAAAAAAGTAACGAAATCGGCATGATGAGCGATTTTGGCAAAGAAGCAATTATGGAAGCCCATAAAATCCACGGTACGGCAGGCACACTGTCTTTGAACGGCGTTTCTCAAATTGCAGGATTGATTGAGAAAGCGCTGAAAAAAGCTGTGCGCCAAAGCAAAAAATGCGCCACATAGAGGTTTAAAATGAACATATCATCAGTTTTAATGATCGATGACGATGCAAACATCCGTCGCATCACTCAACTAGTACTTACCCGTGTGGCTCACTGGGAAGTGAAACTAGCCAGCTCAGGAAAAGAAGCACTCGACATTTTAGTAGACTATCAGCCCGATCTTATTTTATTAGATGTGATGATGCCCGGCATGGACGGACCCACCACACTAAACGCGATAAAACAAACCTATGCAAATGCCGCTCCTCCTGTCATTTTCATGACAGCCAAAGTGCTCAAAGCAGAGGTCGAATTATATTTAGATCTCGGTTCCGCGGGAGTCATTACTAAACCATTTGATCCTAAAAGCTTGCCTGAAGAAATTCATTCCATTTTGAGAAAATGGGATGGCGGAAGAAACGTGGCATGAAAATGTCAGAGCGCAATCTTGGTTATTTCCTATCTATCTGGGCTTGTTTAATAGGTTTCTGTTATTACGCATTGATCGCTTACAGTGCCGCTTCAGGTACACAAGTTCATGATAATGATTCGAAATATTGGCCGCAAACACAAGTAAACACACTGACTCGAAACAAGGGTAGATTTACGCTGATCACTTTCATTCATCCGCATTGTCCCTGTTCCAGAGCTAGTCTTAATGAACTGAATAAAATAATGACTCGGACTCACAGTTGTATGGACTGCAAGGTTGTTTTTCTGAAACCATCGGTCTATGGCGAAAACTGGGAAAAATCTGACCTCTGGCAAATATCAAAAGAGATTCCAAACAGTGAACGCACGCCGGATCTAGATGGTCTGTTAGCAAAATCATTTAACGCAACCACTTCAGGTCAAACATTCTTGTATGACCCCGATGGCAAACTGGTTTTTTCAGGTGGTGTTACTGCAGCAAGGGGCCATGAAGGCGATAGTCCAGGTAGCATCGCTATAGAAAGTTTATCGTCGAAGAAAAAAATAACTTCTAGATGTAGTCAGGTTTTTGGTTGTCCTTTATTCAAAAACAAAATTTAGGATGTAGCAAACAAGGAAAATAATCTAAATATGTTTATTTCTAAAAAAGACTCTGTCGAGCTGAACGAAAGAGCACAAGAAATATTCAATCAACAATTGATTG
>CAZSHS010000003.1:145208-154547 GCA_964606665.1 uncultured Candidatus Obscuribacterales bacterium | reverse complement strand
CGACTGTTTGCCAACCTGCTGATTATACAATGGGCCGCCGGTATATTAATTACCTTATTCATCTCTCCACTGGCTTGGGAAGGCAAAACGAGCTATTTGCATCCACACGTTTGGTTTGCCATCGCATTTGGTGCACTTATAACTTTGCCCGCCTTGCATTGTATTTATATGTATCCCGGAAAAGCGATTACAAGACACGTAGTGGCAATATGCCAAATTCTATTTTCAGCCCTGCTCATACATTTAACCGGTGGGCGCATCGAGACCCACTTTCACATATTTGGCTCACTTGCGTTCCTGGCCTTCTACCGTGACTGGCGTGTTCTTTGTACTGCAACTGCAGTAGTTTTAATCGATCACTTATTGCGTGGATTTCTCATTCCTGAATCTGTGTATGGTGTTTTGATATCCAGCCCCTTGCGCTCGCTTGAACATGGCATCTGGGTAATTTTCGAAGATGTAATTTTATTTACGGCTTGCAAGCGCGGTATGAATGAGTTGAAATTAGCTTCAGCACAGCGTGCACATATTGAGGAAACTAGTGAAAAAACTCATAACCTGGCGGAGTCACGCGCACTAAAATTAGCCTCAAGCGAACAAAAATTATCTGATATTCTAGATTCGGTGCTCGACGGTTTTGTTATGACCGACGTGAACGGAGTAATTACAACTTGGAATAAACAAGCAGAAGCAATATTTGGTTGGAGGTCTGACGAAGCAATTGGATCAAATCTCGCGGCCTTCATTTCATTGCCGGCAAATGCCATAAGCGGCTATTCACGCGTGGCAATGCTTTTGATGAATGAAAAAAATGAATTCACCAAGCGTCGTACCGAAGTTGCGGCCTTTCATAAAAACGGACAAGAAGTACCAATTGAAATCACCCTCACTCCGCACTCAAGCGACGATAACTGGATCTTTTCTGCTTTTGTGCGTGACATATCAGATCGCAAAAAATCAGAGCTGATGGCAAAACAATTGACCTCAATCGTGAATGCATCTCAAGATGCAATTATTGGTGAAAATCTGAACGGCACAATTATTTCATGGAGTCCTGGCGCAGAGCGAATGTATGGCTATAAGGCAAGCCAAATGCTTGGAGCAAATATTCAACTTATTATTCCTGGCAATAAAATAGAAGAGTTTGAAGAAATTGCCAACTTAATAAAAAATGGAGAATCAGTAAACGATTTTGAAACCATTCGAATAAAAGCAGATGGAAGTACCCTAGAAGTTTCACAAGCGGTTTCTCCAGTTAAAAACGAATTTGGTGTCATTCAAGGCATCTCAGTTATCGCTCGCGATATTACTCACAGAAAAGAAGTGGAAAAACGTATAAACGAATTCTATTCCACCGTGTCTCACGAATTGCGCACCCCACTCACATCTATAAGAGGTGCATTAAGCCTGGTGGCAGACGAAATTGTCGAGCCCAATTCTGACGAAGCAAAAGAAATGATACGCATTGCTCGTAACTCATCTGAGCGCCTGGTTAGCATTATTAATGATATTCTCGATTTACGCAAAATCGAAGCTGGAAAACTTGAGCTACATAAAGAAAAAGTGACGGCTGAATCAATAGTTAAGCGCAGCATTGAGTTGATGGACGGCATGGCACGAACTGCAAATGTCACCTTGTCTTCAAGTATAGATTCTGAGCTGACTTTATCGGCAGATTCTTCAAGACTGTTGCAAGTGATGACTAATCTATTGTCCAATGCGATCAAATATTCAGAAGCCAATGATCTGGTCAATATCACTGTACAAGAAAACGAATATGGATTTGCTCGATTTTCGATCACCGATGAAGGACCTGGAATTCCAGTTGAATACCAAAATAAATTATTTGAAAAATTCCAGCAGATAGATTCATCCGACACAAGACCCAAAGAAGGAACCGGATTGGGGCTTGCTAT
The DNA here is from genome assembly GCA_964606665.1 of uncultured Candidatus Obscuribacterales bacterium. Lineage (GTDB taxonomy): Bacteria > Cyanobacteriota > Vampirovibrionia > Obscuribacterales > Obscuribacteraceae > Aved-18. The sequence continues at coordinate 152,631 of CAZSHS010000003.1, read as the reverse complement.
CAGCAAAGCCATTATAAGTCAGCATGGTGGCGAAATCGGTATGCACAGCCAACCGGGGCTGGGTTCTACTTTCTGGTTCGAACTTCCCACCCTCAGAAACGAACAAAAGATAGAAAATATCACAAGTTCAAGCGAACAAAAATTAGTGATGATCGTCGAAGACGATGAAAATTTAATTCAGTTTCTCAAATTGAGATTGCACAAAGAAGGCTATGCCACCAAGCACGCCACCAGTAAAGAGCATGCGCTCCAAGTACTAGTTAAATGCAAGCCTGATGTTTTACTTTTGGACCTACTCTTGCCAGATGGAAATGGACTTGAAATTATCGAACAAATTCGTCAGATGAATCATCTTTCTGATTTACCCATAATCATCATGACCGGCAGAAACGTGGAAGATTTAGAATGCTCTCCACCCGTCGTATTCGACTGGTTTGTTAAACCCTTTGATCAATCAAGTTTAATACGCTCGGTCGAACGTGCAACTCTCGATATTCCAGAGCTCAAAATCTTAGTAATAGAAGACGACGAAGACACCCGAGCCGTGATTGTGGCCCAACTAAAAAAATTAAAAGCACATTGCATGGAAGCTGCCAACGGCATACAAGCACTATCCATCGCTCGATCGAGCCAGCCAGATGTGATCATTCTAGATGTCGGTATTCCGCAAATGGATGGATTCAAATTCGTAGAGTCACTAAATGGCAGCGAAACGCATAAACATCTTGCGCCTTTGATTGTTTATTCAGGTGAAGAATTTACTGAAGCAGACAGACGAAAACTTACTCTAGGCATAACTAGGCATCTGACTAAAGGACGAGTTTCTCCCGATGAATTCGTATCGGCTGTGCGAGAATTACTTGATACCGTGACGTCAAAAACGGCATCATCAGTGCCAGTAGACAAACTCAAGTCCGCTTGACAAATTACTGCAAAAATAGACCTATGAATATCGAGTGAATTTATGCGGAGAATAGCTCTATTAGCTAAACCCAGGGAAAGGTCGTGTTCATCATTCACTTACCAAGCGGTGAATTAATACTGTTCATACTTGTTTTTATATAAAATGACGAGTCTCAAAAGACTAATCCCTTTTTTAAGGATGCTTTTCGAAGCAATGGCTGCTAAGTTCTCATTGAGTTTTATGGTTGCTCCCGCCCCACCCAAAGGCAGCTCAATTACTTTTGGGTGTACTGGCAGTAGGGGACAGCCCCGCAGTTGATGAGACCAGAGTTATGAGCGAACGTTTGTACAATAAATCGAACTCCAAGTCCCTAGCAAACACCTCAGCCAATCAATAGATGAAAAGGAGTATCCGACTGTGAATAATACAGAAAATAACAATCTAAACGAAGTCGCAGTCACGGGTATAAGCCGCCGTTTGTTCCTAACCAAAGGAATTGCGGCAGCGGGTTCCATATTTGTTGCACTTAAAACAGGCAATCTACAAGCGCTTGCATCGTCTAGTAAAAAAATAAAACTTGATGCCGCCTTGCTCAAAACCAAATACGGATTTAAGGGAAAAATATTTACCACCAAAGACGACAATTTCGATACAGCCGTTCTTGGCGGTTTGTGGAACAGACTAAGACCAAGCAACAGAAAACCACAAATGGTTACTCAAGTTTTAGACGAAGACGATGTGGTGGCAGTAATTAAATACGCCAAAGCAAACAAAGTGAAAGTGGCTATTCGTGGTGGCGGTCACAATTGGTGCGCGCCCTCAGTGAGAAACACAGGCATTATGCTTGATCTGACCAACATGAATCAAGTCATTTCAATTGACGCAGAAAAAAAACGTGCTGTTTTACAACCAATTATAAGCAATCGCCAAGCTCAAGAAGAGCTAAACAAAGTGGGACTGTCTTTTCCTACAGGACACTGCCCTCAAGTAAAGCTATCAGGTTATTTCCTGAGTGGTGGCATGTCCTGGAATCAAGGCTCGTGGGGACACGGTTACGAAGCACTTGAAGCAATCGAAATGGTCACAGCAGAAGGCAAAAAAATCACTGCCTCTGCCACTGAAAATCAAGACTATTTCTGGGCAGCACGCGGCTCTGGACCTGGATTCTTTGCAGTTTGCACACGTTATCACCTCAAATGTTTTCCCTTGCCCAAAGCAATTACAGCAAGCGCATATTATTACCCATATGATGAGATCGAAAAAATCGCCGAGTGGCTTGGACCGCTTGCAAGCCAGATGCCATCAAGTATTGAGTTGAGCTTGTTTGCCGTTCATGCACCAGATGATATTGCCGATCAGTGTAAAGACTCAAACGGTAAAGTGGCTCTGGTAACTGCCACAATGTTCGCCAATAACGAAGACAATGCCAAATACGAATTGCAAATACTCGACAATTGTCCTTTGTTAGGTAAAGCAATTAAAAAATCAATTGCAGAGCCAACTACCTTCCCGCAACTCTTCGATGCTTCAGGCGGACTATGGCCGGAAGGTCTGCGCGCAAAAGTAGATGCTTGCTTCTTCGATTCGCCACTAAGTGAAGTATTCAAAGCAAATAAAGAACACTTCCTCAAAGCGCATCCAAAGACCGTTTATATGTTTGCGATTTTCACCGGTGCCAATCCAGAGCCCCCCAAGGACGCCTGCTTCACTATGCATGCAAAACTCTATGGCGGTCCTTGGACAATGTGGGAAAAGGCTGAAGAAGACCAAAAAGAAATAGAATGGCACAATACCTGCGTGAAAAACATGGAGCCCTTAATCAAAGGCCACTACATTTCTGAATCTGATACAGTTGGTCACCCAGAATATCTGGAAAAAGCAATTAGCAAAACCAATATGGAAAAGCTGCAAGCAATGCGCGCAAAATACGATCCAGATGGTGTGTTCTTCAACTTCAGTGACGGCTTAAGTTAAAACACAAAAAGTAGCGAAGTGTTATTTACTCCAAAAATCCATCACGAAAACGTCGTCCACAAGAGGCAAATTTTTGTTTTTGAAGGCAACGTGTTCTTTGTGGGTTAAGTAACTATCGCGGTCTTTCTCGTCTTTGAATTTGATTACAAAGGCATCAGTGAAATCTTTGTTACGTTTTTCAACACTGTTGTTGATGCCACTCTCGATTGAAATAATGCCTGGAATTTTCCTTTTGAGCGCTTTGAAGTCAGAGCGTAAAGCTTCTTTGTCAACATCTGTTGTAGTTGACTTGTACTTAAGTGCTACAAAGTGAACAATGCGAGAACCTCGCACTGCGCCACGACTCTGCAATACAGAATAAGTAGTAACAAGAACTGCACACACTAGAAACGTATAAATTTTTCGCATTAACTGATTTCCGCCGCTCTCAATAATTCAACTAGTTCTTCGTGAAAAAGTTCGATTGTGTATTGTGTATCAAATAACATGCGGATTCTTCTGTTGAATTCAGCCGCACCGATTTTATATTTTTTACCGGCAGGCACCACAGCCGAAAGCTTTTCCAAATTTGGCTCTGACATATTGCGCAGATATTTGCCTTTTTTCCAATTTTCGATAAGAGCCTGGGATCTGGATTTACCATCGCGAGAGCCTGGAGGAACAGAATCAAGATATTTAACTACAAGCTTTGATTCATGCTCGGTAGTTACTGGCTTTTGTATTTTGAGCACATCGGTCAAAATGGTGGCATCACCGTCGACCGCCTTTTTGTAACCAACATTTGTTTGAGCAAAAGCAAGCATCGATAGAACTAGACCAATACTACTTGCAAGCAATAATAGCTCCGAGCCTAGCGCTCCGCGCCCATTCAAAAATGCCGGACCAGAAAGAACACCAAGCACACCAATTTGCATAAAGTTGACTGTAAAAATTGAGTTCAGAATCTTTTGCTGTTTAGCATTAAGCGCACCCTGACCCGCAAATGCCCAGGACAAGTCTCTATCAATGCGCCCAGATACCATGCGCACTTCCATTGAAGCGCCAAGCACTTTATCCAAAACATCTACCTTAAGACCCAGCTCTTCGTCTGTGAGCAGAGCACTTTCATTACCTTGTCTTGCTTGTTTTAATTGCATCAAGCGTTCGACTTTTGGCAAAATTCCAAGCAAACTAGCTGCTTCTCTAGCACCAGGAGTAAGTGCTACAGCTTGACCTTCTAGTTGAATACGATCAAGGGCAGAGGCTGGCTTATTCAAAATGCCAAACTGCATAAACAAAATTATAAAGGCGAGAAAAATACCTTTCAACTTGTGAGCTAACATCATCGTTCTCCAGCTTGTATGTTGGTGACGGCTTGATGAAGCTCGAATAAGGCTCCATCAAACTCTTCTACGTGCGTTTTGAAATCATGCAAAATTTCTATGCGTTGACTGACTATTTTAATGCCTTCAAGACGAGTCTTTTCGTTGCTTCCAGCCATCAAATCTCTTTGTTTCTCGTTAGTGGCAGAAAGTCCTTTTAGCGCTTCCCAGTGCTTGAGAATTACTTCGCGCCTGGGTTCTTTCGGATTTTTTCCCGGAATAGGCGAATTGAAATATTTCCATAAATAACTTTGGTTGGCAGACTCTGGTCTGTAACCAGGATCAGTCACATGTGACAGCATATTAGCACCATCAGTAGTTTTGCGATAAATCAAATTGGGTGCATACATATTTATGACAGGCAAACAGCCGCTCATACCAAAACTGGTCATCGCTATTTCCTGACGAAAAATGGGATAGACCGCAGCAATAGCCAAAGAGTTTTTAACTATACCAAGCACTCCGTTTTGAGTGAAGTTGAAAGTATTGATCAAATTATTCGCAAGTCGTTTGCGATTATTGAGCGTCTCTAAATGGACATTGTTGACTGCAATATCAAAATTGATTTGCGCCACCACTTTGCGTACTTCTTCCGAGGCCACAAACATTCTCCACAAACACATAAGTCTTGCGCTTTGTAGAGCCTTTGGAGATTCAGACATGTCTTTACCCGAGCGCTGAGCAGTACGCAACATCTCAACCACAGGTCTGATATTAAGCAAATCCGCCATTTCGGCAGCGTCGGCTCGCAGTTCATTATTAGCCTCAGCAACAAGATTGCGCGCAGGAGTAATTTGAATATCGACATACTCCTTAGAAGGTTTTGCTTCAACTGCACAATTTAGCGCAATGCTCATGCCAAGCGCAGCAAAGCAAACCATCGCCTTCTTTTTCAACTTAAAACACCACCCCCGAATAACGCCTAGATAATACCCTAGAATAGAATCGAACCAAGATGTCATGCGCGCTTGACAATATCCTTTTTAGCTGAATATTCCATACTTCCTACATCTAAAGTAGAATTGAGCAAACTCAAGGTCTTACACAAGGACGCTATGTCTGGCATGACTAATTCAGGCAAATCAGAAAAAGTTTTCTGTCTCAATTGCGGGCGTCGATTTGCAGAAGACTTACGTTTTTGTCCAGACGATAATAGCGAGCTTGTTCCTATCGCCACAGAAGCGTTAATTGGCAAAGTATTTGCCGACAAATACTTGATTGAATCCGTGCTTGGCAAAGGCGGAATGAGCACCGTATATAAAGCCAAACAAACTTATATGGAGCGCATTGTCGCTCTAAAACTTTTGCATCCACAATTGGTTTCAGATCCAACCAGCGTGCAGCGCTTCTCGCAAGAAGCCAAAGCAGCAGCTAGTTTGTCTCACCCCAATATTATTACTGTGTACGACTTTGGTATCACTTCCACAGGCGAAGCCTACCTTGTAATGGACTATCTGGTCGGCTCTTCTTTGTCTGCTATTTTGGACATGAGTGGTCCCATTCCCGAAGCTGAAGCGCTTGATATTTTCCGACAAATTTGTCGAGGTCTTGTACATGCTCACAACAAAGGAATCGTCCATCGCGATCTCAAGCCGGCCAACTTAGTTTTAACCGCTGATGACGATGGCTCCGTACTTGTGCGCATAGTCGATTTTGGTATCGCCAAAATTCTTCCTTCAGACGGTGCAGCCTCGCAAGGACTGACAAAAACCGGCGACATCTTTGGCAGCCCGCTCTACATGAGCCCCGAGCAATGGACCGCAAGCAAACTTGATTATAGATCTGACATTTATTCGCTTGGCTGCGTGATGTATGAAATATTGACTGGTATGCCACCATTTGCCGGTGACACTCCAATGGATACGATGAATCTGCACTTGAATGAGCAGGCGCCACCTTTTAGAGAAACAAATCCACATGTAAAAATCTCAAAAGAACTGGAACAAGTAGTTCTCACTTGCCTTGAAAAGAAAGTAAGTCATCGTTATCAAACAGTGTCTGAAGTATTGCACGCTCTTCCCGATTCAAGTGCATCGCCCGTGGCAAGCCAAACTGGCACCGTTATCGTGAAACTCAATCAAATGGTCGAGTCGTCACAACAAAAAGGTAGCGGCGGAAAAATGGATGCCTTATCCACTTCCAAACAAAAAACTATCGTGGATAGTCGTCGCCCGCGCGCCATTAGACGTTTGCTTAAGGAATCACGCACCAAAGCCAGTGTCATCTTGAGTGTAGGCTTTGTCGCCATTATGCTCTTTCAGTTCTTCTATCCTGGTCCAATCGAAGATCCCGGTTCGCCTGCAGCAAAAACGTACTGGCAATTGCTAATGACTTTTAGTAATTGGGCAACTGATAGCGGAAACTACGGATTATCCGAAAAGCTTATGACCACGGCATTGGCAGATCTGGATCAAAATCTGGGGGGATTCTCGCGCAAGTTCGAAACGATGAAAAGTTTGAATAACATCTATATGCGCGAAGGTAAAATTAAAGAACAAGAAGCGCTTCAAAACCGCATGTACGATTTATACAAAGATGACTACGAGAGCCGAGGCAAGCGCTTAATCCAACTTTTGACTGAAGCCGATAACTATATCAAGGAGCTTGAGTCTCAAGGCGAATCAATACGCACTCACATGTCGGATCGTCGCTTAAACTGGTCCGGCTCGGGCTCAAAAATAATTGCTGTGGCAAGAAGTCTTGAAGAAGTTTATTCATTTGAACTTGAATACAAGTTGCTCGATCTAGCAGAGCGAGTTTTGACAAAACTCTATGGTGTGCGCTTTCACGGTCTGGCTCCCATAAAATTAGAACGCGCGGATTTTCTCATGCTCTTAGATCGAATAGATGAGATCAGAGCACGAAGATTATATGAAGATGCTTTTGCAATAAGTGGCTATTGCACCAAGCACAAGAAAATGGAATTGCACGATGACCTTGACTATATTCGTGCATTACTTCGTTTAGGACAATGGCAGCGAGACTACGGAAGCCCTGACGATGCAGGAAAAACGTTGGACACAGCCATTAAATTAGCTGAGAAAAACAAAGAAGTGGGCAAATTCGAGTTGGCAAATTTCTACATAAGCTATGCCAATTATTTGCAACAAGTTGGAAAAACAGCAGAAGCTGCTGCAATTAAGAAGAAAGCAGTTGAGGAATATCTTGCTAAACAGAAAGAGCA
>CAZSHS010000003.1:92553-145198 GCA_964606665.1 uncultured Candidatus Obscuribacterales bacterium | reverse complement strand
AACGCGAAAAAGAGAAGGAAGATGACAACGACTAAAACAGGCTTTAAATGTCACGCTATTAGAGCCGAAGGCACTGGCGACGAAACCGTTCTACATTTCAAAGAAATTGAACTAGCACCTCCACTGCCCCACGAAGTGCGCGTGAAAATAATGGCTTCGGGCATAAATTTTATCGATATCTATGAGCGCCGCGGCTCTTATCCAGTGCCCACTCCGTATACTGTCGGGCGCGAAGGTGCAGGCACGATTGATGCAGTGGGGAGCGCGGTAAAAGAGTTCAAGCTAGGCGACAGGGTCGCATTTTGTGCTCATAGATCAGGAGCGTATAGTCAATATGCAAATGTCTGCGCAGATCTCTTGATACCACTTCCAGATACTCTTAGCTTTGAGCAAGGTGCTGCATTTCCCTTGCAAGGAATGACTGCTCACTATTTGATATTCGAATTTTATAAAATCCAACCCGGCTCAACTGTGCTAATACACGCTGCAGCAGGAGGTATGGGGCTTCTATTATGTCAGTGGGCGAAACATCTTGGCGCAAAAGTAATCGGCACAACTTCAAGCGAAGATAAAGCGAAACTAGCTCAGGAAGCCGGCTGCGACAAAGTAATTATTTATACCAATCAAGACTTTGTACAAGAATGCAAAGACTACACCAGTGGCAAAGGGGTCGATTACATAATAGATGGCGTCGGCAAAACCACCTTTTCAATGGATCTGGACGCGGTGCGTATGCGCGGGCATATAGCTATTTTTGGCTCTGCGTCCGGGCGAGCGGAACCTATTTCTCCAAATATTCTGCAACAAAAATCAATAACTCTTCATGGTGGCTCACTTGGCTGTTTTATGCAAGATGGTGCCGAAATGAGGATGCGAGCAAATGCCGTCCTTGCAGGCATAGAACAAAAATGGCTCAATTTGCGAATTGGCGAAACTTTCCCACTCCAGCTTGCAGGCAAAGCCCAGTGCCTTCTTGAAACAAGGCAAACTTCCGGCAAAGTGATTTTAACTGTCAATCATTAAACCAGAGCCGGGCCCAATACTTACTATGGTAGGATCTTTGCACTCAAAGGGAGCCCGGGGTAATGCTCGACCTCAAAACAACAGACACCAGCCTTAATGAGGCCAAAGCAAACTTAGTCGCTTTGGCGCATTTGTTCTATCAAAAGAACTGGTCGCTTGCTACTTCGAGCAATTACAGCATGGTATTGTCCAAAGATCCGCTCAATCTGCTTATCACAGCAAGCGGCAAAGACAAGCAATTTCTAACTGTCGACCATTTCGTCACCGTCGATGAGAGTGGACAACTTTCAGGTTCAAATAATCGCGAACAAAAGCAATCAGCCGAAACTTTATTGCATACAGTAATTGCATCAAAGCCTGGAGTTGGAGCTGTTTTACACACTCACTCTGTGGCATCCACAGTGCTTTCGAATAAATATTGCGATGAAGGATTTCTAGAGATTCAAGGCTTTGAAATGATTAAAGCTATTAGTCTTGATGGAATCAAAGTAACGCATGAAACTTGCATCAAGCTGCCTATATTCGCCAACTCGCAAGATATGGTGGCACTATCAAATCAGATAAACAACAAATACCACACATTTCCAAAAGCCTTTCTGATAGCCGGTCATGGTCTGTATGCCTGGGGCAAAGATTTGAGCGAAGCGAAAAGACACGTTGAAGGTTATGAGTTTTTGTTTGAAGTTTTACTCAAATCGGGTTATTAAGTCATGGCAAAATTAAACGTCCCGGAAAAATCAATAACACTCACAGACCCTGCTCAGATAAAAGCTTATGTCGAGCCATACAAAATGTGGTTCGAGCACTGGGACGTAGATTCAAGACTGCCATCGCCTGCAGTATCGAACGAAGAGATACTTGAATTATTCAAACCAGAAATCGAATTATTATCCAAACGTGGTGGTTTCGTTACTGCCGATGTCATCAATGTCTCACCCGATACTCCTGGACTTGATGTGATGCTTGCTAAATTCTGCGTAGAACATACGCACTCAGAAGACGAGGTTCGATTTGTTATTTCAGGACGGGGAATCTTTCACATTAATCCCGTAAACGCCCCGGTTTTTTCAGTCGAAATGGAAGCAGGCGATCTTATAAATGTGCCTGAAGGTACAAGACACTGGTTCAATTTGTGCCAGGAAAAAAGCATTAAAACCATTCGACTATTTCAAGATTCGTCAGGATGGGCACCCCACTATTTAGAAGACGCAATAGATAAGCTTTATTCACCGCTTTGTTTCAGTTCGGTGCAATTATGAAACTAAGTTCGATTGAGTCAGTTCTGCTCGACATCGAAGGTACGGTTTCACCAGTTTCTTATGTGTACGAAGTGCTTTTTCCATTTGCGCGCAAACATGCAAGTGAGTTTTTGCACAAACATTTCGACGACCCTGCAGTAATAAAAGCTGTTGATTTCATGGCTCAAGATGCGGGTTTTGACTCCAGAGAAGCTTTTCTCAAAACAGGCGATCCAGTGCAAGTTGTTCTGACTGAAGTAAACAGACTGATGGATGCAGACATCAAAGCTACTGGCTTAAAAGAACTGCAAGGAATTATCTGGAAAGACGGATATGACAATGGCGTGTTGATGTCAGAATTATTTGCCGATGTGCCCGAAGCGCTTTCTTTGTGGCATAAAGACGGAAAGAATATTTCAATTTATTCGTCTGGAAGTATTGGAGCGCAGAAAATATTTTTTGCCTATACTAAATTTGGCGACATGAGCAAATATCTCCAATCGTATTTCGACACTACAAGTGGTGGCAAAAAAGAATCGAGCAGCTACAAGACTATCAGCCATGCGCTCGAATTTGCCCCCTGTCAAATTCTATTCTTGAGCGACATAGTGGACGAACTAGACGCCGCCGCCGAAGCCGGTGTTCAGACTGCTTTAGTAATAAGAGATGGCAACGCTCCACAACGCAAAAACGAGCACCAAAGCATTAAATCATTAGCCGAGCTAGATCTCTAAGCATTATATCGATGCTAAAATGCCAGTCTTTGTAGGCGAAGGAGTAAAAGCTTATGCAGATTGGAGTGATTGGCCTTGGCCGCATGGGCGCCAATATTGTGCGCCGCCTTATGAAAAATGGTCATGAGTGCGTAGTTTTCAACCGCACCCCAGACAAAGTAAAAGAACTTGAAAAGGAAGGTGCCATTGGCGCCACAGATATAGCGGACCTTGCCAAGAAGCTCTCGAAGCCAAGATGCGCTTGGGTCATGGTTCCCGCCGGACAAGCTACTCAAGATATGGTAGACGAACTGGCAAAGTATTTTGAAGCGGGCGACATCATTATTGATGGCGGCAACTCGATGTATAAAGAAGATGCAGTTCGCGCCGAGCAAGTGGGCAAAAAAGGCATTCAATATTTAGACGTTGGCACCTCTGGTGGTGTCTGGGGTCTTGAGCGTGGATACTGCTTGATGATTGGCGGACCTGAAGTAGCGGTCAAATATCTCGATCCAATTTTTGCCACTTTAGCACCAGGGGTAGGCGAAATTGACCGAACACCAGGTGCTGACAAGCTAGGTACTGCTGAAAAAGGCTACTTACACTGCGGACCTTCAGGTGCTGGACACTTTGTCAAAATGGTCCACAATGGTATCGAATACGGAATCATGCAAGCATATGCTGAAGGTTTCGATATTCTCAAAAATGCAGGCAATCTAGACCAGAAAGAACACTTCGATTTTCAATTAGAATCGGTGGCAGAACTCTGGAGACGCGGAAGTGTTGTAGGCTCATGGTTGCTTGATTTGAGCGCCCGCGCTTTGACCGAGAATCCAAGTTTGTCTAATTTCACCGGAAGCGTTCAAGACTCGGGCGAGGGTCGCTGGACCGTACAAGCTGCCATCGAAGAAGGCGTCTCAGCCAATGTTTTGGCTGCATCGCTCTTCACCCGCTTCCGCTCACGTCAAGACCACAGCTTCGGCGAAAAACTTCTATCAGCCATGCGTAATCAGTTTGGAGGCCACGTTGAACAGCCAGCTCTTAAGTCCTGATCCTAATTGTGTAGAGTCTTCTGGACCACATCCAAAAGCTGATCCATGTGTATTTGTAGTTTTCGGTGCAGCGGGTGATTTAACCAAAAGGTTACTAATCCCTGCCATCTACAATTTGATTGAAGCGAATTTGCTTTCAGACAATTTTGCTATCATCGGCATTGCCCGTGCAGACAAAGACTCTGAGCAGTTTCGCAAAGACCTGACCGAAGATCTTAACAAATACGCAACAAGACAAGTGGCACCTGAGAAGTGGGAGAAAATCAAAAACAATATTCACTATATTCAAGGTAACTTCGACGACCAACATATCTATCAAAAGCTAGGCGAGAAGTTGCCCGAAGTCGATAAAGCAGTGGATGCAAAAGGAAATGTACTTTTCTATCTTGCCACCGGCGCCGATTATTTTGCTTCTATCGTCCACAGCCTGGCTGAAGCTGGGCTCACGCAAGAAGTTGATGGAAAGTGGCGTCGCGTTATTGTAGAAAAACCTTTTGGCGAAGATCTACAATCTGCCAAAGCATTAAACGCAAGTCTTCTCAGCTCGCTTCAAGAGAGTCAAATTTATAGAATCGATCACTACTTAGGCAAAGAAACAGTCCAAAATATTTTGGTGTTTCGTTTCGCTAATGGACTGATAGAACCGCTCTGGAACAATAGATACATAGATCATGTTCAAATAACAGTGTCCGAAGTTGTTGGCGTAGAAAATCGCGGCAATTTTTATGACAATGCAGGCGCCCTGCGCGACATGATACCAAATCACTTATTGCAACTACTCACTATGACTGCAATTGAACCTCCAACTTCTTTTGCCGCAGATTCTGTACGCAATGAAAAAGCTAAAGTACTTCAATGTCTTCGCCCCATTGACGGCGACGATATAGTACTACACGCAGTGCGCGGTCAATATGGAGCAGGCAAAATAAAAGGCGAATCAGTCCCCGGGTATCGCCAATCTCCTAAAGTGCGCCCAGATTCAAATACAGAAACTTATGTCGCCATGAAGTTCAACATAGAAAACTGGCGCTGGGCTGGCGTGCCGTTTTATATAAGAACAGGCAAAGCACTTCCACAAAAACGATCCGAAATTGTAGTTACATTCAAAAAAGCCCCTATCTCTTTGTTCCAACAAGCCGATTGCTCTAACGTGCGCTCAAACCAGGTGATAATCAATATTCAACCCGAAGAAGGCATCTCAATTTCTCTAGATGCCAAAATTCCAGGTCCCAATATTGCGATAAGCCCGGTCAAAATGACATTTGACTATAAGCAATACTTTGGTCAGGCAGTAAATACCGGCTACGAGACTTTGCTCTACGATTGCATGATAGGAGACGCCACCCTCTTTCAACGCGGCGACACAGCCGAGCTTGGATGGCAAGCAATCGACAATGTGCTCGACTATTGGAAAAATTCTCGTCAAAAAGATTTTCCAAATTACGCTGCAGGCTCGTCGGGTCCAAAAGCCGCCGACGATTTACTCGCGCGCGATGGGCGTTACTGGAAAAGCTTGTCCTAAATGACTCAGAACAAACAAATTTTTCAAAGTACTGCAAGGCTTAGCACTTTTGTGACAATGTCACTTGCGTTATTCGTTTTTGCAATTCTTGCACCTTGGGTAATTGGATTTGCAGTTGGACTGGCCGGATTGAATAGTATCCCAGATTTGATTAACAAGATTTTGGAGATAACAAGAGCCGGAGCTTATATAGCTGTAGCTATCACTTTTATTGGCTTTTTAAGAATGTCATTTCGCAATTTGACTCCACTTAATGTAGAAGGAAAGAAAAACAAAGAGTGGTATGCATTTGCTGGCTTTATCGTGCCAATAGCTAATTTCGTCGTCCCATGCTCTATGACCGATGAAATCTGGAGAGCTAGTGATCCTTCAAACTTAGACAAAATCAAATGGAAACAGTGCAAACATTCAACGTTGATATATTTGTGGTGGGGCTTTTGGCTTTCACATGGACTGACTAGACTGTTTGCGATCTATTTCAAAAAATCTGAAATTGGTGTCATTGCAAATTCTCTGCCTGTCCAGTTCTTTGCCGAAATATCGCTCGCCATCTCTAGCTTATTGCTAATAAAAATAGTTATTGATATTTCAAAGCGTCAAAGTCAAAAATATGATCTTGTATTGAAGTCAACTTCAGATGAAGTAGCTTTGCCCTAGACCGTTTCGACCGGTGGCGACCAAACTCGGCGACGTTGGGCATATTAAACCTATGACTAATGGCAATGACGACGAACCTGAAAAACCCAAACTCAAACTCGTCACAGATTCTTCTGGAAGTGAAAGTAGTGGCGATGGTGGCGACTCGGGCTCGAATGTTGTTGCTCTGGGTTATTTCGGGGACGAGCCAGAAGAGCCCTATGATAATGATGAAATCGTCGACATCTTAAAATATGCTGCTGAAAGAGCGGGCAGCAGGCCAGTTTCTTCAATCACTCACGAATTATTGCGCAAAGACATTGAATACGTGATGGCTGCACTTAACGTTAGAGAGCGAAGTATTTTGGAGCTTCGATTTGGTCTCATGGACGGGAAAACCAGAAGCCTTGATGAAGTAGCTGTTTTCATCGGCACCACAAAAGAACGCATAGGGCAACTGGAAATGAAAGCTCTAAAAAAACTTCGTCACCCTAACCGACATCTCAGAAGTTATCCTAGATACAATTTCCTTGGAGTAAGCTCGCAGTTTAATGACTTGACTTGGCATGAGCTTCAGTCAAAACTCAGTCAATTTAAGAGTTTCGATAGGCGAATTTTGAAAATGCTTTGGGGTTTCATTGATGGACAAAGTCTCAGTATAAGCAAGGTCGCCCAGATGTTTGAAGTTTCAGACGAATATGTTGTCGAGTTGGACAAACAAGCTCGAAAGATCTTCGAATAAATAATAGTATCGCGCTTTTTTGAGTTTTGGATCAGAAACACAACGAGTGAATTTTTTTACCCGCCGCCCGAAAGCCCATAAGCACGATACAATGCGATCGTAAAAGGAAAATGGCCTCTTAAAATCTAAGATTTTTCAGGTGCCGCATCCTGATCTACGAGCCAAATGAGACTTCCCCACGGATTGACGCGAGCAGCGGGATACGACGTGTCGCCATCTAGAATTTTGCCGAGCACTTCGCGCTTACTTTTGGATGCCACCAAAAATAGCATCACACGACTTGCATTCAAAATAGGATAAGTCAAAGTTATTCTGTCTTCTGCTTTGACACCACATACAGCATCGCACCATTTTTCAGTTTCATTCAATACATCAGTTCCTGGAAACAATGAGGCTGTATGTCCATCATCTCCCATTCCCATCAATGTGTAATCGAAGATAGGCTTATCTGGCTGAATATGTTCAGAACCATAAAATGCTTGCAAACGTTTTCCATAATCGAGAGCAGCTTCAGATGCAGTGGGATAAGACGTATTCACACCATGAATATTTTCCTCTGGAATCGGAACATGATCAAACATTGACTCGCGCACCATTTTAAAATTGCTCATAGAAGAGTCTTGAGATACAAAACGTTCATCGCCAAAGAACCAATGCACTCGCTTCCATGGAAAACGTTGTGAATAAAGCGGACTTGCAAGTATTTGATATAAAGCTTTCGGGGTTGATCCACCCGACAAACAAATACTAAAACGATCTTGACTTTGATTGGCTCGCTCGAAAATCATTTGAGCGGCGGCATTGGCAACTGCTTCTGCGTCTGGTTGAACTCTTAATTTAATGCTTGTGTTTGTCAAAATTATGGTTGGCGTTCATATATAAAGGAAATCCGTACCATAATACACCAAAGATGGTGAGCAAGGTTAAGCCCGTGCTCAAAGCCATCGATTCTGAGTGGAACATTTCGCGCGTAACTATATAAGCGTCAATGCTCATCGCCAGCATAAAAGGAAAGAGGGCACACGTAATAAGAACAGTTGCCACTCGCTCAAAATGTTTGGGATCGTGATGACATTTAGTTTGCCTGTCGTAAGCAGCAGGTGTCATGAGCAAACACATCGAAATCGTAATCAAAATAAGTGCAACCCAATACGCTTGCTGGTCAAATGGAATCATTTTGTCAAACTTAGGATTGAATACGGTTATAAGTTGAAAGCCAAAGAGTGCCTGAAGCCCTGGCAAAACTGTTCTTGCTTCTTCAAGAACGAATTTGTATCGGTCTTCTTCTTGGATTTTGGATTCCTTTTTAGTAGGTCGCTCAGCTGCTGTTGTCATATCAATTTCTCTCCCCGGCTTCCAGTTACCTAACACATAGCACAGGCACCTGTGACACATACAGCGATTCAAACTCCGTATGCTACATAAAAATCAGGAAATTAATGCCCGCAACATCACGCCAGTATTAGTTTCAAAATCTAGAGAGGATGAAGAATAAGGGGACCGAACCATGAAATACCTTACACTTGCGTCTCTTCCTCTATTGGTGGGACTGGTAGCATTCACAACAAGCCCAATCAATGCAGAAGAGACAATTATTAGAACAACAACTTACACCACAAGCAATTCTGCACCGGTAGTTACCGATCCAGTTCCCGTCGTGGTTTCCACACCTTCCAATACTGTAATTAGAGAATATTCGCTGGCACCAAGCACGAGCTATGTTGTAGTCGATCCACTGACAGGCAAAACACGAGGCGTATTTGACCCAAGTACTAGATTGATTGACGGACAACCACTCACTTTCGGCATGGTTTTCGTTGACCAGGGCACAGGCAGAATGGTAGCAAGCGTCGACTCAAGTGGTCGCATTGTGGACGTAGTTGTCGCTCCTGCAACAGAGACTTTAGTGACATCGATTGATGCTCGAATTCTCGATTTGCAAAATACAATCAATAAAGCAATTGAACGCGGCGAAATTTCCGCTGCTCAAGGATCGGCTTTAAAAGCCAGACTTGATGAAGTAATTACTCTTGAAGCAAGATTCAAAAATTCAGATGGAATTTTCACGTTCAACGAAGCCTTCCAAGTAGCTAACGCCTTAAACTCGATGAATGACGAGATAGTCACCGTCGCTCACTTGCCTGCGTTGACACCACTAGTTGGTGGCAGATTCGTTTTGAACGAAGGAAATTTGATGCTCGTTAATGATTACGATTACCGAAGAGTAACTTTGGAACGTCGAATTGACGATGAATATAAAGCAGGAAGACTGTCTTCTAAATATGTTGCTGATCTAAAAAAGGAATTGAATGAAATCAAATCCAAACAGACTAAATATATGAAGAACGGAGAGTTAAAAGCTAGTAGAGCCAAAGAAATCTCGGTTCGACTAGACAAAGTCGCAACCAGAATGGACAAAAACGTAGCCACTATCAATAGCAAACGCGCCAAAATCGGCATCCGTGTTGACTAAGGAAAGTTTGAATTAGAACATTTCTTGGAAACTTCCGCGCTAGCTCTATTACTGTCGCGGAAGTTCCACGCCCTAAGGAGGGAAAATGAAACACATAGATAAACTGCTTGCCGTTGTGCTTTTGCTTTCTACTAGCGCAGCTTATGCCGAAGACGAAAAAAAAGGCGACAATACTGAACGCAACAAGGGTCATGAAAAAAAATCAGCCGTAAACGCTCAAGACGCTGGCGAAAGCAAGTCTGACATTCAGATTGCAAGAGATATTCGCAAAAAATTGGTAGAAGATAGCACTTTGTCTTCATATGCCAAAAACGCAAAAGTTATCGTGAAAAAAGGTCATGTCACATTGAAAGGACCTGTAAGAAGTAACGATGAAGTTACATCATTAGTTAACACAGCCAAAGCTTGTGCAGGCGACGACAATGTCGCAAGCGAGCTTGAGGTTGTCGCAAAATAAAGGGGGACAATCATGTCTACAGCAGTAATAGGTTTATGTTCCGACATTCCGCAAGCCGAAATGGTAGTGAATGGTCTGAAATCAAGCGGATTTATCAATAATGATATTTCCATTTTGATGCCAGACGCAAACAACTACCGCACTGCCGGTTTTGAAAAACACAGTAAGGCTCCCGAAGGCATCTCCACTGGTGCTGGTACTGGTGCTGTACTTGGTGGCGCATTTGGTTGGCTGGTCGGAGCTGGAATGTTAGCCGTTCCAGGACTGGGACCAGCTATTGCAGCCGGACCAGTGATGGCAGCATTGAGTGGTGCTGCTGTTGGTGGCGCCATAGGAGGTGTCTCAGGTGGTTTAGTCGGGATGGGTATTCCTGAAATCGAAGCCAAACAATACGAAGGACGTGTTATTGATGGCGGCAAAAT
The DNA here is from genome assembly GCA_964606665.1 of uncultured Candidatus Obscuribacterales bacterium. Lineage (GTDB taxonomy): Bacteria > Cyanobacteriota > Vampirovibrionia > Obscuribacterales > Obscuribacteraceae > Aved-18. The sequence goes on along the minus strand of CAZSHS010000003.1, from coordinate 134,920 downwards.
TCTAATTGCTGTTCATACAGACAATGGTGAACAAGTAAGAGTGGCAGAGAACATTTTTAAAAATGCTAAAGCCAACGAAATTAATTGTGTTACAGAGGAAAAGGTGGAGCCACGCTCCTAGGAAGTCAAACTAAAGAGGTGTGATTATGAATTGGGACCAAGTAAAAGGCAACTGGAAACAGGTACAAGGAAAAGTTAAACAGCAGTGGGCCAAGCTCACCGATGACGATTTACTTTTAATCGAAGGCGAGCGAGACAAACTAGCTGGCAAATTGCAAGAAAAATACGGAATGGCTAAAGAAGAAGCCCAAAAACAATTGGACGATTTCTGCACCAAACTATAAAAACAAATACTCAGTTTGTTAAATTTTAAAAGAGCCCAGCCTGTCTGGGCTTTTCGATATCTAAGCAAAAGCGACTGCAGCATCTATCTGTGCTATGTCATTTAATAATCGCAAGAACGAATTTATTCGAGGGCAGGCAAATCATGATGAACAAGCTTATTTTGGCTGTTTCCACTACCGTTATTCTAGCGGCTGCGAATGCTGCAATAGGATGGATAGCGCGTAAGTTAGACACCTGCGAAAATTCGAAATGCGATAAGGACGAAAAATCTTAAGTGTGAAAACACCTAGAGCGGGAGACCTTTTATGTCATTATCTAGATCATATACCGACTTTTCCGACCCGGAATTGATCTTCGCTTGTCAGCGCAACGACGAAATTGCATTAAGATATTTGTTAGAACGTCATCGCTGGACTATTGTGCATTTTCTACACAAACTGGTACCAGGATTCAAAGACTACTCTGATCTTATTCAAGAAACAAATATCCGAATCTGGCGCTCAATCTATCAATTGAAAGATCCGCGCGCTTTCAAGTCATGGCTTAAACAAATAGTTACCAACCTTTATTATGACGAACTGCGCAAGATGCCGCGTTTTCAGATAGTCTCCATCGACGCACCTGTAGCAGCGGAAGACGGCTTTGCAAAGCCAGTGCGAGAAATCGCAGACAGTTCACAACAACCCGAGAGTAAAATGCTTTCTCTTGAATTAAGTGACGTACTCGAAAAAGCAGTTTCAAGTATTCCCGAGCAGTTTCGCACCGCAGCCATGCTGCGCGATGTAGATGGCTTGTCGTATGAAGAAATTGCCAATTTGACTGATACCGAATTAGGTACCGTCAAATCACGCATAGCACGAGCTCGAATCAAAATTCAAAAACGCCTTTTCTCTTATTTAGAGTGTGCTTAAACAACATCCAGAGGAATAAAAAATGTTCACCAATGATTCGAAAAACGAAGCGTCGTTCTTAACAAGTGTAACCGAGTTGCGCGAGCGCGCTCGCAAGCATATTGAAGAAGGCGCCGTCACAGAAGGATACAACGCCGATCGCCAAGTGGTGATTAAACTGCTTCAGACTGCTTTATCAACAGAGCTTGTATGTGTTCTTCGCTATCGCCGACACTATTACATGGCTAAAGGTTTGAATTCAGAACCGGTAGCAACTGAATTTCTCGAACACGCAAACGAAGAGCAAGACCACGCAGACAAACTGGCGATTCGTATCACCCAACTAGGTGGTGAGCCAGATCTTAATCCGGATAATTTGACCAAACTGAGTCACTCTGAATACGTCGAAGGTCGCGGTCTTAAAGAGATGATTAAAGAAGACTTAGTGGCAGAGCGAATTGCAATCGATTCTTACAAAGAAATGATTGATTACATTGGTACAAAAGATTCGACTACTCGTCGCATGCTTGAAGAAATTTTAGCTAAAGAAGAAGAGCACGCAGATGATCTATCCAACTTGATGCAGGTGAACTAAAATGCCACGCGCTATTTGGTCTGGAGCAATAGGATTTGGAATGGTAAATATTCCAATCAAAGTTTATTCTGCCACCAGTAGCAAAAGCATTTCATTTCATCAATTGCACAACAATTGCCAAACTCGCATCAAAGAAATGCGATGGTGCCCTAGTTGCGATCGCAAGGTAGAATGGGAAGAAGTCACCAAAAGGTATGAATACGCAAAGGGGCAATATGTCATTCTCGACGAAAACGATTTTGACCAATTGCCTCTTGCCAGTAAAAATTTAGTTGATGTTCAAGCCTTTGTTGATGCAGAACAAGTCGATCCGATCTATTTTGAGAAGACTTATTTTATCGAGCCTGAGGCAAGTGCGAAGCGACCATTTTCACTCTTTGCCGAAGCACTCAAAGGCAAAGAAAAATTAGCGATAGCTCGCATCGCAATGCGCAGTCGCGAGCGCTTGTGCGCACTTCGAATTAGTGATGGAAGAGTACTTTTGTCGACTTTGCTCTGGCAAGACGAAATTAAACTCGATGACGCTCCTCAAATTCCAGAAAGTAAAATTAGCAAACAAGAGTTAAGTATGGCTTACAGTCTAATAGATTTGCTAAGCAAAGATTTCGCTCCAGAAGAATTTGAAGATAATTATCGCGAAGCACTGCAAAAAATCATCGACGCCAAAATTGAGGGCGAGCCGATTGAAGAATCGAAACCAGATAAAAAAGATAAACGTGTAGTCAATTTGTTCGACGCACTAAAAGCAAGTGTGGAGCGAATAGATGGTCGCAAACCAAGCCAAGAGGTTCGTGCCCCAAAAGCCAAGCCCGCGAAGCGAACTACTGCTGCGCGAGCTATAGCTAAACCAAGAACTGGTACTCTCAAAAAAGGTAAGCGACGTGGTGCAGCCTAAACTTGAGGGCGACGCATAACTCTTTTTAAATTGGCAAAAAGCTTTTTGCCAAACAGAAAAATTGCCACCAACAAGAAAACAAGGCTGAACATCAGTTGTTTGGCAAAATCGCGATTGAATGTAGGCTCCAGTTGCACCGCTCCTGCGGTGTTCACACCCATAATGGCTGCGGCATCACCACCTTGAGGTCCGATGGTACCGTTGGTGGCACCCTGTAGCATTGATGCTTGACTATCGCTAAATTCAGAAACTGAAGCCGGTGCAGCCGTCGGTAAAGGTGCGCGTCTTTCAAATTCTCTATCGAATTTATCGTCAGATGCCCCTCTTTTGGTTGCTTGATTATAGACTCTGCCAAAATCGCGATGAAGCCCGAATCTTTGATAGTCGGCGTTGGTTGCAAGCACTGTTGCACCACTGACTGGAGAAACAACTCTATAAGTCATTGCAATTTGCACACCCACAGAGCGCTCACCTTTGTCAACTGCTTTCTGAATTTGATCTATCGCCCATAAATTGGAGATGCGATGCGACGCTTCTTCTGACTGAACTATAAATGCGCGTGGTCGTGTATTTGTTTTTTCTAGTTTCAGTCTGGATTTTCCAAACATGTCCGCTTCTTGAGTAGCCAAAATGAAGCTACCAGAAGATGCATGTTTTGCTGCAACAGCAAATTGTTTAAGGGGAAATTTGCGTTTGCCTGTTATCGAAACATCACCCAAACGTTCAAAAGGAATATTGCCTTTAACCAGATTGGCATATTTACCTTTTTGATTCGGCTCACTTGTAATGTCATCTCTATTGCTTGCAAATGGAACGTCACACTCTAAATGGACGTCTTGCTGACAATCAAAATTCAAATTCGATTTTGTGATGTGCGGCATTGAAAGCGAAATATCGCCATTACTATTAGTAGAAATGGGACTAGTCATGCCCAGTCTAATTTTCATATCAGAGTTAGCCGACACAGGAAACGCTTTTATTTTCACGACCCCAGGCGATACCCAGGTGACCAATAGTGGATCCCATCTTTGATATCGAACAGCGTTATAGGCTTGAGTAACACGCTCGGTGCTGTTGAAAGCAGCTTCTTGAGCCACACCATTGATCCAGAGAGTGACTCTTGTAATGGCAGAACCCTCTGGCACTGCCAATAAAAATTCAGCCTCTTGTTGAGTTTGATCGTGACCTTGCAAAACCATTGTCCAATAATACGAACTAGTAAGAGTGGTCGAATCTACTATGCCTGTAATAGTAGATTTTGTGGTAGTACCGATGATGGCATTTTGCTCGATAACATTTGGCATAGTGACTGAATGCGAAATAGCATTGCGAGTCGAATTTATAAAATTCTCGATGTTATCCAGGTTTGCGTAACAGACATAACAAAGAGTAGCGATTCCAACTGTAGACGAGACACCTAGTAAAAATGGTTTTAAATTGTGCACATGGTCGCGACTTGTTTTAGTTCTGTACAAACGCTCGAGGTTCTGGCGCTCGTGTGTTGTTCTATCAATAGGTTCGTGCATAAAAATGTCCTCGCTCCGGCGAACTGGGTTTCTATACTCAAAGCATAGCCAGCGGGCGATTAAGCACCCAGACCTTTTGTCCGGCATTCAATCCAGGGTAAACCCTGAGCTCACTTGAGTAATTTAGTCAGGTCGTTCTTGGCTTTGAGGATATCCGCCCACAAATCGCCCTTTGCAGCAAGGTTTTGAGGCACGTTTTTGAGATGATAATCGAGCGGGTAGACTTCTTTAGACTCGACCTGGTCCCAGGTCAAAGGCATCGACACGCTTGCGATAGGACTATTACGACACGAATAAATCGACGCCAGAGTCTTGCCTCGCGCGTTCATATTGTGGTCGAAGAAGACTTTACCGGTGCGCTTGTTCACGGTCCAGTCCATAGTCACATCTTTTGGGTGACGATCTAATAAATGACGGCCAATTGATTCAGCCATATCTTTCACTATTTCGTATTTGATGTTTCTTTTAATTGGAATAAATATGTGCAATCCAGTTTTGCCCGATGTTTTTACAAACGATTTGATTTTCAATTCGAGCAACATCTCGTTGAGCGAACTTGCCATGGCACAAGCTTTCTCAAAACCTTTTTTGTGTAATTCAGGCTCCTCGCCTTTCTTTTCTTTGCCACTATATAAATATGGATCAAGGTCCAGAACGACAAAATCGGGATAATTCAACAAAGAATTTTCTATTTCTTTTTCAGAGCCTGTAAATTTGCCTGTTATATTTTTGGCATCTGGATTGGGGTCAATTCTCGTGTGCGCTACGTGAAACTCGAGATCAGCAATTTGGGCGCACCAAACTAAGGTGGCAAGATTATTGCACATCAAATAAGCTGAATCTTTGTTATTCTGCTCTGAATAATGTTTGACTGTTTCGACAAAGTCAGGCAATTTATATGGATAATGTTTCTGAAAGAATTTCTCGCCGCCAATGCCGTCGGGATAACGAATAAGAGTAAACGGCCGGTCCTTCAAATGCGGCAAGATATAAGGTCCGATTCCAAGCAAATAATCGATATAGTCGCGTTTAGTGATACCAGCGTCTGGCCAGAATAACTTACTCAAACTTGTCACTTTGATTTTGTGACCTTCGACTTCGATAATGTCATTTTCTTTTTGTTTACCAGAAGGAATTATTGAAGGCGATTCTTGCAAAAAATTTTCTTTTCCGCCTGCGGCCATCAAATCATCACGCAAGCGCATAAAAACGGGCGCTCGCAATTTGCCATCGCGTGTTTTTTCAGCATATTTTATTTCTGCCACCATTTTTGGTTCCACAAAAACAGCACTTCTAGGTCCGCCAGATTCAAGGGGATTGGTTTTAGTAACAAGAGGTTTCATGCGCTTGATCAAGTCTTTTAGTATAGTTTCATTAAAGCCTGTGCCCACTTTTCCTGCATATTGCAATTTCTTTTTCTCGTCGAAATAACCAAGATGCAGAGCGCCAAAAGTCTTGGCTCTGCCGCCAGTGCCTTTTGAATATCCAATTATGTGATACTCGCTGCTTTGAGTGGATTTTACTTTAATCCAGTTGGTTGACCTTCGTCCTGACTCATAAACAGAGTCGCTTACTTTTGCCACCACACCCTCAAGCATATTTTCCATACAAGCTTTATAGGCTTTGATTCCATCAGTCTTCATGTCATCTACATATAGAACTTGATCGCTTTGTTTCAACATTCTTTTGAGCATTTTTTTGCGCTCGATTAATGTTTTGGAAGTAAGACTTTCTCCATTCAAATAAATCAGATCAAAAATAAAATAGACTAAATCAATATTTTTAGTGCCTAATTTTGATTGTTGCCACAACTCAAAGTTTGGCGTGCCATGCTCATCTAAAGCACCCAGTTCGCCATCGAGAACGCAGTCGTGCTTTAATTTGCTCAATTCATTTGCTATTGATTTATAGTCGTTTGTAATGTCTTTATCGTTTCTCGATTTGAGAACACATTTACCATTTTGCACATAAGCTAACATACGAATGCCATCGAATTTAGGTTCGTAAATAAAGCCGGCCTTGTCGAAAGGCTCTTTAGCCAAGCTGCAAAGCATAGGTTTGAACGCGGGTAATGCTTTTGATTTAATTTTGGTCACAGGCGCACGCGCTTTAGCTTTTATTTTAACTTTGGCTTGAGGTTTATACACATAGTCGCCGCTGTGCTTGATTAAAAGCCAGTTTTTATCATCTGCTTCTTGGTGCCCTTTCATTTTTACAAGTGCCCAGGATCCTTTTAATTTATGGCCGTCCAACGTAAAAGAAATTTTGCCGTCTTTCAAACCAGAGCGCATTTCGCTTTCACCGCCATCTGGAATATAGGTGCCTTCATCCCAAATTTCGACTTTCCCAGCACCATAATTGCCGTTGGGAATAGTGCCTTTGAATTTGCCATATTCAATTGGATGGTCTTCAGTCATAACAGCAAGTCGCTTTTCACCAGCTATCATGGACGGACCTTTCGGCACCGCCCACGATAGCAGTACTCCATCGAGTTCAAGTCTGAAATCATAGTGCAGTCTTCGGGCGGCATGTTTCTGCACTACAAAAGTCAGCCTTTTGCTCTTTGTGCTGACCACCGGACCTGGCTCGGGAGTTTTTGAAAAATCGCGCTTACGTTTATATTCGCTAAGTGCACGTTTAGCCATGATTCAATTTAGTCGATTCGTTTTTCTAGCGATTTCTTCTGAATTTTTAAGCTGAGACTGTTTAGTTCTCTTTCAACTTTGTTAATATCGGCATAACTCAATCTGCCATTGTTCTTACTGCGCATACGAGCTTCCATCGCTATGATGTCATTGCGCTTCTTGCGCAAACCTTGAGCTTCTTTGCGAGTCAATTCATTAGCTCGCTCAGCACGATTGATTTTTTTCAAAAGAATATTTTGTCTTTGTGTGACAGTCAGCTTTGCATCAGCAGCAGGAATAAACGCCGATTGCGTGAACAAAGTCACAAGTCCGATTGCAAAATATTTGAACATTTTGATACCCATTTTCACTTCCTCCATTATTTTGAACCGGACTCAACATTTACAAGTGCTGGCTTCTGCACTGCCGGTTTAGTTTTCACAAGGTCTGCATTTGGCTTACTTGTGCTGCCCACAACTCTTCTAGAAATTTTTTCTGTTTTGCCACTTGCAGCTGATCTCTTTATAGCTTCAATTACAGAAACGTCGGCGAGCCCTTCACAACTGGACGGTCGAAGCTCTGTGCCATTTAGGACACAATCAGCAAAGTGCAAGAGCTCCGGGGCGAACTGGTCATGCTTTCTGGCTTTGTACTTCTCTTGATACTGTCCACAAACCAGATGACAGCTCAATTCTTCTACATAATCGTAAGCAGGCTCAACGCTCACACGCCCGGTTGTGCCTATCACTTCATAGCGCCAAACATCACTTGAACCGAAGCTACATATGAAAGTTGCAAGCTTGTCTTCTGGAAATTTCAAAATTGCCCCAACTGCTTCTTCGATTTCGGCAAAGCGTGGATCGTTAGATTGTGCCATGATAGCTGTCACTTCAAGCGGTTCTTCTTGAAAAACATAACGAGCGGCATTAATGCAATAAATTCCAAAATCGTTAAGCGGACCGCCACCACGCTCACTTTGGGTAAGAATATTTCCTTCGCGAACTTGCATGGTAAACGAAGAATTGAAAAGTCTTGGCTGTCCAATCATGCCATGCTCGATTAACTCAGTCTGCAAGCAACCATCAATTTCACTTTATTGAATTCAGCCGCTTCTATCATTGAAACGCATTCAGCTTCGTCCATCGCCATCGGCTTGTCGCATAAAAGTTGTTTGCGTGCATTTACTGCCCTAATTGCGTATTCCTTGTGCATGTCGTTAGGCAAAGCAATATAGCGATGTGCCCCAGTCCAACAACAGCAAATCGAACTTTACGCTTTTCGTCATTCATAGCTTTCCCTCTCTGAATTCACAGAGCGGAAGCAGAAAAAAGGTGCCAGTTCCCAACACAAAAAATTTTCTTAGTGCTATATGTAGAAGTGGAGTTTAAGCAATGGAATCATTGAAACTACATTCCGCCCACCAAAAGCCAGGAGCTTCAGTCCTTGCAGTATTTCTTGCGGGTGCCTGGTTTTTTGTAATTACGTGGCTTGCAACAGCCTATTTCATTTTTCCAAACGAGCCTGGATGGGCAATGGTCCTGATTGTGGCAGCAAGCGCTTACATGGTTTATCTGGTTGCAGAGAGTCGCAATCTCATCCATGCATTGCGTCATAAATTCACCCTTACTATAGATACGAACGAAGTCTCTTTGCAGGTAGACAAAGGTCCAATTGTGTATGAGCGCACGATGCCCATTGATTGCATTAATACAATCGAGATATATCGCTACTGGGACGAAGGTAGCCTGGTGTTGCGAGGAAAAGAGCACTCGATGGAGATTCCATTATGGGCGTTTCCAAACGACCAGAGCCGTATCGTGCGCCTTTTACAAAAGACTCATGCCGAAGTGATTTCGGTCCCTTAGCGCTTTTCTCTTTGCATCAAAAGTGGTAATCTAATGCCTCGTGTATTCGGGCGGGCGGCGGATGCTTCTCAATTGCGCCAAAGCGCTTGTTTTTATTTGTGGGATGTTTTGCGGTTGGATGGGACCGCTTGTAATCGACATCTGTCAAGTTCAGCATGTGACCATGTCAGATGTGGGCGCGATGGTAGCAGCATCTAGTGTTGGCAATATGTTGACCAATATGTCGGGAAAAAAATTCATCGACATTCTTGGCAGCAAATGGACTCTTTTTTGCTCTGCCATTTGCATTATGCTTGGCGCCATTACAGTGAGCGCGGGTAATGGACTTGCAATTCTTTGGATAGGCTCATTTTTGTTTGGGCTAGGAGGCGGTCTCAACTCCATTGCAAGCACAGTAGTCACTTTAGAAACCGAAAAGAAAAATCCGCACGCGGCCCTTAATGCGCTCAATTTGTTTTTTGGACTGGGAGCACTTGCAGGTCCTTCCGTAGCCGGTTTGTCACACGCAAGCGCCTGGTCATATAGACTCGCCTACACGTTTGCAGCCGTGTATTCGGCCGTTTTAGCAATAATCATCACGCAAACGAAAAAGCCTGAAACAGTCGATATTTCCGAAGCACCACCACCACCCAGTTCGGCCATATTCAAGTCGCCTGAAATCTGGACTTATGCTTTAATTATCATGTTTTATGTCGGGGTCGAAAATGGCTCATGGACCTGGCTTAATGTGTATCTGCAAAAAGCAGTAAAACTGAGTTACGAGCAAGGTCTTTATTCAGTCACTTTGTTATGGGTCGGGCTCTGCATCGGAAGAGCGCTTGGTCATCGCTTGAATTTAAAATTCGCTCCACACAAGATTACTTTTGTAGCAATTACTTTGGTGCTATGCTCTCTTCTATCTCTTTTGACCATTCCCAATCTCGGCATGGGCTCGATGGCGCTTTGTTGTTTGCTTGGATTCGCCTTTGGTCCAATCTTTCCAAACACACTAGGTTCGGCAAACAGCAGATTTTCTTCCAGTGCCGCACTGGTATCATCTGTGGTTATATCGGCTGGTGCTGTAGGCGGTGCATTTTTCCCTTATTTGACCGGAAATTTCATCGACAAATTCGGTCTCCACGCAGGCATCGGACTCTTGTCAGGCTGCTCCGCCATGATGCTCGTTTCGTTTATAATTTCACGTAAATTGGCTATAAACGCTGATGCAAGCGCCAAAGCACTGCTTTTGCAAAAACCAGGGGAAGAATTTGAACCAGTCCAGAGAACCTGAAATCGAACATTGGCAAAACAGAGCGACAAAGCTCGGCTCCCAGGGCTTGACTCTAGAAATTATTGTTTCACCCGGCTCCAAGCAAGAGGGATTTTGCAAAATGCAAGACGGAATTCCAGTTTTAAAGGTGCGCCAACGTCCAGTTGATGGCGCAGCGAACGAAGCAGTTTTAAAATGTCTTTCAAATTTGCTTTCACTTCGTCTTTCGGCATTTAAACTGATTCAAGGAACAACGAGCCGACGAAAAATCATCCAGATCAATGGCAATCCAGTTGAAATCAAAAACAAACTCCAAGCATTAATAGAGGAAATCAAATGACTTCTTTCATCGTAGGATTTATTTTCGTCATAATCACCACTGTATCGGCGGTGCTAGGCATGCTCTATGTGCGCAGAAAAGTGGGAGTGTCCAAACTGAGAGAATATCACGAAGTTGCTGGATATCTGCTTTCGATTATCGGAACACTCTATGCGGTATTACTTGGATTTGTTGTTGTTGATACCATGCAACACGTTCAAGATCTTAGAGTTTTGGTAGAACAAGAAGCCAATGGAATAGCCAACATTTATTTGTGTTCAAAAGTCTTCGAAGAAAAAGATAGAGACGAGATTCGCGAACTAAGTCACAATCTTGTTTTAGCCGTTGTAGATGAAGAATGGCCGGCAATGCAACAAGGAAAATTCAGTCCGAAAGCATTTCAATCAGCCTATTCTTTATGGAACAGAATTTTGTCAGTTGAACCCAAAACCGAACTGCAAAAGAATGCCCAAGCGCAAATCATTTCAGAAATGTGCCGTACAGCCGAAAGCAGGCGTACGCGGCTCGTTAGTGCAAAGATGGGAGTACAGCCGATATTATGGGTGGTGCTCATAATCGGTGGATTATTCACTGTGCTTTTCACTTACTTTTTTGGCGTAGAAAGCGTAAAAGCTCAGATTATAATGACTACACTCGTAGCTTTGACGCTGGCATTGAACATGCTTTTAGTATTTATATTCGGTAGTCCGTTCACTGGCGATATGGCTGTAAGACCTGACGCCTTCAAACTCAATCTCAAAATATACGAGAAAGTAAAACAGCTAGACGCTCACCAAGAAGTGGACTGGAGCAAATGAAATCAAAACAAGAAAATTTGATCAAATTTGTTCAGTCCAGTTATAAGAAACTGGCTAATAAACAAAAGTCTGTCGAAATGGCAGCCTACATGAAAACGTCTATGCCATTTTATGGTGTGCAAAAACCTGATAGATTGCCAATTTACAAGTCCATCAAAAAGGATTTTGCAGCAGAAAATATCGACGAATATAGAAACTATGTTCGAGCTTTGTGGGCACTTCCACACCGCGAAGAAAAATATACAGCTCTTGAATATGCGCTTGCAAACAAACAATACATCATAAAGGACAGTCTGGACCTGTACGAAGAGTTGATTCGCGATGGTGCCTGGTGGGATTTCGTTGACACTATTGCGGTGCACTTAGTGGGCGAGACTCTTCTGCACGAAAGAAAAGCAGTTAAAAGCAAACTGGATAAGTGGATAAACGACGATGATATGTGGATTCGTCGCACTGCCATTTTGAGCCAGAACAAACACAAGTCTCACACAGACGAAACTATGCTTTATAAATATATCCAAAAACGAATGCACGAACGCGAATTTTTCATTGCAAAAGCTATCGGGTGGGCACTTCGCGAATATAGTTATACCAATCCCAAATCGGTCAAGCAATTCATTGCTCAAAACAAGAATGAACTAGCTCCATTGAGCGTTCGAGAAGGAAGCAAACGCTTATAATTTATTTTCCACAAAGCGCATAATCAAGAAACAAAATTGTTCGCTCGTTCCATTTTTCTTTTTCAGTATCAAGACCTAAAGATGGAGACGCCACCACTAAATAAGGAAAGTCGTCCAACCACTTAGTATTTTTATCAACCCCTACTGGAGCTAAGAATCCGCGATTCTCCGGATAAACAAAAAGCTGTCGTCTTTTACCGATTGCAGAATCGATATAATCGACACAGAAACTTCCATCTTCATTCACTTTATTTGGGACTCCAATAACCGTGATGAAATGCCCCTTTTCGGCATCCCATCGCGATGATTTCTTATATACATTCTTCATTCCAATCAACGCAACTGCCGATTGATAGCGTCGAGGCTTAAAATGGGCAGTTTCAGACCGTATGAGCAAAATTGGCGGTTCATTTTTCGAAACCGAATTCAATAACAATCGATGAATGCGCTCTCCCATCTCCGCCCGACTTTCATCAGCTTTGCGCACGAGACACTCCCCACTGAGCAGACTCGATACTTTACCTTCTCTCAATTCATGGCTATCCTGAAGCAGATCTAAAGCAGAAATTCCATTGTCACGCATTCTACCACCATCTGGATACTGCACCGATTTTTTAGAATCAAAGCGATTTGCCAGATTGCTTAATTTGTCGTCGTCCGTTTTCCCTTCGATAGTGTCTAAGACTTTTTTGACTTCATCACTGCCAAAGGAAAGATTATTCAGCAGTGCTCCATATCCGCAACTATTCTGGCGATGTCCTTGCAAAAATATTTTTGCATTTTCGTTCTGGACAAAGGTCCATTCTATTTTCTTTTCAAGCGCGTACGCATGCAAACAGAAAAGACCTGCTGCCAAAGACATGCAGAGAGAGAATTTGATTTTTGATTCTAGGAAAATTGCTGCGACACCCTGAATTCTTCTTTGCAAAACTCACAATAAAAAACATAATACATTGTGTCCCAGATTTCTATATTGACAAAATCATAGGCATTGAGCTGCGCGTGAAAAATCATGGTCTTTGCACATTTACTGCACGAAGGATATTCAGGGTCCTGGATCCAACAAGGAACGCCTCCGATTTGACTGTAAGAACTTCGATAAAATTGGCTCAAAGAAAAGAACGGATCTCGGAGGTTTTTATCTATTTCAAGACGTAAAGTTCCACCAATGCTCGGCGATTTCTTTATCCATTTGGGTGTTTCAATTCCTTCTCTTCCATTGCATAAGTCGCAAAATGGTATGTGATTTCTACCACCTACTTTGTCGTCGTGGAACTCGATAGAAAGCATTGCTCGACTACAATGTTGGCAGATTAGTCCTGTATCCAATTTATCATCGTGATATACGGTTATTGCAAAACAGTTTGGATCGTATAAAAGTCGTTTCTGCTCATCCTCATCGAGTTCCCAACCCGCATCGCGCGTAAAGATTTCAATTGCTGTATATTCTTCTTGGATCCAGGGTGGCAGGTGTTTTTTCCATTCCGCAAACTGTTTTACAGCAAAATCATCTCCACAAAAAGCCAGTGCGTAAAGCGCCATTCGATTGTGTTCGCTCAGCCGCTTCCTCAGTAGCATTTTATTGTCTTCATTAGCAGCTCGAAACAGTTTGTATGGAACATACTCTTTAGTTATTTCAAAGAAAATGTTCAAATAGCGATTAATGTCCATTTTGAAATAAACAAGAAAATCGTCGATTGCGCTTTCAGCAAGTTCTACTTTAGAAACTTTTTTTGAACGTATCAATCGTTCGATCTCCGCATCAAGCACAGGAAAATCTGTTTCTACCAGTTCGAATAAAACAGCTTCGCGCAAGTCGTTTGTTTCCTGCCAGGAATCTAGAATTGCAAAATAGTGTTCAACTAGCTCAGACATTATTTTAGTCCAGAAAATTCAGGATTGCACTCGTATCAACAACAGTTGCAAACTCACCATTCAAACTGGCTAATGCATATTCATGCACCGAGTCAGCATCAAGATTTTTGCCATCAAGGGCGGTGCGATTAAATGTAGCCGTTGCATCCGAAATCACATACGTATCGAAGCCTAAATTGGCTGCCATACGAGTTGTTGTGGAAACACAGTGGTCAGTTGTGAGCCCAACTAGAACTACATTGCCAATATTATTTTGGCGCAAGCATTTTTCAAGACCAGTGCCAATAAAAGCACTGTTCACATTTTTCTCTTCGATGTGTTCACCTTGAAGAGGCTCTAATTCGGGTTTAAAATCATTGCCATCTTGATTGGGTCGCAAAGGCGATTCTGGCTGGGTCGAAACATGCTTTACGTGAACTATTGGCATTTTCTTTTCGCGCCAGTACAGAAGCAAACGTTGCATATTCTTTTCTGCATCTGGATTATTGCGCACACCCCAGTAACTTGAATCAAATCCTTTTTGCACGTCTATCAAAATAAGAGCGGTGCCTTTAGATTTAATCTTTTCCATATCGTAATGTCCCCAGACCAATTACGTAATCTTACCAGTGAATACGATCTTGATTTTATATATAAATTTGGTATGTCTGAGCAAAGCGCCTACGAATCAAGCGCTAACGAATCGCCGAATGCAAATGCTGGATCGGATTTGGTTAGGCTCGCTCAAAGCGACAACAGTAACTCGAAGCTCAATTTGCTCGAAATTGCCCAGGCAACTCGTCCCGCTCCAGTGCCCGACCAGAATACTCACATGAGCCGCGTAGCTCAAGAGATTCAGACTCGTTTCGACGAAACTCGCACTAAATTCAACCAGGAAGTTAACTCGCAAGGCAGATTGCTCGGACGCCCGCTAGACGGCGTAAAGAACTTTTTTGGCACCACAAACGGCTCAAATACGATAAATGCTCGATTCGACCAGGAAAAACTGAAAGTCGACCGCCTGCAAGTTTTAGCCAAAGAAGGCAACCTGGAAGAATTCAGAAAGACTTATCTGGCACTGACTGGAATGGAACTCGAACGTCCTAACAATGAGCAAATACAAAGACGCCTCCTGATCGAGCCAGTGGTGAGCGATTACGAAAAGAGTCAGCGCAATATGGTTAACACTGTCGCACTTGCCGTGCCATTTGCGCTTACCGGACTAAGAGGTGCGCCGTTTGTTATGAAAGGCGAATCGATGCTTGCGCGCGGTTTGACTGCAATAGGCAATAACGTGCCAGCCTCGATGCTACACGATGGCGCCATTGTGGCAGCGGGAAATACTGCTCTCAAAGCGCTCGATGGTCGCTTCAGCGACCCTTATTACGATGCGGCAACTGGATTTGTCACCGGGGCGCTTTGGGCTCCTGCACAAAGGACATCAACTCGAATGACCGAAGGTTGGATGGATAGATTTGGCACCACTTATGGTGTCAAGCCAATTAACCCAGGCAAACTCACCACCACTTTTGACGTGAATAACAAAGGACTCGGAATGTATATGACCGAATCCTATTTGCGTCACGGATCGTCATGGTCGCTTTATGGATTGTACGAGCCTGTGGCAAGAGAAGCTACCGACCTCGCTTTTGGAAAAGTAGATTCTTACAATCTGTCGCGCGTCGCCACTAACTCATACTATGGTTTTACGAGCGGATTATTCTTTGGACAGACTTACGGAATGACTTATACTCCAGCGTTGAACAAGGTTTTCAACCCTCTGTACAACCGCTTCAAATAATCATTTCGATTTAATATGCCTGTAATACTGCCATAGCAAGAGTGCAGCCACGCCTCTGTGCGGCTTCAGGTCATGACAGTGCAATATCAATTCTTTGCTCGTAGGAGCCCGCTCTAAGCCTTTCAGAGCCTGATAGCCGAGCAGCAAGGCTAAATCGTTAGCCGGAAGACAATCAAGGCGTTTCAAGCCAAATAGAAGGTATATATTAGCGGTCCAGGGTCCTATCCCCTTTACTTTAATCAGCTCGGCTATAGCTTCTTCATCTTCAAGTTGATGCAAAGCTTCTAGATCCAGTCGTCCAGTGAGAATCTCGGTGCTAAGCGCTTTGAGACTGGCAATTTTTGCTTTACTCAAACCACAGGAGGCGAGCGTCTCGACCTTGGCTTTATCGATTGCTTTGGGAGTGACCGACACTGTCGCTTTCACTTTGTTCCAGATTGATAGAGCCGCCAGGGTCGAAAGCTGCTGCCCCACGATTATTCGAGCCAGCGACTCGAAATCGGCTGGCCAATTGTAAACTTGCAACTTACCAGCCAGAGCCTCTATCGAAGCAAAATCGAGATCTTTTTTGCTTATTGCTCTGATTCCTTTAGTAATATCTTTACTGGCAGGAAATAGCCCTAGAGCTTGATTGAGCTCTTTGTCGCTGATTTTATTTTTGTTTTTCTGTGCTTTTGTTTTTTTCAAAGTCATATGCAGGAAGCGTGGTCAATCTGGGGTCGTGCAAAGCAGAGCCGAATGTGAAATTATAAACAACTTCAAAGCCTGAAGGCAACTGAATATAAGAGTTTATCGCATCATCTATGAAACATCCGATACCTGTAGCATCGAGCCCCAGGGCGTGACTTGCAAGATAAAAGTGTTGTCCTATGTAGCCAGCTTCGTGATGGACCAGTCTGTATCCACGCTCGCCAAAAACTTCGTTGGCGGTATTGAAATCTGCCACCATCGAGACTGCAAAAACGCCATCTGAGGCGATATCCTGAAAACAGCTAGCTGAGCGAGCAAAATGACGCTGGTCGCTTTTTTTCAAAGCAATCAATATTTCTTTTAATCGGTCGAAATAATAAAGTCCAGGCGTCACTTCATTTACCTGGTGCAGATATAAAAACAAGTGTATGAGATTGAATTTGTCTTCTTTTTTTGTTTGAAAATCGGCGTTGAAGCCCTTGGTTGATGCAAGCAAAATCAAATCGAGCACTTCTTTTGAAATCGATGTCTGTCCATCCATATCTACAGCCGAGCGGCGAGTGCGAACCACTTCGTGAGCCAGAGGCTTTTTAGTAACCACAGGCATTTTGACTTTTAGACTTTCATTTTCAATTGCATTTTGGTCTTCGCCTGCCAAAATATGCAACAAAGTTTCTTTAGAGTCGGTATCAAATGTGGTGAATCTATTTCGCGCTTCAAGCCACTGCTCTTCATCGCAACACGTCGATTCGAATACTTTATTTATGAGCGGATAATCAATTTGTTCGCTCGACAATTGATTGCATTTGCTCACAAGTTGAACAATCCGACTGCTTTCGTTTTTGGCTACGGTTTTGGAAATAAACCCATCCTTTTTCTTTGTTTTAAATGCAGGTTTTGGCTCTGGATACAAACCGACGAAAGACAATGGATGTTCTTGATTGAGCGAAAGCCCTAAAATGTCGGTCATTTTTTTATCGTCGAAAAGTCCAAAATCAACCGTGTGCCAACCATGAATATTTGCCGAGGTTTCTAGTGCAGCAAGCGCATGTCCAAGGTCGTGATTGCAATATCTGAAGGCTCGCGATTCATATTTCCATGCCTCGCGCCATAATATAGAAGACAGGCACACTAAAAGTGGTGGCGCAAAATCTTCGCTCAAGCCAAGCTCGGCAAAAAGCAGCGCTCGCATATCTATGGAGCTGCGCCTCTCCAGCTTGTGTTCGTCTACACGATAGTGAAATGCTCCCTGCTCGAAGAAAAGATGGACCTCGGTCGGGTGCAAATTGCCAGACGATGGATTTACTCTCAGCGCCCATTTATGATTGGTTCCAACAACCTGTTTCCAGGCTGAAATGGCAAAACTATTAAATAACAAAGAAGATAAAAAAGAAAAATCAAACGGCACTGCCTGTGGTGCAGGCAAATCGAAGAAGCCTATGTTGTTTTCGGGTTCAAGCAATTCAAGCTCCGGTAGCTCTACCAGTTCTGCTTCATAATGCCTGAAAGGATCAGGCTGATTCTTCCAGTCCAGTGACCTTCCGCTTGCTAAGAGCTTCTCGACCGTGTGCTTGGTCAGATTGTGATAGCGATGAAAATATGTTTTGGTCCAATCTTTTTGATGTGGATTTTTCGATTTATTTGATTTATCTGGTTCATCTGGAACATTTTGATTCATTGCAACAGTCTAGCAGCATGGAATGTTAGAATTTAGTCCATGAATACTCAAGTTCCAAATAAAATCGAAGAATTAGCCGGGCACACCATAGAATCGGCCCAAAGCAGCCTAGACTGTTTTTACCTGAAACTCGCAAGTGGTGTAGGCTTCGTGCTCAAACCAAATAAAACGTCCGCTGCTATAGAGCCTGCAATAGTGAGCGCGGCTGACCTTCCCACTTTGAGCGAAGCTGTCTGCGCAGTTGACTGGTCCTGGATTTGCCAGTCAAAAATCGAGACGATCAACGCAAGCCCCAATCAAGTTGCATTCAAACTAAACCCAGCCGGACCTCTGAAAGTAAAATCAGGAGTCTGGCAGAATAAGCCATATTTGTTTTTCGAACCGTATAGGGCTTGATTTGGTCAAAAGATTACTGGTATGGCTTTCATACCTCTTAAAGCGAATGGTTTTCTCACTTCCAAGCGTGCACCCTTTTTGAGCGCAAGATTAGGGAGGCGATTGATTAAGGTGTTAATTGCTATCTGTCCCTCGGTCCCAGCCAATGAAAATCCTAGACAGTGGTGGATTCCAGCTCCAAATGCCAAATGTTTGTTGGGAGTGCGGGTAATATCGAGCTTGTCGGGATTTTCAAACTGTTCAGGGTCATGATTAGCTGAACCTATTAATAGGAACATCGACTGACCTTCTTTCATTTTTTCGCCGCCCAATTCTAGATCTTGCCCGCACTGACGTCGAACAAGCTGCACTGGACTTTCATAACGAAGAAATTCTTCCACTGCCGTATTAATAAGTTCTGGTTTAGAGCGCAAAAGATCGAGTTGATCTTGGTTACGCAATAAAGCGAGGGTACCATTGCCAATTAAATTAACAGTGGTTTCATGCCCAGCCACCAATAGCAGTATCACGTTTGCAAGTAATTCTTCGTAAGAAAGCTTATCGCCAGCCTCTTCTGCTTGCACCAGTGCACTTATGAGATCATCTTGTGGATTCTTGCGACGCTCTTCCACAAGCGGTGTCAAATACTTGATGATTTCTCGATTTGCTTTGCCAGCCTTCTGAATTTTGGGCAAAGAAAAAGTGGGCTCAAGCGCTTCTGTAAGTGATTGAGACCAGCTCTTGAACTGTTCGCGATCACCTTCGGGAATACCAAGCATTTCTGAAATAACCGTGATAGGCAAAAGATATGCGTATTCTGCAACAAGGTCCATTTCACCAGTTTTTTTGGACTCAATTTGATCAATTAATTTGTCGGCGATATCCTGAATATGAGTGCGCATTCGACTAATCATAGAAGGCGTGAAGGCCTTATTTACCAGTCCACGCAAGCGTGTGTGATCCGGAGGGTTTTGTTGAAGCATGCTCTTGCCGCGAAATTGGAATTGCTGTTTAAGATTTGGAAAAAGCTGCGGCAACAACTTTATTAACGGATCTATTGTTTTCCACTTAGGAGGACCCTTTTCGTAACTCAAATCGCGCAAGATATCATTGGCGTCGGCGTATTTACTCACAAGCCAATAATCGCCCTTTTTGCTCCAGAACACGGGAGCTTCTTCTCTCAAGCGCGCATAGGTAGGATAAGGATCGTCCAAAAATTCCTTTTTCAAGCTAATCAATGGATCTAACAGCGCATCTGAGGTTTTTGAGGGCATCGCATAACTCCCGGCAGCAAGGGCTTCTTGAAGTACTTTGCCCGTTCATTTTGAATTGAAAACGGCACTAGATTAAACGTCTATGCTATCCAAAAATTAGGGCGGATGAAGTCCTGGAGAGTTAAGGAGACTTATTATGTATACTATTTTGAGTTTGATTCTTTTATTATGGTTTGTCGGTTTTCTGACACATTTTGGTGGCGATATGATTCACACCCTTTTGTTAGTCGCCGGTATTCTTTTTGTATTTGAACTTATCTCCGGTCGCAAAACAGTCTGAAGCGATCACCAATTAGATTTTGGAGGCAGAAATGAAATCGAGTATTACAACCAGTGCCACTGTTGGCATTATTTTAGCAGTAGCTAGCTTTGTTGCTTTGCCGGCTGCTCAAGCCGAGTCGATGTCGGGCGGGCCGCTCAATACTCGGTCCACATCTCAGGCAACGACCAAAAACGAAAGCAAGGCTGAAGTTAACGACGAAACTATCAGCAGAGGGCAGTTGGTAGTTCCAATTGAACCTCAAGCTAACGTGCCGACTAAGGTCACTCCAGCACCAGCAACTACCAGAGCACGGACAGTGCACGAACGTCAAGCAATGTCTTCGCAAATAACTGAGATTGCGCGTGGGCGTGGAGCGAAATCGCGTAGCACCAAAAGAATTTCTTATCGCAAACCCGCTAAGAAAGCCGTTTGGAAGGTTACAAACTACAAATATAACAATGGTAAACCAAGCAAAATTAGCACTACATATAGTACCAAGGCTAGATAGACACCAATCTTTTAGCGACCAAGATAATGCTTTAAGATACGCTCTGGATTCCAGGCCTCAGGATCTGAATTGGAAATGCCAGCATTATAAGTCATCATGACGGCGCGTTCTCTCAGAACAGGATCGCCTGAATTCCACAAATCCTGCGCTTCCTTAAAGCCTCTCACTACTGAGGGTCTGGTGGAGTCTAGAAATGGATTCTTTTTAGGATCTGTGGCCTGGTTATTAGAAAGTAATTCAATGGACTTAGTGAAATATGCAGCAACTAAATTTGCTGAACCTTCAGCCGTGAAGCTGGTCGAAACCTTAGGTACCTCACGTCCAGCAGCTCTTTCTTGCTCCTGAAGACTGAGTATATTTCGAACCTGAATTTGAGCATCTCCAATAGACATTCCAAGTACGGATTCTTTCACCTTAAGCTCAATATTATTTGCCCATCTTTGATACCAAGGAGTTCCGTCTGAGTTTTTGACTTTATTCCTCAACTCTTCCATATTCCAGGAACTAATCCAAGCAGTTCCATCTCCCTTACCAAAATTTCGATCAAAAACTGCTAAAGTCTTCAAAGGCAATTCGGACAAAGTATCTTTCCAGTTATATGTGTTGTCGGTCTCATTTTGAATGATCGCACCCAGAACCTCGGGCTTAATTACGCCTTTCAAAGCGGGAAACTTACTGTGGACAGTTTCCAGTTGCTCTCTACTCAATCCCCCGAGCATAGGATCGTCCGGCTTACCTGTTGTATTTGCCTGATCTGTAGTTTTGCCGAAAAATTTATCTATTGTCGAAGTATGCTCCGGAAAACTTCCAACAAGCAGAGTTCTAACATCCTGTGAAAAATGATTACTAAAGTAATCAGCAATGTCAGACAATTTTCCTTGAGCCTGTAAGTTACTCAGGTTTGCGGAAACTCTGTCCCAGCTGCAGTTTCCATTTATTATGGAACTGGCTGTCGATTGAACAAGATCTCTGGGAGACTTATCTGCAAACGAAAAAGTCGACGTATCACATGCTGCACTAAGCCTTGTGAACAAATCCTGAACTTCACTTCCCCCGGCAGGTCCGCGGTCCAGCTGAGCAGGAGCCTCAGTTTCAACTTGTTGTGCTTGAGGCATCGCTAAGGGTTTCCAAGAGAAGAGAGCAATCCATGATAAGGCGCTTTTAATAATAAATCAATAGATGTTATGTCTTCTACATACCCTCTCCCAGAAAATATATAAAAAAATGGGACGCTTACGACGCCCAAAACGCTTACACATATTGACTTATCACCTTTTGGACCTAAAATTTTACTATCCCTTGGAATCCGGCAGGCTATGACTGTAGAACCTTCTTCTTCAGAAAATGAAAATTTTCCAGAATCTCCGAAAAAAGAGCGGGTCTCTTCAGACCTAGCTTTCCAAAGTCCGCTCAATGAAGCTTTTGATTCATCTTTGAGCGAATGGCGGTCAGCTATGAAAGAAATGAATCCAGAAGAGAACATTCAAGTTGCAGGAATGTTTAGTTCTCCTTTCGAGTTTTTCGACAGTTTTCGCAAATGGCTCTATCCCCCCAGTTCAGATGCACCAGCAAAAAAAATTGAAGCACAAGGGCAGGCAGTACCAAACAAACTTGAATCATTCACGACCGCAGACCCAAAAAAACCTCCCAAAATAGAAGAACTACCCGTTGGCGGTCCCCAGCTTGAAGGTCGGTCACGAGACGTGGTTACTTCCTGGTATTCAAGTCAAAATACAGCAATGATGGAAAAATTCGATCCCAACAGCTTAACGGCGGCACACAGAACTCTGCCTTTCAACACCATAGTGGACCTTGAGTTTTACAATCCCAAAACCGGTCAAACGAAAATTGTTACTGGTGTGCGCATTAATAACGACGGTCCTCACTACAAGGGAAGTGATGCATCTCCTCACGTGGGACGTAAACCGCGCGAATTGGATGTAAGTCCACGAGTAGCGCTTGAACTGGGGCTGAGAGATCAAGGAGTTGACGTAGGTACAGTCAAAATGACTATTCGCCAGTGGGGCGATAACAGATACGCCAATGGTGGAATTCATCCATCTGGAACCGATTTTCGCAATAAAGGACGCGAACTGAGCAATTACTGGGGTCGCAGCAATTTCAGCATTTATAAATAGCCTTCTTTTAAAACCATAACCGTTAACGGTTATGGTTCAGAAGGTTCCTACCAACTAAATCGGTCGAGACCACAAAGGCTTATTCCACGGGCATTACAGAAAAAAGAAAAGGACCCCGCACCAGCGGAGTCCTTTTTTTCGGTCTTTCTAGCTTTTAGGCTTCGATTAGAAGTCACCCATGCCAGCACCTGGGTGCATAGCTGGAGTTTTCTTCTCTTCGGGCATGTCTACCACAAGAGCTTCGGTGGTGAGGAACATTGCTGCGATAGAAGAGGCATTCTGAATAGCGAAGCGCTCTACTTTAGCAGGGTCAATGATTCCGGCTTTAGCCATTTCGCAGTATTCTGCTTTAAGGGCATTGAATCCCCAACCGTCTTGTTTTTTCTCTTTGATCTTTTCGACGACCACTTCACCAGACAAGCCGGCGTTGTCGGCAATCTGACGAACTGGGTATTCGAATGATTTCATAACCAGTTCAAAACCGGTGCGCTCATCGCCATGAAGCTCTTTCGATTTGGCTTCCATCTTTTGTGAGATGTTGAGCAATGTGGTACCGCCGCCTGGAACATAGCCTTCGTCGACAGCAGCTCTGGTTGCGTTGAGAGCATCTTCAAAACGGAATTTACGATCTTTCAATTCTGTTTCAGTAGCAGCGCCAACTTTGATAACGGCTACGCCGCCAGCCAATTTGGCAAGACGCTCTTGCAGTTTTTCTTTGTCGAATTCAGAATCGGATTCTTCAATCTGACGTTTGATAACTGCAATTCTCTTTTGAACTTCTTCTTTAGAATCTTTACCAGCAACGATTGTTGTTTTGTCTTTGCTGACAATGACTTGACGAGCGCGACCAAGCATTTCAACTGAAACGTTTTCCAATTTGGTGCCGGTTTCTTCAGACACTACTTGTCCACCAGTTAAGATGGCGATGTCTTTGAGCATTTCTTTGCGACGATCGCCAAAGCCAGGAGCTTTAACTGAGCAGCAAGGAAGTACTTTGCGCAAGTGGTTAACAACCAAAGTAGCGAGTGCTTCGCCTTCAACATCTTCAGCGATGAGCAAGAAAGGCTTGCCTGAGCGAGCAACTTTCTCAAGTACTGGAACCATGTCGGCAAGAAGATTTACTTTCTTGTCTACGCAGAGGATGAAAGGCTCGTCTAGGACGGCTTCCATTTTCTCAGCATCGGTTACGAAGTAAGCTGAAACATAGCCTTTGTCGAACTGCATTCCTTCAACAACTTCAAGCTCAGTTTGGATTGATTTGGATTCTTCAACGGTGATAACGCCGTCTTTGCCAACTTTATCCATAGCATCAGCGATGATGTTTCCGATTTCTTCATCGTTACCAGCAGAGATGGTGGCAACTTGAGTAATCTCTTTTTTGCCTTCGACTGGCTTGGCCATTTTTTTGATTTCTTCAACGGCAAACTCAGCGGCTTTGTTGATACCACGACGAAGAATCATCGGGTTAGCGCCAGCTGCAACGTTTTTCAAACCTTCTTTGACCATTGCTTGAGCAAGAACTGCAGCAGTGGTGGTACCGTCGCCGGCGCCATCATTGGTTTTGGTGCAAACTTCGCGGACGAGCTGAGCGCCAGCGTTTTCGAGTTTGTCTTCCAATTCGATTTCTTTAGCGATGGTTACGCCGTCATTGATGATTTGTGGAGCGCCGAATTTCTTTTCAAGAACAACGTTACGTCCAGCAGGTCCCAATGTAATTTTTACTGTGTTAGCAACCTGGTCTACACCACGCTCAAGAGCGCGACGAGCCTGTTCACTGTATACAATCTGTTTAGCCATGATTGAGTGTTATCTCCTTAATATTTGAATTTGAATTAGCCGATTACTGCGAGGATGTCGCGTTCAGCGAGAATCAAATATTCAACGCCTTCGATTTTGACTTCGGTTCCGGAATATTTAGCGAACAAGATTTTGTCGCCAGTTTTAACTTCCATTGGTTGACGATTGCCTTTATCGTCGAAACGACCAGGACCAGCAGCCAGAATTTCGCCTTGTTGTGGCTTTTCTTTGGCTGAATCTGGCAAAACTATTCCGCCGCTTGTTTTTTCTTCAGCTTCGAGTTTCTTGACGACAACTCTATCGGCGAGTGGTTTCAGGGTTAATTTAGTAGCAGATGCTGTAGCCAATGCTTGGTTCCTCCTTAAGGGTCCAGAAGCGATAAAACCGGGGTCCTTCATCTATCAGCTCTTGCACATTTGCAAGGTGACACGAAGAGGACTCTCTATAGAGAAAGTGTATTCAACTTAGGGACTAACCCTGAGTTTTTGCGCTTTTTTCTTAATTTTCTCGTTTATAATTTCTAAATTATTTCTTCTTCTTGCTCACTAGCTGCGGTGGAGCATGGAGCCAGGAGGCGTATTCAGCGCTTACATCTAAGCGGCTGTGCAGCATAGACTGTCGCTCAGCAACAACTGCAAGTTTTGCTTGTTTCGCTAAGTCACCCCAAGAAACATCGCCAGGCTGCATGGCGTCTGGCAAACTAACCAAAACGCACTTGTCACGCCCTTCGTATTTAGCGATGTTCACCGCCTGTTCAGCCGTACCTACAAGTTCTTGAGCGGACGATGCCAGATTAGGATATGAGGTAACTCCAACTGAAACCGTGACTGTGCCTACACCAGGAGCGGTCTCATTGCGAATGCTCTTGCGCAAACGTTCCGCCACCATAATTAGATTCTGTTCGGGTGTTTCAGGCAAAATGACCACAATTTCTTCGCCGCCATAACGACATGCAATGTCTATATCGCGCAAAGTCTTTTTCACTTTGGCAGCAACATAAGCGATTGCCTCATCACCTTTTTTCTGACCAAGATGATCATTGATTTGACCAAGATGATCTATATCGATGAGCAAAAGTCCCAACTGATGCTTATGACGTTGGGCACGCTCAACCTCTTTTGGAAGTACATCGTCAAAATAAAGTCGGTTGTACAAACCTGTATTTGCGTCATAAGAGGCTTGGGCAGCGGCGGTTTGATGAGTCAGCGCCACGCTAAGCGAAGCGGCGACTTGAGAGCAAAGAGACTCAAGCAATTCTATTTGCTCTTTATTGAACGCTTTGAACTCGGTGGAGAAAACTTGAAGCACGCCAATGCCGTTCTTCTTGCCCTTCGTACCTGAATCGGCAAGGATAGGCAAGGACAGTACCGATCGGAACTCGCTTCCGCCAGTGGCTTTAGGCATGCCATAAGGACGTCTTTGCTCGTCGCCGAAATATTCAATTTTGCCCGATTTGAGCACATTGCCCGCAATTGAATCTGACACGGTGAGATCGAACTCGTTCAAGCTTGAGCCTTCAAGACCCTTGAACGCTGCCAGGCGAAATTTTTTGTGTGACTCGTCAATCAAAAGAACAGCGCAGCAAGGTGTATTACCAAGCACGATTGCTGTATCCGACGCGATTTGCAACACTTCATTGATTTGCAACATGCTAGACGTCAATGAGCAGGCTGTTTTATACATGGTCGAAACGCGCTCGCGTTCATATTCGGAACGACCAAACAAAATGGAATTAGCGATTGCAAGTGATGTTATTCCTGCAACCTCGTTATAAAAATCAGCGTAAGAAATAACTTCTGGTTTGCTCAAATCCATCAAAATAGCACCAACCAGGAGGTTGTGCGAAATAAGTGGTAGCGCCATTTGCGCTTTGGAACCTTCGCCCTTCATGATGTCAGCACTGATGCCCACTGCCTCAGCCATGTTTTTGTGCGATGCTGGTTTGCGTTTTTGTACCACCGATTTGAGCAAGCTCTCAGCAGCAAAAGGCACTTCGCGCATTTTGACTAAAGTTTTTGGAGAATAACCTTTTTCAGACATGAGCTTAAATGACATGTTTTCATTGTCTGAAAGAAAGATAGCGACTTTGGCACCGCCACTAAGTTCGGCGAATTGTTTGACTGCAGCTTCAAGCACTTCTTTCAATCGCAAGGAAGAGAACAAAGCTTTTTGTAGCACCAGACATTTTTGCAGCAACTGATTTTCAGTTGTCATGGAAAATTTACTCCTCAAACGAGTCGCCTAATAGCATAAACTCTGAAGTGAAAACTGGCTATTCTTTTTTAAAAGGGGCTTTAGAATGGGCTTAGAATCTAGCACTCGACAACCCGACCCAAATTGCATATTCTGCAAGATTGTCAAAGGCGAAATACCAAGTAATTTTCTGCTTGAAACGGACGACCTAGTCGCATTCAACGATATCAGTCCCCAGGCGCCAACTCATGTTTTGATCATTCCCAAACAACACGTCAAAGATATAAGTAAGTTCGATTCAAGCCAGGAAGATAAAAAATTGCTTGGCACACTTTTTGTGCATGCCACACAGCTTGCACAAAAACTAAATTTGGTAAATGGATTCAGACTAGTAATCAACACTGGCGACGATGGCGGTCAAACAGTGCATCACTTACATCTACATTTATTAGGTGGACGACAAATGATTTGGCCGCCAGGTTAAATACCTGCAAAACTCCACTCTTTTGTATTCTAGAAAACCAGAATGGGACTTGGTTTCTTAAATCAGTTTCGGGATATCTTTGTTTGGGTAAAAGACTAGGAGAAGATGCAAATGACAACCATGTGCCGTTCCATCTAGATTCCGACTAGGTTTTTATAGGGCTCCTGTATGGCTACCAATAACAAAACAGATCAAATTCTCTGGATGGCAGATTGCTACAGCCTGGCCAAGCGTTTTCCAAACCCTCACACATGGCTGTGTTTACTTGCGCCAAAAAAAATCGAAGGAACTCAAGAATACGAGACGCTAAGCCCTTACGATTATTGGCTCTGGATGGAAATCTGGAAAGCTGCTCAATCTGACACTGCCCCTCAAGCCGTTGCGTCAGGCAACTCCTGATTATTTAGCTGTCTAGCTTTAAGACCGAGGTGAACCGCCCGCTACAGCAGCCACCTCACGTGGCTTTGAGCAGACTTCTGCCATACAATCTTTGCCTAAAATGCTGTCTTTCACCACTTGCTCTGATTCAACTATGCAGTCAGACCACAGCACTGCGTTTTGTATCACTGCCCCTTTTTCAATATGACAGCGACTTCCTAAAACAACTACGCCAGCAAGTTTTACAAAAGCTCCAACATGCGCTCCTGCACCAACTAAAACACGGCTTCCAGATTCTATTTCCACCGACTCACTTAGCTCTGCGCCAGGTTCGATCCAAACTACAGCATTTTGCATTTCCACGCGCCTAGCTCTTAGATCGAGTGGTTCAGCTATCTTCACAAGACCATTCAAAACATCGAAATTAGATTGCTTATATTGTTCGTGGGTGCCAACATCAGACCAATATGTTTCAATCGTACTGCCGTAAACTCGCAAGCCCTTCTCTATGAGAGTGGGAAAAAGTTGACGTCCAAAACCATAAACTCCATGTTCTGGAATATGATCGAATACTTCAGGTTCTAATACATAAATGCCAGCTGAAGCCATGTCGGAAAGCGCATCTTTGGCTTTTGGTTTTTCTTGAAATCCTTTGATATATCCTTCTTCGTCCTGAACTGCTACACCAAAATGTTGAACGTCTTTTACCTTTTTCAAAGCAATAGTCGCAATCGCTTTCTTGGCTTTGTGCTCGCTTACAATTTTGGTCAAGTCTGCGTCTGTGACCAGGTCTCCCATTAAGACGATAAAAGTGCCGTCACCTAAAAAATCTTTGCAAGCACGCACACCGCCAGCATCTCCGGTAAGTTCGTCTTCTTGCATAAAACGCAGTTTGACGCCAAAATCACTACCGTCTTTGAAATAGTCTTTGATTTGCTCTGGCAAATAGTGCAAATTGGCAATGATATCTTTGATGCCATGTTTGGCAAGCAACTCGATTATATGTTCCATCACGGGTGTGTTGGCAATTGGAACAAGCGGTTTAGGCACGGATGATGTTAACGGTTCTAATCGAGACCCGACCCCGGCAGCCAAAACCATAGCTTTCATAAAAGAATCCCCAAGAAAGTTGAGTAAGAGAATTGCATCTAGTAATCCTATAGCACTGCTATTGGATTTACTCTAACTATCTTTAGGGATCGATTTGCAATTGAGAAGCAAAAAAGTGGCAAAGAAGTACTTCTACCGACAGCTAAGATCTAGCCTGTCAAGCAGCCTACGCAGCGCAATTACGACCAGCAACCTTGTTGCTTTTGGCGATTTGCTGCTGATATTTCTTCAAATCTTGTTGATAGCGTTTTTGCACCTGTTTAGGAGGTGTTGCTTGAGTAGTTTGCGGAGTCATTTTTATTTTACGTAAGTCCATAATTCGATTTCGATACTGACAGTTAGTGCGGTTTAACAACCTGATACGACAAATTGGAAAGCTGTGATTTCAAATTTCTTTCCGGGTTTTAGAGTACATTTTTTGTACTGCCTTTTCTCTAGCACACCCGAAACAATGCTAAGCTACTTTTAATCATAACATATTTTTTCATTTTGCAACGCATTGAGCTTACGCGACACTTGACATCAAGCGGCTTCCGGACTCGGTTCTGGCAACATAAAGCCCAAAGCAAAAGCAATCACCATGGCCGCCGCTCCAATCATATATGGACTTTGCGATCCCAATTTTTCAAAAACAAAGCAACCTACAATAGGTCCCGCTATTCGCCCCAGAGTGGATAGAGACTGTCCCACTCCCAGCACACCACCTGCAGTATCACTGGGGGCGAGCTTAGATAACATGCTCTGGTTGGCCGGAGTATTTATTCCAGAGCCCAGAGCAAGGATTGCAAGCGCGATATAGAGCACGACTGGGTTTTGTGAGATCGGTGTAAAAACCAGACCAATTGCAATAAGGGCTGTTCCTATGATAATCAGCTTCTTCTCGCCATATTTTTTGTTCAGTCGGTGAATCAATCCACCCTGAACAAACACCATCAAAATTCCGATATAAAGGAACATGAGCATATTTTGTACATCGTTGAATTTAAAAATTTTGTTTGTGAGCAGAATAAGAGTGGCTTCCATATTGGCAAACGCAAAAGTGGAAATGAAGAAAATGACAAGCGAGACTTTAAGTCTGGCGTTTAAAAGTACGTCAAAAAAGAATTTTGGACTGATGCCAAAACGTTCATTACCCGCGTTCGAGCGCTTTTCTGGTTCAGGTAAAAGAAAGGCAGTCAAAATCAAATCTAGCAAACTAAAGCCAAACGCCACAAAACCAAGGGACGAAAGCCCCATTCCCATCGCACTCAAACCACAGCCTATGGCAGGACCGATTACAAATCCCAAGCCAAATGCGGCACCCACGAGTCCCATACCTTTAGCTCTATCTTCAAGTGATGTGACGTCGGTTATATACGCCTGTGCCAC
Source organism: uncultured Candidatus Obscuribacterales bacterium (assembly GCA_964606665.1). Lineage (GTDB taxonomy): Bacteria > Cyanobacteriota > Vampirovibrionia > Obscuribacterales > Obscuribacteraceae > Aved-18. Next base: position 105,204 of record CAZSHS010000003.1, on the reverse strand, counting down.
GGCAATATTGGCATTACCAAAACCGGCAACGAGCCTAGATAAGAAAAGCATCCAGAGCGAGTCAGTTAAGCCCCAAATGAGATAACCGACGGCTGAAGCAGCAAGACTGAACAAAAGCATAGGACGACGTCCCAACTTGTCGGATAGACGCCCCCAAATAGGCGTAAAGAAAAACTGCATCAAAGAATAGCTAGCAATGAGCATTCCCACAGTAAATTCACTGGCGTGAAGTCGCTGGGCATAGGAAGGAAGGGCGGGAATTATAAGCCCGAAGCCTACCAGGTCTATAAAAACGGTGAAAAAAATCAGCAGAAGGGCTGTTTTTTTTGGTTTTGCTTGCTCTTTAGTTTCTTCGGTCATCAAAGGTTCTGATAATTGGTACTGTTTCTCGGGTTCAATTTTATTGCTCGATTCTATTGCTTACCAAGCCGCATCACATGGGCATCTATTAAGGCAACCATCTTGGCTTCTAAGGAAAAAGGTTTGTTCGTACCAAGTAGTGGTACTTAAAAGTAATATATAAGATTAATGGGCAATTCTTAGTTTTTGATCGAGTTTTACTACACATTAGGCCCTTAGTTGGCGTTTCTATTTCTAATTAAGCCATGAAGCTTTGCCTCGTATGCAATTTTCAGACCTCACAAGAGCAGGAAATCTGCCCTCGTGACGGTTCGAATATGGTTACAGTTGGCGAAGACCCTTTATTAGGCATGGTGATCGAAGGTCGCTATCGTATTCAGTCGGTCATAGGCCAAGGTTCAGCCGGGACAGTATATAAAGCAGTTCAGGAATTAATTGGTCGCGAAGTAGCTATCAAAGTCTTACACGAGTACCTAGTGTCAGACGAAGAATTTATCAAGCGCTTTCGTCAAGAAGCTAAAGCTTCGAGCCGTCTTTCACATCCCAATATCATTACTATTTACGACTTTGGCGTCATTCCTCAAGGTAATCGTCCTTATATAGCTATGGACTTGCTTGTAGGAACACCGCTTTCTGATTATTTATCCGAAAATGAGCGTGTGTCCCTAGATGCGGCCATTCCACTTTTGACTCAAGTATGTTCGGCTCTTGGAGAAGCGCATAGACACGGAGTCGTGCACCGCGACGTCAAGCCAGAAAACATTGTTTTGGTAGAGCGCAGCGGACAAAAGCTCTATCCCATGGTGGTGGACTTCGGTATCGCACGCATTGTAGAAGAATCTGAATCAGCCAAAATCACGCGCACTGGCACTGTGTGCGGCAGCCCCACTTATATGAGTCCAGAGCAGTGTACTAGTTCTAAAGTTGACAGCCGAAGCGATATTTACTCTATTGGGATAGTCATTTATGAAACTCTCACAGGCGAAGTGCCTTTTCATTCAGACGAACTAATTCGTGTAATGTCGATGCATTTGTCTGAGCCACCAAAGCCCTTAAATCAGGTCAAACCGGGGTTGATTTTCCCCGATGCACTGGAAGAAGTGGTAAACAAAGCTCTTTCTAAAAATCCTAACGACCGCTTCCAGACTATGGAAGAAATGGCAACAGCTTTAGAAGAATCAATCAAGTCACCAGCCAAACCCTCAAGCCAATCACAACCACGAAACGCTTCGCGCGAAATAGAACCAGGTCCCCTTGCTCAAGACGAGCATCTGCACAGACGCAACACCAGTCAGGAAGTTAGTATTCCGGCTCAACGCGGCACCGGTGCAATTGATTATGCTGCCCTTGCGATGGATGAGTATCGAGCTCAGCAAGCTCAAGCCCAGAGCCAATCACAATTAGATCCAGCCACTGCCAGCGTGGCTGATATGAATGCTTTAAATAACGCAAGCGAAGCTGAACGCATAGCGGAGCAAGTGGCGGCGATGCGCCAGCAGATGCGCCAAGCTCAAAGCGATTCGCAAAAGGGACATCAAATTAATAAGTCCGATTTTGTCAGAGGCAGAAGCGAAGCTTCAGTCTTGCAACGAGTGGTCTTGCCCTCGGTTCTTGCTATTTTAGCGTTAGCAATTTTGATTTTCACACTGGGACCCCAACTCTTCAAAGGACAAGAAGAAGTAGCAAGGACAAACGAGGCTCAAGAAGCGAAAAAGCTTGTAAATCAAGGCAAATTCCAGGATGCATTAAAGGTCTACAACACTCTCAGTAGTCAGGGCAAACTAAATGCCTCGGACAAAGAGGAAATGAATCACTTATATGTACGAATGGGCGAGCAACAGGGCAACGCCGGAAAAACGGAAGGTGCCATCGCTATACTTAAAAAAGTAGATAATGACTCGTCGTTCAAAGCTCAAGCGGACGAAATGATTTCTAAATATTCAGGTGCTAAGAAGAATCAGCCAAACGGTGGTAAACGCCGAAAGCGTCCAAGACACTAGCAAAATAAAATGGTGCCAGTTTTACTGGTCGCGCCATTTGCCCATAGTTCTAAATTTGTGCTGGCGGTCATGCCTCACTTCGCCACCGCTCATTTTAACTAACTCGGCAAGCTGCGACATAATAGCTGTTTTAGCCGCCTTTGCAGTAGCTTCAGGATCTTTGTGCGCACCACCAAGGGGCTCTGTGATGATACCGTCTATAACACCAAGCTCTAGGATTTCGCGAGCGGTGATCTTCATGGATTGAGCGGCATCTGAAACTTTGTCAGCCGAGCGCCACAAAATAGAGGCGCAGCCTTCTGGCGAAATAACAGAATAGACAGAGTGTTCGAGCATCAAAATTCTGTTAGCCACACCTATTGCAAGTGCGCCACCAGATCCACCTTCGCCTGTCACTACTGCCACCACAGGCACTGTCAATCCCGAAAGTTCAAGCAAATTAATAGCAATAGCTTGAGCCTGGTTGTGCTCTTCTGCCGCAAGACCGGGATAGGCTCCAGGAGTGTCAATAAGAGTGACGATTGGTAGACCAAACTTTTCTGCGTGTTTAAACAAACGAAGCGCTTTGGCATAACCTTCTGGCTGCGGCATGCCAAAATTGCAACTTTGTTTTTCTTTGATGGTCCTACCCTTTTGGGTCCCGACCGCAATAACTTTTAAATCGTTTCCAAAATCGAGTAAGCCACCGACCATAGCACTATCATCGGTGCCGTGTCTGTCGCCGTGCAATTCGATCCATTGTGGATCCCAACGCTCAAAATAGTCTCGTGTGTAGGGACGCTCTGGATGTCTTGCAATTGCTAGACGATCGATTGGGCGCAAATTAGAATAAAGTGATTTGCGTAGACTAGTATATTGTTCTTTTAAATGTCGAAGCTCAGGCTCAAGGTCTGGTTGCTCTTGTAACTGCGCTTCCAAATTATCGATTTGTTGAGCCAGAACATTGAGTGGCTTTTCAAATTCGAGCGGAACTTGTCTTTTCACTTCAGGCATTACTTGCCACCTGCTTTTTTAGAGCTAGACTGGACCAAAGTTTTGTCTTTATCTGAATTCCTTTTTTGGTGAAACTCAAATAGCTTGGTTAGCTTGTCTTTGAGTTCATTTCTATGCACAACCATGTCTACCTGACCATGCTTGAGCAAGTATTCGGCAGTCTGAAAATCTGCAGGCAGCTTCTGTCTAATAGTTTGCTCAATTACGCGACGACCGGCAAATCCCACTCGGGCTCCGGGCTCTGCGATTATAATGTCTCCAAGCATTGCAAAACTGGCTGTGACACCTCCAAAAGTAGGCTCGCTTAAAATGGAAATATATAAATTGCCGGTTTCGTAATAGGACTTAAGGGCTGAGCTGGTTTTGGCCAATTGCATGAGACTAAGAATGCCTTCCTGCATGCGTGCGCCACCAGAACTCGAAATAATGATGAGAGGGCATGAAAGCTCGATTGCACGCTCTACCAAACGTGCCACTTTCTCTCCCACTACAGAGCCCATTGAACCGCCAAAGAAGGCAAAGTCCATTACGCCAAGGGCAGTCAGATGACCGTTCATTTTGCATGTTCCAGTCATAATCGCTTCGACTACACCAGATTTTTTCTCAGCCGCAACTTGTCTTTTTCTGTAGCTCTCTGTATCAATGAATTCAAGCGGATCAGACGAGCGCATCTCTGAATCGATTTCTTCAAATGTGCCCGGGTCGGCTAATTGTTCGATACGGTCAGGAGCACCTATACAAAAATGGTACTGACAGTGAGGACAGACTTGCAGATTACTCCTCAAGTCTCTTGTGTACAGAAGTTCGCGACACTGGAAGCAACGCTTCCATAGCGCACAATAATCTTCCGTGGGAAGAAGTTGTTTGACTTCTAAATTTTCTCGCTCACGGCGCTCACGCCTTTTAGCGAACCAATCTTTCAAATCCATGTTCGGAATTATATCACTCGCCGATTATACTTAGCGCTTATGACCATTCATCGTTTCATAGTGTCAAAACGGCATATTGACGAGGCTAATGCCCGCATCACCCTGACAAATCCAAATCAGGTGCATCAAATTTCGAGAGTACTTCGAGCTAAGCCAGGCGAGACTTTCGAACTGCTCGATGGAGATGGCAATCTTTATATATGTATTCTTTCTCAAATTTCCAGAAACCAAGTGGTGGCAGAAATTAGTTCTGTCACACATGAGCCAATAGACACAACCCGTCCACAAATAAACATTGTGATGGCTTTGCTTAAAGGTGATCAGTTCGAATTATCTATTCAAAAATTGAGCGAGCTTGGTGTGACATCGATTGCGCCTTGTATTACACAACACACTGTTGTGCGCCTGAAAGAAGCGGATCTTGAAAAGAGATACCAGCGGTGGTTATCAATAGCTACTGAGGCAACTGAACAAAGTGAGGGATTTTACTTACCACAGTTGAAACCGCTTTGTAGCCTGGATCAAATTTTAAAAGATCTTTCAAACCAAAATGACGCTCTTAATATCTTTCTGCAAGAACGCGGTGAGTCACCACCTTTGTTGCATCTGCTCGAACAAGGCATAAAGACTGAATCTACAAAAGCCATAAATTTGATAGTCGGACCTGAGGGTGGATTTGCAAGCGCAGAATTCGAGCTTGCCTGTATGCTCAATTTTGAATTTGCCACACTAGGCAAACGTGTTTTCAAAGCCGGTACCGCTTCAATTCTTGCCGCTGGAGCGGTAAATTTCTTTCTAGATAACATGCTTTTCAAAAGAAATATTGGTACCGCCTAGGATGGCACCACCAACACCCTATATACACCGCATACCCTCAAACCCCCATCACTCGATCATGTCTATATCCGCTACATGTCTTGGTTTTAGACAATAGCGATTATTGTGGCTTGGCTTGACAAATTAGGTCCTTGCGGTGCTTAATAGTAGACGTTGCTGACGGTGCCTAATTGCATTGAGTGTGGCTGAAGAAGGTGGCTGAGACATTGGCTGAAGCGCTGGCTAATATACGAAATATATTGGCCGATAAGCCAGTCCAAATAATAGCCGTTTCTAAACAAGCCACTTGCAAGCAAATGGAAGAAGCCTTCAGTTTGGGTGTCACCGAATTTGGTGAGAACCGAGTTCAAGACGCTTTGAAAAAACGAAGCGACTTGTCACCAGCTTTGGTGCAATCGTCTCACTGGCATTTCATCGGTCATTTACAGACCAACAAAGTGAAACAAGTGGTTGGAAATTTCGACTTAATTCATTCAGTAGATTCCTTGCGCCTAGCCCAGGAAATCTCTGAGCAAGCTACAAACAGAGGCTTGGTGCAGAAAATATTGCTTCAGGTCAAAGTGCTCGAAGACCCAAGCAAAAGTGGCTTCACTCCTGAATCTCTGAGAAGTAGCCTTGCTGAAATCTTGTCATTGAATGCAATCTCAGTTGAAGGTTTGATGACAATTTGTCCCCAAAATTCAGACCCATCAATTTGGCGCCGTTGCTTCAGGGGCCTTAGCGAACTAAAAATGGAATTGGAAAATTCGCACCAAATAAAACTGCAAGAATTGTCGATGGGAATGACCGACGATTGGAACGAAGCCATTGCATATGGTGCTACAATGATTAGAATTGGAAGAGCATTATTTGATCGTTCAGCATGATGGTGGCACAAGCAAGTCGAAAGTTTGATATTTAGCGGTTTTTATATGTATTTACTCGGTGGATTAGCAGGCAAGGCATTTAGGCATTAAGGAGGAAAGCGGTGAGTTTAGTAGCAAAATTCAAAAGTTTTTGGTTCGGACCGGCAGATAATTATGAACAGGAAGATTTTGAAGATCTTTTCGAAACTTCTGATAGCGCCTACGCGACCAACGGGCAGTTGGCGTTAGACAGCAATCGCGCACAGTTACCTCAACATCAACCGATGTTGACTCAAGAAAGACATTCCAACATAGTCGAACACCCAAGCGCAGCTCCTTCTAGCGAAGTACTCGTAATCGAGCCTCGCCAGTTTGAAGAATCGCTTGAAATCGTAGACCATTTGAGAAACAGAAAATCAGTTCTCTTGAACCTTCACATGTTAGACAACGAACAGTCACAGCGTGTGGTCGATTTTCTGTCCGGAGCTACCTGGGCCATTGACGGTCATCAACAACGAATCGGCGACGGAGTATTTCTCTTCGCACCTTCTTCAGTGACCATCTCGACCGAATCCAACTCAGCCAAAACACTGAAAGATGTGTTCTGGAATCAAACAGCAACATTCTAGAAATTCTGAGTAAACCAGAATTTTGGATTAGAAGCCGTTTGATTGACGTAAATTCCGAAATGCAAATGTGGACCGTTGGCACGACCTGTTCTGCCAACGGTTCCTAGTTTTTGACCGGTCTCTACACGATCGCCTTTTTTGACGTCGATACTATTCATGTGAATGTAGATTGATACCACTCCCTGTCCGTGGTCGACGCAAACGAAATTACCATGCAGCCGACTTATTTTATGCGGTCTAGCTGCAATCACCGTACCTGGTGCCACACTTTTTATAGGCGTTCCAATGCCAGCAGCAAAATCAGCACCAGAGTGAAAATAATCGGGAAGCAATTTACCATTCACTCTGCGCCTAACGCCAAAAGAAGACGACATGCGAGCATTGTCGATGGGTTTTGCAAAAACACCGCTCCACATTTTGGTATCAGTCAGGGTCGCTTTGGCTTTTGCCATTTCTTCCTTTTCACCAGGCGATGCGTTGAAATTATCTTTGTCCTTAGGCAGGGTCAAGTTTTGCACTCTAAATTGTGCATTCTTCACATTTACAGTCTGGCTCTGTGAGCCGCATTTGATTACATAAGAACCCGGCTTGATAAGTACAGGCATAGCTAAGAGCGCTTCGTATTTGGTGCCACCCTCTTTATCTTGCAAGCTAAACATCTTAAATGTTTCGCCATTAAATGAAACCACCGGCGATACTTGCGCATCACCAGCGGTACTAGTTACTTTTATGGTCTCTCCCTGAAAGGGAGAAGAGTTGGATAAGTGAAGTGAGTGAACTGAGGCGGATGGAGTTTTTTCAATTTCATCTTCAGTCGTTTCTTGCGCTAAAACGGATTCAGCGACCGATAAACTTAAAAGAAAAATGAAAGTTATTAACGCTTTAGATGCGTAAGGTTGCAATTATTCTGAAACTCCTGAGACTTCCGAACTTACTTGCTCTTAGGGACAAGCCTATCAATAGCATCGCGCAACGCGTCAATTTTCTCTACCGGAATAGCCACGCCTTTCTTGGTCGGCTTTTCTTCCTGATCTTTATCCAGGTACCATTCACGAATATGCAAGTATTTGGTTCCGCGATACTCGCCTATGTATACATTTATGGTTTCACCGCGAGCTTTTTCATGAACTGTAATTCTCTCTTCCAAGATCAGATCCTCCACTAATACTTCTATATTTCTATAGACACCTTTTTTTAAAATCATGCACCTTTTTGAAAATATATATGATTATTAGACATTATGAATAAGTTTCTAGATGAAGTAATAATAGATATAGCTTCCGGCGATGGCGGAAATGGCGCGCTGGCCTGGCGTCGAGAGAAATACGAGCCAATGGGGGGTCCCGCTGGCGGCAACGGAGGGCGGGGAGGCAACGTTTACTTAGTTGCAACCCGAGATATGCGAACCCTTCTCGACTTCCACTACAAAACTCAATTTGAAGCCCCTCACGGGCAGAAGGGTGGGTCTAAAAACAAAAGTGGGCGTGCAGGGGAGGATTTGATTATCAAAGTCCCTGTAGGGACTGTAGTGACCGATGTCAACTCGTCCAAAATAATTGCCGACCTCACAACTGAAGAACAAAAAGTCCTGGTTGCCCAGGGTGGACGTGGCGGACGCGGTAACGCCACGATGGCAACTCCCACACATCGTGCCCCTCACCATTGCGAACCCGGTGAAGGCGGCGTCAAGCGCACTCTGCGCCTGGTTTTGAAACTAATTGCCGACATTGGTCTTGTGGGATTGCCTAACGCTGGCAAGTCGAGCTTGCTCAAACGTCTGACCAAAGCCAAACCAAAGATTGCCGATTATCCTTTCACTACACTTTCTCCCAATCTGGGCGTAGTACCTGCTCCATACGGCGGTGACGGATTTGTGATAGCCGATATTCCCGGATTAATCGAAGGTGCAGCCCAAGGGCACGGTCTTGGTCACAAGTTTCTCAAACACATCGAGCGCAATAGACTGCTTGTCCATTTAGTTGACATAAGCCAGGAAGACATTCTTGCCTCAATCAACGTGGTCAATAAAGAACTAGCAGCATGGGGCGATCTCAAATCGCTGCCTCAAATCATTCTATTGTCAAAAGTTGACTTGGTACTTGAAGAAGAAGTAGACGAAAAAGTGGCTATGGTTAAAAAAGCATTTCCTGGCTCAACCGTCTTTGGCATTTCGTGCATGACAGGCTTTGGAATGGAAGACCTGAAAAAACACCTCTTTACCGAAATGGAAAACAGAAAAGCAGAGCCACAAGAAGACTTCATTCCAGATGAAGACGAAGACGCGCTTCCAAAACCGGATTCGTCATTTGTTATAACCAGAGCTAAAAATGCATTTTATGTGGACGGTGAGCGTCAAGCAAGACTGGTTGCCGTCACACACTTGAAAGACCCTGAGTCTGTTCAATACTTATATACAGTGCTAAGAAAAATGGGTGTGATAGACGCACTAATTCAAGCCGGCATCGAGCCGGGAGACGACGTTATCATTGGCAGTGTGCCGTTTACTTTTGGCGAAGACTGGTCTTAAGACAAAACTTATTACTTTTGACCTTCGTGATCGCAATTGGCGTGGTCGTGATCTAATTTAGCTACCACTCTAGTTTTTCTAACTTTTTCAACTTTTTGCGAACGAGCAAGCACTTTTTGAGCGCGTTTCATACCGCGTTGCTGAGGTGTTTTTTTCTGAGCCATGACGTCGATTCTCTCTCTAATTCCAATAACTGCTTATTCTGAGCAGGGCACAAATGATACTACAACCAGAGATTGCCGAGATATTGAATGTTTATAGTTTGGTTGGAATTGTAATGATTGCGCGAGTAGTCAAGTATCTGTTTTTGTACCGGCGGGTAAATATTGAGCCGCATTATTTCGTCCAAACTCACATAAGCAACGCCTGCAAGAACAGGTTCGTCACCTAATTGCATCTTGCCACCCTTCACTTTGCAAACGATGCAAACATGAATGATATGTTTTGACCTATTGGGACTGAGCGCCTCAGAAAAGAACAGAAATGGTCCAGTTGCGCCTTCAAGTCCAGTTTCTTCTTTAAGCTCACGCAAAGCACATTCCTGAAAAGTCTCCCCATGATGCAAGCGACCACCCGGCAACGCCCAGTAATTGGCCCCTTTGCGTCTATGACGCACTAAAAGTACTTGCGGCTCTTTCACATTGGGACCCAGAACCAAAGCCGAAACCCTCACCGTCGGGGCGAGTCCTTCGTGTTTTACAACTGGCTTTTTGCCCCGAGGCGTGGAATTGGTCAAGTTGGGAAATATTCGTGTACTTTGCTCAAAAACTATAAAACAAATATGCGTACAGCGGCCCTTTGGTTGGATAATTTGCTTTGTGCAGATTGCTCACATTTAGATGAGCGATGCGACGGATCAAATCTGGAAGCGGCGTTATGGCAGTAAGCGAAATAGAAGAAAAACTACACAAAATGGAATCTGAGGCTCTAACCTCGATTATCGAGGCCAACTCAGCCGAAGAAGTGGAGGCTTTGCGTTTATCATTACTTGGCAAAAAAGGAGAGCTTACATCTATTCTGCAAGGGCTGTCCGGACTGGACAAAGACACTCGTCCTATCGTTGGCAAACTGGCAAACGAAATCAAAGTGAAAGTGCAAGAAGCCCTGGATAAGCAGAAAGATAACGTTTTCAACCAGTCTTTAGAGTTGAAACTGGCGCAAGAAAAAATCGACATCACACTTCCAGGCAACAGATTAGCCCTGGGTCACGCTCATCCACTGAGCCAGGTAACCGAAGAAATTATCGATATTTTTTATGGCATGGGCTTTAGTGTCGCTGATGGTCCTGAAATCGAAACTGACTATTATAATTTCGACGCCTTAAACACTCCGCAAGACCATGCTGCTCGCGACGAGCAAGATACTTTTTACACAAATATTTCACCTGAAACTCTCTTGCGTAGCCAGACTTCAACTGTACAAATTAGAGTAATGGAAAAGGGCAAACCGCCTTTTAGAATTATCGCGCCAGGTCGTGTATACCGAAACGAAGAAGTGAACGCACGTAAATTCCCGCTTTTCCACCAGGTTGAAGGTCTTTTGATTGACAAAGACGTTACCTTCGGTCAATTAAAAGGCACACTTAATCTGTTTATTCAACGCCTTTTCCGTAGTTTTGGCAAACCAATTCAAACCAGATTCAGGCCCGACTTCTTTCCTTTTACCGAACCAAGTGCGGAGCTTGATGCACTATGTCCTTTTTGTGATGGCAAAGGAACTAATTGTCGTACTTGCGGTCAGCGTGGCTGGCTTGAGCTACTTGGCTGTGGCATGGTTGACCCGGCAGTGCTCACCGCCGTTGGTATCGATCCCGAAGAATACAGTGGCTTCGCTTTTGGTATGGGTCTTGAGCGGCTTGCCATGCTGCGTTACGGAATAAAAGACATCCGATATTTTTATTCCAATCACATGGATTTTCTCAGACAGTTCTAGTCAAGTTTTTTAAAGAGGCTTTTTGCATGAAACTTTCGTACGCCTGGCTCAATCAATTCGTTGATCTCAGTGACATCAGTCCCGAAGATCTCAAAGATCAATTGACCATGAAAGCTTTTGAAGTGGAAGAAATCGAAACAATCGGACTTACAGGTCCAGTTGTGGTGGGGGAGATTCTTGAAATTAACAAGCATCCAGATGCTGACAAAATTAGAGTTACTCAAATGCGCGTAGCTGAAAATGGCGAACCGACCCAGATTGTATGCGGCGCTCAAAATATTGAAGTGGGTCAGTTAGTACCAGTCTGCCTGCCGGGTGCTGTTGTAATCAATCGCAAAACCGGCGAAAGTCTGCCCATAAAACAATCCGAAATTAGAGGTGTCACTTCAAATGGCATGCTTGCCTCCGCATCTGAATTAGGTATAGCCACAAGCGATGTAGATGGAATTCATGTGCTCAAAAAGCCTGGCGAATCTTCAGATCTCAAACTGGGTCAAAACGCTCTTGAATTACTCAATTTAATAAGCGACCAAGTTTTTCACGTAGGCACAAGATCTAATCGCGGTGATGCTTTATGCGTCAAAGGAATGGCTCGCGAAGTCTGTGCTTTGACCAGTCGCAAAATGATTGAAAACAAAACCAAAAACGAACAAGTAGCTAAAGTCTTTGGCGGAACATTTAATAGCGGATCTGATTTTTCAGTCAAAATAGATAGCGACGCCAGTGAAGATTGCCAATATTTTTCAATAATCACAATCAAAGATTTAAAAGTTCAACCCTCTCCAACCTGGCTTGCAAACAGGCTTACAGCCATGGGCTTGCGTCCTGTTAATAACATTGTCGACATCACAAACTATGTCATGCTTGAATTGGGACAACCACTGCATGCTTACGATTTGGACAAACTTCCATCAAAGTCAATTGTTGTACGCAAAGCACGCGAAGGCGAAAAAATGCTATGCATCGACGGCAAAGAACGTTGCGCAACAAACGAGGTTCTCGCCATTGTGAGCGGTGACGTTCCGGTTGGTTTTGCTGGAATTATGGGTGGCAAAGATAGCGAAATTTCAGATAGCACCAAAAATATCGCTTTAGAAGCAGCCTGGTTCAAACCGGCTCGAGTGCGCAGAGGAAGTCGATTGCTTGGTCTTTCAAGCGATTCAAGTCTGAGATTTGAACGTGGAGTTGATCTAGCAAGCGTTAAAACGGCATTGGAGCGTGCTTGCGATTTGATTGTTGATATTTGCGGCACAGAAAAAAGTGCTCAAGCACTTGAATCTCCATTCACCGCTGGTAGTGACAAGATAGAGAATCAAAACAAAATATTGGTGCGTATGGAGCGAGTAAAAAAATTACTTGAGATCACGCTAGACTCTAGTCGTGCAGGCGAATTATTAGCTCCCCTGGGATTTATCACAACTTCAATAGACGCTCAAACCCTAGAAGTGATTTCTCCTAGCTACAGAGAAAAAGATGTTCAGCGCGAGATTGACGTAATAGAAGAAATTGCTCGTCTTTACGGTTATGACAATATTCCGGTTTCTTCACCAAAGAGCACAGCAAGCAAATTGCTGATATTCTTGATAAGGAGACCAAGGA